>NZ_CAXWGX010000027.1:0-337263 GCF_964266745.1 Propionicimonas sp. T2.31MG-18
GCCCCTGGCAGCGAGGCACCAACGAGAACACCAACGGGCTCCTGCGTCAGTACTTCCCCAAAGGCACCGACCTGTCCCGCTGGAGCGCCGAGGAGATCACCGCCGTCGCCGTAGCCCTCAACAACCGGCCACGCAAGACACTCGGCTGGAAGACCCCCGCCGAAGTACTCAACGACCACCTACTCTTGCTCCAACAAGGCGGTGTTGCGACGATCGGTTGAATCCGCCCCGGTCGGAAGCCGCGACTGGGTGAAGAACGGCGACCGTTGGCGGGTCGCGTCCGTCGCAGCGGATGGCAGTCTCCGCGTCCAGAGCTTGCGCTCGAAGCACGCCGTGACGCTGCCCGCCGACTACGTGAGGACGTGGGTCGACCTCGGCTACGCGACGACGATCCACGGCGCCCAGGGGCTCACCGCCGACACCATGCATGGCCTGGCGACGGGGGAGGAGTCGCGAGAGCAGCTGTACACGATGCTGACCCGCGGACGGCGGGCCAACCATCTCTACCTGCAGGTGGTCGGCGACGGCGATTCGCACGGACTGGCACACACCGACTCGGTGTACCTGCTCACCGGCGTCGAGCGGCTCGAGCGCATCCTTGCCCACGGCGACGCGCCGGTTTCCGCCAGCACGGAGTTGCGCGAGCAGGACAGCCCGGCACGGCTGCTCGCTCCGGCCGTGGCCCGCTACACCGATGCGCTTGCCGTCGCGGCCGAGCAAGTCGTCGGGGCGGACGCCGTCCGGCGACTCGACGTCGAAGCCGACCAGATCGTGTTGTGGCTGACCGAGTGCTCGGCGTGGGAGACACTCCGCGCAGACCTCCTCAGCTTGGCCGCGGACGGCCACGACCCAGTGGCGCTGCTACGGCAGGCCGCGAACCTGGACGAACTCGACACGGCCCGCGACCCCGCCGCCTTACTGGACTCTCGGCTCCAGCTTCTGGTGCCCGAGAAGGCGCCTGGGCCGTTGCCGTGGCTGCGCGGCATCCCGTCCCGGGTGGCAGAGGACGAGGTGTGGGGTCCCTACCTGCAGGCCCGAGCTGACAGGATCGACAGCCTGGCAGACGGTCTGCGGAGGGAGGTCCGCTCCCACCACCTCCCCCCGAGCTGGCTAGGGCCGACGTCACTCACGCCTCGGATGTTCGAGAACGGAGTCCTGGTCGGCGATATCACCGTGTGGCGTGCGGTGATGGAGATCCCAGATTCCGACGCCCGTGCACCGGAGCACCAGCCATGGGGGACGCGGCGGCCCGCTGGCAGCACGACCTGGACACGCGGCTCGACCGAGCGCTGGGCACAGGGGAGTGGGGTCGGCGTCTCCCGACGCTCGACCCGGCACTCGCGCACGACCCGGAACGGCTCGTGATCGCGCGTCGGCTGCACGGGCTCGCAGAGAAGGGCGTCGACGTAGCTGAGGTTGTCGACCGCGCGCTCGGGGAGGGGCCGCTGCCGAACGAGCGCCCCGCCTCAGCCCTCTGGTGGCGCGTCGCCGGGATCGCCAGGGTCTGGCAAGGCTGGCCGCCGTCGCCACGGACCGAGGATGTGTGGGAGACCGTCACGCCGACACCCCGACGACGCCCGGAGCAGCAACACCTGCCCGGGTACGGCCACGACCGCCACGGGCCCAGCATCGGCTTTTGAATACCACCTACCGAGAAGGAGTAAGCATGTCCGCCATAGAGAGCACCAAGCCCGGCGCCTTCATTTCCCTGGCCACTGCCGCCGACATGCTGGGGATCAGCGTCCATACCCTGCGCCGCAGGATCGCCGCGGGCGAATTGCCCGCCTATCGCTCCGGCCGCCGAATCATCCGGGTCCGAATCAACGATCTCGACAAGATGCTTCGGCGGATCCCGTCAACTCACGGCTATTGAGCCGATTCTGGCGGAAGTGAGTCAAGCAGGCTGGCTTCATCTCCGATCCGGAATCGTCTTCTCGCTTCCCACTGCGGGCTCGGAGGAAGCTCACTCTCAATTCCCCAGATTCATGCGTCGTTGATGGCGGCCGCTTCCCATATGTGATCTCCCTAGAGGGTCCTCAGGACGCGCAGGCCTGCCCAACCCTCAAAGCGCCGGATCCGATCGACCACGGGCCATCCATTGGCGAGCGAAACATCCGCACCCACACGCACCAGCCGTTCCATCTCGGTGCGGGTGATGCTTGATCCCTGACGATTGAATCGAGCGACGAGGGCCGCCTCTAGGTCGTGGCCATTGCAGAGTCGCATCCGTCCGCAGGACGCGCACGCACTCACAGAGTGGCGCTTGCAGGCTGAGCCCCATCTTGCGACGGCGGCATTGGCAACCAGCGCAACTTGGCCAGTTGTCCAGCCGAGCTTCTCACCCAAACGTGCGGCGATGTCTGGGATGCGAAGGTCACTCGTCCCCTGCGCCCACTCCTCAAACCGGGGAAGGTCCTCGAGCGCGAAACGCCGCTTCTTTCCTGTCGTGACGTCCCTTATGCCCAATGGTAGCTGCAGAAGGCGTGCTTCGTCTTTAGTCGCATTGAATCGGCACGCAACTTCGGTGCTTACCACCAACTCCTTCTTGATGGCCTTGACCACAGATTCATGGTCGAGGCCCGACGAGAAACAATCTAGGGCGGCACGCTTTGCGCCGTCGAGGTGGAATAGCAGGTCACACTCGAGGTCGCGATGGCTCGTAATTATCAGGTTGGGTAAGCCTTTAACTGGGGTGTTATCTTCGTTGTCGCAATCGACCAGGAAGAGGACGCGGCGCTCGTGGGCAGAACCGAGGTTTTGGTGCGCTCCCACGACAAGCGACTTTCCTCCAAGCGCCTGGATGTGGACCCCAGGGTTTACCAGCGGGCGCAGCGCCCTCACATCGGAGGGGCCCTCCACGACGAGGATGACCCCGTCGGCGGGCGATGTTGTCACGAGCATGCGGAGCATCTGAGCGGCTCCAGTTGGGGTGTAATTCACGGACAGCTACTGCCTTAGGTCGTCGAGTGATCGCTCCATCTCAGGATGAGATGCAAGAATCATTGGCGAATGAGTTGCCATCAAGAACTGAAGCGAAGAGCGTGCGCCCATGTCAATCAAGTGACCAAGTAGCTGGTCTTGCCATCGGATGTGCAGAGAAATCTCTGGTTCGTCGATGATCACCAAGGTCCCAGGTTCAGTTTCGAACAGTATCTTGTGTGCCAGGACGACCATTTGCTGCTCGCCGGAGCTCAGTTGGTTGGCCCTTATTCGGGAGTCACCAACATGGAATCCGAGGCCATCCTCGCGCATCAGTGAGACGGCCTTCCCAACGAACATGGCGTCTAGGAACTCTTTGAAGGCCGTCAAGCGATCAGCCAAGTCATCGAGACCCTCGAGTTTTGCTTGCGTACTCTTCAAGAACGAAGAGACGACAGTAAGCAAGTGCTGGTTCTCTTCGTGAAGAGGCAACGCCATGCCGACGGTCGCATCACGATCAAGCAGGCCGACGTTCCGCATCCGCTCTCGTTGCGCGTTGACGGCATCGGCAAGTTGCGCGACGGTTTCCCTCTCCGGGGGCGCTTTTTTCAACTCTGCGATGACTGCCGATGGAAATTCTCTGTCGATTCTCTGGGACGCCCGGGCGTACTGCATGTCGGCCCGGTTAATCCGCTCAGCAATATCGATCGACACTGCCTCTACGGCGCGGCCGACCCGGCCCCGCCGCATGCGCCACGGGGAGTGTCGATCCCTTGGGTTAGGGCGAGGTTCCTCTATGAGGAGTCGCTGGTCCGTGATGAATGCCACGGGAAAGATCCCCTGGAGTTCGGGATACCAACGAGGCGGGTCCATCCGTGCATCGGCTGGCGTGAGCTCCCGTAAAGCTCGTCTCATCTCAGACATCTCTGCCGGCGAGGCGGTGTCGGGTAACCACTCGAAGAGCTGTTCGGCCGCCCGCTCGCCGTCATATCCTGCCTCGGCGAGTGCATCCCGAGCCCACGGGCTGAGTGCCTCGAGAGCCGCTGAGTGAGTGACGTTCGTCGAATGTCTTCCCCACGCCAAGCGGCCGCTGCTTCCGTGCTTGGTGAACTCCAGTGCGGGAGAGTCGGAGAAGGTAAGCGTTAGCTTGCTGATCGGTGCGTTGCGGAGTGTTTCGAACTCGCCCGCAGCGACCGCCCATACCATCCGCAGGATGGTTGACTTCCCCGTCCCGTTGCCGCCAGTGAGTACTGTGCATGATTCGTCGAACGACAGTTCGAGTGTGTCCTGACGCCCGAAGAGTCCCGAGACGCTCAGCGAAACCAGTCGATTGGTGGGCATGAGCGGACCTTAGCGTTGTTATCAGCGGATTGGGCGCAATGCCCCTGATGTGGGGCATGTCACTTGCGGATCGGTTGAATGGCGATGCCCCAGACCGAGGGTGAGGGTGGGCGGATGCCAAGTGACGAAGCCTAGTTGCTGACCAGCTTCGAGAGGCTCTCGGCGATCGACTGATCCCTGCCTTTGGCGGTGTGCTGGTAGAGCAACGCAGCGTTAGCCGTGGAATGCCCGAGTCGCGCCTGGAGGTCGGCCAGCGTCGCGCCCTGCTGGGCGGCCATCACGGCACCGGTGTGGCGGAGGTCGTGGAATCTGAGGTCCGAGCGCCCGGCGATCTCCGCAGCCTTCTTGAAGTAGCTCGTGATCGTCGAGGGCCACTGCTGGCGCCCGTTGGCGGCGGGGAACAGCAGGCCCTCCTGGCCGGGCGCCGCGTAGGTCTCGAGATGCTCCTGGATGACCGGGATCAGGTGCGGCGGGATCGCCACGTCGCGGATGCCGGCCTCCGACTTGGGCGGCTCGACCTGGATCTTGCGGTTCACCCACACCACGCCGCGGCGCACCTGGATCACGCCGGTCCAGCGTCCGCTCACGTGGCGCAGCTTGATGTCCTTGCGGCGCAGCTCGGCGATCTCGCCGTAGCGCAGCGCGCACCAGGACGCGAGCAGCACCATCAGCTTCCACTTCTCTGGCATGTTCTCGACGATGACGTCGAGTTCCTCGATCGAGGCAGGCTCGAGCCGGCGCCGCTTCGGCTGGTAGCCGGCGCCGCGGATGTGCACCGGGCTGGCCTCGACCAGATCCTCGTCGACCGCGCTGTTCATGATCGCCCGCAGCAGCCCGTACGCCTTCGAGTTCGCCCGCGGGGTCTCGCTGTTGCCCTCCAGTGTGTCCTCGTACCATCGGCGCACCGCGCCCTTCGTGATGTCGCGTAGCCGCATCCGTCCGAACGTCGGCACCAGGTGATGCTCCAGCGTGGCCTCGTAGTTGGCCCTGGTGGACGCGCGCAGCGGCTCGCCCTTGTCGGTCCGGCGCTTCGCGATCCACTTCTTCGCATAGGTCTCGAAGTCCGGCGTCGTCGCCACCGCACGGGCCTTCTCCGCCCGGTGCCTCGGGGGAGACCACTCGTTGGCCTCGATGAGCTTGCGCTCCTCGTGGAGCCAGCCCTCGGCGTCGATCTTCGCCTGGAAGGTGGTCGGCGCGACATGCCTCAGGAGGTCCGGGCCCGTGTAGACGGCCTGGTGACGACCCGAAGCGAGCTTGCGGATCGACCCGAACTCGCGGCGTTCACGGCCCATCGGAGGCTCCGATCCCTATTGCACGACGTACGCATATCGTGCAATAGGAGGGGTCGCAAGTGCAACCTCCTGGCCTGTTGCGGCCAACCCGTCCAAGAGTAAGATACCTAGTGAACGAGCAGTAATATGCTGGTGGGGCGGGTGGGGCTCGAACCCACGACCCAGGGATTATGAGTCCCCTGCTCTGACCGGCTGAGCTACCGCCCCTGAGCGTCCGGATCAACGTAGCGACTCGCGGTGAGCACTGTCCAAGTCGCCGTCACGCGGGAGCCGGTACGGTTGCGGGACACGCACCCGAGGAGCGCCGCCACGATGGACCTGACCCAGATCGCCGTGTGGGCGGCGACAGTCGCCGGTCTGGCCGGGCTCGCGGCCGCGTTCTACCGCTCCGATCGCCTGGGCGTGAGGCTGGGGGCGCTCGGCGCCTTCGCGGTGTTCTACTTCGCGGTGCTGCTGTGGACGCCCACCGATCCGGTGTGGTTCAACCTGACGACGGTGTCGATCCTCCTCATCGCGTTCGGATCGAGGATGAGGAAGCCGGCGTCCACCAGCGAGACGGACGCAACGCCGGGCGACGGCCGGGCAGACGAGGAAGGGACGGGACGATGAGCGACGACACCACGACCGACTGGGAGCAGCCGGAGTTCGAGGACACCCTCGAGGCGACCGCGGTCGAGCTGATCACCGCGGTGGTGCAACAGGTGTTCACCGACCTGGACCCGGTCGCTCTGGTCGAGGCGGAGGCGTCGCACCTGACACCCGAGGAGCGCGCGGCTGTGGCCGCGCTCATCGACAACGCCGTGGTGGAGCTCGAGGTCGACTTCACCGGGCACGACCACGACTGACTGACCGCCGGCCTGGCCACGTCCGGACGTCCGGCGAGCCCGCTCAGCGCACGATCATCGCGAGCCCGGCGAACGGCGCCAGCTCGACGGTGAAGCCACCCAGGTCGTCGACATCGCTCACCTTGCGCCGGGTGGCCAGGTCGGTGACGCGTCCGGACGGGATGTGCTCGGACTGCACGCGACCGGTGATCTTGTCCGGTCCGAAGTTCAGGGCGGTGATCTGCACCGCGCCCGACTCCAGCTGGTTCACCAGCACGAGCATGCTCTTCCGCGGCACGTCCGGCACGTCCAGCAGCTTCGCGGTGGCGATGCCGCTGCGCTTGCGCACCTTCAGGATCTCGGCCAGCCGGGACGCGAACGAGTTCGGGCTCTCCAGTTGTTCGGGCAGGGACCCGTACAGCGACGTCGCCAGCGGCATGCCGGACGCCGACTTCTTCGCCTCCGGCGCCTTCCCCATCAGGTCGTAGGCGCCGCGCTCGATCCAGCGGGTGTCGCCGGTGCTGATCAGCGCCTTCACCTTGCTGCGGTCCAGCGGCAGCGCGCCCACCAGGTCCCACCCCGACAGGGCGAACACGCCGGGCTGCCACGCGTTGTACATGCACAGCAGCAGGTGCGCGTTCATGATCCGGCGCACGTCGGCGTCGGTGATCGCGTCGAGGTCGGTGATGCCCAGGCTCGCGGTGATCACGGACGCCGTGGTGCACGCGATGCCGTTCTGCACGAACAGCGCGTTGTAGGGGCCGGCGTCGCCGGTCAGCTTGAGCCGCAGCGTCTCGCGGACGTACTCGGCCAACTCGCCGCCGGTGGTCTCGCCGCCGGCCAGCTCGTAGGTGTCGTCCCGGTGCGGGCCGGCGAAGTGCACCAGCTCGTAGGTGAGCTCGTCGTGGTTCTGCATCGCGTGCACGAGGGACGCCTGGTCGACGCCGATCCGCTTCGCCTCGCGCAGCGCCAGGCGCAGGAACTCGGTGTCGCCCGTGGCCAGCGCAAACTGGTAGGCCGGCCGCGTCACGAAGTCGTAGGACAGGTCGGGACCGACCGCGCCGGTGCTCTTGATGTCGTCCATCGAGAGGTTCAGTTCCTGGAACGTGAAGCCGCCCACCTTGCGCACCATCGAGCCGATCAGCTGGTTGGCCGCCTGCGACAGCGGGTGGCCCTCCGACCAGCCCGGGCCCGAGTCGAGCGCCTTCTCGACGCCGAGGAACCCGTTGGCGTCCAGCCGCAGCCCGCCCGAGCCGAGGTCGAGCAGGCTGTGCAGCGCGTCGCCCATCACCATCCGCATGCCGGCGAAGGTCGGGTCCAGCCAGTTGATGGTCGGCTGCCCCTCCTTGAAGTAGTGCAGGTACACCCAGCGGCGCAGCCGTCCCTTGTAGTCCCACACCGGACGCGTCGCCGACCAGTTGGTCTCCTTGACACCCGGCTCGTAGAAGATCACCCGCTGCAACGCGCCGATGATGTAGCCGGCCTCGGCCAGGCGCCGCTCGGCCTCGGGGTCGAGGTTCACCGAGTCCTGGCCCTCCGGCACCTCCGGCAGCAGGTCCCACGCCTCCTCCGGGATGTCGATCATGTGGTAGATGCCGGGGTAGTCGAGGTAGTTCAGCTCGGCCAGCCGGAAGTCCGCGCCCTTGCCGGTGTGGCCCGGGACGATGTCGTCGATGATCGTGCCGTGCCGCCGGGCGGCGTTCGCGCACATCGCGCGGAACTCCTCCTCGGTGCCGAACACCGGGTCGAGCTGCATCGAGATCCGGTCGAAATGGCCGTCGACGCTGGGGGTCGGGTCCCAGCCGGAGATGCCACCGGCAAGCTTCAGCGGGCCGGTGTGCACGGCCTCGATGCCGATCTTCGCGAACGCCGCCCACAGTTCCTCGTCGCCCAGCGCACCGATGAACGACTGCCCGGGCTGGGTGATCTGCGACAGCGGGTAGGCGGTGAACCACACCGAGGCCTGGCGGACGGCCGCGCGCGGGTCGGGCGAGGCGTACGGGGCCGCCCACATGGCGTGGTGGCCGGCGAGCTGGCGTCCGAGCACCGTCGCGTCCCGCAGCATCGACTGCTGCTCCAGCCAGGAGACGTAGGCCGGGTTCCGCCCGTCCGGCTCGAAGGGGGGCGCGAGCGGGCCCACCTCCGCGGCCTCCCTGCGCTTGGCCTTGGGACGCAACCGCGCGGGGCGCGCGGCGTACGGCGCAGGCTCCAGCAGGAACTCGACGGTGGTGTCCTCGTCCGGCGTGTCGGGGCGGTCCTGGTCGACGCTCATTGCTGCAACCTAGCGCCCCTGACCGCATGGGACGAGGGGGCGCCACCGGTTCGCACCGCCCCGGGAGCCGGGACGGCGCGGCCGGAGCCCGCTCAGGACACCGTCACCGTCGCGACCTCGGTGGCGTCGGCACTGGAGGTGCCGACGTAGACGGCGAAGCGGCCGCGCGGCACGACGAACGCCCGCTCGGCGTCCGACCACACCGAGAGCGGGTGGTTCGTGGCCGAGGGGTCGATCGTGAGGACGACCCGTGAGGTCTGGGACGGTGCGAGGAAGACCTTCGCGAAGCCGACGAGGCGCCGGGGCGGCTGTCCGGGAGAGGGGACGCCGAGGTAGACCTGCACGACCTCCGCGCCGGCCCTCTCGCCCGTGTTGGTCACCGAGGCCTCGACGACGACCGGGACGCTGCCGTCGTTCGCCGTGCCGGAGACCGTCACGTCGGCCACCGAGAAGGTGGTGTAGGACAGCCCGTACCCGAACGGGAACAGCGGCTCGATTCCCTGGGCCTGGTGCCACCGGTAGCCGATCTCGCGTCCCTCGGAGTAGGTGATGGTGGGGAAGCCCTCGCCGGCGTCCACGCCGGGGTACCGCTCGGGCCGGCCCGCGTGGAGGGTGTCGTCCTCGCTCCGCGGGTAGGTGGTCGGCAGCTTGCCCGACGGGTTGACCACGCCGAACAGCAGGTCGGCGACGACGTGGCCGTCCTCCGCGCCCTGGTTCCACGCCTCCAGCACCGCCGGTGCGCGGTCCAGCCACGGCATGAGCACCGGGCTGGCGTCCTTGAGCACGACGACGGTCCGCCCGACGCGGCCCAGCAGCGCAGAGACCATGGCGTCCTGGTCGTCGGCCATGGCGATGGAGGGACGGTCGGCTCCCTCGGTCGCCACCACGCCGGCCATGATGATGACCGTGTCCGCCGTCGAGGCGGCGGCGACGGCCGCGTCCAGGTTCGACAGGTCACGGGCGACGGTGAACGTCTCGACCGTGGCGGCCGAGCCGAGGCCGGCCAGCACGTCGCGCATGCCGTCGACCGGCGACACGGTGTAGAGCGGTGTGACCTTGGACGACCCGCCGCCGCCCTGGCAGGCGTCGTCGACGAAGTCCTTCTGGCCGACGATCAGGATGCGGCCGGCGGACGCGGCGTCCAGCGGCAGCAGCCCGCCCTCGTTCTTGAGCAGGACCGCGGACTCCTCGCCGATCCGCCGGGAGCGTGCGCCGTTCGCGGCGGCGTCGATCGCGACGGGCGCGTAGGGACGTTCGAACTGCCCGAAGCGGAACATCTGGGTGAAGCGGCGCACGAGGGCGCGGTCGACCGTCCCGATCTCCAGGCTGGTGTCGGCGAGGGCGGCCTTCACGTTGGCCTCGTTCAGCCACTTGGCGTCCGGCATCTCGTGGTCCATGCCCGCGGTGAGGGACGCCGCGCAGGAGCGGCACGACCAGAAGTCGCTCTGCACGTACCCCTCGAAGCCCCACTCGCGGCGCAGCACGTCGTTGAGGGTGTAGCGGTTCTCGGTCGCGTACACCCCGCGCACGCGGTTGTAGGAGCTCATGACCGCGGCGATGTCCGCGTCCTTCACCAGCATCTCGAAGGGGAGCAGGTAGAGCTCGCGCAGCACCCCCTCCTCGACCTCGACGTTGGTCCGGAACCGCTCGTGCTCCTGGTCGTTGACGACGAAGTGCTTGGCCATGGCGATGACGCCGTGCGCCTGGATCGCCCGCGTGACCTGCACGCCCATCACCCCGGAGAGGTAGGGGTCCTCGGAGAAGTACTCGAAGTTGCGCCCGGCGATCGCGGTCCGGTGCAGGCAGACGCCGGGTCCCTCCAGCACGTGCTGGCCGAGCGCCGCAGCCTCCTCGCCGATGATGTCGCCGTAGGCCGTGGCCAGGGCCGGGTCGAAGCTCGCGGCCAGCGCGATCGTCATCGGCAGGGCCGTCGCCGGCGGAGACGGCGTCCCGTCGCCCATGCCGACACCGACCGGGCCGTTCGTGATCCGGAACCTCGGGATGCCGAGGGCCTCGTCACCGCGCACGTGGCGCTCGATCCGGATCTGGGCCGCGAGCTGGTCCATCTCCTCCGCGGTCGTCGCCTGTGAGGCCAGCCCGTAGATGTCGATGGTCTCCATCGCACCGTGCAACTGCTCGATCTTCTGCTCCAGCGTCATCGCCGCCACGAGGCTCGTCGCGCGCTCGCGGGACGGGAGGCTGGGATCGAGCCAGCGACGGTCGGTGTTCATGGTGACTCCTGGATCGGCGGACGGTGCGACCAGCATCGCGCGCCCCTCGCCCGGAACTCCACGTGTTGCCAGTGCTTGCCTCGGGCGCGGGAGTCGGGCGAGGCCGGTGTGAGAGGGTGGCGCATGGACGTGTTGATGCTCGGGGGTACCGGTGCCATCTCCCACTCGGTCGCGGTCGCCGCGCTCGGACGGGGCGATCGGGTCACCCTGGTGACCCGGGGCCGGTCCGCCACCCACGCGGTTCCCGAAGGCGCCCAGGTGGTCACGGCTGACGCCCGCGACCGTTCCGCGCTCCGCGCGGCCCTGGGCGCGCGCAGCTTCGACAGCGTGATCGACTTCGTCGCGTTCACGCCCGCGCATGTCGCGGACGACATCGAGACGTTCTCCGGCCGCACCGGCCAGTTCGTGTTCATCTCGTCCGCCTCGGCCTACGCCAAGCCGGTGCCCAGGCTGCCGATCACCGAGTCGACGCCGCTGCGCAACCCGTTCTGGCAGTACTCGCGGGACAAGATCGCCGCGGAGGAGGTTCTGGTCGGTGCCTTCCGGGAGCACGCCTTCCCGATGACGATCGTGCGACCGTCGCACACCTACGATCGGACGAAGGTCCCGATCGGGGACTGGACCGTGGTGGAGCGGATGCGGGCCGGGAAGCCGGTCGTGGTGCCCGGCGACGGCACGTCACTGTGGACGTTGACCCACGCGTCCGACCTGGCGCGGGCCTTCGTGCACCTGCTGGGCCGCGAGGACGTCCTCGGGGAGGCCTTCCACATCACCCGCGACGACGCGATGCCCTGGGACGCCATCTACCGGACCATCGGCCACGCCGCCGGCGTCGAGCCGGACCTCGTCCACGTGCCCAGCGACCTGATCGCCCGGATCGACCCGGAGAGCGGGCCCGGGCTCCTGGGCGACAAGAGCCACTCGGTGGTGTTCGACAACACCAAGATCCGGCGGGTCGCCCCCGGCTGGGAACCACGGGTGACCCTGGCCGAGGGGGCGCGGGAGCTGGTCGAGTGGTTCGACGCCGATCCGGCCAGGCGGCGCCACGACGCCCACACCGACCGGGTGCACGACCTCGCGGCCAGGTTCGTGCGCTCCGAGGTGGGGTCCGTCATCGCGACGCCGTGAGCGCGTCCGGCAACGGCCCGCTGCGCCCGGGGGCGGACGGTCCGGAAGCCCCGCCGGTCGGCTCGTCGGCGATGAGAGTCGTGGAAACGGTCGTCGGCCGGTTCTTCCCGCTCGCCTTCCGCGACGACGACGGCGCCGACGGGTTCGAGCTGTGGCGTTTGCCCAACGATCCGGCCAGCCCGCACGTCGCGGCTGTCAGGGATCTCTTCCTCGAGACCTTCGGGATGTCGCCGCAGAGGTTCGATGCCTTCATCGAGCCCGAGGAGGGGACGCACCGCCGGCTGATCGTGGCGGCACGCAAGCAGATCATCTGCGGCGGCATCCTCTACCTGATGGCGGACAACAGCGTCCGGCCTCCTGAAAGGGCGGTGGACGGCGGTTACATCAGCTACATCGCGACCAGGAAGAAGGTGAGGGCGCAGGGGGCCGGCCGTGCGCTGCTCGCGCTGGCGGATGCGGACTTCATCGTCAACAACCACACCGTCTCGCGGCTGGTCCGCCTCGACCCCCGGCACACCGCCTTCTTCGAGGCGGCGGGCTACCGCCGCACGGAGGGCGGGAGCTACGGCGACATGCACAAGAGCCTTGACCTGTCTCCGGCATCGCGCGCAGCGGCGCAGGCCTCACTGGACGGTCTGCTGACCCTGTACTGAACCCGCGCGCAGCCGACGGTGGAGCGCTGCGCCGGGACCTGCGCGGGACGCGTGGCTCAGCGGTACTGGAGCGTCCCGGCGTCCGCCAGCGCGAGGCCGAGCTGCTCGCCGGTGATGCGGAAGCCGGCCGCGTTGCTGATCGCGGTGAGGTACAGGTCGCCGTAGGAGCCCTCCTCGCAGGCCCCCAGCGTCGCCGGCCCCGGCTCGAGGGCCAGGTCTCCGCTCGCCTCCGACGGGTTCACGGGCGTGTACGTGCCGCTGACGGTGTTGCAGTCGGCCTGGGCGGTGAACGTGCCGTCGGCCCGGAACTGGAGCGTGTAGCCGGCTTGCTGTTCGGCGGGCACGCTGCCTTCGAACACCGGCACCCGGAGCGCGAAGGCCGTGAGCCGCCACTCCCGGCCGACAAGTGTCGGGCCGGCCGGCGCGCTCGGTGTCGGGGACGGCTCCGGCGGCTCGGTGGGCGTCGGCTGCGGCGGTGGGGCCGATGTCGTCGCGCTCGGTGGCGGTGTCGGGCGGGACGGCGACGCGCTCGCCGACGGCCTGGCCGTGACGGTCGCCGTCGCCGTCGCGGTGGCGGTGGCCGTCGCGGTGGCGGTCGCCGTCGTGGTCGTCGTCACCGTCGCCGTCGGCACCGGGGTCGGGGTGGGCGTGTCCTCCCCGCCCTCCGCCGGTGTGGCCGTCGGCGGGGCGATCGAGGTGTAGTCCAGGCGCCCGCCGTCGCCGAGCGCGAGGCTCAGCCCGGTGGAGGCGACGTTCCAGTTGCGCACCTGTCCCAGCAGGCCCGCGTAGAGGATGTCGAAGGACATCTCGCCGCAGGAGGCCATCGTGACGGGGCCGGGCGTCAGCGTGAGGCGGTCGGATCCGCGGGCCTCCCACGCGCCGCCGAGCTGATTGCAGTCGGCACGCGACGCGAAGGTCGCGTCTTCCTCGAACCGGATGGTGTAGCGGGACTGCGCGTCCTGCGGCACGGTCCAGTTCCAGGCCGGGTTGCCCTCGCCGCCGGAGACCAGGTACCACGTCGTGCCGGTGAGGTCCTGGGTGCCCGGGCTCGCGCACGCGGTCAGGAAGGTGCCGCCCAGGGCGAGCAGCACGGCCACGATGACTGCTCTGCGCACAGCATCCCCCTCTGTCAGTCAGGCGCGCGCGACGCACGTCGAGTACCCACTGTCGCAGGTTCGGCCGTCTCCGGCATCACCCGGCGCGGGTGAGCCGCACGGAAGGTCTTCCTGACCGTCCTGGTGTCCGGGCGGCGCTCGTGGACACCGGCACGGTCGCCCACCTCGTCAAGCAGCCGACGTCGGGCGTCCCCACGAGCGTCCTCACGGCCGGACGGGTCGGCGCAGGGCCGCGACCGCCTCCCGTCGGTTCGCCACCCCGAGCTTGCGGTAGACCGACTTCAGGTGGGTCTTCAGCGTGTTCGTCGTGATGTGCAGCTCCGCGGCGATCTCCTCGGTCGTCATCGTGGTCGGCAGCTGGCTGAGGATCTGCCGCTCCCGGGCGGTGAGCACCCCGACGGCGTGGTCGCCGGTGCCGCCGGCACGCCTGGCCAGGCAGGTCGCGACCAGCTCCTCGTGGTGGGTTCCCCACGCCGGGTGCTCGGCCAGCAGTCCGGTCAGGTCCGGGTCGCGGAGCAGGAAGGGACGCACCAGTTCCTCCGGCGCGCAGGCGGCGAGCGCCTGCTCGACCAGGTCGTGGGCGCGGTCCCGCTCCCCGCGGCGGTGCGCGGCGAGCGCCTCGATCACGACCGCCCCGGCGCGCAGGTAGCGGGGCAGCTCGCCCCCCAGCCCCGCGGTGAGGGCGAGGGCCTTGGCCGCCTCCCCGCACTGCCAGTACACCTGCGCGGCCAGCACGTTGGCGGCGGGGAGCTGCGGGTCACCGGTGATCACCTCGTCCAGCAGCCCGGCGGCCACCTCCGGACGGCCCTGGACCATCGCCAGGCCGGCGCGTGCCACGCCCTTGTACACCGGCCACGGGAGCCCCTGGATCGTGGTGTCGGCGACGAGGTCGAGCTCGGGGCGCGCGCGCTCGATGCGGGCCGGGTCTGCGGTGTCCACCGCGGCGTCGGCGAGCCAGCAGCGGGCGAGGTCGGCGTAGGAGACCAGGCCGCCGCCCTGGTCGGCGGCGCGCTGGAAGGCGTCGGTCGCGGCCACGGCGTCGCCGGTCCAGAAGCGGATCCAGCCGGTCGTGAACCACTCGATGGCGCCGTCGGCACGTCGCCAGGCGGCTGTTCCCTGTTCCGGCGCGGCTGTGCCCATGTGCGCCTGCGCGCCACGGAAGTCCCCGCCGAACGCCAGCGCGAACGACTCGTTGGCCCGCGCACGCCCGGCGAGGTCGTCGAGGCCCTCGGCGCGACAGGACGCGGTCGCCTCCCTGAGCACCGGGATGGCGCTGCGGGGATTCCGCAGGCGCAGCTCCGTCCAGCCGACCAGGAGCAGCGCGCACGCCCGCAACGGCCCGCTCACCCCGGGGATGTCGGCCAGCAGGCTGCGCGCCCTCGCCGCCTCGGCGGCCAGCTCGGCGCCGGTGTCGATGACGAACATCCGGGCCAGCGACAGCGTGAGGTCCACCATCCCCGGCTCGGCGCCGGCGGGGACGGTGTCCCTGACCCGGCGGGCGAGCTCTCCTGCCCGCTCCGGCTCGCCGGAGTTGCGCAGGCACGCGGCGCGGATCGCCAGGATCTCTGGATCGTCGGAGTACGGCACGGGCAGCCGTCCGCACAGTTCCTCCACGAGGGCCGAATCCCCGCGAAGCACCGCGGCCAGCCACTGGGAGCGCACCAGGGCGGAGGCCAGCGCGGGGTCGCGGGCCTTGAGGGCGTGGCCGGCCGCCTCCACCGGGTCGGTCGAGGCCAGCGCCTGCGCGGCCCGTCCCTCCAGCGCTCGCAGGCGGTGGGGATCGCGGCGCTGCAGCAACGCGCGCCCGGACGCGGCCATCAGGGGGTGCCAGCGGTACACCGGCTCCGAAGCCGGTGACTCCCGTCTCTCGATGGGCAGGCCGGCCGCGACCGCACCCTCGAGCAGCGCGGCCCCGTCGGAGCGGTCGAGCAACTCGTCGGCGAGGGTGGCGGTCAGCCAGTCGCACACGCACGCCTGCAGGACGAACTCCGCCAGCGTGTGCGGGAGCTCGGCGAGGACGCTCTCGAAGAGGTACTCCGGCAGGTTCGGGATCTGGCTGGACGGCACCAGGTCGACCGGCAGCTCGTTGGGCGACGCCGCCATGAGGGCCAGGCGTACGGCCACCGGCCAGCCCCCGGTCAGCGTCTGGAGGGCCGCCGCCTGGTCGGTGCTGAGCGGGGCCCCGAGCGTGCGTCCCACCTCCTGCACCTCTTCAGGGGTGAACGACAGGTCGCCCGCGTCCAGCACCGCCACCTCGCCCCCGGCCAGCAGCCGGGGGAGTCCGATGCCGGGATCACTGCGTCCGGCGAGGACGAGGTGGATGCCGTGGGGTGGGTCCTCCACGAACGGACGCAGCACGGCGCGGGCCGCCATCGCGCCGGCGAAGTGGATGTCGTCCACGACCAACACCCCGTGCGGGCCCCTCACCGACCGCGCGAGCTCTGCGACCGCGGCGGCCAGGCCCCTGGCGAGGTGCTCGGGGTGGTGGTCGGGCTCGGTCAGGGTCAGCCAGGCCACGGCGCGGTCCTCGCCGCCCGCCCAGGCGGTCAGGGCGCTGGTCTTGCCGTACCCGGCGGGCGCGAGCAGGACGCAGACCCGCTGCCCGTTCACCGCCCGGTTCAGCCGAGCGCGCAAGCCGTCACGGTCGACGTCCCGGCTCCCCGGGGTCGGCCGGGTGACCAGGTACGCGGGGACACCGGGCGCGACCGCTGCGCGGGCGGATTGCATGGCCCGACCCTACTGCCCGGCCCCTCGGGGTGACGGCGGAGCCGAATGCCGGAGATCACCCTCGAGGGGTGATGCGGCACGACCCGGGCGGGAGCATCCTGATCGGCGCCCGTGACATCCGCGGGCAGCCGCCCCGCGGGCGGTCCGAACGAGAGTGATGAGCGTTATGACCTTCTGGGAATTCTTCTGGCTGATGCTGTGGGCCTTCGTGTTCATCTCCTACCTGATGGTGCTGTTCCAGGTCGTGGTCGACATCTTCCGCGACCGGGAACTCAACGGCTGGGCGCGCGTGGTGTGGATCGTGGCCCTGTTCATCGCCCCGCCGTTGACCGCTCTGGTCTACCTGATCGCCCGCGGACGCGGCATGGCGGGCCGCCAGCAGTCGGCGGTCGCAGCGTCGCAGTCGGCGGCGGAGGACTACATCCGTTCCGTGGCGGGCCAGCCCGACCCGGCATCGCAGATCGAGCGGGCCCAGGCCCTCCTCGACAAGGGTGCGATCACCGCGGCCGAGTACGAGCGGCTCAAGGCCAAGGCGCTCGCCTGACGGCGGGGACGCATCGTGACCCAGACTCCGGAGGCCGGACCCGGTCCCGCCTCGGCGACCATCGTCGCCCAGCACGCGCACCTGCTCGAGACGCTGCCGTTCGCCGACCGGCAGGACTTCGAGGACGCCCACCGCGGCTTCATCGCCGCGCTCGAGCCCGCCGTCGTCCGTGACGCGGACGGACGGGTCGTCTGGGACAACGACTCCTACGCGTTCCTGGCCGGCGACGCGCCGGAGACCGTCAACCCCAGCCTGTGGCGCCAGTCGCAGCTCAACGCGATCCAGGGCCTGTTCGAGGTCGTGCCCGGGCTGTACCAGGTGCGGGGGCTGGACCTGTCGGTGATGTCGTTCGTCGAGGGGGAGCGCGGCGTGGTCGTCATCGACCCGCTGATCTCCGTCGAGACGGCCGCCGCCGGGCTGGGCCTGTACCGCGCGCATCGGGGCGAGCGTCCGGTGACCGGGCTCGTGTACACCCACAGCCACGCCGACCACTTCGGCGGCGCGCGCGGCGTCCTGGGGCAGGAACGGGTCGACTCGGGCGAGGTGCCGGTGATCGCCCCTGCCGGCTTCACAGAGCACGCCGTGGCCGAGAACGTCTTCGCGGGGACGGCGATGTCGCGCCGGGCCGGCTACATGTACGGCGCGGCCCTCGACCGTGGTCCGCTGGGCCAGGTCGGGGCCGGTCTCGGGCAGACCACCTCCGTGGGCTCGGTGACGCTGATCCCGCCGACGGTGCACGTCACGACGACGGGCCAGGAGGTCGTCGTGGACGGCGTCCGGATGGTGTTCCAGCTGGCCCCCGGCTCGGAGGCGCCGGCCGAGATGCACTTCCTGCTGCCAGACCTGCGGGCGCTGTGCATGGCGGAGAACGCCACCCACGTGCTCCACAACATCCTGACCATCCGGGGCGCCCTGGTGCGCGACCCGCACGCCTGGGCCCGCTACCTCACCGACGCGATCGAGCTGTTCGGCGAGCAGACCGACGTCGTGTTCGCGTCCCATCACTGGCCCACCTGGGGGCACGAGCGCGCGATCCGCTTTCTCGTCGAGCAGCGCGACCTCTACGCCTACCTGCACGACCAGACGCTGCGGATGATGAACCAGGGCCTGACCGGCATCGAGATCGCCGAGGCGATCACCATGCCGCCGGCCCTGGAGAACGCCTGGCACGCGCGGGGCTACTACGGGTCGGTGAGCCACAACGTGAAGGCCATCTACCAGCGCTACATGGGCTGGTACGACGGCAACCCGGCGAACCTGTGGAAGCACCCGCCGGCCGAGGTCGGGCGCCGCTACGTCGACTTCATGGGCGGGGCGGACGCGGTGGTCGCGAAGGCGTCCGACTCGTTCGCCGCCGGCGACTTCCGCTGGGTGGCAGAGGTGGTCAGCCACGTGGTGTTCGCCGAGCCCGGCCACGAGGCGGCGCGCACGCTGCTCGCCGACACCTTCGAGCAGCTGGGCTACGGCGCAGAGAACGGCACCTGGCGCTGCGCCTACCTCTCGGCGGCGCACGAGCTGCGGCACGGCGGCTTCGGCACGCCGGTGAGCGCGGCCGCGTCGGACCTGTTCGCCCAGTTGACGCCGGAGCAATGGCTGGATGCGATGGCGATCCGGGTGGACGGGCCGCGCGCCTGGCACGAGCGCCTGACCATCGACGTCGCGCTGACCGACCTCGGCCAGACCCACCGGATCAGCCTGAGCAACGGGGTGCTGTCGCACACGTCCACTCCCGGACCGCTGCCGGCCGACCTCACGCTGCGGCTCGCGATGCCCGTGCTGGCGGGCCTGCTCTCCGGCGCGCTCGGCCTGGGCGACCTCGGGTCGGCCGGCGTCGAGGTGGCCGGTGACGCGAGCGCGCTGTCGCGGCTGCTGGCCGTGCTGGACGAACCGGATCCCGACTTCGCCATCGTCACTCCCTGACCCGCGGGGCGGGGATGAGCGACCGGTCGCCCGCGCGGCGTTGGCGTGCCGCCCGGGCGGCCGTCCCCGCGCACGACCTGCGGGCCGGCCTGGTGCTGGGACTGGTCAGCGTCCCGGACGGCCTGGCCGCCGGCCTGCTGGCCGGGCTGAACCCGCTGGCCGGGCTGTACGGCTACCTGTTCGGCACGCTGGCCGGGGCGCTGGTGACCAGCTCGGCCATCATGTCCGTCCAGGGGACCGGCGCGATGGCGGTGATCATCTCCGACGTCCCCGGGCTCACCGGGTCGGGGAGTGCGGGCGCGCTGGCCACGCTCGCCGTCCTCACCGGGTTGCTGATGCTGGCCGCCGGCCTGGCCCGGCTGGGGACGCTGGTGCGCTACGTCCCCAACGCCGTGCTCACCGGCTTCGTCAACGCCGTCGCCCTGAACATCGTGATCGGTCAGCTCGCCGGCGCCACGGGGTACGCGTCCGTGGCCTCGAACCGCTTGTTCCGGGCAGCCGACACGCTGGCCAACGTCGCGTCCTTCCACGGGCCGACGGTGGTCGTCGCGGTGGCCACCCTGGTGATGATCGTCGGGTTCGAGCGAACGCGCCTGGGCGCCCTGGGCCTCGTGGTCGCGATCGTCGTGGCCTCGGGGGCGGCAGCCCTGGTGCCCGGACTGGCGGTGCCCGTCCTGGCGGACCTCGCCGAGGTGCCCCGGTCCCTGCCGCTGCCCGTCCTGCCGTCCCTGGCGCAGCTCGCGGAGCTGCTCATCCCGGCGGCCTCGCTGGCGTTCGTCGGGCTCGTACAGGGCGCGGCGATCAGCCAGTCGCTGCCGAACCCGGACGGGACCTACCCCGACCCGTCGCGTGACTTCAGCGGCCAGGGCGTGGCCAGCATCGTCTCCGGGCTGTTCCGGGGCATGCCCGTGGGCGGATCGATGTCGGCGACGTCGCTGGTGGTCGCCGCGGGCGGTCGGGGCCGCGTGGCGAACCTGACCGCCGCGGTGGTGATGACGGTGACGATCCTCGCGCTCGGCGGCGTCGCGGGACACATCGCGATGCCGGCCCTCGCCGCGTTGCTGATGGTGATCGGGCTGCGCACCTTCACGCTCGACCAGGCCGTGATGGTGTGGCGGACCGGACCCACCCAGGCGGTGGTGATGTCGGTCACGTTCCTGCTCACCCTGCTGGTGCCCATGCAGTACGCGGTGCTGGCCGGTGTCGGGATCTCGGTGATCCTGTTCGTCGCGCACCAGTCGAACCGCGTCCGCGTGGTGCGCTGGGAGCTCGACGCACACTCCCACCTGCCCGTCGAGACCGAGCCGCCCGCAGAACTCGCCGGCGGCGACATCGTGGTCCTGACGCCCTACGGCAGCCTGTTCTTCGCCTCGGCCGGGGTCGTCGTCGCGCAGCTGCCGGCGCCCACGGACGCGTCCGCCGGCGGCGTGGTCGTGCTCCGGCTGCGCGGCAAGGAGGACCTCGGCAGCACGTTCATCCGGGCCATGCTGCGCTACCACGACAGCCTGGCCGCGTCCGGCGCCCACCTCGTGCTCACCGGAGTGAGCGCGCGGGTGCTCGACCAGTTGCGCAACACCGGGGCGCTCGGGCACCTTGGCCCCGACCAGGTGTTCGCCGCGGCGCCGCGCCTGGGCGAGTCGCTCCAGGCCGGCCTGCGCCGCGCCCGGGAACTCCAGGGAGAGGAGTCACCACGATGACCAGCACGCCCCCCGCGTCGGAAGCAGCGCCCGGACAGGCCGCCCCGTCCCCGGGTTGGTGGCGGGCAGCGCCTGCCGACGCCGACCGACTGGTGCGGCGACTCTTCCTGACCGAGGGGTCGGACCGGCACATCGGGCTCTCCGCGTTCTGGGTGCTCATCATCCTCGCGGCGGTGATCGCGGGCGCGGGCATCGTCGCCGACTCCACGGCAACGGTGATCGGGGCGATGATCGTCGCACCGCTGATGACGCCGATCCTCGGCACGGCCCTGGCCATCGTGCTCTCGCGCCGGCAGCTGATCGTGGCGAACATCGCGATGGTCGTCACGGGTGCGCTGAGCGTGGTGGCGGTGTCGTTCCTGCTCGGGCTGACGACCCATACGCAGTTGCTCGCCGAGACCAACACCCAGATCGCCGCCCGGGTGAGCCCACGGCTGATCGACCTGGTGGCCGCCCTCGCGACCGGAGCCGTGGGCGCCTTCGCGATGGTGCGCGCCGACGTGTCCGACACCCTCCCCGGTGTGGCGATCGCGATCTCGCTCGTCCCGCCGCTCGCCGTGGTCGGGCTCTCCCTGGAGTCGGGAGCCCCCGAGCAGGCGCTCGGCGCCCTCCTGCTGTTCGGCACCAACGTCGGCGCGATCATCGCCACCGGAACGGCCGTCTTCCTCCTGCACGGGGTCAGGGAGGCGGCGACCGCCGGTGGGACGCCGGTCGGCGAGCTCCGGCTGAGTGCCCTGGTGTCGGTCGCTGCGGCCGTCGTGGTGGTGGCGGTCCCGCTCGGCTGGGGCAGTGCCTTGGTCGTCCAGCAGGAGGTTCTCCTGTCGCGGGCGACCCCGGTCGCCACCGCCTGGGCCGAGTCGCAGGGCTGGCAACTCAGTGACATCACGGTGCGCAACGGCGTGCTGCGGATCACCGCGCTCGGCCCGCCGCCGACCATCCAGGAGGCCGGGCTGAGGGACCGGCTGGACGCGGCCGGGCTGGCCGACGTGGACGCCCGGGTCACGCTCGTGCTGGGCGGGAGCAGGGACCTGCCGTCCCGGCGGTGAGGCTGCCGGCGGATCTCGAACAGGGGTCCCACGGACTCCGGCGAGGGCGGGTCTGGGGCCCGCTCGCCACGTCACCGGTCCGGTCCGGCCTCAGCTGCCGCCGGACCGGGAGGCTCCGTCGTTGCTTGCCGGAGCCGACCCCGCCCCATCGGTGACCTCGACCCACGTCGACTCGCATCCGGGGCACCGCAGCACCGGCGAGCCCTCGTGCACGGCGTCCGTGGTCTCGGTGCCGCACGCGTCGCGGCACGGGTTGCTCACCAGGTGACGGATCATGTCGCCCATTGTCCCTTCCGTTCTCCCGGCCGCCTCACCGGCGGGAGAGCCGTTCCGGGCAGGCCCGGGGCACGCCACGGCTAGTGCTCGTGGATCATCCGGTAGCCGAGGACGGCGGGATCGAGCATCCCGAAGATCATCGCGACGTGGGCGACCACGAGGAAGATCGCGATGAAGGTGGCGTGCCACTTCAGCGCGCTCGCGGGGTCGGTGCCGATCAGGCCGAGTTCGACCAGGGTGATGCCCACCAGCGGAATCACACCTGCCAGGTAGAACATGACAGCGATGACGTCGGCCGGGCCCCGCCAGCCTCCGGTGACGGTGAGCGGGACGACGGCGTTGACCAGGAGGTGAAGGAAGATCGCCAGCATCACCGGTCCGGCGATCAGGCCGGCGATGCGGCTGGTGGTACGCACCCAGGTCGGCGTGGCCGAGCGCGCGAAGAGGATCACCAGTTCGGTGATCGCGAGGGTCTCGGCAAGGACGACAGGGATCGCCATGAACAGCAGCAGGTTGCGCGGCTGGTGCACGGCGAGGAGTTCCATGTAGTGGGTCATGCCCATCGTCATGGTCATGCCGAGGTCGTCGGCCACCAGGTTCGGGCCGAGGAGGGCGGCCAGGCTCAGCACGCCGGTCAGGGCGAGGACGCCGATGGCTGCGGCCGGGCTGGAGAGGGTACGGGCCGGAGCGACGGGCGTCTGCCGGGTGGCGGTGCTGGTCATGGGGTGTCCTGCTTCCTTTCGGGTAGCGCCAGGTGGTTCAAGATTCGGGGACGCAGGCGTCACACCCCGGCCGAATTGGATGAAGTTTCTCTGAAGTTCGCGGTCGGACGGAGTCTGTGGGGAATGCGCCCCTGCCGGCACCGTGTTCGGACAGATACCTACCGGGGGTATCCGAGGAGGATGAAGATGACAGCACACGGCGTCCACGACGGGCATCCGGCTCCTACCGGCACTGTCGAGCACACGGGCCACGGCGAACATGCCGGCGGCTCCGGGCACAGCGGCCACACCGAACACTCCGCATCGGGCGGACACGCCGGGCACGGTGGTCACTCCGGGCACGGCGACCACGTCCAGCGCTTCCGGCGGCTGTTCTGGGTGATGCTGGCTCTCGCTGTCCCCGTCGTCGCGCTGTCGCCGATGTTCGCGATGCTGCTCGGCTACGAGGTGCCGGACGGTGGGTTGATCGCCTGGGTCCCGCCCGTGCTCGGCACGATCCTGTACGCCTGGGGCGGCTCACCGTTCCTCGCCGGGGCCGTCGACGAGCTCCGGTCCCGGCGGCCGGGGATGATGCTGCTGATCGGGCTCGCGATCACCGTCGCGTTCCTGGCCAGCTGGGGCGCCACCCTGGGGCTGCTCAGCCACACGCTCGAGTTCTGGTGGGAGCTGGCCCTGCTGATCGTGATCATGCTGCTGGGCCACTGGCTGGAGATGCGGTCGCTCGCCCGGACCACGAGCGCTCTCGACTCTCTGGCGGCGCTGCTGCCCGACACCGCCGAGGTGGTCCGCGGCGACACGGTGGAGAAGCTCGCACCCGCCGATCTGGTGGTCGGCGACGTGGTGCTGGTCCGGCCCGGTGGCCGCGTTCCGGCCGACGGGCGCATCGTCGAGGGCGAGGCCGAGCTGGACGAGTCGTTGGTCACCGGTGAGTCGCGAACCGTCCGGCGTGCGGTGGGCGATGCCGTGACGGCAGGCACGGTGAGCACCGATTCCGGCCTGCGGATCGAGGTGACCGCCACCGGGGAGGACACGACGCTGGCGGGGATCCGCCGGCTGGTCGAGCAGGCACAGGCCTCCACCTCGCGCGCTCAGCGCCTTGCCGACCGCGCCGCGGCCTGGCTGTTCTGGTTCGCGCTCGCCGCCGCCGCCGTGACCGGGGTCGTGTGGACGCTGCTGGGTCTGCCGGACCAGGCCGTCGTCCGGGTGATCACGGTCCTGGTGATCGCCTGCCCCCACGCGCTCGGCCTGGCGATCCCGCTGGTCGTGGCGATCTCGACCGAACGTGCCGCGCGGGCCGGCGTCCTGGTGAAGGACCGCCTGGCGCTGGAGGCCATGCGCACCGTCACCACGGTCGTGTTCGACAAGACGGGCACCCTGACCAAGGGCCAGCCCGCGGTGGTCACGGTGGACGCGGTGACGGGCACGTCCGCGTCCGAGGTGCTGGCGCTCGCCGCAGCGGCGGAGGCCGACAGCGAGCACCCGCTGGCGCGGGCGATCGTCCGCGCGGCGTCGCAACGCGAGGTCACGGTGCCGTCGGCGAGCGGCTTCGCGTCCCAGCCGGCCCTCGGCGTCCGCGCCGACGTCGACGGCGTGGAGATCCGGGTGGGCGGCCCACGACTGCTCGGCGAGCTCGGGGAGAGCGACCCGTTCGACGCGGCCGAGGGGTCCGGGGCGGGCCTCACCAGGTTGTTCGTGGTCCGCGCGGGCCAGGTGGTGGGAGCGCTCGGCCTGGCGGACGAGGTCCGTCCGGAGTCGGCGCAGGCGGTCGCAGCCCTGCACCGGCTCGGTGTCCGGGTCGCGATGATCACGGGCGACGCCCGTCCGGTCGCCGACCGGGTGGCAGCGGAGCTCGGCATCGACACCGTGCTGGCGGAGGTGCGCCCGGAGGAGAAGTCGGCGAAGGTCGCCGAGCTGCAGGCCGGTGGCCAACGGGTCGCGATGGTCGGCGACGGCGTGAACGACGCCCCGGCACTGGCCCAGGCGGACGTGGGCCTGGCGATCGGTGCCGGCACCGACGTGGCGATCGCCTCGGCCGGGGTCATCCTCGCCGGCGACGACCCGCGCACGGTGGTGTCGGTGATCGAGCTGTCGACGGCCAGCTACCGCAAGATGCTCCAGAACCTGTGGTGGGCTGCCGGCTACAACCTGGTGTCGGTGCCGCTCGCCGCCGGTCTGCTCGCACCCGTCGGCATCACCCTGCCGATGGAGGTGGGTGCGATCCTGATGTCGCTGTCCACCGTCGTGGTGGCGCTCAACGCCCAGTGGCTGCGCCGGCTCGACCTGCGGCCGGGCCGCTCGGAGTCTGCCGGCTCCTAGTACTGCAGCGTGGTCATCATGCCGATCTCCGCGTGGTAGATGTTGTGACAGTGGTAGGCCCACCGGCCGGGATTGTCCGCCTGGAGGTCGGCGGTGACGGTCTGCATGGGAAGCACCAGCACGGTGTCCTTGCGGAGGCCCCCGTTGCCGGGCATCGACCAGGTGTGACCGTGGATGTGCATCGGGTGGGCCATCATGGTCATGTTGGTCATCTGCAGGCGCAGTCGCCGTCCGGCGCTGGTGCGGATCGGGGTGTCGGACCCGAAGGTCGTGCCGTTCATTCCCCACGCGTAGGGCCGCATCTGGCCGTTCAGGGTCACCTGCTCCACCTGGTCGGGTTCGCGCCCGGGCAGCCGTGCCGACTCGGCGGGCATCAGCGTCGCCAGCAGCAGGGGCCCGCTGTCGAGTTCGGACGGGTGCACGTCGGCGGCCGGTCTGGACCCGGCACCGGTGCGAATCAGCGCCAGCCCCTGGCCGTCCTTGCCCTCGGCGTGTGCGACCAGGGGAAACACGCCGTCGCCCAAGGTCACCAGGACGTCCACGCGTTCGCCCTGGGCGAGGTAGAGCGCCCGGGTCTCGACGGGCTGGACCGGGAAGCCGTCGGTGTGGGTGACGGTCATCGCGTGCTCGCCGATCGCGAGCCGGAAGAGGGTGTCGGCGGCGGCGTTGATCAGCCGGATGCGTGCTCGCTGCCCGGGCTTCGCGGTGAGGGTGGACGGCGCGGCCGGGACGCGGCCGTTGATCAGGTAGTGCGGGTATGCGATGTCACCGACGTCTCCCAGGGGCGAGTCGCCCATGCCCCCCATGCCGGACATGTCGTGGTTCATGCCGTCGCTCACCGTCCCGCGTTCGGCTCGGAAGGCGGCGAGGATGTCGTCCGGGCTGGAGCCGACGCCGTCGGTCCAGTCGTCGAGGACGAGCACCCACTCGTGGTCGTACGCGCCGGGCTCGGCCGGATCGTCGATGACCAGCGGGGCGTACAGCCCGCGGTCGATCTGGACGCCGCTGTGCGGGTGGAAGAAGTAGGTGCCGGGGTCGGGCGCGGTGAACGTGTAGGTGTAGTCGGCACCGGCAGCGATCGCGTCCTGGGTGAGGCCGGGGACGCCATCGGCGGCGTTGTGCAGGGCGATGCCGTGCCAGTGCACGCTCGTCTCCACCGGGAGCGCGTTGTGCACTCGCACCTGGACGACGTCGCCGGCCTTCGCCCGCAGCAGCGTCCCCGGCACCCGCCCGTCGTAGCACCACGTGCGGGCGATGATGCCGCCCAGGTCGACCGGTGACTCGCCGGGACGAAGCACCGCCGTCACCGCGGGCCTGCCGAGGGACGGCGTCGGGGGAACGCCGATCGCGCTCGTGGGTGGCGCCGTGGCGGTCGGGGTGCAGCCGCCGAGGAGCGCGGCGGCGCCGAGGCCGAGGCTGCCGGTGAGCAGGTCACGTCGAGTGAGAGGGTGCGGCATGCCGGGCCTTCCTGTTGGTGGTCGTGCCCAGCATTCGTGCGGTGGCGGTGAGTTTCTAGCCGGTTCGGTGTTGTTTCGATGAAGGTGCTCCGGACACCGGCAGCCGAAGGGTGAGCGCGGCGCCCCTGCCCTGGCCCGCGCTGTCGGCCGTCAGCTGGCCGCCGTGGGCACGGGCGATCGCCCGGCTGATCGCCAGGCCGACACCCGTGCCGCCGCTGTCGCGGTCCCTGGCGGTGTCGGCGCGGTAGAAGCGCTCGAAGACGTGGGGCAGGTGCTCGGCCACGATCCCGTCCCCGGTGTCCCTGACCTGGATGCTCACGGCATCCGGTTCGGCGAGGACACGGACGACCACCTGCCCGTCCGCCGGGGTGTGCCGGAGGGCGTTCGACAGCAGGTTGGCGAGGACCTGGGCGATCCGCGTGCGGTCGACACGGACCGGGGGAGCGCCGTCGGCGGGCACGACCTGGAGGGCGACGTGCTTGCGCTCGTAGCCCTCCCTCGCCGCCAGGACGGCGTCGCCGGCGAGCAGGTTGGGGTCGACCGGATCCAGTGCGAGGTTCAGCCGTCCCTCCTCGGCGGCTGACACCTGGCCCAGGTCGTCGGCGAGCCGGGAGATCCGTTCGATCTGGCTGGACAGGATGTGCCAGGCCTCCGGGCCCGGCTCGATGGCCCCGTCCTCGAGGCTCTCCACGCAGATCTCCATGCTCGCCAGGGGCGTGCGGATCTCGTGGGCGAGATCGGTGAGCAGTCGCCGCCGGCTGGTCTCGATGGAGTCGAGCCGGGTGGCCATGGTGTTGAAGCTGCCGGCCAGGGTGGCCAGCTCCCGTGAGTCCGGTTCCTCGACCCGCTGGGCGTAGTCACCATCGGAGATGCGCGCCGCGGCGTCGCCGAGGTCGACGAGCGAGCGACGGAGCCGGCGGCTGATCAGCACACTCACCACGATGGCCCCGGTGGCGGCGATCAGCAGGCCGATGAACAGGGCGAGCGTTCCGGCGGTGTTGAACGCCTCCTCGGAGTGGGCGAGGACGTCCGGACTGTCGTGACCCGCCTCCCGCATGTGGGCCTCGAACAACGGGGGACCGGCGATCGCCGCCACCACGATCATCGTCAGCGCCATCGCCACCGACACCGCGACCTGCGACATCAGCAGCCGGGTGGTGAGGCTTCCCGGGCGGGACGGCCCGGTCACCGGCCCGGTCCCATCCGGTAGCCGACGCCGCGCATGGTCTCCACGAAGGGCAGGTCGGCGACGGCGGCGAGCTTGCGGCGCAGGTGCCCGATGTGGACGTCGACCAGGTGCTCGTCGCCCACCCAGTCAGGCCCCCACACGGCGTCCACCAGCTGGCGCCGGGTGAAGGCCGCCCTCGGCCGGGCGGTCAGGACGTCGAGCAGGTCGAACTCGGTACGGGTGAGGTCCACCTCCACGTCGAGCACCGTCACGCGCCGCCCCACGGGGTCGAGCCGCAGCGCCCCGATGAGACGGGGTGGTTCCTCCACCACGCGGTCGGCGCGCGGGCGCCGCAGCAGGACCTGGACCCGGGCGACCAGTTCGCGGGCACTGAACGGCTTGGTCATGTAGTCGTCCGCGCCGGAGGACAGGCCGACCAGCTTGTCGATCTCCTCGTTCCGGGCGGTCAGCATCAGGATGTAGCAGTCCGAGCGCTGCCGGATCTCCCGGCACACCTGGAGCCCGTCCTTGCCCGGAAGTCCGAGGTCGAGCACCACCACGTCCGGCGCCTCGGCGAGTGCGAACTCGACAGCACGGACGCCGTCGTGGGCGACGCTGGTGCGGAACCCCGCCCGCTGCAGGTAGTTGGCCACCATTCCGGCCAGCACCGTCTCGTCGTCGACGACCAGCACGTGGGCCGGCGTCAGGGCAGCGGGTTCGCTCATGCCGAAATCATGCCGCCCACCCGCCCGAACACCACCACGGTCCCCGGCCATCTCCATCGATTCTTCAGAACGGCTTCGGGATTTCGTCGTGGACGCCCGGTTGGCTGGAGTCATGACGAGTTCAGGAGGCACCCGGTGATGGGCTTCGGCGGGATGGGCATGCCCGTCCTCTGGCTGTTCGGAGTGGTCGTGCTGGCCGCCATCTGGGCCGGCGTGTGGTGGATGCTCGTCGCGATCGGCCTGACCCCGGGCCGGCACCCCCACCAGCTGCCTCCGCCATCGCTGCGGCAACGACCCGAATCACAGACCTGGCAGCAGCCCGGCTTCGCGGCGGGGGACTGCGCAGCGCCGTCCATGGACGCCGTGCCGGACCCCCGAGCCCACATCATCCACACCGAGAGCGACGACCGATGACCCAACACACCCTCCGACCAGGTCCCGCGCTCACCCTCGTGACCGCGCCCGGGTGCCACTTCTGCGAGGACGCGCACCGCCACCTCGAGGGGATGATCGCCAGCGGCGTACCTCTCCAGCTGCGGGTGGTCGAGGCCACGTCCGCCGAGGGACGCTCGCTGCTCGCCGAGCACCGGCCGGCCATGAACCCCCTGCTGATCGTGGACGGCACGTACTTCTCCGCGGGTCGTCTCCCGCGGCGCAAGCTGGATTCACTGCTGTCCGGCACGCCGGGGATCGGAGCCGGTCGTGGGTGACCTCCTGACCACGGGCGGTGTCCTGGCGGCGTTCTTTGCCGGCGGCGTCGCCCTGTTCGCCCCGTGCTGCATCGTCTTCCTGGCGCCGAGCTACCTGGCCGCGGCCGTGAAGAACCGGCGGTGGCGACTCCTCCCGCTCACCTTCCTCTTCGCCGCGGGACTCGCGTCCATCCTGGTGCCGATCACGGTGGGGATCAGCCTGATCGCCGCGGCTATCGCCCGGTATCACGCGGTCCTGTACTGGGCCGGCGGCATCCTGATGCTCGTCCTCGCCGCGTTCACGCTGTCCGGTCGGATGTGGAGCCTCCCGGGAGTCCTGAGAACCCCCGACACCAGCCGTGGCGATGGCGCCAGCTTCTTCGCGCTCGGTGTCTTCAGTGGCATCGCGTCCAGCTGCTGCGCGCCCGTCCTGGTCGGAGTGATGACGCTGTCCGCACTCGCCGGCAATCCGGTCGGCGGCGTCGGCCTGGGCCTGGCGTACGTGTTCGGAATGGCGTTCCCGCTGTTCGTGATGGCCCTGGTGTGGGACGCCACCGGCCTGGCCACGAAGGCGCCGGTCGCCCGACCGGTCACCCTCCGCCTCGGCGCGTGGACGCTGGCAACCAACACGGTGAACGTCATCGTCTCTGTCGGCTTCGCGATCATGGGCGGCTTCATCATCTACCTGGCCAACACCGGGCAGATGACCGGAGGACCGGAGCTGCAGGTCGCCACGGGTCGCGCGCTCGCCGGCTGGTTCGCCTCGGTCGAAGCCTGGCTCGAGCCCGTGCCCGAGCCGGTGCTCGGACTGGGTCTTCTGGCCGTCGCCGGGGTGTTCGTCTGGGCCACGCTCATCGGGCGGCGTGGACGCCGACCGGGCCCGGACACCCCCACCCCGGCCGGAGACGATCGGGCAACCCCGGTTCCCGAGCAGTCCGCACACTGCCACTGACGCCACGAAGGATCACCATGACCAACACCGCCCGCCAGGAACTCCGCGCTCGCCAGAAGGCGGCCGCAGCAGCCGAAGCCCGGCGCAGCCGCCGCAGGCGCTGGATGAGCTGGGTCGCGGGCCTTGCCGTCGCCGCAGCGGTCGCCGGCATGCTGCTCACCTCCCAGACCACGTCGGCAGCCACCAGCACCCCGGCGCCCGACTTCACCCTCGCCACTACCGCGGACACCACCGTCACCCTGTCCGGACTCCGCGGCAAGCCCGTCCTCCTCTACTTCAACGAGGGCGCCGGCTGCGGCGCCTGCATCATGCAGATGGCCGAGATCGAGAAGCGGAAGGAAGGCTTCGACGCCCTCGGTGTCACGGTCCTGCCCGTTGTGATGAACAGCAGGGCCGACATCGCCGCGGACATGGGCCGCTACGGTGTCACGACGCCCTTCCTCCTCGACGACGGGTCGGTCTCGAGGGCCTACGGCACCCTCGGCAAGGGCATGCACGCCGACCTCCCGGGGCACAGCTTCGTGCTCATCGACGCCGCTGGTGTGCAGCGCTGGTACGGCGAGTACCCCTCGATGTGGCTGGATCCCGCCGAACTCCTGCGCGAGGTCAGCAGCCGTCTGGCCTGAATCCTCCCGTCCGGGATGGCCTACGGGTGCTTCGGCTGCTCGATGACCAACGGTGACACCAGGACACCGCCTGCGGTCGGCTCTCCGGTTCCGAGCGCCGCCCGGAGGAGAGCGGTCACCTGCTCCGTGGATCCGGTCGAGGGGGAGCGGGGGTCGACGAAGTCGTGCATCCACTTGAGGTCCGCGTCGACCAGCGCCTCACCGAAATAGCCCGACCGGGGGGCGAAGACCGCTTCCGCGAACGCCCGCGCGACATCCTTGCGAATCGCGAAGTCGCCGGGGTTCGTCACCAGAACCGTGCGCTCGAGGTCGTGGTCAACTCCGATCGAACCGTCGTACAGCCACTCCGAGAGGTGCAGGAACGACATGATGCCCGGGAGCGGGAACCCCGGATAGGCGTACGGGCTGCCCACGATCTCCGCCTTCACCCGCGGGTCCCACCACCAGTAGAGCCGCGGAACGATCCGGGGGAACTTCACGAACAGCCGGACAAGGGGCATGGGGAAGCCGACCGGCGCCACGAGCGGCGCGGCGAGCACCAGCCGGCTGACCTCGGGACGGGTCGCGGCCGCCCAGCCCGCCATCGTTGCACCCGCCGACAGCCCCACGACCCACACGGGGCCGCCGAATCCGGAGGCGATGTCGATCACGCTGTGCAGGTGGTCGATCAGCTCCGAACTGGAGAGCCTGAGCAGGTCGCGGGTCAGAACATCGGCCTCGCCGTGGTACGGCATCCGCGGCAGGAGTACCCGGTACCCGTCCGACCGCAGCCGTTCGGCGACGTCGACGAACTGCGAGGGTGCATTCGTGAAGCCGTGCCAGATCACGACGGTGGCCGCTGGTTCTTCCACGGGTTCCAGAAGGCGCGACTGCGTGGCCTCGGGAACGGCGGCGTCCAGCGATGCCAACACGGCGAACTTCGCTCTGGCATCCCTCGGACTGGCGCTCGGGCGCGGGTCCGCCGCCGGCACGCTCGACAGGGGAAGGAGCCGCCGGAACCAGGGCGGCCGCGCAGCACCTTGGGTGGCGGTCATGGAGGTCCGTTCTCGTTCGTCCGTCGCTGGCCGAGGCTAGCACGCCGGATCCGGCGCCCGTGGGGCATCCTCGCGACTCCGGCGCTCGGCCACCTTGGTCACGAGGTCGGAGGCAATTCACTGACGCCACCGACCTGAACTCCTACGCTACCGGTATGGCCGACAAGGATGTGCCCGTGTCGTCCTCGGTCGAGGATGACCTGCAGGAGAACGCGGCGGTTCAGGGGCCGGAGCGGCAGGCGCCATCGCTGCCCGGTCCGCTGCCGCCCGAGGCGCCGACGCCCGCGACCCCGCCGTTACGGGTAGATCTGGGCCGGTCGTTCACCTGGGGGTTCACGGCGACCGCCGGCGCCCTCGTCGCACTCTGGCTGGCGACGGGGATAGCGACCCTGGCGAGCGTCGTGGTGTCGGTCGCCCTGGCTGCCTTCCTCGCGCTGGCCCTCAGCCCGGTCGTGACGTGGCTGCAGCGGCACCGGCTGAGCAAGGCGATGGCCATCACCGTGGTGTTCGCCGGATTCGTCCTTGTCTTCGCCACCATCATCTGGGTCATCGTGCCGATGATCGTCACCCAGGTCAGCGCCTTCGCCGAGGCAGTCCCGCAGTACCTCGCCGACGTCAAGAACAGCGACTGGTTCCAGGCTTTCACCCAGGGCCCGATGCAGGGGCTCTACACCAACATGGTTGCCCAGGTTCAGGCCTGGATGTCGGACCCGGAGAACCTGATGGCCGTCGGCGGCGGGGCGCTGGCGGTCGGGGTCGGACTGATCAACACGATCTCCAGCACGACGATCATCCTGGTCCTCACCCTCTACTTCATTGCCTCGCTGGACCAGATCAAGGCCGCCCTGGTTCGGTTCGCCCCTGCCTACAACCGCGCAACCCTGGCCAGCCTGATCGACGAGATCACGGATTCGGTCGGCGCCTACGTCTCCGGCGAGGTGACCCTGGCGGTCCTGAACGCTGCCGTCACCTTCATCCTGCTGAGTCTGCTGCAGATGCCCTTCGCGCCGTTGATGGCGTTCATCGCGCTGTTCGTCACCCTGATCCCGATGATCGGCTCGGTGTTGATGTGGATCATCGCGGGGGTCTTCACCCTGTTCACCTCGTGGTGGGCCGCGTTGATCTTCGCGGTGGTGTACTTCGGCTACATGCAGATCGAGGCCTACGTCATCACTCCGCGCATCATGTCGAAACAGGTCGACGTGCCCGGGCCGCTGGTCCTGATCGGTGCGATGGCCGGCGGCATTCTGCTGGGGCTCCTCGGCGCCCTTGTCGCCGTTCCCGTCACCGCATCCCTCTTGCTGATCCTGAACCGCATCACCCTCCCCAAACAGGACGCCAGGCTCCAGCCAGACCGGTAGCCGGGCTCCTCCCTGCCCTCGCGCGGTGACAGCTTCGTCGTTGAGTCGCGCGGCATCGGGGTGGATCGGACAGGGCACCCGTGGCCCGCCCGTTCAGCCTCGGGGATGCTCCGGTGCCGCCACGAATCACCGCGTGCCGCGACCCGAAACGCCCGGTGGGTGCGAGACTGAGATCGGTGTCGGCACCGTTGGAAGGAGACCCATGATGTCTGCGAGCCACGTCGAATCCGGCCTGGAGAATGCTGACAGGTCCGTGATCAATGCAATCCGCGCTGCTCTCGGCGTGGGTGGCCTCGTTTCGCTTGTCATCGGCGTGGTCATTCTGGCCTGGCCCGGCAAGACCGCGATGGTCATCGCCGGGATCATCGCCGTGTACGCGGCGATCGCCGGGTTGGTCAATCTCGGCATCGGCCTGTTCTCCCGCAGGATCGGGGGTTGGCCGCGCGTCGGCTACCTCGTGCTCGGCGCCGTCTTCCTGGTCGCGTCGGCCGTGGCCTTCGCCAATCTCGGTATCGCCGCCGCCGTGCTCGCCAGCCTCGTGGGCGTTCTGGTCGGCGTCGTGTGGATCATCGAGGGCGTGGTCGGGCTCACCCTGATCGGTGACGCCGCGTCCAAGGTGTGGACCGTCATCTTCGCGATCATCAGCATCCTGGCCGGGGTAACGCTGCTCACCTCGCCCTTGTGGGGCGCGGCGTTCCTGTGGTGGCTTCTCGGGATATCCCTGGTGATCCTCGGCCTCGTCCAGATCGTCCGGGCGTTCCGCTTCGGGCCCCGCTGACCCGGCACCGGCGTCCCGCTCTGAGTCAGTCAGGCTCCCACCGCGAACGTTGTCGAACCGCTGGAGAATCAACCATGAGCAACGCCGACCCGTCGAGCACTTCGCCCGGCAACCTGCAGAGCCCCTGGACCATGGAGGTCCCCGCCGTCCTGTCCGCGCTGGCCTCCGACCCCGATCGGGGATTGAGCCAGCAGGAGGCCGACAGGCGCCTGGCCGACATCGGCCCCAATGAGCTCCGCTCCGATCCGCCGCCGTCCGCGTGGAAGATCGGGTTGGCACAGCTCGCCGACCCGATGAACCTGATGCTGCTGGCCGTGGGTGTGGTCAGCCTGGTGATTGCCCAGCAGTCCACCGCCATTCTTGTCGCCCTGCTGGTGGTGCTGAACCTTGTCCTCGGCACTCGCCAGGAGCTGGCCGCCCGGGCGAGCATCGACGCGCTCTCCAGGATGCAGGTGCCGCAGGCGCGGGTTGTCCGCGACGGCGCGCTCCAACTGATCGCCGCCACCTCGGTGGTGCCGGGGGACCTGGTCCAGCTCGAGTCCGGGGACATCGTCCCGGCTGACGGCCGGATCCTGCGGGCCGCGACGCTGGAGACGCAGGAGGCCGCCCTGACCGGCGAGAGTGCACCGGTGGGCAAGTCGGTCGCGACCCTCGGCGGTGGCGATGTGTCGCTGGGCGACAGGGCCAACATGCTGTTCCAGAACACCGCGGTGACCCGCGGTACAGGCTCGATGGTTGTCACCACGACCGGAATGAGCACCGAGGTCGGGCGCATCGCAGACATGCTCACCAGTGTGAAGGCGGTGAAGTCGCCCCTCCAGAAGGAACTGAACAGCCTCACCCGGGTAATCGGCCTGCTTGCCTGGGGTGCGGTCGCCGTGATCGTCATGGTGGGTCTGGGTCGGGGCCAGGGCGTGGAGGACGTGCTGCTGCTGGGCGTGGCCATGGCGCTGTCGGCGATCCCGACCGGCCTGCCGACCTTCGTACAGATGATGTTGTCCTACGGTGCCGGCGAGCTCGCCGAGGCGAAGGCTGTGGTGAAGAGCCTGCCCGACGTGGAGACGCTCGGGTCCACCTCGGCGATCAACACCGACAAGACCGGCACGCTCACCTTGAACGAGATGATGGCTTCCACGCTGTTCTACCTCGGCCACTGGTACACGATCACGGGTGAGGGCTACCGCAAGACTGGCGAGATCCTCCACGTCGCGGGCGAGGACGTCCCCGACTTCACCCGGCTGAGCCTGGGCCTCGCCCTCGCCAGCGACGCCACCGTCTCCGATGACGGCGAGGTCGTCGGTGACCCGACCGAAGCGGCCCTGGTGGTGCTTGCGGCGAAGGTGGGCGTCGACGCCGAGCCCACGCGGCGCGAGTACCCGCGGGTCGCCGAAGTGCCCTTCGACTCCGACTACAAGTTCATGGCGACCGTGCATGACGTGAACCTGGACGGCACCCCCCGCACGGTGATGCTCGTCAAGGGTGCCCCCGACGTCGTGCTCGGACGCAGCGCGACGGCTCGGCGCTCCGACGGGACCTCCGCCCCGATGGACAGCCAGGCCGACGGCATTGCCCGGGCCAACGCAGAGATGGGCGGGAAGGGGCTTCGGGTCCTCGCCTTCGCCATGAAGGAGGTCGACCCTGCGGATCGGGCCGCGGTGCTGGGTGACCCGATGTCCGCTGTCCAGGGGCTCGACTTCATCGGTCTGGTCGGGATCATCGACCCCCTCCGCCCCTCGGCCAAGGAGGCCGTGCGCCTGGCGCACGCCGCCGGCATCCAGGTGCGGATGATCACCGGTGACCACGCGGTCACCGCCGCCGCCATCGGCGAGGAACTCGGGCTGGGGGCAGGCGCCATCAGCGGGACCGAGTTCCGGGCGCTCTCCGACGGGGAGGTTCTCGACCGGCTCGATCAGATCCACGTGTTCGGTCGCGTCTCGCCGCAGGACAAGCTCCGGCTGGTCCAGCTGATGCAGTCGCGCGGTCAGATCGTCGCCATGACCGGGGATGCGGTCAACGACGCCGCAGCGCTGAAACAGGCCGACATCGGAGTTGCGATGGGATCGGGCAGCGAGGTCACCAAGCAGGCCGGAAAGATGATCCTCACCGACGACAACTTCGGCACCCTCGTCCATGCCGTCCAACTCGGACGCGGGGTCTACGAGAAGATCCTGGGTTACATCAACTACCAGATGTCCCAACTGATCGCACTCGTTCTGCTCTTCCTGGTCGCGAGCCTGTTCGGGATCAACGACGGGGTCGCGATGTCCCCGCTGATGGTGTTGTTCCTCAACTTCTTCGTCGCCTCGGTCCCGGTCTTCATCATCATCGGAGATCCCGTCGGGGAGGGGATCATGAGCCGCCCGCCACGGGACCCGAAGGTAACCATTGCCAACACCAGCTCGGTGCTGAGGTGGCTGTTGTACGGGTTCGTGATCTTCGTCACGGCGCTCATCCCGCTCATCGCCGGACCAGATCAGCCGCGACCGGACGCCCCGAGCGTCTCGATGACGATGACCGCGGTGATCGTCGCGTTCGCCAGCGTGTTGAGTGGGATCTCGCTACGCCGGCTCCGCGAGCCCGGGTTCGTCGGCCCGGTCAAGGCCGCGTTCCGGCTGGCAGCGATCCCGCTGGTGCTGACCGTGCTCGCGACCGAACTCGGATTCCTCCAGACCGCGCTGCTGACAACCGGGCTCACGCTGAGGGAGTGGCTCCTGTGCACCGCACTCGCCGCGATCACCCCCGCCGTCATCGAACTCGACAAGGCCCTCAAGCGCCGCAGGAGCGCCGGCCCGAATCCGGTGAGTCCCCAGGCTGCCCTCGCCCCGGCCCGCGCTCGCAGGGGGGCCGGAACCGAGAGCTGACCCTCCTTCCCGCTCGGGGAGCGCGCCCACGCGGCCGTACTCGCCCTATGCTTCCGGTGAAGCGGGTGAGCCTGCTCTTCGAGGAGGAAGTCCAACGCAGGACGAGGATCGGTCGACCCGCGGACCTGGTGGTGGCGAGCCGATGTTCGATCACGACCCATCCTCCAGCCAGTCGGTCGATCGCCCCCAGGGGAGGGACGCACAATGCAGAGCGCCGATCACCCCACAGGCAGACCCCGATCGTTGCATGACCTGATCAGGGACCCGGAGCTGGAAGGTGACTGGGGTCTATCGGTGCTGGTGGTGGTCCTGCTGGCCGGAGGCGTGGCGTTGGCGTCTGCCTTCGGCGACCCGGAGCGGGCTGTGTTCACCATCCTTCCGTTCCTGATCGCGGTCGTCGGCGGGTTGGCCGCCGGCTGGCGCGCGGGGCTCGCGCTGAGCCTGATCACGGTCGGCCTGGTGGTGGCGGCCAGTCTGTTCGCCTCATCCCCGCTGACGGCGGCGCTCGGGTTTGCCGCCGTGTCGCTGTGGGTCTCGGTTCCGAGCCGGTGGCAGCCGTCACAGTCAGTGGGCCCGACCCTGATGTTGGTCTACCTCATCGCGGTGGTGACGGCAGTGCCTGGCGCGGGGTGGGGGATCTCGCTGCTGTTCGCGCTGGCGGCCGTGGCGGTCGGGATGCTCGTCGTCGCGTTGGTCACGATGCTTCGCCGCACGACGCGGGCCGCCTCAGGCGCTGCCCCGCTGGAGGCACCACCGAACGACGCGACGATGGGCGAAGCGGGCCCTCCTTCTGCGCCGTGGTCCTGGCGGGAGGTGATCGGCCCGGTTCTCGCTGCCGTGGTGATGGCGGCGCTCACGTTCTGGCACTCGGTATCTCCGGGCTTCCAGATGCCGGTGTGGGTGCTGCTCACCTTCATGATGGTGTACCAGCCGGTGCACCCGGAGACAGTCAAGCGGTCACTGCTGCGGGTGATCGGCACGATCATCGGGTTCGCCGGCGTGCTCGTCCTCGGCCTGCTCCCCGGGCCGCTGTCGTACGCGCTCGGGATCGCGGCCATCGTGCCGGCGATCGCCTATCTGAAGCGCTCCTACCTGCTCTCGGTGGCGGCCGGGGCGGTCATGGTGGTCACCATCTATGGCGCACCTCAGGGGCAGTACCTCTCCTGGGGCATCGCCCGCACACTCGACACCGCCGTCGGCGCGGCACTCGCCCTCGGACTGAGCCTGCTGGTCCGCAAGATCACTCCCGCGCCGGCGGGAGCCGGACCGGGCACAGTGACCCGCGGCGGGTAGGCGGGGACGTCGTCGCCGGCGAACCCGACGTGGTCGATGCCGAAGCGTTCGGCCCCGGTCATCGGCACGGCGGAACGGCTTCTCCGTCGACACGACCTCCAGCGACCGACAGCGGCTTCGGCTGGTCAGTGGCGACACACGCGGTCAGCCGCAACACACGAATGGCTCGCCCGCCTGGACTCGAACCAGACTCGGGATCGACCTCCCCTGTCTGTATGAAGCGGCCGATTGAGCGTGGTGACTAGGATGAATAGGGAACATCAGGGGGAGTAGCGTCGTTACAGAAGTCGCCACACATTGCCCGAAGTCGCCTACTATGTCGCCCATATGTTGCCCATATCGGCAGGGAGAACGGGCTGTGGTGGCGAGCAGAAGGAGCTTCGGCAGGCTGAGGAAGCGTGCCTCGGGCCGCTGGCAGGCGGGTTACCTCGGGCCACACCACCAGAAGCGGCACTTCCCGCTCCATGCCCCCTTCGGCGTCGGCTCGTCCTCTTACTCAGGAGCCACGACACGCGCGCCAGCATCGAGAGGTCCGCGAGTTGACTCGGCGAGAGGTCCGCATAGGCGTCGTCAAGGCAAGCCCCGTTGTCCGGGGCAGCAGATCCTCCCAGCGTTGACAGACTGAAGCGCCCAGGCTCGCCACGACTCAGAGACCTCCGACTGCGTCGCACCTGTCTGCACGGCAACCACGGAGACGGGCGGACTGTCGTCTCGCCGTACCGCCCGCCTGGCAAGTGCAGTTAATTCACCTTGTTCTTGTAGATCTTCCCGTCCTTCATGATCAGGGCGAGGTTCTCCTCCGGCCTGGTGAGGATGGAGATGTCCTTCAACGGATCGCCGTTGACCAGCAACAGGTCCGCGTAGGCGCCCTCTTCAATCACGCCCAACTTTCCGGGGTAAGGATTACGCGGTCCGCTCATTGCCAACAACTCCGCATTCGCGGAAGTCGCTTGCCGCAGGACCTCGGAGTTGCTGAACCACTTCGCGCGGTTGGTAAACTCCTCGCCCTGCCGCGCCAGCAATGCCGAGTCGCCGATTATATCTGTGCCAAATGCAACGCGTCTATAACCCTTGGCCTTGATCAGCTTGAACATGTTGTCGAGACCTGTAGCTGCTTCTTTGAATCGTGCTATCTGTCCCTCGTTCATGCCGGCGGGTGTGTTCACGAACACCAGGGTCTGCACGCTGAGCCAGACACCTTTGGCAATAATCAGATCGAGCGTCGGTTCGTCGATGAAGTTGGCGTGCTCGATCGACTCGACGCCGTTCTCCACGCACATACGTATTCCTTCGTTGTTGTAGACATGCGCGGCCACGTAGGTATGCCAGTTTTGCGCCGCACGAACCACGGCACGGACTTCCCACGGGGTGAATTGCACGGTGTCCAGCGGGTCAGCCGGTGAGGCGGCGCCACCACCGGCCGTGATCTTGACCTGTGTCGCCCCCCTGCGCAGTTGCTCTCGAGCAGCGATCAGCATTTCCGCTTCCCCGTCCGCGACGACGGCATGCCCTACTCGCACCATCGTCTCCGGATCCGTGGCACGGGGGCGCGGGATCGCGTTGGGCGTGCGGTAATCGACGTGACCGCCTGTCTGGCAGATCACGGCACCAGATGGATAGAGCCGTGGGCCCGGGAAGCGGCCCTCGTCGATCGCCCGTTTGAGCGAGAACGTGTTGCCGCCCGTGTCGCGGGCCGTGGTGAAGCCCCGCATCAGCATCTTGAGCGCTTCATCCTGCTGCACGAACGCGAAGTAGTACTCATCGATCGCCGACACCTCGCGGAAGTCGACCTGCATGGAAATGTGCACGTGGGCATCGATGAAGCCGGGCGTCAGGGTGCGCCCCGTGGCGTCGATGACCATTGCGCCCTTCGGTGCCCGGATGGTCGTGGCAATTTTGGTAATCTTGTCGCCCTCCACCAGCACGCTCATGGGCGCGGTGAGGGTGTCGCTATTGCCGTCGAAAATGCAGGCATTCGTGATGAGCAGTGTTTCCATGGTCGTCTCCCTTCCTTTCGTGAGCTTGGTTACTTGATCGTGTCGCTTCAGATCTTCCCGCTCATGATCAGTGCCAGGTTCTACTCGGGTTTAATGGCTCTTCTTACTTGCGGTGGGTCTGGGCGACACGCCGCGGTGAGCTGGTTGGGGTGAGGTAGGGGGTCGAGCCCTCAGGATCAGGAACGACCAAGCACCCCTCCACCGAGGACCTCGACTGTGCCTGAGCCTACTCTCGATCTTTCATCGGGCCGGAGCAATGATCAGAACCTTTGGATGGTCCTCGGCCTGGTGACGTGTGGGGCGGATGCCCGTTGTCGGGCTCGAAGCACCCGTCGCCGTAGGGGTTGCGGCCGTTGTAGGCGAGTAGGCGAGTAAGCAGTAGCCGTAGCCGAGTTCGCGCCAGAACGCGACCCGGTCGGGGTCTCCCTCGAAGATCGAGTTCCACTGGTTGGTGAAGAAGATGCCCAGCCGGCCCGGTCACTGCCGTGTCGATGTCGGCGGTGCATGCCTCGATTGCCTTGAATCCTGCCTCAATCAGGCGATCCCTCTCGTGGTGGAACTCCGGAGCCTCGGGCGAGGACCACTGGGTGGGCCAAATGCCCGAGTAGAGCGTGTCGATCGCCATCGAGGAGCGGACCAGGTCTCTGGCTCGATCCGTCGCCGGGTACTCCTGGCTCCGCTGCGGAATCTGCGATTAGTCAGCCATGATTCACTCCTTCGATGTCGGACCCCGGCCAGGCCGAGACTTCACAGTGATTCGAGGCTGCCGATCAGGTTGTGGAAGAAGGCGATGCTGCGGCCGTACTCGCTCACCAGGACGCGTTCGCTGACGCCATGCCAGCGGGCGGTATCGGCGGCTGATTCGACCCGGACCGCGGTGAACCGGAGCACGTTTCCGGGGCATGCCGAAGGCCCAACTGCTGCCAGCAGTCGCAATCCGCGCCGGAGGCTGGGTCGTTGCCAGCCTCGGTTCTCAGCTCGGCACCGTGTCGGGCTGGTTCGCCTACGCCGTCGTAGCCGCGTGCGTCGGGGCTGTTGGCGCGCTCACCGCACGGCTGCGGGACTCGGCAACCAGTGTCTACACCGGGGTCGCGATCCTGCCCCTGGTACCCGGATTCACCTTGTGCCAGGGGATGCTCGCCCTTGCCGACCGCCAGACCGCCGCAGGTGTCGCGACCCTCGGGCCGCGACCGTCACCTCCCTCGCCGTCGCGGTCGGCGTCGCCGCAGGACTCGCCCTCACCACCGACGTGTTCCAGATCCGGGTCCGGCTGCCTCTTCGCCGGGAGTAGGGATCAAACGGTGAGTGGCGCTGGTCGCCGCGCCCGAAGCCATCGTCGAGCCCCGTCCGTGGCGTCGACCAGTTGGGCCCAATTTCTGCGCGCAGCGACCCCCGACGCCTAGGCTGAGAAGCAGCCTCGGTTGGGCTGAATGCGCCAAACCCGGCCAGGGAGCAGATCCTAATCTCCCGAACCGGTCGGTTCGCCGTATTTCGGTTCATTCATGAGCCCGCCCGGGACTGCAACAGATTCGCTCAGCGAAAGGGACGGCAGTGTTCACCAACATCTTTGATTTCATGCTGTGGAGCTTCTGGTTCTTTATCTGGATCTCGGCAGTGATGATCTGGTTCCAGTGCATCGTCGACCTGTTCCGCGATCCCACCCTGAGCGGCTGGGGGAAGGCCGGCTGGTCGGTCGTGTTGATCCTGCTGCCCTGGATCGGCGGGCTGATCTACCTGATCGCCCGGGGCAAGAGCATGACCGAGCGCCAGATGGCCGCTGCGGCTGACATGCGGGCCGCCCAGGACCGCTACATCCGGCAGGCCGCGGGCTCGGCCAGCAGCCCGGCCGACCAGATCGCCTCAGCGAAGGCCCTCCTCGACTCCGGCGCAATCACCCAGGCCGAGTACGACGCGCTCAAGGCGAAGGCTCTCGCCTGAACAGAGCCTGCTGAACCCGCCCCGCCGGCGGACGAGGAGGCCGCGGCCTTCGCGTCCGCCGGCGAGTCGTTCGGGACCGTTGGCGAGCCGTCTCCCACTGCTCGCAAGTCCCACTCCTTGAGGGGGTCGGCCCGGCGCCACGTCCCGAGGCCAACCCGCGACCGATTCGTTGCCCCACCCCTGAACCGGAGCCCGACCCGAGGAGTTCGGCACGCAGAGCGCGACTGGGTGACAAAGTAGCCCCATGACGCGTCCTTGACGCTGAGGAGGAGTCTCAAATGCCGACTGATCTCGCCGACCTCAGGCTGCATGTTCGGATCGATGAGGGCGAGGGTCCGGTGATCGTGCTGTTGCACGGGATCAACTCCAACGCCGACGACCTGCGGGGCCTGATCGATGCGCTGGGTTCTGGCCATCGGTTGATCGCGCCCGACCTGCTGGGCTTCGGTGACTCGCCCAAGCCCCTGGACATCGAGTACTCGACCGACGAGCAGGCGCAGGTGTTGGACCAGACGCTGGCCGATCTGGGGATCACCAACCGGTTCCTGCTGTTCGGCTACTCGCTGGGTGGGGATATCGCGTTGCGTTACGCCGCCACGTACCCGGAGAAGCTGCGTCGCTTGTTCCTGCTGTCGACGCCGTTCTACCTGCCGCCGGAGGCCTATGACCGGCGTGGCTTCGGGATGGAGTACGCCCAGGCGTTGCTGTTCTCCTGGTTGTGGAAGGTCGTCGGTCGGCAGAAGGACCGCGACACGCCGGTATATGAGCTGGCGGCCGGCCGGCTGAGGACGTTCGCGCAGGACTTCATGCGGACCGGGGACATCTCCCAGCACTGGGACATCATGGCCCGCACCCTGCAGAACACGATCTCGCAGGCCACGATCCTGCAGGACCTCCCGAAGCTGACCATGCCGACGGTGTTCGCCCTCGGGGTTCGGGATCCGATCGTGCGCCCGGACCAGACGCTCGCTTTGCAGCGGATCAAGCCCGATCTCGAGGTCCGCCGGATCATGGGCCTGACCGCTGACCACCTGCTGGTCCGCAGCACCCCCGAACGGGTTGCCGTCGAGGTCCTCCGGGACGAGATCGACAGCCTGAATGTCGGGCTGCGGACAGGCACGGGGGCGCCCCTGGTGCTGCTGCCGGACCTGCAGGAGACGTGGCATAGCTGCGAGGGGGTTGCCGAGGACTTGGCCGCCGATCACGACGTGGCCGTCCTCGACCTGCTCGGGTTCGGTGATTCCCCGGCGCCGCTGACCAGCCGCTACACCCCGGAGGACCACGCGGCCGCCGTCCTTTCCACGGCGGAGAGACTGTTCGGTGGACAGCGATTCCAGGTGGTCGGCGTCGGCTTCGGCGCCGACGTGGCGCTCGCCTGCGCTGCGGTCGCTCCGCACGCGGTCAGCGGGGTGGTGGCGATCTCGCCGCTGTTACCCGACCAGAGCGGTGCGGATCCGAGCCCGGCGTTGGCCCGGCTGCTGGCCTCGCGGGACACGCTGATGGCCAACGCGCGGGACGAGCGAATGCAACGGATCGGCAACGAACGGCTGGAGCGGGAGGTGGTTCCCGCGGTCCGGTCGATGGACGCCCTGGTGTCGACTCCGATCGTCGGCGTGCTCTCCCGGATGGCGACCCCGATGAGGTTCTTGCTTCCCGGGCCGTCGAGCGAGGTGCCCGGCTGGCTCGCGGCCAGGGCCCAGTCCGAACCTGGCCTGGTCAGGGTCGACAGCACCCCGGGGATCTCCCATCCGGAGTTCAGCGCCGAACTGGTTGCTGCCGCGGTGCGCGGGGTTCCGCTGCCGCCGCTGACCACGAACCCCGACCCGCGCCGACCCGCCCGAAGGGACCCGATCACCGCGAAGCTCCGGGGCCTGAATACCAGGCTGCTGATCAGCGGCGGCTTCCAGGCACTCCTCGGCCTGCCCTTGTTGCTGTGGCCCGCCCCGATCCCGGTCGAACTGGTGGCCGCGGTCATGGCCGTCTGGATTGGCATCACCGGCGTCCAGACCCTGGTCGGCGCCGTCGGGCTGAAACGACGCCACCAGGGCTGGCTCATGTGGGGAATCGTCGGCGCCTTCGAGGTCCTGTTCGCCCTCGGCCTGCTCGCCGGGAGCCTCTTCGCCATCCGACTGGTGGCGTGGATCATCATGATCGGTGCAGGAGTACGCGGAGTCGCGCTCTTGATGGTCGCGATCAAGGCATCGCGCACCCCGGGACGACGCTGGGTGCTCGTGCTCGACGCGCTGCTCTCGCTGGCCATCGCGCTCGCCCTGCTCATCTGGCCCCTGCTCGGCGCTCGCTTGCTGCGCTACTCGATCGGCGGCTACCTCGTCGCTTCCGGGCTGGGCAGCATCGCCTTCGCCTACGCCAATCACCGCGCCACGAACAAACGCATCCAGCACTACCTGGCCCAGACCGCCTGACTGCCATCTCCCGGAGAGCCGTCCGGTCCCGATTCCAACTTCGGCCGCCCCGACCGAGGATGGCCGTTGGAGCTGCGAGGAAGAGCATGCGCCGCCTCCGGTGTCCTCGAGGCGTCCGGAGATCCTCGGGCGAAGCGCCTGTCGGCTGCAATCACGGTTGTTCGTGCACCGCTGCCCCGTTGAGCTCCGGCCGCAACGCGCCGGGGCGCTGGTGGCCCGCATCCCGCCCGAGGGGGATGAGCTCCCTCGACTGTCAGTCGTGTCTCCCGGGCCGGCAGCCCGACATGGGAAGCTCCCCCGCCTGGACTCGAACCAGGAACCTACGGATTAACAGTCCGACGCTCTGCCAATTGAGCTACAGGGGATCGCGCTGGGCGCGAGTCGGTACGTTACCAGAACTTCCGGCTCAGGCGTATTCGGCGCGGAGCCGCGCCAGCTCGAGCGCGACCCGCGGGTCGGCATCCACCTGCCCGGGCTGAACGCCCTTGCCAGGAGCCACTCGCCAGACCAGCGGACCGTCCGGGTTCCCGAGGTCCCTGCGGGCGGTGATCACGGCCTGTCCGGTGCCGTCGAGGTCGACCGTGCGGACGCAGGCGATGCTGGCGGTCACCCGCTCGTTGAACAGGTCCGGCAGGTGGCCGGTGTCGGTGAGCACGACGGAACCCGTCCCGCCGTCGGTGCGGGTCCAGCGCAGGGTGCGGGACGCGTGGTCCCAGCCGCCGTGCTCGATCTCGTGCCAGGACACCTCGTGCCAGCCGCCGGCACCGGGATGCACCAGGGCGTCGGCGAGGCCGAGCACGGGCCCCTCGGCGCTGCTGCCGGACGCGAGCACGCGTCGGCGGCCCACCAGGGCGGCCAGGTCGGGGTCGTCGGGACGGGAACGTCGGAACAGCGCCATGCCCCCAGTGTGGCCGGGGGCGGCGGGACGGGCCAGCCGGGACGGCTCAGGGGCGGTCCGGGCAGGCGAACGCCAGCCGGCGCACGGCGGCCAGGTCGGGCGGCGCCCAGATGAGCCAGACGAGTCGCTCGCGCTGGAACCAGCAGAGCTGGTCGTGGTCGGTGCTCCGGACGGGCAGTTCGCCGAGCGGCCGGACGAAGTAGCAGGACAGCGTGAGGGTTTCTCCGTCCACGACGGTGGCGCTGCGGTCGAGCAGCTCCCCGACCTCGATCTCGACGCCGAGTTCCTCGGAGATCTCCCGTTCCAGCGCGGACGCCGCGTCCTCACCGGGTTCGAGCTTCCCTCCGGGGAGCTCCCACAGGCCGCCCGCGGCGAGCCCGCTGCGGCGCCGGCAGGCGAGCACCCGCTCGCCGTCGGTGAACACCGCGGCCACCACCTCCATGCACACCCCCTCAGGCTGCCGCCCGCCGAAGTGCCGCCAGGGTCTTCGCGACGTCGTCGTCGGTGGTCGACCAGTTGCACAGGGCAACCCGCAGCACAGACTGATCATGCCACCGCGAGCCGGTCGTCCACGCCGTCCCATCCTCGAGCATGCGCCGCACCACCTCCCGGGTGTGCTCGTCGCTGCCGAACCGCGCGCACACCTGGGTGAACACCACGTCGTGCAGCACCTCGCCGCCCGGGATGGTGGCGATGCCGTCGGCGAACATCCGGGCGTGGCGGCAGTACCGCTCGACGAGGTCGGCCACGCCGCTGCGTCCCAGGGACGCGAGCGCCGCCCACACGGTGGTCGCCCGGGCACGGCGCGACATCTCGGGCACCCGGTCCAGTGGCTCGCCGGCGCTGTCCTGGATCAGGTAGTCGCCGTGCATGCCCATGGTCGCCCGCATCGCCGTGTCGTCGGCGACGATCGCGATCCCGCAGTCGTAGGGCACGTTGAGCGTCTTGTGGGCGTCGGTGGCCCACGAGTCGGCGAGGGCCAGGCCCGCGGTCAGGTGGCGCAGGGCCGGGGACGCGGCCGCGAAGAGCCCGAACGCGCCATCCACGTGCACCCAGGCGCCCGCCCGGTGGGCGACCGGCACCGCGGACGCGACGTCGTCGAAGGCCCCCGAGTGCAGGTTGCCGGCCTGGAGCACCACGATCGTCGGCCGGTCGTCCCCGCCGGCCAGGGCCGCCTCCAACGCGTCCACCCGGATCCGGCCCTGGTCGTCTGCGGCGACCGGCTCGGGACGCCCGAGTCCGAGCAGGCGCAGCCCCTTGTCGATCGAGTCGTGCCGCTCGGCCCCCACGAGTATGCGGACGCCCGGCGAGGCGACGAGCCCGCGCTCGGCCACGTCCCAGCCGACCCGACGCAGCACGGTGTCGCGCGCGGTGGCCAGGCAGGTCGCGTTGGCCATCGTCGCGCCGGTCACCATTCCGACGCCGCTGCCGGCCGGCAGGCCCAGGAGGTCGAGCAGCCAGCGGTCGGCCACCTGTTCGATCGCGACGGTCGCCGGGGTGACCGCCCGCAGCGCGCTGTTCTGGTCCCAGGCGCTGACCAGCCAGTCCGCGGCCAGCGCGGCGGGGAGCGTCCCGCCCATCACCATCCCGAACCAGCGCCCGGACGGGATCGCCGTCAGCCCCGGCTCGGCCGCGTCGGCGAGCAGCTGGACGACCTCCGTGGCCGGACGCGGGCCCTCGGGCAGGTCCCCGAGCGCAGCGGCCACCTCCTCGCTGGTGGCCGACGGGGGCACCCTCCGGCCGGGGAGCGAGTCCAGCCACTCGACGGCCCTGCGGTGGGCCACGTCCAGCGCGTCGTACATCTCGGTCATCGCCATCCTCCTGCCCTGCGGTCGGTCGTCAACGGTGCGTCCCGGGCGTCTCCCACACCACGCTGTCGGGCGCCTGGTCGGGTCGCCATCCCTTCCACACGGGGTGGCGCAGCCGCCCGGGCCCGGTCACCTCGGTGTAGTACACCTCGCCCACGAGCGACGGCTCCACCCAGTGCGCGTCCCGTGCGTCCTCGGGCGGGACGTCCTCGAACGGCGAGGTGGCCCGCGCCAGCGGGGCCAGCAGGCGATCCGCCTCGGCGAGTCCCGCGTCGGAGAAGCCCGACCCCGCCCGCCCCACGTACCGGAGCCGGTCGCCGTCGGGGACGCCCAGCAGCAGCGAGCCGACCGTCCCGTGCCGGTTGCCCTGCCCGGGACGCCACCCGCCGACCACCACCGACTGGCTGCGCCGGTGCTTGATCTTCAGCCAGGTGCGGGCGCGGGCGCCGGGCTGGTACACCGAGCCCCGCCGCTTGGCCACCACGCCCTCCAGCCGGAACGCCTCGCTGGCGTCGAGGGCCGCCTCCAGGTCTCCCTCGAACTCCGGGGGCACCTGGACGCGCGAGCCGGACGCCGGGTGCAGGCCCTCCAACAGCTGTCGCCGCTCCTCGTAGGGACGCCGCATGAGCGCCTCGTCGTCGAGGCGAAGGACGTCGAACAGCAGCAGCTGGGCCGGCGCCTGGGCGGCCGCGGCGGCGATGTCGGCCGGGCGGGTCAGGTTGATCCGCGGCTGGAGCAGCCCGAAGCTCGGTGCGCCGCCGGGGTCGAGCACGACGATCTCGCCGTCGAGGACGGCGTTGCGGCACCCCAGGGCGGCGAGGTCGGCCAGCAGGTCCGGGTAGCGGACGGTCTCGTCGCGCCCCCTCCTGCTCGTCAGCCGGACGCGCCCGTCGTCCACGTGCGCGATGACGCGCACGCCGTCCCACTTCATCTCGAAGTGCCAGTCCTCGGGACGGCCGATGTCGGCGGGGGTGGCCAGCGTGGCGAGCATCGGCTCGACGACCTCCGGCGGCTCCGCGGGTGCGGTGGCGGGAGAGGACGACGGCGCGGGTGCCGGGCTCGGCGGCTCAGGGGCGGCGGCGTCCCTGATCGCCATCCGGTGCATGAGCCAGTCCTTGCCGGTCCGGATCAGGGCGAACTTCGCCGGGACGCCGCCCAGCCCGCCGTCGGGGCGCCCGTGCAGGGTGACGATCACCTCGCCCTCGCGCCATTTCTCGAGGTCGTAGGTGCCGGCGTCCCAGATCGTCACGGTGCCGCCGCCGTACTCCCCGGCAGGGATCGTGCCCTCGAAGACGCCGTACTCCAGCGGGTGGTCCTCCGTCGGCACCGCCAGGTGGTTCCTCCGGGGGTCGGTCGGCGGGCCCTTCGGCACCGCCCAGCTGACCAGCACACCGTCGCGCTCCAGCCGGAAGTCGTAGTGCAGGCGGCGCGCGTGGTGCTCCTGGACCACGAACGACCGCCCGTCCGAGGACGGCGGGGGCGCAGCGGGGACCGGCTCGGGCGTCCGTCCGGGATCCCGCATGCTCCGGTACGTCGCCAGCCGGTCGCTCGCGGGGGACGGCCCGGGGACGTCCGGGTCCAGTCCGGCGATCAGGTCGCCGTCGGCGGCCACCCGGGCGAGCACCTCGGCGAGCTCGAGGTGGCGCAGGGCGGGGTCGGCGAGCTCCTCCCAGGTGCGCGGCGCCGCCACGGTGGGGCGGGTCCGGCCGCGCAGCGAGTACGGCGTGATCGTGGTCTTGTTGCCGTTGTTCTGGCTCCAGTCGAGGAACACCTTGCCGGCGCGGTCGGCGCGGCGCATGACAGCGGTCACGCGGTCGGGGTGCTGCGCCTGGAGCGACTGCGCGAGCTCGCGGGCCAGGTCGGAGGCCTGTGCGGTGCTCAGCGTGCCGTCCAGCCGCGCGTACAGGTGGATGCCCTTGCTGCCGGACGTCACCGGGTAGCTGGTCATCCCGGCCCCCTCGAGCACCTCACGCACCCAGCCGGCCACCTCGGCGCACCCGGCCAGGTCCACGCCCTCACCGGGGTCGAGGTCGAGCACCAGCCGGTCGGGCGGCAGGGGAGTGCCGTCGGCGGCGAACCGCCACTGCGGCACGTGCAGTTCCAGCGCGGCCAGTTGCGCCAGCCACACGAGCGTGGCCACGTCGCCGGCGACCGGGTACTCGTTGGTCCCGTCGGAGTGCTGGATCGGGTAGCGGCGCACCCAGTCCGGAGTGCCGCGCGGCAGGTTCTTGGCGAAGAACACGTTCGGGTGCTCGCCCTCGGCGCCCACGCCGTCCGGCCAGCGCTTGCGGGTGATGGCGCGCTGCCACAGGTGGGGCAGCAGGACGCGGGCGACCTCGGCGTAGTAGGCGATCACCTCGCCCTTCGTGGTACCCGTGGCAGGGTAGAGCACCTTGTCGAGGTTGGTCAGCGCCAGCGTGTGCCCGTCGATGGTCACCTGCTGGCTGCCCGGGGCCGCCATGCCGCTCATCCTGACACACCGCCCGCGCGGCGGCGGAGGGAGAGCCTTGCCCATCGACGGTCGCCCGGGGGCTGTTCGCCGGGCCGGGCGTGCGTCACCATGAGCGCATGTTGCAGCTGCGCCTGGCCATCCCCGCAGACCTCACCGAGGACGTGGTGCTCGTGCTGTCCACCGAGCCGAGCGTGAGCAGCCTCGCGGTGATGCGGGGCGCCTCCCTCCTGCCCAAGGGCGACATCGTGCACGCGGACGTGGCGCGCGAGCACGCGAACCCGGTGATCACCCGCCTGCGCGACCTCGGGGTGGCCCGACGCGGGACGCTCCACATCGACCCGGTCGAGACCTGGCTGTCGAAGGCGGCACTGGACGCCGAGATCCAGACCCCCGGCAGCGCGGCCGACTCGGTGATCTGGCCGGAGGTCGGCGCCCGGGCCTACTCCGACTCCGAGCTGAACGGTACGTACCTGATCTTCATGGTGCTGGCCACCCTGATCGCCGCGATCGCGATCGTCCTCGACTCCCAGGTGCTGGTGATCGGGGCGATGGTGCTCGGCCCGGAGTTCGGTCCGATCGCCGCGCTGGGGCTGGCGCTGGTGCTGAAGCGCCGTGCCCTGTTCGGCTTCGCGCTCCGCACGCTGCTGATCGGCTTCGGGGTGTCGATCCTCGTGACGACGCTGATCGCGGTCGTCGTGCGGGCGTTCGGCTGGGTGGAGCCGGCGCTGATCGCGTCCGAACGCCCGGCGACGCGGTTCATCTACCACCCCGACGGCTGGTCCTTCGCCGTCGCGGTGATGGCGGCGATCGCCGGTGTGCTCTCGCTCACCTCCGGTCGGATGGGCGGCCTGTCGGGGGTGTTCATCTCGGTGACCACGGTGCCGGCCGCGGGCAACATCGCCCTCGGGCTGGCCTTCTGGGTGCCGGAGGAGATCATCGGCAGCGCGGCGCAGCTCGCCATCAACCTTGTGGCGATGATGCTCGCCGGCTGGCTGACGCTGTTCGTGCAGGACAAGCTCGTCAACCGGTTGCCGGTGAACCCGTTCCAGCGTGACATGTACGAGCGGCGCCGCAGGGACATGCTCCGCCGCCCGGGCCCCTAGCCGTCGGGGACAGGCGGCCCGCCGTCAGGGGACGGCCGCCCCGAGTGTCTCGCCGATCGGGGCGTGGACGACCAGCGTCGCGAGGTGGTCAAGCGCCGTCGGTTCGGCGTTGATCAGAACGAGTTCGTGGCCGCCGAAGTAGTGCACGAGCCCGGCGGCCGGGTAGACCACCAGCGACGTCCCGCCGACGACCAGGGTGTCCGCCCGCGCCAGGTGTTCGATCGCGGACTCCATCACCGCGGCGTCCAGCGGCTCCTCGTACAGCACGACGTCGGGCTTGATCACGCCGCCGCAGGCACACGTGGGGACGCCGTCCGTGGCGAGGATCGCGTCCAGGCTCACCGGGGCGCCGCAGCGCAGGCAGCTGTTGCGGTGCACGCTGCCGTGCAGCTCGAGCACCGTGCGGGAGCCGGCGGCCTGGTGCAGCCCGTCGATGTTCTGGGTGATCACCGCGGTCAGCCGTCCCTGCTCCTCCAGGCGGGCGAGCGCCAGGTGGGCGGGGTTCGGACGCGCGTGCGGGTGCAGCAGGTGGCTGCGGTAGTAGGCGTAGAACTCGGCGGTGTGGCGCACGAAGAAGCTGTGGCTGAGCACCTCCTCCGGCGTGTAGCGGGTGTCGCCGGACCGCGAGTACAGGCCGTCGCCGGAACGGAAGTCGGGGATGCCGCTCTCGGTCGACACCCCGGCGCCGCCGAAGAAGACGATGCGCTCGCCGCGTCCCAGGGTCTCGCTCAGCACGCGACCGACCCTACGCCGCGCGCCCGGCGCCGCACCCGCGATGACACGGCCGACGCCGGCTGGGCGCGGGCAATAGGCTCCCGGCCATGCACGTACCGTTCGCCGCCCCGGCTGACGCCTCGCCGGCGCGCCCGGGCATCGAGGATCGCCTCGCGGCCATGATCCGGGTTCCCACGGTCTCCGCCGGGGCCGACGCCTCCGGGGAGCCGTTCGAGGAGTTCGTCGCCCTCCTCGCCGGCCTCTATCCGCTGGTGCACGCGCACCTGGCGGCCGAGCGGATCGGCGGGTTCGGTCTCGTGTACTCCTGGGAGCCCGCGAACGGCGGCGACGCCGATCCGGTCGTGCTGATGGCGCACTACGACGTGGTGCCGGTCGCCGGCCAGGAGGGGGAGTGGTCGGTGCCGCCCTTCGAGGGCAGGGTGGCCGACGGCCTGGTCTGGGGACGCGGCGCGCTCGACGACAAGGGCGCGCTGTGCGTGCTGCTGGAGGCGGTGGAGAACCTGCTCGCGCAGGGGTGGGCGCCGGCCCGCCGGGTGCTGCTGTGCCTGGGTCCGGACGAGGAGGTCCACGGTGCCACCGCCAGGGCGATCGCCGCCACGCTGAGAGAGCGCGGCGTGCGCCCGTGGATGGTGCTGGACGAGGGTGGCGCGGTCACCGATGTGCCGTTCCCCGGTGTCCGCGGGACGTTCGCCATGGTCGGGCTGGCAGAGAAGGGGGTGATGAGCGTCGAGTTGTCCGCCGCGGGGACAGGGGGCCACGCGTCCGCTCCCTCCGGGCTGACCGCCGTCGGACGGGTGGCCCGCGCCGTCGCGCGGCTCAACCGCAACCCGTTCGACGTCCGTATGCCGAGGACGGTGGCCACCTTGCTGTCGCGCCTGGCCGACCATGCAGAGCCCCGCTACGCCCGGGCCTGGCGGCTGGCGGCGGCGAACCCGTGGCTGGCGGCCCGGCTGCTCGTCGCTGCCGGGGGAGCGGATGGCGCGGCGCTCGTCCGCACCAGCCTTGCCCCGACCATGCTGGCCGGCGGCAGCAGCGCCAACGTGCTGCCGTCCTCGGCCTCCGCGATGCTGAACATCCGGGTGAACGTCGGCGAGACCACGGCCGGTGTGGTCGCGCGGCTGCGCAGGGTGATCGCCGACGCCCTGGTCGAGGTGCGCGTGGTCGAAGGCGACGAGCCGACGCCGGAGTCGTCGTCGGACAACCCGCAGTTCGCGCTGATCGCCGACGCCGTCGAGGCCGCCTACCCCGGCGTCGCGACCATTGGCTACCTGACCACGGCCGCCACCGACGCCCGCCACTGGCACCGGTTCACGCCCGCGGTCTACCGGTTCGCGCCGCTGTTCATGACCGGCGAGGAGCGTGCGGGCATCCACGGCCGCGACGAACGGGTGTCGATCGACAGCCTGGTCCGCGGCGAACGCTGCTACCGGGCCCTCCTGAAGGGCCTGCCCGCATGAGCGCCGGCCACCCGGAGGTCCCGGCGGTCACCGACCCGGGACGCGTGCGCCTGGGCACGCTGGCCGTCGTGGTGGGCTTCCTCGCGTTCGTCGAGTTCACCAGCGGCATCATCCAGGGCTTCTACACCCCGCTGCTCACCGACATCGCCCGCCACCTCGGCGTCCCGGACGCCGACGTGAACTGGCTCGAGGGCGGCCAGGCCATGGCCGCGGCCATCATCATCCCGGCGTTCGCCAAGCTCGGAGACATGGTCGGCCACCGCCGGATGCTGCTGGTGTCGACCGCGTTCACGGCGGTGGCCAGCATCGGGCTGCCGCTCACCGACAACTTCTGGCTGTTCCTGCTGGCCTGGTCGCTCCAGGGGTTCTACGTGGTGTGGCTGCCGCTGGAGACCGCGCTCATCTTCGCCCGGTCCCGCCCGACCGGGCACCCGGCGGTGATCACCCGCCGCGCGGCCGGCGCCCTGGTCGCCGCGCTGGAGGTCGGCGTGATCGCCGGTGCCCTTTCGGCGGGACGGCTGGTCGGCGTCCTGCCCCTGTCCGTGGTGCTGTGGGTGCCCGCGGTCGCGGTCACCGCCTGCTTCTTCGTGATCCTGTTCGGGGTGAAGGAGTCGCCAGAACTGACCGGCGGGCGCTTCGACACCGGCGGCATGGTGCTGGTCGCCGTTGCGCTGCTCGGCCTCACCGGCGGACTGTTCCTGCTCCGGGTGAACGGCCCGGGCAGCCCGGTGGCGTGGCTGGCCATCCTCGCCGGCCTGGCGCTGTTCGTCCCGTTCGTCCGCTGGGAGCTGCGCCACGACGACCCGCTGGTGGACGTGCGGATGTTCACCTCGCCGTCGCTGTGGCCGGTCTTCCTCACCGCCGGCCTGTTCGGGGTGAGCGTCCTGGGGGCGCAGGCACCGCTGTCCACCTTCGCCCGCACCGACCCCGCCGTCTACGGCTACGGACTGGGGGCGAGCACGGAGCTCACCTCCTACCTGATCGGCGCATACGTGCTCGCGCTGGTCGTCGGCGCGCTGCTGCTGCCCGTCGTCACGAAGTGGGTCAGCCCGCGGTGGGCCCTGGTCGGCGCGAGCCTGCTGGTGGCCACCGGCTACCTGCTGTTCCTGCCGCTGCACGCCACCTACGTCCAGACGGTGTCCAACATGGTGATCGCCGGCATCGGCTCGGGCGCCCTGGTGGCCGCCCTCCCGGCCGCCGCGGCCGCAGCCGCGCCGATGGGGCAGACCGGCGTGGCCACGGGACTGACCAACTCGGTGAAGACCGTCGGCGGCTCGATCGCGTCCGCGGTCTTCGGCATCGCGCTGGCCACCCACGCGGCGGACGCGGTGCAGGGCACGGCCGGCTCGTTCAGCGGCTATGTGACGGTGTGGGTGGTGTGCGGCGTCACCGCGCTGGTGGCGGCCGTCGCGTTGCTGTTCGTCCCGCGGGCGGCCTTCAGCGACCAGGGTGGGCCGCCGGCGCTGTGACCGGCGGCCCGGCAGGTCAGGCCTTCTTCCCGGCCAGGCGGGCGAGCTCCTGCTCGACGGTCTCCCGCAGCACCACGTCGACCTCGAGGCCGGCCGCGCTCGGCCCCTCGGCGTAGGACGGCAGCGCCGCGGCTTCTGCGGCGATCCTCGCGACAGCGTCCGCGTCGGACAGCTCGCCGGTGTCGACGACCAGGTCGAACGCGGACTCGTCCGCCCAGTCGGCCCCGTAGAACAGCGACACGAAGCGCGAGCGGAGCTCGTCGTCGCTGCGGATGATCTCCGCCGCCTCGCCCACCCCGATCTCGTCCCGCTTGCCGATCCGCTTGGCGCGCACCGCGTCCGGGGCCTTGACGAACACGTTCAGCACGTCGGAGAGCCCGCGCAGCACCCGGAAGCCGCCGCGCCCGAGGATGACCACGTCGCCCTGGGCGGCGAAGGCGGCGATCGTCTCGTTCATCATCTGGATCGTCAGTGCGCTGTCCTCGTTGAACAGCTCCCAGATCTTGGGCTTGTGGTCGTAGATCCGGTCGAGCCGGGTGATGCCGTACTGGCGAATGACCCGGTTGATCGTTCCCTTGTCGACCAGCGCGTAACCGAGGTCCTTCGCCAGGGCCCGGGCGATGCGGGCGCCGTGGCTCCCCAGCTGTCGCGAGATGGTGATGACGGCCATGGCTACCTCCTGGTCCGGCGGACCGCGGGGCGTCCGCTCCTGAGCAGACGATAACTGCTCCGCCCGGCCCGGGGGTGCGGTTCGGGAAAGCGCGGTGCGAGTCAGCCGAGCAGGTCGAGGACGGTGCGCCCCACGCCGTCCTCGTCGTTGCCGGGGACGACGACGAAGCCGCCGCGCAGCAGGCTGTGGTGGCCGTTGGCCACGACGAAGCCGCGGCCGGCCCAGGACAGCATCGCGAGGTCGTTCGGCATGTCGCCGAAGGCGACCACGTCGGCGGCGTCGACGCCCAACTCGGCGCACAGCAGCGCGAGCGTGCTGGCCTTGGTGACCCCTGGCGCGGTGAGCTCGAGCATCCCGTAGCTCGCAGACACCATCGCGTAGGTGAGGGTCAGCCGCGACGCGATCACCGACTCCGCGAGGTCGCACAGGTCGTCCGAGCCGAGCTCGGGGTGGAAGCCGAGCACCTTGATCACCGGGCCGAGGCCGCGGAGGAGGTCCTCCACCGAGCCCTGCACGACTCCCGGCTCCCCGCGCTGCCGGGTGGGGCAGTCGGGCTCGCAGCCGAAGCCGACGGGGGTCTCGAAGCCGAAGGTGATGCCGGGCACGGCCGCCCGGAGGTCGGCGGTCACGGCCAGGGCCACGCGCGGGTCGACGGGGAACGCCTGCACCACGCTGCGGCGGGCGAGGTCGAACACCGCGCCGCCGTTGCTCACGATCACCTGCGAGTGCGCCTCCGCCAGGTCGTCGAGCACATCGAGCCAGCGCACGGGCCGGCCGGTGGCCACCAGGAACGGGATGCCGAGCTCGGCGGCGCGCCGCGCGGCGGCGAGGTTGGTGTCCGACACCCGGCGGTCCGGCGCGAGGAAGGTGCCGTCGAGGTCGGTGACGATCAGCCGCGGACGCTGCGTCCCGCCGGCGGGGCTCACAGGCGGGAGTTCGGCGTGGGCGAGCCGGGGCCGGACGGGGAGCCCGACTGCGGGGACGGCGACGCCGAGGACGGCGACGGGGAGCCCGACTGCGGCGACGGCGACGCCGAGGACGGCGACGGCGAACCCGACTGCGGCGACGGCGACCCGGACTGCGGGGACGGCGAGCCGGACCCGTTGGTCGGCACCGGCGGCGGCGGGGACACCTGCGGGGCCTGCTGGAAGATGAGGATCGCGATCAGGACGGCGAGGGCCGCCAGGAGCATCATCAGCAGCCACGAGACCAGGATCGACACCCAGCCGGCCCGGTCGTGGCGTCCCGGCCACGGCAGCGGCCACAGCTTCGCGATGCCGGGACGCGTCCGGTCGACCCAGTGCAACTGGTAGTCGGGCCCCGCGGGTGCCCCCTTCAGCGGCAGCCGGGAGAGGTCGACCTCCGCCAGGATCCGGGACGCCTCAGCGACCGATCCGGGCGAGGCGTCGTAGGCCAGCGCCACCCACGGCGTCGCCGGGGTCTCCTCGCCGATCTCGGGATCGTCGTCCAGGTCGTCGGTGTACCGCAGGCCCAGGCGTCCCTCTCCCTGCCCGTGGCCGCCGCGGGCCAGCACGGTGTCGATGTGCATCCTGTCGACGGTGCCGGCGAACCGGTCCCGCGCCCCCGCGTCGGCGGCGGCGCCCTCCGACAGCAGGACGAGCATGGTCGGCGTGTTGTGGTCGTCGTGGCCGACGTAGGCCACTCCCGACGGGGCGGCCACCAGCCGTGCGTCCAGCCAGAACGCGCCCACCTTGGGCGGGTCGGACGGGAGCAGCGGCGACAGCCGCGGCGGCTCGGCGGCCCCCTCCGGCGGTGCTGGCGTGCTCATCTCGTCCCATCGTGTGCGCGGGCGGGCGCCGCGGTCCCCCCATTGTGCCGCACGCCGGCGGAGCACCCCGGGGGCCCGCCGCCGACACTGTGCGCGACACCGTGCGCCGTGGCGGCAGCGCGCGTACCCGGGGCCGCACAGTGGCAGCCGGTATCGTGGGCGGCACTCGCCGTCCGTGTCCTGCAGGAGAACTCGCGTGACCGATCCGTCCCAGCCCAGCGCTGCGCCCGCAGCGGCCCAGCCGCCCGCACCCACGTCCGACCCGCAGAAGGCGGCCAAGGTGCTGGGCGAGGCCATCGCCCAGGTCCAGCGGGTGATCGTGGGTCAGGAGCACATGGTCGAGCAGCTGATGGTGGCGCTGCTCGCGAAGGGCCACTGCCTGCTCGAAGGCGTGCCCGGCGTCGCGAAGACGCTGGCGGTGCGCAGCTTCGCCACCGTCGTCGGCGGCCAGTTCGCCCGCATCCAGTTCACCCCGGACCTCGTGCCCTCCGACATCGTCGGCACGCGCATCTACTCCGCGCGCCAGGAGAAGTTCGACATCGCCTTGGGACCGGTCTTCGTGAATTTCGTGCTCGCGGACGAGATCAACCGCGCGCCCGCCAAGGTGCAGTCGGCGATGCTGGAACTGATGGCGGAGCAGCAGGTCTCCATCGGCGGCCAGACCTACCCCGTGCCGCAGCCCTTCATCGTGATCGCGACCGAGAACCCGATCGAGTCCGAGGGCGTGTACCCGCTGCCGGAGGCCCAGCGCGACCGCTTCCTGCTGAAGGTCGACGTGCCGTACCCGCGCGGTAACGAGGAGTTCGAGATCCTTCGCCGGATGAGCGTCCGTCCCCCGAAGGCCAACCCGGTGCTGAACCCCGAGATCGTGCTCGAACTCCAGGAGCAGGCCTCCAACGTGTTCGTGCACAACCTGGTGGCCGAGTACATCGTGCGCCTCGTGCTCGCCACGCGGACGCCGGAGGAGTTCGGCATGCCGGACCTCACCCCTGTGATCCAGGTCGGCTGCAGCCCGCGCGCCACGCTGGGCCTGGTGGCAGCGGCGCGGGCGCTCGCGCTGATCCACGGACGCGACTACGTGCTGCCGACCGACGTCCAGGCCGTTGCGAGGGACGTGATGAGCCATCGGCTCGTGCTCGGCTTCGACGCCGTCGCCGACAACATCACCCCGGCCCAGGTGATCGAGCGGATCCTGGCCATGGTCCCGCCGCCCACGCCGGTCTGGAACAGCCAGCAGCGCCAGGCGTCCCACGTCCCGCACAGCTACGTTCCGGAAGCCCGTAGCTGACCGTGGCCCTGCAGCCCGGCTTCGTGCCACCGCCCGATGACCTGTCGGCGGTGGCGTCGGTGCTGCACGAGCCCCGCTCGGCCACGATCCCGCTGCACAAGCTGGCGCCGGAGGCGGCGCTGCGGCGGCTCGAGCTCACCGTCGTCCGTCGGCTCGAGGGCTTCCTCCACGGGGACCACCAGGGGCTGCTGCCCGGCCCCGGCTCGGAGGCCAACGACGCCCGTCTCTATGTGCCGGGCCAGGACGACGTCCGCAAGATCGACTGGGCGGTGACCGCCCGGACCACCGTCCCGCACGTCCGCGACACGATCGCCGACCGGGAGCTGGAGATCTGGGCGCTGCTCGACGTGACCCCGTCGATGAACTGGGGGACGGAGGGCGTGACCAAGCGCGACCTCGGCATCGCTGCGGTCGCGACCATCGGCTTCCTCAGCCAGAAGATGGGCGACCGCTTCGGCGGGCTGATCATGCGCCCCGACCAGATCAAGCGGTTCCCCGCCCAGTCGGGACGCACCGCCCTGTACGGCCTGCTGCGCCGGATGCTCGCCGAGCCGATCGTCTCCGACCACACCACCGGACCCTTCTCGCTCGCCGCGGGCATCCAGCGGATGGCCCGGACGGAGCGCCGCCGCGGCATGCGCCTGGTCGTCTCGGACTTCCTCACCCCCGGCGACTTCGAGCTCGACCCGAACGTCGAGCCGGAGTGGGAGCGTCCGATGCGGCAGCTCGCCGTGCGCAACCAGGTGCTCGCCATCGAGGTCGTCGACCGCCACGAGGTGGAGTTCGCCGACGTCGGCGACCTGCTGATCCGCGACCCGGAGACCGACTTCGAGCGCTACGTGAACACCTCCGACGACGCGGCGCGCGAGCGCATGGACGCCGCCACGGCCGCCCAGCGGGAGCGCATCCGGATCGCGTTGCGCCGGGCGGGGGCCGCACACATCCAGTTGCGTACCGACAGAGACTGGGTGCATGACATCGCCCGCTTCGTCATGGCGTACCGGCGCACGGCCAGCATGCTGCACCAGCCGCCGGCCGGGGTGACGCGATGATCTTCGGCTGGTTCCCGAGCTTCCTGGCACCCGAGCGGTTGTGGGTGCTGGTCGTCGTGCCGCTGCTCGTGGCCGGCTACATCTACCTGGTGCTGCGCAAGAAGAAGACCGGCATGCGGTTCACCAACACCGCGGTGCTCTCGCGCGTGGTGCCCAAGCAGTCGCAGTGGCGCCGGCACCTCGCCGTTGCCCTGTCGCTGGCAGCCCTGGTGGCGCTCGGCTTCGCCTGGGCGCGACCCAACGGCATCGAGATGGTGCCGCGGGAGCGGGCCACCGTGGTCGTGGTGATCGACATCTCGCGCTCGATGGAGGCCACGGACGTCAAGCCCACCCGGCTCGAGGCGGCCAAGCAGGCCGCGCTGAGCTTCGTGCGGGCGCTGCCCGCCCAGTACAACGTGTCGGTCGTGGGGCTGTCCGGCAACCCGTCCGTCCGACTGCCACCGACCACCGACCGCGTGCAGGCCCAGCAGGCGATCAGCAGCCTGAAGGTGCAGGACTCGACCGCCGTGGGCGAGTCGATCTACACCGCGCTCAACGCCCTGCAGCTCGCGCCGCGCGGGACGGACTCCTCGCCGGCGCCGGGCGCGATCGTCCTGCTCTCGGACGGCCAGAACACGGCGGGCCGCTCGCCCGCGCAGGCCGCGGCCGAGGCGAAGAAGCAGCAGGTGCCCGTCTACACCATCGCCTACGGCACCGACAACGGCTACGTCGATCTCGACGGCAAGCGGGAGCGCGTCGCGCCCGACCGCGAGCTGCTCACCGGGATCGCGCAGTCCTCGGGCGGCCAGGCGTTCTCCGCGGAGAGCCTCGACCAGCTCAACAAGGTCTACAACAACATCCGCAGCGAGGTGGGCCAGACCCCGGTGAAGAAGGAGACGACGGCCCTGTGGGCGGGCTACGGGCTCGCCTTCGCCGTCGTCGCAGCCCTCGCCGCGGTCTCGCTGGGAGCGAGGTGGCCGTGATGCCCCTGGAGTTCATGCGGCCCGAGCGGCTGTGGTGGATGGTGATGATCCCGCTTCTGGTGGGGCTGTACCTGTTCCTGCTGTGGCGCCGCCGCCGCAAGGCCCGTCCCTACCAGATCACGAACCTGCAGCGGGTGCTGCCGAGGCAGCAGGCCTGGAAGCGCCACGTCGCCGTCGGCGCCGCGGTGCTCGCCCTGGCAGCGCTCAACGTCGCCTTCGCCCAGCCCAAGGGTGAGGTGGAGGTGCCGCGCGAGCGCGCGACGATCGTCGTCACCATCGACGTGTCACGCTCGATGATCGCCGAGGACGTCCCCCCGAACCGGCTGGTCGCGGCCAAGCAGGCAGCGCAGGACTTCCTGCAGATGCTGCCGACCGGCTTCAACGTGGCCCTGGTGAGCTTCGCCGGCACGTCCGCCGTGGTCGTCCCGCCGACGACCGACCGCGGCGTGGTGGCGGCCGCCATCGAGAACCTCCAGGTCGCCCCGTCCACGGCCATCGGCGAAGGCATCTACTCCTCGCTGGACGCGATGGCGCAGGCCCCGCCCGACCCGAACGACCCCGAGAGCGTCGCGCCCGGCGCGATCGTGCTGCTCAGCGACGGCTACACGAACGTGGGACGGCCGTCCGACCAGGCGGCGCAGGAGGCCAAGAGGCAGAAGATCCCCATCTACACGATCGCCTACGGCACCCCCAACGGCTACGTCGAGAACGAGGGACGCCGCGAGCCGGTGCCGGTCAACCCGGCCGAGCTCGCCCAGATCTCCCGCATCTCCGGCGGCAAGGCCTTCACCGCGGGGACCTCGGGGGAGCTCAAGGAGGTCTACTCCTCGATCGCCCGCCAGGTCGGCTACATGAAGGTCGACCAGGAGGTCACCGAGCAGTACGCCGGCTACGCCCTCGGCTTCGCGATCCTCGCGGCGATCGCCGTCATCTCCCTCGGGGCGCGCTGGCCGTAGCCGCCGGACGCCGTCCGAAGATGGCCGTGCCGATGCGCACCACGGTGGCGCCGTGCGCGATGGCCAGTTCGAAGTCCCCCGACATCCCCATCGACAGCTCGTCGTAGGTCTGCCCGGGCACGGCCGCGTCCCTCAGCGCGCGTTGGGCGTCGAGCATGCGGGCGAAGCAGGCGGCCACCGGCGCGGGGTCGGGCGCGGGGAGGGCGAGCGTCATCAGGCCACGCACCCGCAGGGCGTCGAAGGGACGCAGCCGGGCGGCGAAGGCGACCACGTCCTGCGGCGGCAGGCCCGACTTCGACGCCTCGCCGGAGGAGTTCACCTGGATCAGCACGTCGAGCGTTCGGCCCGTCGCGTGCAGCCGGCGGTCGAGCTCGGCGGCCAGCGGGACGGAGTCCAGCGCCTGGAACTCGCTGGCGAACTCCGCCACGAGCCTCGCCTTGTTCGACTGGAGGTGGCCGATCATCACCCACTCCAGGCCCGGGGTGCCGGCCAGTTCCGCGGCCTTGGCGCGGGCGTCCTGGGCCTTGTTCTCCCCGAAGCGCCGGCAGCCGGCGTCGTAGGCCACCAGCACGTCGGACGAGGGGCGGGTCTTGCTCACCGGGAGCAGTCGCACCGCGTCCCGCGGGCGTCCCGCGGCGGCGCAGGCGGCCTCGATGCGCGCCCGCACCGCCGCGATGTTCGCCGCGATCTGGTGCACGGACCTAGCTAACCACGAACGAGCGGGCTGGTACGCGAGGGACGCCTGGTGCAGAATGGTCCCGTCCCCGTGGGACTGAGGTGGCTGGGGAAGGCACATCTCAGCGAGAGGGGACCGATGTCCAGCACGCGCGGGATCATTCAGATCCACTCCGCGCCGATCGCGCTGCGCCCGCACCTGGAGTGGGCCGTGGGCGCGGTTCTCGGCGCACCGGTCGAGTTCGCGTGGACCAGCCAGCCCGCAGAGCAGCGCAGCCTGCGCGCCGAGTACGCCTGGCACGGCCGCACCGGTCTCGGCGCCGAACTCGCCAGTGCCCTCCGGGGGTGCCAGCGCGCACGCTTCGAGGTCACCGAGGACCCGTCCGCCGGTCACGAGGGCATGCGCTGGGCGTACACGCCCCGCCTGGGGGTCTTCGCCGCCGCCACCGGCGTGCACGGCGACATCATGGTGCACGAGGACCGGCTCAAGCAGGCCATCCTCGCCGACGCCCTCGGCCGCCAGCCCCTCGCGGAGGGGATCGCCGACCTCCTCGGCGCCCGCTGGGACGACGAGCTCGAGGCGTTCCGGCAGGCCGGTGACGGCGCCCCCGTCCGCTGGCTCCACCAGGTCGGCTGACCTCAGCCGCCGTCCGCGCACTCGGCCGCCCGCCATCAGGGCGCCCACCCACCACGCCGAGGGCCAGCCTTAGCGCCGAGGGCCAGCACCGGCGTGCTGGCCCTCGGCGTCAAGGCTGGCCGTCAGCGCGGAGGGCTGGCCCTCGGCGGCGAGGGTGGGACGGCGCCCGGCGTGACGGCTACAGCGGGATGTTGCCGTGGAGGCCGCGGACGCCGGTGTCGGCGGCGCGGACGGCGGCGGCGAGCGCCGAGCGGGTGTCCTGCGGGGTGATGATCTCGTCGACGACGCCGATCTCGACGGCCTTCTCGACGCCGCCGGCGATGCGCTCGTGCTCCGCGGCGAGGTCGGCCTCCACCTGGGCCAGCATGTCGCGGGGCACCTCGGCGAGCTTGCGGCGGTGCAGGATCCGGATGGCGGCCACCGGCCCCATCACGGCGATCTCCGCGCTCGGCCAGGCGAACACCCGCGTCGCCCCGAGCGAGCGGGAGTTCATCGCGATGTAGGCGCCGCCGTAGGCCTTGCGGGTCACCAGGGTCACCCGGGGCACGGACGCCTCGCCGAAGGCGTGCAGCAGCTTGGCGCCGCGGCGCACCACCCCGTCCCACTCCTGGCCGACGCCGGGGAGGTAGCCGGGCACATCGACGAGCACGACGAGCGGGACGCCGAACGCGTCGCACAGCCGGACGAAGCGGGCCGCCTTCTCCGCGCTCAGGGAGTCGAGGCAGCCGCCGAGCCGCAGCGGGTTGTTGGCGACCACGCCGACGGTGCGCCCGGCCAGCCGTCCGAAGGCGATCGTCACGTTCGGGGCCCAGCGGGCGTGCAGCTCGAACACGGAGCCCTCGTCGAGGAGCCCGCCGATCAGCGGGTGGACGTCGTAGGCGCGCTTGGCGGACTCGGGCAGCAGCGCGGCCAAGTCGACGTCCTCGACGGTCGCGGCGACGCCGCCCTGCGCGGCCAGGAGGGTGGTCACGGTCCGCGCGCGGGCCAGCGCGTCCGCCTCGTCGTCCGCGACGACGTGCACCACGCCCGACTTGCGCTCGTGGGTGTCCGGCCCGCCGAGGCGGAGCATGTCCACGTCCTCGCCGGTGACCGAGCGGACGACGTCCGGGCCGGTGACGAAGATGCGTCCCTGCGGGGCGAGGATGACGATGTCGGTCAGGGCCGGCCCGTAGGCCGCACCGCCGGCGGCGGCGCCCAGCACCACGGAGATCTGCGGGACCTTGCCGGAGGCCTGCGTCATGGCGTGGAAGATGCGACCCACGGCGTGCAGGCTCAGCACCCCCTCCGCGAGGCGGGCTCCGCCGGAGTGCCAGATGCCGATGATCGGCACCCGGTCGACCATCGCGCGCCGGTACGCCTGGACGACCACCTCGCAGCCGTCCACGCCCATCGCCCCGCCCATCACGGTGGCATCGGAGCAGAACGCGACGACGGGGGAGCCGTTGATGCTGCCGGTGGCTGCGAGCATGCCGGAGTCGTCGTCGGGGCTGATCAGCGCCATCGTGCCCGGGTCGAGCAGGGCGGCCAGCCGGAAGTTGGGGTTGCGCGGGTCCTCTTCGCGCGGCACGCGGGCGGGCCTTGCGGCGGGTGCGGTCTGGGTCATCTCGAACCTCCTGTGGCGGGTGAGGCCGTCGTGACGCCTCGGGGCCGTGCGGTGGGCGGCCCGCCGGTGCGCCCGCCGCAGCGGACGCACCAGGGCCGGGTGGGTCAGACGGTGGCGTTCTCGTTGGTGACGACGATGGCCACGTTGTGGCCGCCGAAGCCGAAGGAGTTGTTGACGGCGGCCAGCGAGCCCTCCGCCGGCAGCGGACGGGCGACGTTCGCCGCGATGTCGATCGCCAGGTCCGGCTCGGGGTCGACGAGGTTGATGGTGGGCGGCACCAGGCGGTCGCGCAGTGCCATGAGGGACGCGACGGTCTCCAGTGCGCCGGCCCCGCCGAGCAGGTGGCCGGTCATCGACTTGGTGGAGGTCACCACCACGTGGTCGGTGTCGTCGCCGAGGGCGGTCCGGATGGAGCCGGCCTCGGTGAGGTCGCCCTGGGGCGTGGACGTGCCGTGCGCGTTCACGTGGACGATGTCGGCCGGCGTCATGCCGGAGTCCTGCAGCGCCTTGATCATGGCGCCGGACTGGCCCTCGCCCGTGGGGTCGGGCTGCACCATGTCGTGGCTGTCTGCGGTGATGCCGGCGCCGGCGATGGTGCCGTAGATCTTGGCCCCGCGGGCCTTCGCGTGCTCGAGGGTCTCGATCACGAGGATCGCCGACCCCTCGCCCATCACGAAACCGTCACGGCCGCGGTCCCACGGACGCGATGCGCCCTCGGGGTCGTCGTTGCGGCGGCTCAGCGCCTGCATCTGGCCGAAGGCGGCCAGCGGAAGCGGGTGGATGGTGGCCTCGGTGCCGCCGACGACGGCGATGTCGGCCCGGCCGAGCCGCAGCAGGTCGAGGCCCAGCGAGATCGCCTCGTTGGAAGAGGCGCAGGCGGAGACGGGGGTGTGCACCCCGGCCTTCGCGTGCACGGCCAGGCCGACGTTCGCCGCGGGCGCGTTGGCCATAAGCATGGGGATCGTGAACGGGCTGACGCGGCGGTAGCCCTTGTCGCGGTGCGCGTCCCAGTTGTTCAGCAGGGAGTGCAGGCCGCCGATGCCGCTGGCGAGAGAGACGCTCAGCCGGTGGGGGTCGACCTCGTCCTCGCCCTCCCACTCGAAGCCCGCATCCGTCCACGCCTGCTGCGCGGCGATCAGGGCGAGCTGGGTGGAGCGGTCGAGGCGCCGTGCCTTCACCCGGTCGATGATCTCGGAGGGGTCGACCGCGACGTACGCCGCGATCTTCACCGGGAGCTCCTCCGCCCATTCCTCGGTGATGGCGCGGACGCCGGAGGTGCCGGCGAGCATGTTGGCCCAGGTGGACGCCAGGTCGCCGCCGAGAGGGGTGGTGGCGCCGAGGCCGGTGATGACGATCTCAGTCATTGTTCTCCGCTACTACGGGTGAGGTGGTCCGGCCGGCAGGTGCCGGCCGCGGTGGCCCCGGTGTCCGGTCGAGCGTCCCGGGTCCCGCGTGGTGCGGTCCCGGCGCGCTCGACCGGCCGTGCCCGGGTGGGGCCTGGTTCAGCTGTGCGCCTCGATGTAGGCGACGGCGTCGCCCACGGTCTTGAGGTTCTTGGACTCCTCGTCGGGGATGGTGACGCCGAACTTCTCCTCGCAGCCGACGAGGATCTCGACCATCGCGAGGCTGTCGACGTCGAGGTCGTCGACGAACGACTTGTCGAGCTGCACGTCCTCGACCGGCACGCCGGCAACGTCGTTGACGAGCTCGGCGAGCTGGGCGCGGATCTCTTCGGTAGTGGCCATGGGGTTCTCCTTAACTAGCGTGGGCTTACTTGTCCGGACGGGTCCGGGGGACTCAGGGAAGGGTGATGACCTGGCCGGCGTAGACCAGGCCCGCGCCGAAGCCGATGATCAGGGCGGTCTGGCCGCTCTTCGCCTCGCCGCTGGACAGCAGGGCGTCCATGGCCATCGGGATGGTGGCGGCGGAGTTGTTGCCGAGCTGGCGGATGGTCCGCGCCACGACGACGCTCTCGGGCAGCTTCAGGTACCGCAGCAGGGTGTCGGTGATGCGGTCGTTGGCTTGGTGCGGGATGAAGACGTCCAGCTGGTCGGGGGTGATCCCGGCCTCGTCCATGGCCTTCTTCGCCGCCTGGGCGATGAAGCTCGTGGCCCACTTGAAGACCGCGCGGCCGTCCATGCCGAGCCGCGGCCACGTGCCCTCCGCGACGGCCTCCTGCCAGCCCTTGGTCTGCCAGATGGCGCCGGACTGGCTGCCGTCGGACCCCCAGACGACCGGGCCGATGCCGTTGGTCTCGCTGGGGCCGACCACCACGGCGCCCGCGCCGTCGCCGAAGAGGAAGGCCGTGCCGCGGTCGGTCAGGTCGGTGATCTCGCTGATGGTCTCGCCGGCGATCACGAGGACGTGGCGGGCCTGCCCGCTGCGCACCATGCCCTCGGCCTGGGCCAGCCCGTAGCTGAAGCCGGCGCACGCCGCGGAGATGTCGTAGGCGGCCGCGTCCGGGATGCCGAGGGCGTCCGCCAGCTTCGGCGCGAGCGCCGGGGTCTGGTGGTAGTGCGAGATGGTCGACAGGATCACCGCGTCGATCTGGTCAACCGGGACGCCGGACCGCTCGATCGCCGTCCGCGCGGCCTCCAGCGACAGGGTCTCGATGCTCTCGCCCTCGTCGATCCAGCGGCGCTCACGGATGCCGGTGCGCTGGGTGATCCACTCGTCGGAGGAGTCGATGAACTGGAGCAGGTACTCGTTGTCGATCACCCGTGACGGGGTCGCCGACCCCACGGAGAGGATGCGGGCGTAGCGCGGGCCGGTGCTGGCCTTGATCTCGGTCATGTTCGCTTTCAGTCCTGGGCCGGGTAGAGACGCAGCAGGGGCTGGCCGGGGGAGACGGGGTCGCCGTCCTCGACCAGCCATTCGGTGACGGTGCCGGCGTGGGTGGTGTGCACCTCGGTGGTGTCGCGGAGGTTCGCGACGGTCCCGATCGTGCTGCCGGCGGCGATCGCCCCGTCCGGCGCGACGCCCCCGGCCTTGCGGAACTCGCCCTTGCCGGGCGAGACGACGAGCATCCAGGACGGCGTGGTGGCCATCGGCGAGGCGAAGCTGGTGTCGCCGTGCTTGTGCACGAACTCCTGCGCGGCCGGGATCTGGTCGGGGGTATTCAGCGTGAAGAGCTCGACGCCCTTCAGGTTGCGCTTGGCGATGCCTGCCAGCGTGCCGGCGGGCGGCAGTTCGAGCAGGCCGGTGATGCCGAGGTCGGCCATCGCCTGGAGGCACAGGTCCCAGCGGACGGGGTTGGCGACCTGCTTCACGAGGCGGGCGAGGTACTCCTTGCCCGACTGCACGACCTGGCCGTCCGCGTTGGACAGCAGCCGCGTGCGTGGGTCGTGGGTGGAGATCGAGCGGGCCAGCCGGGCGAGGTGCGCCACGGCCGGCTCCATGTGGACGGTGTGGAACGCGCCGGCGACGCTCAGCTGGATCAGCCGTGCCCTGGCCGGCGGGTTGGCCTGCAGGTCGGCGAGTTGCTCGACCGTGCCGGCGGCGACGATCTGGCCCGAGCCGTTGTTGTTGGCCGGGGTGAGCCCGGCGGCCTCGATCGCGGCGAGCACCTCGTCGGGATCGCCACCGACGACGGCCATCATCGAGGTGGGACGCGCGGCGCTGGCCGCGGCCATCTGCTGGCCGCGCTCCCGGACGAACACCATCGCCTGCTCGGCCGACAGCACGCCGACCGCGGCGGCAGCGGTGATCTCGCCGACGCTGTGGCCCGCGGCCACAGCGGTGCGGCGGAAGCCGTCTGCGGGGCTGGGGAACAGCGCGAGGGCGGTCACGAGCCCGCTGGCCACCAGAAGCGGCTGCGCGATGGCGGTGTCGCGGATGGTCTCGGCGTCAGCGACCGTGCCGTAGTGGGCGAGGTCGAGGCCGGCCACGGTGCCCAGCCAGTTCAGCCGGTCGGCGAACGTCGGGTCTTCGAGCCAGGGGGAGAGGAAACCGGGTGTCTGGGCGCCCTGTCCGGGCGCGACGATTGCGAGCACGTCTCTACTGTGTCGAATCGCGGGCCGGCCGTTGGCGCGTTACGCAACGAATTTGTAACGGGCACTTTTGTAGGTTTCCTACAAGGTTGGAACCCCCGCCTCCCGTGGTAAACCGTCTGCGCGTTGTGGGATCCGGCTGGCGCCGGTTGTGCGGATGCTGCTCGCCCGCGGCGTCAGTCCAGGAGCCTGCCCAGGGTGAGGGCGAGGCGAAGGGCGTAGCCACCGCGGGGATCGAGGGGGGAGTAGCCGGTGAGCTCGTGGATGCGGCGCAGGCGGTAGCGCACGGTGTTGGGGTGGACGAACTGCGCGCGGGCGGTCGCCTCGATCGAGCCGCCGGAGTCGAAGAACGCGGCCAGGGTGTCGACGAGGTCGCGTCCGGCCTGCACCACCGGGCGGTACAGGTCGTTGGCCAGCCGCCGGCGGGCGTGCCCGTCGCCGGCGAGGGCGCGCTCGGGGAGCAGGTCCTCCGCGGCGACCGGACGCGGGGCCTCGGGCCAGGCCTTCGCCGCGCGCATCCCCGACAGCGCGGCCCGCGCGCTGCGGGCGGCCTCCGACAGGTCCGACACGATGGGGCCCACCACGACCTGGCCGTCGCCGAACTGGCCGACGACGTCGCCCACCCGTGCCAGCACCTGGGCGTCGGACTCGAGCGTGCCCCCGAGCACGAGCACCAGCCGGTCGCCCTGCGGCGCGGCCAGCAGGTCGAGGGAGTGGCGCGCGGCGATCTGGCGGATGGCCTCCACGGCCCGGCCGGGGTCGGACGGCGCGGTGCCGATCACCACGGAGATCCCGGGTGGTGACGCCCAGCCGAGCGTCGATGCGCGGGACACGACCGACTCGTCCGCCTCGCCGCGGATCACCGCGTCGACGACCAGGGCCTCCAGGCGGGCGTCCCAGGCGCCGCGCACCTCGGCCGCGCGGGCGTACACCTGCGCCGCGGCGAACGCGATCTCGCGGGAGTAGCGCAGGATGCCGATCCGCAGCGTGGACTGCTCCTCCTCCGGAAGGCTGGCGATCCGGTCCTCGACCGTGTCGATCGTCGTCCGCACGAGGTCGACGGTCTGGTTGAGCGTGATCCGCCGGGCCAGGGCGCGGGGCGCGGCCGCGAAGACCGACGCCGGGGCCTGCGTCCGTCCGGCCGAGGCGAACCACTCCAGGAAACCGTCGATGCCCGAGCGGGCCACCAGCGTGATCCACGACCGGTGCTCGGCGTCGAGCTCGGCGAACCAGGGGTGCTCCTCGGCGATCCGGGCGAGCGCAGCGGTGGTCATCTCGGCGGCGGAGGCGCCCAGCCGCCGGGCGCTCGCCTCACGGGCGGCCGGCGGGGGCCAGCCGGCGGCGTCGGGAGTGGTCACCCCTTCTGCTCGATCTCGGCGGCGCGCAGCCGGATGATCCGGTCGAGGACCTCGACCGGGAGCGGGTGCTCGCCGGTGAACCGGATCGTGCCCTTCGACAGCGAGAAGCCGGCCAGCTCCGGGGCCACCGCGGTCACCACCTCCGGGCTGAACGGGAAGAGCGACAGGTGGGTGGCCCCCACCCGGACGCCGACCAGCGGCCGTCCGCGATGGCGCAGCGCCGGCGTCCCGTAGCTCAGGTCCTCGACGGCGTCGGGGACGATGGCGAGCGCACGGTCGAACACCTGCTGCAGCGCTGCCCGCGTGTCCCCGTCCGTGCCGGCCACCAGATCGCTGAAGACGCCCATGGGGGAGATCCTAAGGCGCGTCGCGCGGGTGCGGGCGAGGTCGGACCCACCGAACCCGAGAGTTCCGCGCCGGTCTGGAGCGGGCCCACAGAGCGGTCGCCGCGGGCGCGACGACCGACACCGGCACGCTCACCCTCACCCACCGCGGCCGGTGGCGCGCCTGCTCGCGATGAGGACGGCGCCCCGGCGGGGCTCCCCGCCGTCGGTGGAGGTGCCTAGGCTGGCCGCGTGAGCGCAGCCCGGGAGCCGGTCGCGGCCCTGCGCGAGATCGCCTACCTGATGGAGCGCGTCCTCGCCGAGCCGTACCGGGTGCGCGCCTTCCGGGCCGCCGCCGACGTGGTGGAGGCGCTTCCCGCGGAGGAGTTCGCGCGCCACGCGCGGGCGGGCAGCTGGCGCGAGCTGCCCGGGCTCGGCCAGACCACGGCGACGGTCGTTGCCCAGGCCGTCGCCGGACGCGTCCCCGACCGCCTGGCGGCGCTGCGTGCCGAGGCGGGACCCCTGGCGCAGGGCGGCGAGGAGGTCCTCGGCCTGCTGCGGGGAGACCTCCACACCCACACCGACGCGTCGGACGGGACCGCCCCCGTCGAGCGATCGCGGGAGGCGGCCACCGCGCTGGGACGGGACTACCTTGCGATCACCGACCACTCGCCGCGGCTGACCGTCGCGAACGGGCTGAGCGTGGAGCGCCTTCGGCGCCAGGTGGAGCACCTCGCGGCACTCAACAGCGACGGCGACGGCTGCCGGCTGCTCAGCGGCATCGAGGTGGACATCCTCGCCGACGGGGGTCTCGACCAGGTTCCGGACATGCTGTCCCGGCTCGACATCGTGGTCTCGAGCGTGCACTCCGAGCTCCGGATGGAGTCCGAGGCCATGACCCGGCGCATGGTGGCCGCGGTCGCCAACCCGTTCACGAACGTCCTTGGCCACTGCACCGGGCGTCTGATCACCGGCGGGCGCGGCCGTCGGCCGCCCAGCACCTTCGACGCGGAGGTGGTGTTCGAGGCGTGCCGCACCTTCGACGTCGCCGTCGAGATCAACTCCCGTCCGGAGCGGGCCGACCCGCCCGACGAATTGCTCGCCCTTGCCGTCGAGACCGGCTGCCTGTTCGCCATCGACTCCGACGCCCACGCACCCGGCCAGCTGGAGTTCCCCGCCCACGGTGCTGCCAGGGCGGCGGCCGCCGGCGTCCCGACCGAGCGCATCGTCAACACCTGGCCGGTCGAGGACCTGCTGGCCTGGAGCCGTGCGCGTCGCGGAAAGTGAGCAGGCCACTGGCGTCGGCACCCGGAGGGCCGGGTAAGGTCGCCATTGCGCAACGACCTTGCGTCGCAATTCCTGAGAAAGGCATCACCGTGGCACCTCGCGAATCCGTCGGCCCGATCCTGAACGGGTTGCCGACCAACCTCCCCGACATCGATTCGGACGAGACTGCCGAGTGGCTGGAATCGCTCGACATGATGATCGACAACGCGGGACGCAACCGCGCGCGGTACATCATGTTGCGCCTTCTCGAGCGTGCCCGCGACCAGCACCTGGGGCTGCCGTCGCTGACGGCGACCGACTACGTGAACACGATCCCGGCCGAGCAGGAGCCCTGGTACCCCGGTGACGTCGACCTGGAGCGCAAGTTCCGCCGGCTGCTGCGCTGGAACGCGGCGATCATGGTGCACCGCGCCCAGCGTCCCGGCGTCGGCGTCGGTGGCCACATCTCGTCCTTCGCGTCGTCGGCGACGCTGTACGAGGTGGGCTTCAACCACTTCTTCCGCGGCAAGGACCACCCCGGGGGCGGCGACCAGGTGTTCTTCCAGGGCCACGCGAGCCCCGGCATGTACGCGCGCGCCTTCCTCGAGGGGCGCCTGGACGAGAACGACCTGAACGGCTTCCGCCAGGAGAAGAGCCACATCGTCGACGGGCGGATCCGTGCGCTCCCGTCCTACCCGCACCCGCGCCAGATGCCCGACTTCTGGGAGTTCCCGACCGTGTCGATGGGCCTCGGCCCGATCGCGGCGATCTACCAGGCGCAGTTCAACAAGTACCTCCACAACCGCGGGCTGAAGGACACCAGCCAGCAGCGCGTGTGGGCCTTCCTCGGGGACGGCGAGATGGACGAGGTGGAGAGCCGCGGCGCCCTCCAGCTCGCCGCGTACGAAGGCCTCGACAACCTGACCTTCGTCGTGAACTGCAACCTCCAGCGGCTGGACGGCCCGGTGCGCGGCAACGGCAAGATCATGCAGGAGCTGGAGAGCTTCTTCCGCGGCGCCGGGTGGAACGTGATCAAGGTCGTCTGGGGACGTGGCTGGGACCCGCTGCTGGCCGCCGACCGCGACGGCGCCCTGCTGAACGTCATGAACTCGACGCCGGACGGCGACTACCAGACGTTCAAGGCCAACGACGGCGCGTACGTCCGCAAGAACTTCTTCGGCCGCGACCCGCGGACCGCGAAGATGGTCGAGGACTGGTCGGACGACCGCATCTGGAAGCTGACCCGTGGCGGGCACGACTACCACAAGGTGTTCTCGGCCTACAAGGCCGCCTCGGAGTTCACCGGCGCACCGACGGTGATCCTCGCGCACACCATCAAGGGCTACTTCCTGGGCAGCCACTTCGCCGGCCGCAACGCGACCCACCAGATGAAGAAGCTGGCCCTGGACGACCTCAAGCAGTTCCGCGACCGGCTCGACATGCCGATCACCGACGCGGTGCTGGAGGAGAACCCCTACCAGCCGCCCTACATCAACCCCGGCCCCCAGGACGAGCGGATCCAGTACGTGCTGGACCGCCGCCGCACCCTCGGCGGGCCCGTGCCCGAGCGCCGCAACCGCCCGCGTCCGCTCAAGCTGCCGGACACCAGCGCCTACAGCGGCGTGAAGAAGGGATCGGGCAACCAGCCGGTCGCCTCGACGATGGCTTTCGTCCGCCTGCTCAAGGACCTGATGCGCGACAAGGAGTTCGCACCGCACGTGGTGCCGATCATCCCCGACGAGGCCCGCACCTTCGGCATGGACTCCTTCTTCCCGACGATCAAGATCTACTCCCCGCACGGCCAGAACTACACCCCGGTCGACCACGAGCTGATGCTGGCCTACCGGGAGTCGCCGCTCGGCCAGATCATCCACACCGGCATCAACGAGGCGGGTTCCACCGCGGCCTTCCAGGCGGTCGGGTCCTCCTACGCGACGCACGGCCTGCCGATGGTGCCGATCTACGTGTTCTACTCGATGTTCGGGTTCCAGCGCACGGCGGACGCGATCTGGGCGGCGGCGGACCAGCTGGCCCGCGGGTTCCTGATCGGCGCGACCGCCGGACGCACCACGCTGACCGGCGAGGGCACCCAGCACATGGACGGCCACAGCCACATGATCGCTGCCACGAACCCGGCCGTGGTGGCCTACGACCCGGCCTACGGGTACGAGATCGCCCACATCGTCGAGGACGGGCTTCGCCGGATGTACGGCGAGAAGCCCGAGGACGTCATCTACTACCTCACCGTCTACAACGAGCCGATGCCGCAGCCCGCGGAGCCGGAGAACGTGGACGCCGAGGGCATCGTCCGCGGCATGTACCTGCTGAAGGAGGGCAGCTTCGAGGGCGTCGGTGAGGACGCGCGTCGCGCGCAGCTGCTGGCCTCCGGCGTGGGCGTGGCCTGGGCCCTGGAGGCCCAGGAGCTGCTGAAGCGCGACTTCGGCGTGGTGGCCGACGTGTGGAGCGTGACCAGCTGGAACGAGCTGCGGCGCGACGGCCTCGCCTGCGACGAGCAGCGGTTCCTGCACCCGGGCCAGGACAACCCCGTCCCGTGGGTCACGCAGAAGTTGCAGGGGCGTCCCGGCCCGGTCATCGCGGTCTCGGACTACATGCGCCAGGTGCAGGACCAGATCCTGAACTGGGTGCCGGGGGAGTTCGCCTCGCTCGGCGCGGACGGCTTCGGCTTCTCCGACACGCGCGCGGCCGCGCGGCGGTTCTTCCACATCGACGGCCCGTCGATCGTGGTGCGGACGCTGCAGCAGCTGGCCGCCTCCGGGCAGGTCGACCCGAGCTGGCCGGCGCGTGCCGCCGAACAATACCGGATCGACGACGTGTCCGCGGGCGCGTCCGGCTCCGCGGGGGGCGACGCCTGAGCGCGCACCGCTTTGATCCGCGGGCGCTTTCTGGCAGGCTGAATGCCTCTGACCAGCGTCTCGAGGAAGTGGGGAGGAGCGCGTGAGTACCGCGCCCGGATCGACGGCCGGCTCCTCGGTCGTGGCCGCACTGGGCATCACCCCCGGTCTTGCGGTCCAGGAACTCGGTTGGGATGAGGATGTCGACGAGGGACTGCGGTCCGCCGTGCTCGACGTCCTCGGCGAGGATTTCGTCTACGAGGCCATCGAGGCCGTCGACGTCGTGCTGCTGTGGTGGCGCGACGAGGACGGCGACCTCGGTGACGGCCTGGTCGACGCCCTCACCGACCTCACGGCCAAGGGGCACATCTGGCTGCTGACGCCGCGCATCGGCAAGGACGGCCACGTGGACGCCGCCGACCTGTCCGAGGCCGCGCTCACCGCAGGCCTCGCCCTGGCCAACACCGCCTCGGTGTCCCGCGGCTGGGAGGCCCACAAGCTGGTCCGTCCCAAGGGCGGTCGTCGTTAACACCGCCACCGGGCGCACCCGCGCGGCAGTCATCGCCGCAGCGCTCGTCGCGGGCCTGACCTCCGGCTGCACGGCCGGGGCCGTCGCTCCGGTGGCCTCACCCGCCACAGGAGCGCCGGTCAGCCCGTCGGCCTCGGCGTCCAGCCCCTCGGCCACCCCGGCCGCTGTCGCGACCACCGCCACGCCGTCGCCGCGAGCGACCAGCGTTCCGGCGCTGCACATCGGGTCGGTGAGCAACTTCCGGGACGTCGCCGGCGCGGGCCTCCCCCTGGCCGACGGGGGCACCATGGCCACCGGCGTCGTCTACCGGTCGGCGAAGCTCTCCACCCTCTCCCCGGCCGACCGGCGCCGCCTGGTCAAGGCAGGGCTGTCGCTGGTGATCGACCTCCGCACGACCGCCGTGGTGCGCAACGCGCCGGACCCGTCCATCGCCGGTGCGCGGTACGAGCTGGTGAACATCTACGGCACGCCGCGCTCACCCCGGCTGGCCTCGAGAACGCCCGCGGCGGCGAAGGCGTACATGCGCAGCCTCAACGTCGGCTTCGTCGTGAACGCCGGCCAGCGCTCGCGGATCGCCGACGCGCTCCGGCTGATCGCCCGTGCGGACGGGCCGGTGGTGATCCACTGCACGGAAGGCAAGGACCGGACGGGCTGGGTCTCCGCCGTTCTGCAGCTCGCTGCTGGTGCCGACCGCGACACGGTCATGGCGGAGTACCTCAGGTCGAACACCTACCGGGCGGACGAGATCGACAGCGCCGTCCGCTCGGCGCGCAGGGCCGGCGGCACGCAGGAGGCGATGACCACCCAGGCGCTCCTCACGGTGGACGCCAGTTACCTCGCCGCCGGGCTCGACGAACTGGACCACCGCTACGGCGACATCGACTCCTACCTGTCCGACGGGCTGGAGCTGTCGAAGGCCACCATCGCCGCCCTGCGGGCGCGCCTGGCCGGCTGAGCGCCGGTGAGGGCTCCCGTCAGCCCAGGACGCCGGGCAGGTCGGGGGCGCCGGCCTCATGGCCGGCCAACTGTGCCCGTGCACGGATCTTGACCAGTTCCAGCAGCGCCTCGCGTGCGGCGATGGTCGGTGCCTCCACGCTGAAGCTGAAATGTCCGTCGAACCAGTGGCCGGACATCACGTACACCTTCTTCGAGGGAGTGTTGAGGCGGTACAGCGTGCCGACCTGCTCGCCGTCGAGCACCATCGGGCTCTTCGCGGCGTCGGAGTACTTCGTCGTGTAGTGGTCGCTCGCCTCGTCGGCGTCCTGCCAGAAGCGGTAGCGGATGAGCCCCTGGTCGCCGATCGTGCAGTCGAAGGTGTCGGTGGTGTCGCGATACGGCACGTAGGTGCAGTCGTCCCACTGCTCGTCCAGCGACAGGTAGACGTAGCGCAGCCCTTCCTCGCCGCTGGGGGCCGGGCACTCGGACAGGTCGGTGACCGGGGCGGCGTTCCAGCACTGGACGACGACGGCGACCGGTGAGGCGGTGGTGGTCGGTGACGGCGTGGACACCGGGCTGGTGGCGGGTCCGGCGGCGAAGGGCAGCCGGAGCCCGGAGAAGCCCGTCACCGCCCAGGCGGCGAGCGCCACGACCAGCACGACGGCGATCCCCGCGACCCACAACAGCGGGGATCTGCGGCGCGCCGGCGTGGGGGGTGGGGCCGGGACGAACGGTGCCGGAGCCGCAGGTGACGGCTGGCCGGGTCCCGGGAGCGCCGCGGCGGGATCCGTCCCCGGGGAGGAGGGCGGCGCGACGGCCGGGGACGGCACGGGCACAGGGGGAGGTGCCGGAACGGGCGGTACGAACACGGCGCCCACGGGCCGGGTGGCGTCGGGGTCGACGGCCTGGGGGGAGGGCGGCGGCGCGGGTGGCCGCGGGGCCGGCCGGAAGATGCCGGAGTCGGGCTTGGAGATCGACAGGGGCGCGACGCCCGCGGCGAGCGCCTGCGGGCCGCGGGCCATCGACAGCACCTCCGCCGCGCTCTCCGGCCGCTCGTCGGGGTTCTTGGCCAGGCAGGCCCAGAAGAGCCGGTTGAGCTCGACGACCAGCGGGTCGGATCCCGGCAGCTGGGGGACGGGCGCGTTCAGGTGCGCCATCGCGACCTGCACGTCGGTGCCGGAGTAGACGTTGCGGCTGGTCAGCATCGCCCACAGCACGCAGGCCGCCGAGTACAGGTCGCTGCGCTGCGTGGCGGGACGACCCGCGTGGCGCTCGGGGCTCATGAACGCCCAGCTGCCCGCGACCAGGCCGGGCTGGGTGAGGCCGCCGTCGGCGGTCTGGGCGATGCCGAAGTCGCACAGGTAGGCGAACGGCTCGGTGCCTCCGGGACGCAGGAGGACGTTGCTGGGCTTCACGTCCCTGTGGACGATGCCCTGCGCGTGCGCGTCCCCGAGCGCCTCCAGCACCTGGGTGAAGATCTGGATGGCTGCGGCCGGCGGCAGTGCACCGGTGCGGCCGACCAGCTGGCTCACGTCGCCGCCGGCGACGTACTGCATCGCGAGGTACAGGTAGCCGTTGAGGTTGCCGTAGTCGAAGATCTGGATGATGTGCGGGGAGTCGAGGCTGGCCAGGATCGCCGCCTCCCGCGAGAAGCGGCCGGCGAAGGTCTCCTCCGACGCGAGCCGGGGATCGAGGATCTTCAGCGCGACGGGCCGGTTGAGCCCGAGCTGCGTCGCCCGGTAGACGATGCCCATGCCGCCCCGGCCGATCTCGGCCTCGACGCGGTACGCGCCGATCTGGTCGCCGATCGTCGGGAAGCCCACCATTCGCCACTCCCTATGCCCTGGGGTGTTGCCAGCCTAAGGGAGGCGTGGCGAGGAGGTCAGCAGGTGCGCCCTAAGATGTGCGAACGCGGGCGCATAGCTCAGTTGGTTAGAGCACCTCCCTTACAAGGAGGTGGTCGGGGGTTCGAGTCCCTCTGCGCCCACACCCGCTAAATACGGTCTGACTAGGCAGAATAGTCGGCCCCGCACCTTCTCTCGTTCGTCCCGTGCATTATACGTGCATTATCTTTCGCGCGTTGAGGCCGCTTCGGGCGGGTAGTGAACACGTGCATCCGATTCGTCGCAGGAGTGATCCCGAGCTCGGATATGCGGTTCCGCCAGTGATCAGGCCTCGGTCGCACCGCTACGGGAGCAGCTCCCAGTACTGCTTGCGTGCAGGCATGGCGTGGATAACCAACTCATCCCCGCTGGCGAATATCAGAACCACGGTTTCCAGAAGCCGTGCCTGTGAGTCGAAGCCCAAGCGGAGCTCACGATCGGGTGGGCCGTTGCTGTCGAGAGGTTCAATCCAGAGCGGCCATTCCGCAGCCAGCGCGGCGTCTGCGGCAGCAACGCCGTGCTTGAGGGCGGCCGGGTGGACCTTCACGCGGCGTAGTGGGCCAGCGCGGCCCTGATCGCCTCGGAACGGCTCAGGTCACCACGTTCCGCTGCGGCGTCCAAGGCTTCGAGTTCTTCGGCGGTGAGCCGTACGGCAACGACCTGCATAGGCTCGGCCCCACGCCCAGGTCGGCCACGGCCGCGGCGCTTCAGTTCGGGCACGTCGTATCCGGTCTCGGCTTCGTCGGCCCACTTCTGGATCTGCTCCTCGGTCACCACGGGGAAATCGTATAACGAAAATAGCGGATGGTGAAGGGGAATCCAGCGCTACCCGGGCACGATCGGGCTTCAAAGCAGCGGAGGCTCATGCTCGGCGGCGCCAGATCGGTTGGACGGTTGGAATTGGGCGGAACATATGGTCCAGGTCTTCGGTGCGGACGCGGATGAGGCGTTGGCCGAAGCGTGAGGCGGGGAGTTGGCCGTGTCGGATTCGGCGTCGGAGGGTGTCGACGCTGACGCCGTAGATGGCCGCGGCCTGTTGGAGTGAGAGCCACTCGGGGGCGGGCTGGCCCCAGCGACCGGGGTTGGCGGTCATGGCCATGGCGGATTCCTTTCGTTGGGGGAGTGGTCAGATGCTGATGCCGGGGCTGTGTCCGGGTGGGTGCATGGAGGGTGGCTGGTGGTGTCGGCGTCGTTCGAGGTCGCCGGGGGTGATGGTTTCCCACGGCTCGTGGGCGCGTGCCGTCTTCTTGGTGAGTGTGGTGATGCGGTAGCCGAGCGCATCGGCCGGGTGGTCGTCGGGCAGGTGGCCCTGTGCTGCGGCTTGGGTGAGGAGTTCTGGGATGTCTGCTCGGGTCTTGCTGAGGGTGGCGAGGCGTGCGGCGAGGATGGCCAGGCGTGGGTCGCCGGCCACTTCTGGGGAGGCGGTGGTGATGCGGGGTGCCCATTCGCGGATGCCGGCTTGTGCGGTCTCGAGCCGGTGGTCGAGGTGGCGTTGGGTGTCGTGCTCGGCGGGCGCGTAGGCGGGTGGCCCGGTGGGTCGTAGGTCGTTGTCGGAGATCTGGTTGGCTGCTCGCCAGACCTCGATGTCGGCGAGCAGTGTCGGGTCGAGCCGCGGGAGGTGTCCGGCCCAGCGTGGCGGCGTCTGGGCTGTCTGTGCGGTGTGGTGGGTTTCCTGCCAGAGTTGGCGGGTGAGTTGGTAGCGGTCGGACAGGTAGGTCTTCCAGTAGGGGTCGTCGAGGAGCTGGGTGGGGATGCCGGGGAGCCAGGGGAGTGGTCCGCGGGTGCGTCCTGCGGAGGCTTGGGTGAGGTCGAGGCGGTAGCTGATGACCGCGGCGCGGTCGCGGGCGGTCTCCATCCCGCCGAGCGCCAGGGCCCGGTTGAGGATGTCGGTGGGGTTGTGGCCGTTGGCTGCGAGCAGCATCAGGTTGCTGCGCAGGGTGGGCCACGCGTCGGCGTCGGTGAGGCCGTGGGCTTTCCCGGCAGCGTCGATGGTGTCTTTGACGTGTGGTGGCAGGTGGTGTTGGGCGGCGTAGCTGATGGCGTCGAGGTAGCAGGTGGCTGCCGGTCCGAGGAGCCGGGCGGGCTGGTCTGCTTGGGCGAGGAGGGTCGTCGCCGATGCCGGGGCGTCGTCGCGTGCGATCACGGTCTCGAGGATGGATGTCGCGGTGGCGGGCTCGAGGAGTTCTTGGGCGAGAGGGGCGAGGTGGGTTTCGGTGCCGGTGGCCTGGATCCAGGCGTGGTTGGTGTGCCGGCCGCGGGTGAGCATGGTGTAGGCCTGCTGGCGGCTCTCCTCGCCGGTGAGGAGTCCGTGGCAGGTGTCGGCGGTGACGCCTTGGGCGCCGTGGATGGTGGTGGCGTAGCCCAACTCGACGGATTCGGTGACGTAGCCGGCGGGCAAGGTGAGCTGGTTGCGGTTGCGAAGGTGTTGCACGTCGAGGGAGCCGTCGCGGTGGACTTTGGTGACGTGCCAGCGGTCGCCGTTGCGGACCCAGGCGGTCTCGCCGGTGGTGAGGGTCCGGTTGTTGCGCCGGGTGATCACGGTGTCGCCGATGCTGGCGTTGTTCCCGTCGGACAGCTCAACCTCCCGGCTGGTCCGCTGACCGTGGAGCCGGGCAGCTCGGGCGGCGTGGTTGAGCTGGGCGACCTGTTCGCGGGTGGGTGCCAGCATGAGTGCATCGAGCCCTGCTGCGCGGTCGGCCTGCCAGGCGGAGAGGAGGTGGGTGGTGGCGGTGTCGGGGTCGACGACGTGGATGCGTCCGTGGTCGAGGTAGTAGCCGAGGGCTCCGGTGTCGCCGGTGCGTAGGGCGAGGGAGGCGTCGGCTTCGGCGGGGTCGGCGAAGCGCATCACCTGATCGAGGCGCAGGGCGCCGTGTTCGGTGGCGATGTCGCGGAGGACGCCGCCGGCACCGATCGCACCCAACTGTTGGTCGTCGCCGACGAGTCGGATGCTGGCGCCTTGGTCGAGGCACCAGGTGACGATGTGGTCCAGGGTGAGGGTGTCGGCCATGCCGGCCTCGTCGATGATCACCAGGGTGTCGGGCCCGATCCCGGTGGCGAGCGGTTCGTGGTGGTTGATCGCCCACACGAGTTTGGCCAGGTTGTCCGCGGCGACGCCTTCGCCGAGCTGGGTGCGGAGTTGTTCTGCTGCGGCCGCCGACGGTGCGAGGCCGATGATGGTGCCGCCACTACTGGTCCAAGCGGTGGCCAGTGCCCGCATGGCGGTGGTCTTCCCGGTCCCGGCCGGCGCGATGGCGAGTTGGAGGCGCCGCCCGGAGGTGGCCATGTCGCGGACCAGCACCTGCTGGCCGGGGTTGAGGGGTTCCCGGTTGGCCATGGACTGGAGCAGGGCGAGGGTGACCGTGTTGTGGTCGGCGACCCGGCCGCCGAGGCGTCCGGCGGTGTCGATGAGGCGGCGTTCGGCCCACAGGATCCGGCGCGACGTGTAGCGGGTCGCGGACGGCTTGTCATACATCGAGGTGGTGTCGGGGCGGCGGAGGAGGTCGGGTTCGACCGGCATCGTTCGGCGGGTGCGGATCGGCACCGACTCGGCGGTGGTGAGGGCGTGGCCCACGACGCGGTCGACCACGTCGGGGATGCGGTTGAGGGGGATGGCGGCGGCCCGGACCTGCCGGAGGGCTTCGGAGCGCACGTTCCACGGCGTCCACGACGACCGGTCGGCCTCCATCGCGGTAAGCAGCTGTTGGGCGGTGTGGCTGATCCACGCCTCATCGACGACGGGCGGCGCAACCTTCGGCTGGCTCCAGACCGCATGAAGCAGTCGGTCGAGGCCGCCCTGGCCAACGGCCTGCTCAGCTTCGGCGGCCCAGGTGGCGCGCTGGTCTGCTTCGGAGCGGGGTTGGTGTTTGCCCGGTCGGGTGTCGAGGGTGGCCTGTTGGGCGAGGTCGAGTTTCTCGATCGGTGTGGGGGGACGTTCGTGGTCGGCCTCGAACTGGGCCACCAGAGTGCTGGTGGCGGCAGTGATCCGGTGACGTCGTGACGACCAGCGCGCGTTCAGTCGGGGGTCGACTCCGGCAATCTCGAAGACGGGCCGTTTCCCTTCCTTGCCGACCGGCAGGAGAGTCAGGCCGATGTCGCGGAGGCGGGCGGTGAGGCTGGTCAGGTACACCTCGGACAGGGTGACTTTGGCGGCGTACAGGACGGCGGCGTCGATGGTCATCCAGTGGCCGTCGCCGGTGCGGACCTTGTTCGCGATCGAGACATGGGTGTGGAGGTCGGGGTCGCCGGCGCGGGAATCGCGATGGTCGAACCGGGCCGCGATCATCCCGGTCACCGGCACGTTCCGGGCACCCCTATGACCGGTCCGGGTGAACAACACCCGCGCCTCGGCTTCGGCGAGCGCGTCGGTCACCGCCGCCTCATGGGCCGCCCGGATCGCTGCAGCCAACGGGCGCGGAGCGAGCGCCCACAAGGCCGACACCGATTTGGGTGGGGAGAAGGTGGCATCGAACCCGGCCACCGCCACCCTCGGATGCGAGGTCGACCTCGCGATGAACCCGTGCAACTCCCGCGGACCCTCCGGCGCCACACCATGCTCGGCGGTGAACCATTCCCGTCCCAACTGGGTCCGCACCTGGCGGCAGACGGCCCGCCCCGGACGGCCGCCTTCGTGGGCGTCCTGCCAGGCCTGCAGGCGTTGGGCCACTTCGGCCTCGAAGGGGGTCGGCTCGTTGCCGAACACCGAGTAGCGTCGGCCCAGCTGCTCCCCGGTGGTCGGGTTCAGGCCGGCACCGAACAGCAACTTCATCTGCTCCTCACCCACCCGGTCACCGGCCGCCAGCCCGACCCCGCCCAGCCCGGCACCCCACCAGGTGCCGGGCGTTTCGCCCTTGGCGGTGTAGTAGTCGGCCAGCGTGGTGTGACCACGCCCGGTCGCATCCAAGGCTGCGACCGTCCGGGTCAGGTACTCATAGCCCGACCCGGCCGACAACTTCTTCAACGCGATCGCCACCCCGGTTCACCTCCTCCCATTTCCACTAAGCCGATGGGGACACGTCCATTCGGACACAACCACGAAAACAGCACGACCGCACACCCTCCTTAAGCCCGAGAGACGGGCCGATTCGGACACTTGGGCGGCTGAGAAGTTCACGAGAATGCGCCACCGGGGAGGTGCCCCCGGTGCCGGCGTGGGGCTGCGAGTCATGTGCTGCTCCGTTCCCTGGCTCGTGATGGTCGACCGTCCCGAAGGTCGCCAAACAGCAGAGCACAAGGACGTCCCCCAAAACGTCCCCAAACCACCTCCCCCCACCCATATAGCGGGAACGCCGCGAGGTGAACGTCCTAGTCAGGGCAACGTCCCCCAACGTCCCCCCGAAACTTTTGAGACACCCTTGACGGCACCCCTTTACGGCCGTTCCGGACGGCCTGCGCACATGTCGAGAAGGACGTCCTCCAAGGGGGGAGGTACATACAAAGCATCCGGGGGGAGGTACATACAAAGCATCCGGGGGGAGGTACATACAAAGCCCGGCACATCGCAAGGGCCCCACCTGCGGCCGAGAGTTCCAGATGGCGCGCTGGCGGCCCAACGGCCAGGATCGCTGCTCACTCAATGCCAGGCAGGCGCCGGCGGCGCGGAGCCCTGACCGTCCAGCCGGGCTCGAGGTCGGCCACCCCTCACGGCACCCGGCCGCGACTGCCCTGCCACCTGGTGGTCGAGGGCCCCGGTGCGCGCCGCGGCCACGGGGCAGCCCAGGTCCTAGGTGGCCCGCACCTCGCTTCCGCGACGCACCCTGAGCCTCAGCCTCAGCCCGCCTCTAGCTCGACAGCCAAGCCCACCTCGACGCCTTCCCCTACGTCGCCGACGTCCTGCACAACCGCCCCGCTCGCCAACGCCTTCCCCCCGACCCGAACACGACAACTTATCTGCCATACACCCGGTGCAAATCGGCCAAGGAACAACGTTGTGACGAAAGGCTTCCGTTGGGCAATGGCGCCGAATTCAGGGCACATTTGAGCGCAAACCCGAGGGCGGCTGCCGGCAGCTCGACACTCGGCGGGCCGCGACCCGCGATCCCCGACCGGCGATCATGCTTGTCATCCAAACGAGTGACGTAAGAACTACGCAAACAGACCGAGGTTCGAACAGTCCCAGGCTATCTAGCCCTAGCATTGCCTTATCGCGGCAACCGTTTCGGGGGGAACGCAGAGGCTGCCATCGGTGGGGCGGAGATCCGGGGGGAATTCCGCCCCGCCATACTAATTCTCCAGCAGCGCCAGTTGTCGACCGCGTCAGGTTGGTCCGTGGCGATCACCAATGCCCTCATCGTGAGCAGACCCAGTCTGCTCGCCGGTGCGCTTGTCTCTCGGAGCACACCTTGACAAGGTGGGGAGGTTTCCGGCTGCCGTGTGGAGGACTGGTCTGCTGGCCAGCGCCGTCCCATCAGCCTCAAGAACCGATGGCATAGGCGTCACGGACTGGCTGTATCCGACCCTTGTGATGAACCCGCTGGATCGTCTTTACGTGTTCATCTGTCGCCTGCCCAACTGATCCAGTCCTCGCCAGGGTCAGCGCCAGTGGCTTGAAGGAGGGCCGAATCGGTCTGTGACCACAGGTCTGGCCGTCGTGGGAAAGCGTTCCGGCGTCAAAGCAGCTGCGTGTAGTCCCCCTGTTCAGGGGCCGGTGACGCGCGTTCGCGGTTGGTGGCGGATGGAGTCACTGTCAGGTCGGCGTCGCAGCGTTTCCTTTGCGCTCTTTGGGATCCGGCAGGTCGCTTGAGGTGATGGCGAGCTCTCCGCTGATGGAGTCGTAGTCGAACAGTTCGCTGTAGCGCCCCCAGTCGATGGCGAGGTCGAGCTGCTTCTCGAGTCGGCTGCGTGAGTAGCTGCGACGCAGGAGGTCGCGGAAGAAGTCGTCGCTGAGTGCCCCGTCGACGCTTCGACCAAGGGCTCGGACGATCGTGCCGACCAATGGTGCTCGGGCCATCGCCTGGCTGGCGAAGATCTCCTTGCTCCGCTGGATGTCGGCGGTGGTCCACTCCACGCCGAGCGGGGTGAGGTGGGCCTGGGTGCCGGTGACGCTGAGGAAGCCGAGCATGGTGCCGGCGTCGATGAGAGGCAGGAGGTCGTCGATCTCGAAGAGCAGATCGGCGGCCAGGGCAGGCAGGTCGGCGGAGCCGTTGTGGGCGTGGAGGATCTCGACGAGGCCAGCGAGGCCGCCGACACTGGCGTCCGGGAGTGGGTTTGTCGTGGGTGTCGCGATGACGTCGGTGGGTGCAGGTTCGGCTTCGCCGCGTCCGGTGAGGGATGCGTAGAGTTCGTTGACGACGGCTTCGAAGGAGAGGCTGTGGCGGTCTCGTGGGCGCGGGAGGCTGATGGGAACCTCTGTCTTGATGCGTCCGGGGTTGGTGCCTAGCACCAGGACCCTGTCGGCGAGCAGCACGGCTTCTTCGATGTTGTGGGTGACGATGCAGATGCTCTTGGTGGGGAAGCTCGGTTGTGCCCAGACGGTTGCGAGCTCGTTGCGGAGGTTCTCGCTGGTGAGGACGTCGAGTGCCGAGAATGGCTCGTCCATGAGGAGGAGGTCGGGGGACAGGACGAAGGCCCGCGCGAACCCGACGCGCTGCTTCATGCCTCCGGACAGTTCGCGAGGGTAGGCGGTCTCGAAGCCGTCCAGGCCGATCGAGTCGATGGCTGCCAGGGCGCGATCCCGGCATTCGTCGTTCGGGAGGCCTGCGGCCCGCAAGCCCAGTTCGACATTCTGTTGGACGGTGAGCCAGGGCATGAGTGCGAAGGACTGGAACACCATAGCCGCGCCGGGGTTTGCCCCGTTGAGTGGACGGCCACGGTAACGGACTTCGCCAGTGGTGGGTGCGATCAGGCCGGCGATGGTGCGCAACAGAGTCGACTTGCCTGATCCCGAGCGTCCCAGGAGAGCGACGACCTCGCCTTCGTTGATGGTCAGGTCAATGGCGTCGAGTACGTTGAAGATGGTGCCGTCGGCGGCGGGAAAGGACTTCGTGAGTCCTTCGACCTCGATCAGAGGCGCGTTGGTGCGGAGGCTGTCGATCATGGTGTGCACGTCCTTTCCGGGATGGCTGTTAGGAGAGGGAGATTCGATGCTCGGCGAGGCGGTAGAGGCGACGCCACAGCAGCCGGTTGAGCCCGACGACGAACAGGCTCATCACGGTGACGCCAACGAGGGTGCGGGCAAAGTCGCCTTCGGCGGTGGCTCGGGCGATGTAGGCGCCCAGCCCGGTCGCTACCAGGGTGTGGTTGCCGTAGCTCACCACTTCGGCGACGATCGAGGCGTTCCATGCCCCGCCCGCGGCGGTGATTCCTCCAGTGACCCACGAGGTGAAGATCGCGGGCAAGTACAGGTTGCGCCAACGCGGCCGGCGCGTGAGACGCAAGCTGGCAGCGGCCTCACGCAAGTCGTTGGGGATCATGGCGGCGCCGGCAATGACGTTGAACAGGATGTACCACTGCGCGCCGAGTGACATCAGCAGAATCCCCCCGAGGTCCAGGCTGATGCCGGTCCACAGAAGGGCCATCGTGAAGAAGGGGAACAGGAAGTTCGCCGGGAAGCTTGCCAGCACCTGGACAATCGGCTGGGCAATGCGGGTGACGCTGGGATTCAGCCCGATCCAGAGCCCGATCGGCACCCAGACCACGGTGCCGACAACGACCAGCACGACAACGCGAGCAAAGGTTACAAGACCGAGCCCGGCCGCCACCAGGAACTGGTCGAGCCCTGCTCGTTCAGCCACGAACCCGAGCATGGACACGATGCCCCACGCCAGCATCCCGATCGTCAGGACAAGGAACACAACGTCGCCGGTGCGACGCCGACGCTCGTCAGTCCGCAGCGGCGCGCCTGTCGGCCCCAGGGGCCGGGACAGCCGTTCCAGGCCGGCGCCGACCGGCCGCCAGATCCGGGCGACAATTCGCGGCAGCGACGACCGGCGGATCAGGTCGAGGACCAGGCTGCGTTGTTGGTTCACCGTGACGGTGTCTCCGGTGCGGAACCGCTCCGCCCACGCGGTCAGTGGACGCCAGAACAGGAAGTTGACCCCGACGACCATGACGACCATCACCGCGATCGCGAGGAGGAGCTTGTCGATCTGCTCCTGCTGGGAGGCAGCTGCCACGTATGAGCCGATCCCCGGCAGTGCGAACGTGTGGTTGTTGACACTGATGACCTCCGAGGCGATCAGGAAGAACCAGCCTCCGCCGAAACTCATCATCCCGTTCCAGACCAGAGGGATCATGCCGTGGGGCACATCCAGCTTCCAGAAACGCTGCCAACGGGTCAGCCGGAACAGACGTGCAGCCTCGTCCAAGTCGCGGGGCTGTGTTGTGAGGGACTGGTAGAAGGAGAACGTCAGATTCCACGCTTGGCTGGTGAAGATCGCAAACACCGAGGCCAGCTCGACGCCCAGTTCCGTGCTCGGGAACATCGTCAACCAAACGCTCAAGGTCACCGACAGGAACCCCAACACCGGCACTGACTGCAACACGTCCAGCAGCGGGAGCAGGATCTTCTCGGCCCGGCGGCTGCGCGCTGCAGCTGTTGCATACACGAACGTGAACACCACCGACGCGAGCAGAGCCACGAACATCCGCAGCAGCGAACGGGCCGCGTAGTAGGGCAGCAGGGACGGATCTGTGGATACCGTCGACGGTGCGGTGGCCTGGTCGAAAGGCGCAAGTACACCCTGGGACAAGGCCACCAGTAGCCACAGGAACACCACTACTGCGGCGAACACGACAATGTCCGCAGCAGCACCCCCTCGGGTGCGGAGGCTGACCGCGTTGGTGGTGAATGAGCGCAGGTCGGACATGGGGGAACCCTCTCGTGAGGCAGGGGCCCGCGAGACAGGTGGTCAAGGACTACCTGGCCGAGGCACCAAGGGTGAACGGATCGCGTCTACTGCCATCAGGACTCATCCGCTCACCTCCTCCGGTACGCCCCGCTCAGGGCGGCTTCAAGCTACACGCGCGCAACCGGCACTCCGCCATGAAGGACGATTCTTGACGGAATCCTGACCCCCCATCCCTGACTGCTCCGAAGCGCTGGGTGATTGCTGGTGAAGGCGTGGAGATGGGTGGTTCTGGCAGCATCGAGCCGCGTCGGAGCGCCGTTGCCAGCCAACGGGCCGAGTTCGTGAAGGCCGCGCTGGAGCCGCGGGCCTACCGGCCGCCGCAGGTCAGGCGCCGCGCAGGTCGAGAATGTGTTCGACGGCTTGGTGGACGAGGGTGACGATGTGGGGGTCCGTGACTCGGTATAGGAGTCGTCGACCGTCGCGGCGGGAGTCGATCCAGCCGGCGAGGCGGAGTTTGGCGAGGTGTTGGCTGATGCCGGCCTTGGTGCCGCCGACAGCCGTGACGAGGGTGGTGACGTCGACCTCTTCGGTGGAAAGGATCCACAACAGGTGTAGCCGGCCGGGCGCGCTCAGGAGTGCGAAGACCTCGGCTGCGTCGTCCAGGACGTCCCGGGCGGGGGCTTGGTGGCTGGGCGGGTTCATGGTCGGACTCCTGCGTTCATCCATGACTGATGATAGTTGCGCAATCACTTGACAGTCTAGATGTTGGGGTGTTGTACTTTTCGTGTTGAACAGCATGCCCTGCCGGGCACACCGAAGTGGTCGAAGGAGGTGGGGGAGCATGGATCCCGGACATAGTCGTCGGCATCGTGATCTCTCCTCACCACTCGTCGGCCAGCAATTCGGGGTTTAGGCACCCTCCCCGGCTCCTTCGCGTCGTGATGCACGCGGTTCCCTGACGTTCGGGATGACCGCCCGTGTGGCGTGTGTTCATGCGCCCTCTCCCTGGTTTGTTGTGCGCCGCCTGCGGGCGTGGCGCTCCTGTGCGGTTGGAGCATGTGATGGTCGAGAACACGATTGGTACCAGCGCTGTGCTGGACAGTGCCCACACCGGCGACATTGAGGGTGCCTTCGGAACGATCCGGGAGGGTGACGTGGCGCCACGCCACCGCACCTCGATGCGGTTGAAGACCTTGCTGGCGGTGATCGGGCCCGGCCTGATCGTGATGGTCGGGGACAACGACGCCGGCGCGTTCGGCACCTACACTCAGGCCGGGCAGAACTACGGCACCCGGATGTTGTGGACGCTGCTGCTGCTGGTCCCGGTGATCTATGTCAACCAGGAGATGGTGCTGCGTCTGGGGGCCGTGACCGGGGTGGGGCACGCGCGGTTGATCCTGGAGCGGTACGGCAAGTTCTGGGGCGCGTTCTCGGTGATCGACCTGTTCGTGCTGAACGCCTTGACGATCGTGACCGAGTTCATCGGCATCAGCTTGGGTTTGACTTATCTGGGTCTGCCCAAGATCCCCGGGGTGTTCGCGGCGGCCCTGATCGTGATCGCGTCGGTATCGACCGGCTCGTTCCGACGGTTTGAGCGGGTCAGCATGGTTCTGGTTGTGGGTTCGCTGACCCTGATCCCGATCTTCGTGGCGCTGCACCCGCCGGCCGGGCAGATGATGCATGACTTTGTGGTCCCGGGAATGCCGGGCGGCTCGGAGCTGTCCACGGTCATGCTTCTGATCATCGCGATCGTCGGCACGACCGTCGCGCCGTGGCAGTTGTTCTTCCAGCAGTCCTACCTGATCGACAAGCGGATCACGCCCCGGTTCATCCGCTACGCGCGGGTCGACCTCTGGATCGGGATCGTGATCGTCGTCCTCGGCGCCGGCGCGATGATGGCGTTCTCTGCGGCCGCGTTCGCGGGAACCCCCGGGCAGGGCAACTTCACCGACACCCTCGGCATCGCCCATGGGCTGGCCGCCGCCGCAGGGCAGTGGGCCGGAATCCTGTTCGCGATCGCGCTGATCGACGCCTCCATCATTGGTGCGGCCGCTGTGGGCCTGTCAACGTCCTACGCCTTGGGAGACGTGCTCGGCCTGCACCACTCGCTGCACCGCCGCCCGTCGGAGGCCAAGGGGTTCTACGCGGTCTTCGCAGGGCTGCTGCTGCTGTCAGCGGTGATCGTGGTGATCCCGGGCAGCCCGCTGGGGCTGTTGACAGAGGGCGTGCAGACTCTTGCCGGTGTGCTGTTGCCGTCGGCGACCGTCTTCCTGCTGTTGCTGTGCAACGACAAGGCGGTGCTCGGCCCGTGGGTCAACGGACGGGCCAAGAACATCCTCAGTGCCGTGACCATCGCCGTGCTGGTGATGCTGTCCACGATCCTGACGGCCAGCGTGCTGTTCCCGGGCATTACCTCAGCCCAGATCATCGCGATCTTCATCGCCGGCACGGTCCTCACCGCCGTCGCTGCCGCCTACCTGGCGTGGGCCGGCCACCGCCACAAGGGCAAGACCCCACCCGCCGCCCCGCAGCCCGTGATGGACCGCGCCACCTGGCGCATGCCGCCGGTGGCGATGCTGACCAAACCCGTCATGAGCCCCGGCACGAAGACCGGACTGACCGTCCTGCGTGGATACCTGGTCGTGGCCACTGCCCTCGTCGTCATCAAGGTCGTCCAGCTCGCGCTGGGCGCCTGAACCCCCCACACTCGTCCCGAAAGGAACACAACGATGAGCGAAACAACCCAACCCCGCCCCGCAACCCCCAACGCCCCCGATCTGCTGCTCTCCGCCATGCTGCGCCACTCGGCGGTTGACCGTGCCGGGCACAGCCTGGGCCGGGTGGCCGACGTCGTCGTGCAGCTGGGCGAAAACCACAACCCGCAAGTCAGCGGGCTGGTCGCCAGCATCAGCGGCCGCGAACTGTTCATTCCCGCCACTCACATCCTTGCCTGGGACGACCAGCACCTCGTCGTGTCCGCCACACCACCCGACCTGACACCCTTCGAACCACGCACCGGCGAGGTCCTGCTCCGCGACGACGTCCTGGGCCACCGCCTGATCGATGTCGAACAGGCCGGCCTGGCAACCGCACACGACGTGAAGCTCACCCCCACCGGCAGCGGCTGGATCGTGACCGCGGTCGACATCCACCCACGCGGCTGGCTGACCCGCCGAGGCGGACACACCTGGCGCAACTGGTCCCGGATCGAGCCCCTCATCGGCCACGACCACTCCCTGCCCGCACGCACACCCCTGGGCCGTCTGCGACACCTCAAGGCCGCCCAACTCGCCGACATCATCGAGGAAGCCTCCGCCCGGGAGCAGCGCGAGCTCCTCACCCGCGTGCACGCCCAACCCGAGCTGGAAGCCGACGTCTTCGAAGAACTCGACCAGGACCAAGCCTCGAACCTGCTCGAAGCACGCACCGACCCCGAGATCGCCGCCATCCTGGGCCGCATGCGCGCCGACGACGCGGCCGACGCGTTGCAAGACCTCCCACAGGAACGGCGCCTCAACGTCCTGCATCAACTGCCCGAGGCGCAGAAGAAGAAGATCACCGCCCTGCTCGGCTACCAAGAAGCCACCGCTGGCGGACTGATGAGCCTTGACCACCTCCTGCTGCCCGCCACCACCACCGCAGCCCAAACCCTCGCCGCCGTGAGGGACGCAACCGAGATGCAACCCGAAGCCATCGTGGTCGTGTTCTGCCACGACCAGCACAATGCACTGACCGGCGCCATCAGCCTGGTCAGCCTCGTCCAAGCCAACCCCGCCGCAACCCTGGCCGAGCTCGCCGAGCCAGCCCCGGTACACGTCCACCCCGACGCCGACGTCAACGAGATCACCATGGCCATGGCCGACTTCAACCTGCTCATCCTCCCCGTCCTCGACCACGACGACCACCTCCTCGGCGTCCTGACCAGCGATGACGTCCTCGAAGCCGCCATCGCACCCGAATGGCGACGTCGACGCGGGTAACGGCACGTCAGGCTCAGCCAACCCCCAGGACAGGCCCGGCCGGGTGAGCACACAGCTCAACACCAAAGACCACCTGCCGGTATCTGGGTGAGGCAACCCTTGCTGGTGGAGGTTCAATCAAACGCGGAAGATGGAGACATGAGGCCACCTGGTCGGCTGAGCAGGCGCTCGTCCGGCCGGCGTGCGCCCGACGCCGACCTGCGCGCGGCCTGGCTTTCCTTGCTGCTGGTCGCGCCCTGCTTTGTGGCGGCCTACCTTTTGGCCGTCGGAATCACCAGCCTGCTCGGCTACGCGGACGCAACTGCCGTCCCATCTTGGATGATGCTCGCCACCGCGCCCGCCTTCCTGTGCTACGCGTTACCCACGATCCCGACCTGGCGCTTCGGTAACCGTGCCCGCCTCCGCGGCGTCCGCCACGCCCTGGTGCCCTTCGGCATCGCCGTGATCATGGTCATGGCCGTCATCCTCCTCATCCCATACCCCTTACGGCGCTGGCCGTGACCAGCGGTCACTCCGCGGATCACAACACTGCCAGCGTCGGACTGGAGCCAGGAGCGCTCCAGCATGCGAGCCTGCCCACTGACCCCGCGCGCAGTGTGAGGCCTACGCTGCGAATATGACATCGCCCATGGCGAGCTCCACTAGTGCTAGTCCCAAGACGGACGACCTCAGGCAAGTGGGGGGTCTGACGGCAGCGGAGGCCGCCGAGCGTCTTCGCAGCGACGGTCCCAACGTGATCGGCGGCAAGGGTCGGCGGACTTTGTGGGCGATCCTCTTTGCGCAGGTGGCGAGCCCACTTGTGTTGATCCTGGTGGCAGCGAGCCTGGTGAGCCTTGTCGTGGGGGACGCGGTGACGGCGGGCATCATCTTGACGATCATCGTGATGAGCGCGGCCCTGGGTTTCGTCCAGGAAGCGCGGTCCGAGACCGCCGTGGCTGCGCTGCAGGCTCGCCTGACCTTGCGCGCCACCGTCGTGCGCGATGGCCAACCACAAGAGCTTCCGATCCACGACGTGGTGCGTGGCGACCTGGTCCTGCTCAGTGCCGGCGACATCGTCCCCGCCGACGTCTCCCTGGTCGAGGCCGACCACCTGTACATCGACGAGGCCTCGCTGACCGGCGAATCCGCCCCGGCCGCCAAGCTCCCACATGCCGCCGACGCCGCTGAGCCGGCGGCCGGGGACCACGACGGACTTGGGTTCTTCGGCACCAGCGTGGTGAGCGGCACCGGCACGGCTGTGGTGACCGCGACCGGTGCCCGCACGAGCTACGGCGAGATCGCGAAACACCTGGTCGAACGGGCACCGGAGAACGACTTCCAGCGCGGCGTCCGTGCGTTCGGAGGGCTGATCTTCCGGGTGACAACACTCCTGGTCATCGCCGTCCTCGTCATCAATCTCGCCCTCCACCGCCCGCTGCTCGAATCGCTGCTGTTCGCGATCGCCCTGGCCGTGGGGCTCACCCCGGAACTCCTGCCAGCGATCGTGACTCTGAACCTCACCCGTGGCGCCCAGGTATTGAGCCGCCGCGGGGTGCTGGTCAAACGGCTCCCGGCGATCCAGAACCTGGGCAGCGTCACCGTGCTGTGCACTGACAAGACCGGCACCCTGACGACGGGCACGCTGGCGGTCGTCGGCTCGGTCGGGATCGACAAGGACGACGCTTCGGAGGCGGCACGGGCCCTGGAGTTCGCCTACCTGAACAGCCACTTCCAGACCGGTTTCGCCAACCCCCTGGACGCGGCCATCCTCGCCGGCACGCTTCAGCCGTCCGACCTCGCCTCGTACAGCAAGCGTGCTGAATTGCCCTACGACTTCACCCGGCGCCTGCTGAGCGTGGTGGTGCAGGGAGCCGACGCTCAGCCGCTGCTGGTCACCAAGGGCGCCCCGGAAGCGGTGCTGCAACGCTCCAGCCACGTGCGCGAGGATGCCGAGTCGCGGCCCATCGGCCCGGCTGAACATGCGCGGCTCGCGCGTCTCGTTGAGAGTGCCTCTGCCGATGGGTACCGGTTGGTGGCTGTCGGCTCACGCGTCCTCGCTCCGGACGAGCTCGCCGGGGCCGACGCGTCCGGCAAGGTGCATCCGATGGATCCTGTCACCACCGAGCGCGATCTGGTCTTCGAGGGACTGGTGCTGTTCAGCGACCCGCCCAAAGACGGCGTGTCTGACACCATCGCCCAGCTCGCCGGCGACGGTGTCGCACTGAAGGTGGTCACGGGGGACAACGACCTGGTGGCGCGGCACGTCGCCGAGCAGGTGGGGCTGGTGGTCGAGGGGGTCCTCACCGGTGACGAGATCCGTGTCCTTACGCCCGCGGCACTGGTGGCGCGGGCGAAGCGGACGACGATCTTTGCGAGGGTGGATCCCGACCAGAAGCTGCAGGTGATCCGGGCACTGCACGACGGTGGAGCGGTGGTCGGCTACCTCGGGGACGGCATCAACGACGCGCCTTCCCTGCACGCGGCGGACGTGGGGATCAGCGTGGACAACGCCACCGACGTGGCCCGCTCAGCGGCCAGCATCATCCTGCTCGAGCCGAGCCTTGCCGCGATCCACCAGGGTGTGGTCGAGGGTCGCCGCACGTTCGCCAACACCCTGAAGTACATCCGGATGGGCACCAGCTCGAACTTCGGGAACATGCTGAGCATGACCGGTGCCGCGCTCGTGCTGCCGTTCCTGCCGATGACCCCGGGGCAGATCCTGCTGAACAACCTGATCTACGACGCGTCCCAGACCGCCATCCCCACCGACACCGTCGACGACGCGGTCACAGGCACCCCCGCCCGCTGGGATGTCGGCAGCATCCGGCGGTTCATGCTCATCTTCGGGCCAGTCTCGTCCGTCTTCGACTTCCTGACGTTCGGGGTGCTGCTGTGGGCCGTGGGCGCAAACGAGCAGCAGTTCCAGACCGGATGGTTCATCGAATCCCTCTTCACCCAGGTCCTGGTCGTCCTCGTCATCCGCACCCGCCTGAGCCCGTTCTGGCGCAGCCGACCCAGCCGTCCGCTGACCGTCGCGATCATCGCCGCACTCGCGGTGACCGTGGTGATCCCGCTCAGCCCGCTGGCGCCGCTGCTCGGCTTCGCAGCGCTACCGGTGGTGTTCTGGGTCCTACTCGTGGTCCTGGTGGCTGGCTACCTGGCTCTCGTCGAGCTCGTGAAACGACGATTCGACAATGCGCGGCCGGCCACCCCGGTAGGGACAGTTCGGACGAGCGCCTAACTGGCCGAACGACGTCAGAGTATGGACTTCTGCAACTCATCGAGCCGGGCCTCCAGCACGGACAACTCGAGCCGGAGGCCGACGGAGCTCTTCGATGTGCTTGTATGTTGCTTGCGGGGAGCAAATGAAAGGCCCCGTGACTAGTGTTCTACCTAGTCAAAGGGCCATTCAGATAAAGCTCCCCCGCCTGGACTCGGTGAGAGTCCCGGGGAGTGGTGGGGTTTCGGGGATCGGCGTGGCCTGAACTGAGAGGCGGGCCATCGGCGTGATTCTTCGGTGTGTACGGCCAAGCACGCATCGAAGGAGATCTCACCGATGGCCCTGTCTGATTCTGCCGTGTCCGAGCTATTGGACGCATTCCGTGCCGGTGACGGCGTTGACCTGGTGCGCGAGTCGGTCCGGCTCGTGCTCCAGGAACTGATCGAAGCCGAAGCCGCCCAGGTGATCGGCGCTGCCCGCTACGAACGCACCCCCGATCGGGTCACCGAACGCAACGGTGCCCGGCCGAGAGAACTAATGACGAAGGCTGGCACCGTGGAGCTGGCGATCCCGAAGCTGCGTGCCGGCTCGTTCTTCCCGTCGGTGTTGGAGGCCCGCCGACGGATCGACCAGGCCCTGTACGCGGTGATCATGGAAGCCTGGGTGAACGGCGTCTCTACCCGCAACGTCGACGATCTGGTCGTCGCGCTCGGCGGCACCGGAATCTCCAAGTCCGAGGTGTCCCGGATCTGTCAGCGCCTGGACGAGGAGGTCGGCCGATTCCGCACCCGCAGGCTCGACACCACCAGCTACCCCTACGTCTTCCTCGACGCGACCTACCTGCACGTCCGTGGTGGCGGGCTGGTCACCAGCAAAGCCGTCGTGGTGGCCACCGGAGTCACCGCTGAGGGCCGCCGCGAGATCCTCGGGCTGGATGTCGGGGACAGCGAGGACGAGGTGTTCTGGCGCAAGTTCCTCACCCACCTGAAAAGCCGCGGCCTGAACGGGGTTCGGCTCGTCATCTCCGACCAACACGCCGGGCTGGTCGCGGCGATCGCCCGCAGCTTCCAAGGCGCGGCGCACCAACGCTGCCGGGTCCACTTCGCCCGGAACCTGCTCGCCATGGTGCCCAAGAACCAGATGGACATGGTCGCGGCCCTGTTCCGCACCATCTTCGCCCAGCCTGACGCCGAGACCGTCGCCGCCTGCTGGGAACAGGTCCGCGACCAGCTCGCCGCCCGCATCCCCAAGATCGGGCCCTACATGGACGAAGCCAAGACCGAGGTCCTGGCCTTCGCCGCCTTCCCACGGGTCCACTGGCGCAAGATCTGGTCCACCAACCCGCTCGAGCGGCTCAACAAAGAGATCAAACGCCGAGCCCGCGTCGTCGGCATCTTCCCCAACGAAGCCAGCGTGATCAGGCTCGTCGGCATGATCCTCACCGACACCAACGACGAATGGACCATCGACGAACGCCGCTACCTCTCCGAAGCATCCATGGCACTACTCACCAAGCCGGGCGATAATCAGCCTGTCGCCGCCATCACCGGCAGCGACCTGTAGGCACCGAGGCAATCACCCCGGAAAGCCCACCACCCGCAGGGACGCCATCTGGACTCGAATCTCACAGTCAGGTGCTGGACGACGTCTATCTAGGTCGCAAGACCGCGAGCTGGCGTGGCCACGACCAACGAACCGGGTCGCCCTCAAAGGGAGTATGCCCTCCAGCGACCCGATACAGAGCCATGGATCATTCGCGCAGATGTTGTGCGTATGTTGTGCAGCCCTGCTCCAGGCGCCCAGTCTGACGGTATTACCCCTAGCCAGAAAGAGATTCTGCTTGGTGCCGGGAAGGGGAGTCGAGCCTGATCGTCAAAGATGCACGTGCCGAGGGACGGGCCCTCAGTCCCGCGTCGATTCGCCGGCAGCGCGACGGCTAAGTCGTTCTGCCAGCTCCTTGTCCCGTTCGCTGGCCGCGTGCTGGTAGATCATCGCCGCCGCGGGGGTCGTGTGGCCCAGTCGGGCCTGCAGTTCGGCCAAAGTGGCCCCCTCTTGCGCCGCAAGAACAGCGCCGGTGTGGCGCAGGTCGTGGAAGCGGAGGTCGGGCCGCCCAGCAGCCAATCGGGCCTTCCTCCAAGGCTTGAAGAAACTTGACGGGCTGATCGGGCCGCCAGACTGGGACGGGAACAGCAGTCCGTCCTTTCCCCATTGTGCGTAGGTCGCCAGGTGTTCGCGGATGATCGGTGAAAGATGCGGCGGGAACGCCACGTCGCGTGCGCCGGCTGCCGTCTTCGGAGGTCCGGAGATTGTTCTGCCCTTGAGCCACACGGCGCCCCGGCGGACCTTGATGACTCCACGGTCAAAGTCAACGTCGGATCGGCGCAATTCGGCCATCTCCCCGTAGCGCAAAGCGCACCAGCAGGCGAGCAGGACAGCGAGGCGTAGGCGTTCGGGCATGGCCGCGGTGATCGTCGCGAGTTGGGGGAGCGTTGCAGGCTCGATCGACCGCTGGCGCTTGCTCACGCCGGCGCCTCGGATCAGCACCGGGTTGGCAGCGATGACCTCTTCGTCGACCGCAGTCGCCCCGATAGTCCGTAACAGCGCGTAGGCCTTGGCATTGGTCCTGGGCTTGGATGCGTCGAGGGTGGCCCACCATCGACGCACGTCGGCTCGCGTGAGGTCATGCAGTCTGAGGTCTCCAAGCCCGGGAAGGACGACGTCCTCGATGAGATGTCGATAGTCCTTCTGGGTGTTCGGCCGGAGGACTCGACCCGCGAGCCACTGCACGGCGTAGACCCTGAGGGTGAGTGTCTCATCGAGCAGTTTGGCGGCCTCGCGGGCGGCGGGCGCGGTCCACTCCTCGAGCTCCATGAGCCGGCGCTCCTCCTCCAGCCACCGCTCCGCATAGCCGCGGGCATCGAAGGTGAACGGCGCACTGTGTCGGCCCAGATCCGGCCCGACATAGGTAGCCTGGAACCGTCCTGACGGCAGCTTTCTGATCGTGCCAAAGCCCCTTCGTGGGCGGCGCTTCCCGGCTGCAGCCATCGTCCCTCCCTGGGAACATCTAGCACTGGCGTGCACTATACGTGCATTATCTCGGCCGATTCTAGCCCTGCCATGCATAGGCAATATGGCTCCGACTAGGGCAAAGGCCGCCTGACAAGGGGCCGTGAGGTGGTTCGAGTCCCTCTGCGCCCACCGCGGAGAGCCCTTGTGAGGCTCCGATTCAGCAGCACGGCACGGGCCCTCGTCACCGCATGACCGGTGATGTGTGGCCCCCATTGTGCGGCCAATGGCCTTCTGAGGGATGGGTCTGCTGCCCTGAACAACGCCGTCGCCCGACGTGGTGGTGTGCCTGGCTGTGTGGTTCACACCGATCGAGGGTCGCAATTCCAGGGTCGGAATTTCCTGTCCCACCATCAACCGCCACTGCATGGGTCGGATCGATGGCCAGCGCATCCATCGTGATTCTGTCGGACCTGTCAGGCCGGGAAGCGACTTCGGTAGTCTTGCATCGTGTCGCCGCGCAGGGCGGCCCCTAGTTCTGCGGCTTTGGCTGAGTCAAGGAGGGTGATCGGATCGCCTGAAGCGGTCGAACTGACGCCCTTCACGGGGGGCTGAGCCGCCAGAACGTCCTCAGATCCAGCCAGCCGAATGGACGAAGCCAAGTCCCACATCACGGCGTTTGTCACTCCGCTGTCAACCGTAACGAACTTGGTGAGGTCGCCGACAACAGAGTTGAAAGTGGCCGGGTTGGCCAAGGTCTCTGGTCTGAGCACCTTGAGCACTACGGCGCGCAGAACCGATCGCTGACGCTCGGCGAGCACGGCATCCCGATTCCGAATGGGAGAGTCGTCCCCGACGAACGCCAGTGCGGTCTCTCCCTTGATGGTGATGTCGCCTTTGTCGAATCTGATCCCGCTAGACGTCTGGGAGGCGTATGGATTGTTCACCACCACCCCACCGAGGGCCTCGGTGAGGCCGACGAAGCCGTTGATGTCTACCCTGGCTACATGGTCGATTCGAGCTCCGACGACTGTCTCGACGGTCCGTAGCAGCGCACCGGTACCTGTTGGGATGTCCTGAAGACGTGTGCTCCTGCCATCGACGGAGACGTAGAGATTCCTTGGGAGCGAGACAAGGTACACCTGGTCACGGGCTTGATTGAGATGGACGAGCATGACCACGTCTGTCCGGTTGGTCGTTGAATCGCTGACTACCAGGTAGTTCTGTCCCAGGCCCGCCTGGGGCCGTCCGTCGTAGCCGATCACGAGCGTGTCGTCTCGCCTGACCTGGCTCGCCCCGACAACTGCGCGGACGATGTAGAACACGCCGAGGGCGAGGAGCACTGCGCCAAGGAGGGCCACTATGCGAAGCCAGAGGCGTGGCTTGCGTCGTGTGGGCGCATCCTCGGCCGGCGCGGCGATGTCGCTGTGGGTAGGCGATGCAGGACGAAAGACCGATTCGTCGATTCGGCGTGGCTCGTAAGGCTGTGTCAAGAATGGTCCTTTGGATGACGGCGACGCGAGTCTACCGAGCGCGAGTCGGCAGGCCAGGCCGGAGCGGGCTGCGGGGCCTGTACGAACATGGCCGAGAAGGTCATTGCCCTAGCGGGAACACGATAGGCTGCTCAGGCCCCCCGGGCACACCCACCCCAGCCGGAGATTGACCCCTTGATACAGACACTTGTGCGGATGAAGCGACCCGCCGTCCTCCTTCTCGCCCTGTGGGATGCCGGCGCATGGATTGCCGCCACCCTTGGTCTCGCGGTCGCCCGATTCGAGTTCGACCCGTCACGGGTCCCCTGGCTTCTGTGCCTCGGCTATGCGCTGACGTGCGCAACCCTTCAACTGGTCCTGGGAGCTGTGACCCGGGTATACCGGGGGCGCCACGTGCCGGGCAGCTACCGAGAAGCGGTTCACCTGGGTCTGGCGGCTGTCGTCGTCGGTCTTTCCGTGGGCGGATTCTGGGCCATCGTGCTGGGCGGCTTCCCGCGCAGCATGGTCCTGGCGGTACCACCGGCCGCACTGTTCTTCATGGCCATCGGCCGAGTCGGCGCGCGGGCAGCTCGCAGCTTCCTGGTCCGATCCCAGCAGCCGAAGGATGCCGAGCGCGTCCTGATCTATGGGGCAGGTAACGGGGGGCGGATCCTCTCCCGGATGCTCGCCGATGATGTCCATTCTCCCTATGAGGTGGCGGGCGTGATCGATGACGATCCTCACAAGACGCACCAGCAGGTCGGGCGGGTGAAGGTCCTCGGGACGGGGGCAGAGCTGGTTCGGGTGGCCAGGGAAGAGGGGGTTCGGACCGTCATCCTCGCAATTCCCAGCGCGAGCAAGTCGCTTGTGCGCCGGGTGAGCGACCAGGCCGAACAGGCGGGGCTCTCGCTCCTGATCCTGCCGAAGGTTCAGGACATCGTGGGTCGCACCGTCGGCGTCACCGCTGTCCGCAAGCTTGAGATCGACGACCTTCTCGGGCGCGGGCAGGTGATGACCGACCTGCACGCGATCGCGGGGTACCTGACCGGGAAGGTGGTCCTCGTCACCGGCGCGGGCGGGTCGATCGGAGCGGAACTGGCCAAGCAGCTGGCCCGTCTCGGGCCGGCCTCGCTGGTGCTGCTCGATCGCGACGAGTCCGCCCTCCACGGTGTCCAGCTGGAGATCTACGGCAAGGGGCTGCTGGACACCCGCGACATGGTGCTGTGTGACATCCGCGACCAGGAGGCGCTGGACCGTACGTTCTTCGAACACCGGCCCGATGTTGTGTTCCACGCCGCCGCGCTCAAGCACCTTCCCATGCTCGAGAGCTACCCGTCTGAGGGCTGGAAGACGAACGTCCTCGGAACGCTCAACGTTCTGGAGTGTGCGGAACGTTACGGTGTGGAACGAGTGGTGAACATCTCGACCGACAAGGCGGCGAATCCGATCAGCGTCCTCGGCAAGTCGAAGCGCCTCGCCGAGGAGTTGACCTCGGCCTTCGCCGCCAGAACCGGCCGCACCTACGTCTCGGTGCGTTTCGGCAACGTCCTCGGCTCCCGCGGATCCGTTCTCCACACGTTCTTCCGGCAGGTGGAGGACGGGGGGCCGGTCACCGTGGTCCACCCAGAGATCACGCGGTACTTCATGACGATCCCCGAGGCCTGCCAGCTCACCATCCAGGCAGGGGCAATCGGAGAACCGGGCAACGTCATGGTGCTGGACATGGGTGAGCCGATCAGGATCCTGGACGTGGCGGAGCGGATCATTCGCCGGTCCGGCAAGCAGGTTCCGATCGTGTTCACCGGACTGCGTCCCGGCGAGAAGCTGCATGAGGTGCTCTTCAACGAGGCCGAGTTCCCCGTGCGGACGCAGCATCCCCTCATTTCGAGGGTGGCGGTTCCGCCGCGGGACCCGGAAGCCGTCCGCGCAATGAGTGCGGACACATTTCTCGCCAGGCAGAGGGTGGCGAGCGCATGATCTACCTGTCTGCTCCCGACGTCACGGATGCGGAGGAGGCCGCGCTGGTACGCGCGATCCGGTCGGGTTGGGTGGCGCCTCTCGGTCCGGAGGTCGACGCTTTCGAAGCGGAGTTGGCCCAGTACTGCGGCCGCGCACACGCCGTCGCGTTGTCCTCCGGCACCGCGGCGCTGCATCTCGGCCTGCTCCTTCTGGGCGTGAGGCCCGGCGATGTGGTCATCTGCTCGTCGATGACGTTCGCCGCCACCGCGAATGCGATCGTGTACGCGGGGGGCCAACCATGGTTCGTGGACTCGGACGGTTCGGCGAACATGAATCCGGACCTGCTCGCTCGTGCACTCCACACGGCCCGGTCGGAGGGACGCCGGGTGGGCGCGGTGGTACCGGTCGATCTCTTCGGCCATGTTGTTGATCACTCGCGTATCGATCCGCTCGTCGCCGAGGCCGGCGTGCCGATGCTGTGTGACGCGGCGGAATCCCTGGGAGCGCGGTTCGACGGGTGCGAGTCGGCACGCTTCGGCGAGGCGGCTGCCGTCTCGTTCAACGGCAACAAGGTGATGACCACGTCAGGTGGGGGAGCGCTGCTCACCGACAGCGCGGACGCGGCTGCGCGCGTGCGTTATCTCGCCACCCAGGCGCGCCAGCCGGTCCCCTACTACCATCACACCGAGATCGGCTTCAACTATCGCCTGTCGAACCTGCTGGCTGCACTGGGCCGGGCGCAGCTCGCCCGACTGGACGACATGATCGAGCGGCGCCGAGCGTTGAGGCTTCGCTATCGCGAACTCCTCGCGCCCGTACCCGGTGTGAGCCTTCTGGGTGATCCGGGGGTGGAGGCCGGAGGCACCCGCGACAACTACTGGTTGACGTCGATCGTCGTCGAGCCCGCCGTCGCCGGCTTCAGCAGTCGTGACATCGCCGAGGCTCTGGCGAAGGCCGACATAGAGTGCCGTCCACTGTGGAAGCCGCTGCACCTGCAACCGGTGTTCACGGGAGCCCGCGCGGAAGTGGACGGGACGGGCCAGTGGCTGTTCGAGCACGGCGTGTCGCTCCCCAGTGGATCGGCGATTTCCGACGCGCAGGTGAACCGGATCCTCCAGGTTCTGCACGAGGTGGTCTCGGGTGGGTAGCGGTTTCGTCGCCGCCAAGCGAGGGGTCGACCTTCTGGGCGGGATTGCGCTCCTGGTGCTCACGATGCCCGTCCAGGCGGCCATTGCTGCGTGCGTGGCCACCACCATGGGAAGGCCGATCCTGTTCCGACAGCGGCGCACCGGCGCGGACGGGCGGGAGTTCGAGCTCCTCAAGTTCCGTTCCATGCTCGCCGGAGACGCCCCGGACGGAGAACGGCTCACTCCGATGGGTCGGTTCCTGCGCCGGACCAGCCTCGACGAGCTGCCCAGCCTGCTGAACGTCGTGCGTGGCGAGCTCAGCCTCGTGGGGCCGCGACCCCTACTTCCCGAGTACCTCCCGCTGTACGACTCACAGCAGCGCCGGCGACACGAGGTGCGTCCCGGGATCACTGGCCTCGCCCAGGTCAGCGGCCGTAATCTCCTGTCGTGGGAGGAGCAGTTCCGTCTCGATGTCGAGTATGTCGACACGATGAGTGCGTCCATGGACGCGGGGATTCTCCTGCGCACGGTCGCCAAGGTTTGGCGCCAGGAAGGCATCGCGGCAGCAGGCGATGCCACACGGTCGAGGTTCACCGGGAGGAACAGTTAGCCGTCCAGTGGTGATCGTGGGTGCGGCCGGGTTCGGCCGGGAGACCCTCGATGTAGTTGCCGCAATAGGCGAGGCGAGTCCGGAATGGGAAGTGCGCGGGGTGGTCGACGACGGCCCGTCAACGGCCAACCTCGCCCGCCTCGCCGCCCGTGGTGTCCGGTATCTCGGTACTGTGGAGAGTTTTCTCTCCGGGCCTGCTGATGGCTGGTTCGTCGTCGGCGTCGGCTCCCCGGCAGTCCGCCGGCGATTGGATCAGCGCCTCACCTCAGCCGGGCTGAGGGCCGCGACGCTTATCCACCCATCGGCGACGGTGGGAGTTGGAGCGAGGATCGGTCGCGGATCGATCGTCTGCGCAGGTGTGGCGGTGTCGACGTGTGTCGAGTTGGGCGAGCATGTTCACCTCAATCCGCACGCGACTATTGGACACGACAGCCGTTTGGAGAGTTACGTTTCGGTGAATCCTGGCGCGATCATCTCGGGAGACTGCGTTGTGCGCAGCGGGACGCTGGTGGGGGCTGGTGCCGTCATTCTGCAGGGCCTCGAGGTCGGCTCGGATGTGGTGGTCGGAGCGTCGGCGTGCGTGACGCGCTCGGTGCCTGCGGGCGTGGTCGTGAAGGGTGTGCCAGGCCGCTGGGTCGAACCCTCACCCCGCTAGCGAGGCCGACGTTTTCAGGATCGCACTCACCGGACGACGACCGAGGCGCCCTTCCTGTACAACGCACCCTTCTTGTTGCCGCTCAGGGCCGTGTTGGTGATCACCACGCCACGGACGCCCTTGTCCACGCGGACGCCGTAGCCACCGTGCTTGCGGCACTCCGAGGCCGTGATCTGGACGTCGTCGCCCTGCTGCACGCGGATCCCGTTGTACGCGGACTTCTTCTTCGCCGAGTTGCTGAGGAACTTCGTCGACGTCACAGAAAGGTGGGCGATGCGGTTCGAGACCAGCAGGCCGTCCCTGAGGTTCTTGTCGACGACGGTGCTGTCCATGATGACGGTTCCGTTGCCGGCGCTCGCACGATCGCCGGGGCGCGTCCCCTGAATCAGGATTCCCACCTGGTTGCCCGAGATCCAGGAGCCGCCGGTGACCTTCACCAGGCGAGGTCGCAGCAGTACCACTCCGCCGCTCAGGCTGCCGTTCTTGCCCGTCCGGCCGTTCTTCAGGAAGCTGCAATGGCGCAGTTCGATGCCGTTCGTCGGATCGGCTGAGCCGACCCGCATCTTGACCAGGAAGCCACGGTCGAGGTTGTTGTCGAAGTGGCAGTCCTCGAAGAGGACGTTGTCGATGACCGCTGCTTCGGCGTTGGGTTCGATCGTCGCCCCCGCCATCGGTGCGGTACCGCCGTTCGAGATGAACGTGGAGCGGGTGACGGTGAGACCGTCGCAGGCGGTGACGGAGAGTCCGTCACGGTGATTCGTGGTGCAGGTGACATTATCGAGCACCACATCGTGGCACTCGTGGAGTTGGCTACCGATGTAGATTCCGTCGCCCTTCGCGTTCCGTGCGACGAGGTTCTTGAGGGTCACCCGGTCGGAGTTGGCGATTCGGATCGCATGCCGATATTCCGTCCTGGCCTTGACGATCTTCTTGTTCCCGTCCCAGATCCCGCCGTCGATCACGATGTCTCTGGTGTCACGGATCTCCAGCAGCGGATCCTCGGCCCCGGTGGTCTGCAGCACGAACGTGCAGTCCTGCGCGGCCAGGTAGACCCCCGGCGGCACGACAATCGGCGTCCAGCGCGTGTAGCTGCCCGGGCTCACCGTCACCAGTCGCAACTCCCCACCGCTGTACGGCGGCAGCGCGGCCAGGGCTGCGTCGAGCACGCCGTCGGCACCCGAGACCGGACCCGAGGTGACCTCGGCGGGAAGACCCAAGGGAGCCGCGGTCGCGCGGCCGAACGGCGTCATGACCAGCATTCCTATGCCTGCGGCAGAGGAGGACAGGAGCTGGCGGCGAGTCAGGCTCATGAGGCTGATCCTGCCAGCGCCGGTCTGCCATGGCAAAAGGGTCTCAAGGTCCACGTGAGACCCGCTAGAGACCCACGGCAGCACGCCAGGTTGGCGCCCACGCCTCGAACGAGTACCAGCGCCGGACCATGGCGATTCCCCGCTCTCCCATCGCCTGCCGGGATCCTGCCGAGGCTGTGAGGAGCGTCTTGAGCGGCTCGTACCAGTCCCGCTCGGCGATGCTGCCACCGAACCGCTCGAGCGCCAGCCGGTTGGCACCCACTGGCGATCCCACAATCGGCAATCCGGTGGCCGCGTACTGCAGGAGCTTGTACGCGCACTTGCCGCGGGCGAAGGCCGTGTCGGTGAGAGGAGCCACGGCGACGTCAGCTTCGCGCAGGGCCGCCGCGGCGGTGGCGGCCGTCCACGGGACATAGGTGATCCACGGCCGGTCACCGAATCGTGGGTTGGGCCGTCCGGTGCTGATCACCTTCAGCTCGATCCCGCCCTCGCGCCAGAGCCGATCCAGCGCGGGCAGCACGTCGAGCAGGTACTCCTCCGTCGCCGCCGAGCCCACCCAGACAACTCGTGGGCGACTGGGCAGTGTCCAGTCGCCTTTCGGCAGATAGTCGTCCGGCTCGACGCAGGACGGCACCATGACGACGTTGTCGCTCAGTTCCGAGGCGACGTCCGCGAGGTGGTTGTTGCCGGCGAGAACCGTATCCGCTGTACGCACGCAGGTCGCGAACTTCTCCGGCGCTCCCCCCACACGGTCTCGCCACGACGTGACAAGGTGGACCGCATCGTCGAAGTCGTACACGGAATGCGCTGCCTCGCGCAGGATCCGGTTCTCCAGTTCGCCCCTGCTCAGAGGGCTGGCCGAGCGCGAGACGATCACGCGCTCGCCCCGCACGTCCAGGCGCCGCAGTTCCCGCTCGGCCGCGATGACGGCGGGCAGGTGACGCAACAGGGTCGCCGGACGGGAGTTGGGCAGCCCCGCGTAGCACTGCGCTCGGGCCCGCAGCCCGAGGTGATCGATCCAGTCGTACAGGCGGACCCGGGTGCTCCCGGCCTGGGGGGAGTAGTTCGAGAAGGCGACCAGATCGGCCACCCCTGGGCTCATCGTTCCTGGAACCACTCGAGTGTCCTGCTCAGCCCACTCCGAAGAGGAGTGGGGCGGATGTCCGGGAAGAGAGCTTCCAGGCTGGTCGAGTCGGCCTCGGAATGCAGTACGTCTCCCGGTCGTGCCGGATGGTGCTCAACATCCAGGGGATGACCCAGCAAGGCGCTCAGCTCCTCGACGAGTTCGTTCAGCGAGGTGTTCGTACCGAAGGCCAGGTTGACCGGCTCGGGATGTCTGACCTTGCGGCCGGTCGCCTCGAGGAGGGTCTCGCAGACGGCGCCGACGAAGGTGAAGTCCCGGGACGTGAGGCCATCGCCGTTGATCGGGAGGGGCTCTCCGCGCAGCGCCTTGTCGATGAAGATCGGGATCACCGCCGCGTAGGCGTGTCCCGCCCGCTGGCCCGGGCCGTAGACGTTGAAGAAGCGGAACGCCAGCGTCGACAGCCCGAAGGACTGCTGGAAGGCGAGGGCGTACTGTTCCGTGGCGAGCTTGCTGACCGCGTAGGGGCTCAGCGGTCGAACCCACTCGCGTTCGTGCTTGGGCCGGGCCGGGTTGGCCCCGTAGACCGAGGACGACGAGGCGACGACGACATGCTCCACCCCGGCGTCGTGGCAGCCCTGGAGGACTGCGAGGGTGCCGGTCGCGTTCGCATGATGCGTCGCCATCGGGTCGGCGATGCTTCGCGGCACACTTCCGAGCGCCGCGAGGTGCACGACCGAGTCCACCCCGGCAAGAGCCGAGGCGAGGGCCGACGCATCGAGAATGGAGGCCTCGCGAAGGTCGACGTCCAACCCGTCCAGGTTGTCCCGGTAGCCCGTGGAGAGGTCGTCGATGATCACGACCTCATGGTCCTGATCCTGAGCCAGCCGGGCGAGGTTGGAGCCGATGAAGCCGGCGCCGCCGGTGATGAGCAGTTTCACGTCGTCGCTTTCAGATCGTGTGGACGTCGGGGTCGGGTTCGCCTCGCATGGTGGCCGCGATGCCTGCCCATACCCGTTGTGGCGGGAAGTCCCGGACGGCGCGCTCGCGCGCTGCCGAGCCCATCCGCACGCGGAGCCCAGGGTCGGCGGCGAGCATGTCGACGGCCTCGGCGAGCGCCTTGTCGTCGTCCACGGCCACGGTGATGCCGGTCATGCCGTTCACCACAGCGTCGACCGCCCCGGTGGCGTCGGTGGCGATGCTCGGGAGGCCTGCCGCTGCGGCCTCGAGCACGACGTTCGGGAAGCCCTCCCGAAGCGTCGGGAGGCACAGCACATCCATCGCCGCGTAGAAGGGCCAGGCGTCGGCGGTCCACGGCATGTGGACGACGGGCAGGGAGGAGGCTGCGATCTGTGCGGCAAGGCCCGGCTCGTCCAGACTGCCCACCATTAGGAGGGCAGGCCTGCAGACTGCTCGGGCGGTGCCGGAGAGCAGAGTCGGTACTCCCTTGTCCGCAACCAGTCGTCCCAGGTACCCGACGACGAGCCGGTCGGACGGCAGCCCGAGCCGCGTCCGCAGGCCGTCGACATCGGGCTGGGATAGCCGCCTGCTGATGGCGTCCGCGTCGACGCCGTTGCTGCTGCCTTCGCCGATGATCTTGACGCGCCGGCGACCCAGCAGCCGTTCGGTGCGCAGCGCCGTTCCGAGGCTGCGACTGACCACGAGAACCTCGGTGGACAACACGATCGTGGTGCGCTCCACGAGCCAGAGAATTGCCCGCGTGGGCCCGCGGGTTCCTTCCAGGCGAAGGCCGCGGACGAGGTAGATGCGATGGGGGACGCGGGCGAGCCAGGCGGCGATGGAGCCCAGGAACGCGGCCTTCGGGGTGCTGAGGTTCGTGACGTCGGGCCGGATCAGGCGGATCAGCCGCAGCCAGGCGAGAAGTGCCGCCAGATCGGCGATCGGGCTGAGGGCGCGGCTCATCGCGAGCGGATGTGGGGTGAACCCTTCGCGTCCCGCGGAGTCGTCCAGCGCCTGACCGGGCGAACAGGCGACGTGGACCTCCCATCCTTGGCTGGCGAGCCAGGCGAGCTGGCCTCGTAGAAGCGTCTCCACAGTGGTGCCCACCGTCACTCCGAAGAGAACTCGTCGACCGCGCATCCTAGGCCTACAGTCGGGTGACGTTGTCGCCGGTGGGGAGGACGCCTCGAGTGTCGAACAGGGGTGCTCCCGTGAGCTGGAGGCGCGTGCGGTCGTAGGCCGAATGGGCCTGGAGAAACACCACCAGGTCGGACTCCTGCGCAGCTGCATAAGGATCGGTGACGCAGGCCAGGTCGCGTCCATCCACGTGCCAGCTGGCCACCAGGGGATCGTGGTAGCTGAGCTTCGCGCCCTGATGCAGGAGGCGGGAGGCGAGCGGGGCTGCCGGTGTCTCGCGCATGTCGGCGACATCGGGCTTGTAGGTCACGCCGAGGAGAAGCACACGGGCACCCTTCACCGCGAGCGACCGCTCGTTGAGCAGGTCGGCGACCCGCTGCGCGACATAGACGGGAGCGGCGGTGTTCACCTCCTCGGCCAGTTCGACCATTCGGAAGGAGTAGCCGAGCACGGCCCGGACCCGGTGGCTGAGGTACGAGGGATCGACGGGGATGCAATGCCCGCCCACTCCCGGGCCGGGGCGGAACGCCATGAACCCGAAAGGCTTCGTCTCGGCGCAGTCGATGGCGTCCCACAGGTCGATGCCCAGTTCACGGCTGAAGCGCGCCATCTCGTTGACGAGGGCGATGTTCACGTGGCGAAAAGTGTTCTCCAGCAGCTTCGCCATCTCGGCCTCCTTCGCTCCCTTCGCGCTCACCACCTCGTCGATGAAGCGCTCGTAGAAGGCGGCTGCCCGGGCAGTGCAGGCGGGCGTGAGCCCCCCGACCACCTTCGGCGTGTTCTGAACGCCGTACTCGGTCTGTCCAGGGTTGATCCGCTCGGGCGAGAAGGCGATGTGCACGGTGTCGCCCACGACCAGGCGGTCCCGGCAGACCCGGGGAGCAAATACCTCCTCCGTCGTGCCCGGGTACGTCGTGGACTCGAGGATGCAGAGTGCGCCGGCGGGGATGTTCTCACCGATCAGGTCAGCGGCCGCCTCCACGGCCCGAAGGTCCGGCCCCCCATCGGGGCCGAGAGGGGTGGGCACGCACACGATGACGACGTCGGCGGTTCGCAGGCAGGCCGGGTCGGACGTCGCGTTGTACCCGCGGGCCAGGCCCTCCTTGAGTTGGTCGGAGGTCACGTCCCCGATGTGCGAGACCGCCGAGCCCAGCGCAGCAGTCACCTTCCGGTTCGTGTCGAAGCCGGTCACCCGGATGCCGGCCTCCGCTGCGCGAAGGGCCATGGGGAGACCGACGTATCCCTGGCCCATCACGACCAGGTGAGTGTCTTCAATCCACAACTTTCACTCCTGACTTCGGGATATCCATGGCACCCTGCTCGTTGCCGGTGAGGACGCAGTGTCTGAGCGTCACCTTGCTGACCGTGGCGCTCGCCTGAAGACCGAACATGCGCGCCCCGCTGGAGACGCAGTCGGTCAAGGAGATGTTCGATCCGTCGGCGAGCAGGATGCCGCTGAAGTAGCCGTCCTCCTGCCGCGAACTGTCGAAGATGCGAACGCGCTCGACCTCCAGGGCGCGCACCCCGTTGACGACCAGCAGGCCCTCGCGGGTGCTGTCGCTGATGTCGATGTCCTGGAGGCGGACCAGTCCTCGACCCAGCAACCGCCTGGGATCACCGCCGCGCCGGCCCTGCACGGCGATGCCCACGTTGTTGCCGGTGAGGAGACTGTTCGTCACGGTGACGCCGCGGGGGCGGATGAGGGTGATCCCCGCCCACAGTGGGCTGTTGTCCTCGCCCGGAGCATTGCCGGTGGCGGTGCACTGGTCGAGATGGATGCTGGTCGCGGCCAACTCGACGCTGTCCGGGTGCATTACCACGAGGAAGCCGCGTCCGGCGTTGTCGGTGAAAGCGCAGCGGGTGAAGCGAACGCGCCGGATCGGCGCGCGGGCATGGTTGGGCTCAATGTCGGCTCCGGCGAGCGGGGAGGTAGCGCCGTTCTCGGTGAAGATGGAGTCGGTGCAGGTCAGGCCGTCGCACGAGGTCACCGAGAGGCCGTTGCGGTAATTCCGGCGGCTCGTCACCGAGTCGACGGTGACATCACGGCAGGGCGTGGTGTGCGTCCCGATGTAGATGCCGTCACCCCGAGCATGCTGGGTTATGAGGCCCGTGAGGGTAACCCGCGTGCTGTTCTGGATCCTGATGACGTGCTTCCACTCGGTGATCACCGTCACCTTTGCGTCGTTACCGTCCCACGTGCCGCCCTCGATGATGACGTCCCGGACATTGTCGAGTGCCACCAGTGGCTCCTGGGCGCCAGGAACCCGGCTGACGAACGTCGCACCGCCAGCGACCAGGTGCACCCCGGACGGGATCGTGAGCGAGCGAGATCGTCGGTAGGTCCCGGGCCTGACCACGACCCGGCGGAGTGCGCCCCCGCGGTAGGCGGGGAGGGCAGCGAGCACCTGGTCCAGCTTGGCACCGTCGATCCCGCCGCCGGGGGCGGGTGCCGGCGCGAATCTGGGTGCGGGCACCGTGCGAAGGTCGCGCCCCGGTGCCGCGGGGGTGGGACCTGTCGTGGTGGTTGACGGACCGGGAGCGCTGGATCCGGCGTCCGTCCCGGGGCCCGATACCGCGGGGGTGCAGCCGGCCAGCAGGGTGAGCGTTCCCAGCTGGAGGAACGTGCGGCGGTTGATGGTCATTCGCGGTCCTCGGATGGCGGGGGCTGGAGCAGGACTCGCTGACTGTGAGGTTGGCGTAGTTCGCGGATTACCAGGGCGAGTGCGCGGTTGCGGACGGACTGCCCCTCGGCCCGTCGGGTCGCGGACCGGACGAAGAACTCGGTCAGGGTTACGGCCAGCACGCCCGCGGCTGCGAGCCACCGCGGGCGCCACCACCTCCGGGCAAATCGGACGCGGCTGATGCGGAGTGCGCAGTAGGCCGCGCCCCCCGACCGGGCATAGCTGTGCCCGCCGATGTGCTCGCCCCACACCTGGTTGAGCAGGAGGCAACGACCGCCGTTGTGGCGCACCCGGGTGCAGATGTCGACGTCCTCGTAGTAGAGCTCGAAGGCCTCATCGAAGCCGCGCAACGTCGCCCAGAGTTCGCCCGACATCACCAGCAGTGCCCCGTCGAGTTGGGCGACGTCGTGGGCTGCCCCGTCCGGTCGGGCCAACTGTGGTTCGCGGTACGCCCGCGTCCCGACCACGGCCTTCGCCAGTTCCCGGCGGAACGTCGTGGCCCTGCGGGCATTGACGCTGGTCGGGTGTGCCGGGGAGAGCAGGCGTCCGGCGAGCACGTCGTCGGTGTGGCCCCCCGCTGCCGTGTGCAGCTCGGAAAGCCGGCGGGTCAGGCGGACATCGGGGTTGACGACCGCGATCGCTGCGGACCTCGCCGTGGAGCGCAGTCCCAAGTTCGCAGCGCTCGCATAGCCGAGGTTCCTGCCGGGATCGAGATAGGTGATCCGGCCCGAGTCCACGCGCCCCCGGCAGGCGGCGGCGGTTGCGGGGTCGCTGCTGTTGTCCACGACAACCACCGTTGCGGCGGGGTCGGAAAGAATCCCGTCGAGGCAGGACGGCAGGGTCTCCGCGGACTGATAGGCGACGACGACGACAGCGAGCTCACCCATGGCTCTGCGCCGGCTTTCGTGAGGACCGGGTGATGACGAATCTCACCAGCACGGCCTGGGCGCAGTAGATGACGGTGGATGCCGTTGCCGCACCGATCGCACCGGCAAGCATGATGGCCGGGAAGTACAGCAGGGACAGCAGGGCTGAGCCGATGCCGACGGTGAGCGACGCCCGCTGGTCGGACCGTGCGATCACGCTCGACAGGCCGATCCGCGCGACACCCTGGACGACGGTGCCGGGAACCAGGAGCGCGATCAGCAGCGGCGTCTGTCCGAACTCGGGCAGCAGGAGGGGGAGGATCCAGGCCCCTGCAGCCACGACGACGATTCCGGCGGGGATCGCAACGATCAGGTAGCCGCGCAGGATCCGCCGGTACCGGGTCTCCTTCGCCTCGGGGGTGTTGTCCCCGCGACCGAAGCCGAAGGTCGCCATGCTGGCCGTTTCGGCGAGCATGAAGACGAGGTTCGCCACGGGGGAGGCCACCGAGTAGAGCCCGACCTCCTTCATGGGGGCGAGCGCGCCGAGGATGGGAATGTCGGCCCGGAACAGCATCTGCTGGCCGAGGTTGCCCACGTGGGCCGCGCCAGAGTCGGCGACCACCTCGCGGGTGGGTACAGTGATCTCGCGATGACTGCTGAGGCGACGCAGCGTCGGGATGGACGCCAGCGAGGTGACGGCGCTGGCAACGGCCCAGCTCATCAGGACCGGCACGGGAGATCGGGTGGTGTAGGCGCCGACAAGCCCGAGGGCCAGCCCGAGGAGGGCGTTGACCATGCTCAGCCGTCGGTACTGTGAGGCCAGCCCGACACCTTGGATGGTCCTGGTGGCGAACGTCTGGACCATGAGCAGCGCGGCAAGGATAGACATCAGAATGCCCTCGATACGACCGACCCCGGCTGTCCCGTCCGGAAGCAGGAAGCTGATTGCCAGTCCGACGACCAGCACAGCCAGGGCCAGGCTCACGGTGATCAGCAGTTGGGTGCGGACCGCCCCTCCGTCGCCGGCGCGGTAGGCGTTCGCAGCACCGATGTAGAGGCTGAACGAAACCGCCTGCGCGATGAGATTGGCTGAGCCGATCACGAGGGCGAAGACGCCGCGACCGTGTGGACCGAGGATGCTCGCGGTGAAGAGCGTGAGCAGCATCGATGCGGCCAGCGACACCATCTGGGACGTGAGGAGATCCAGCACGTCTCGAGGGACAGCTGACCGGAGGTGGTTCAGCACGATTCCCCATCCGCGGAGCGGGCGAAGGAGGCTGGATCGCCGAACACCGGCATGCGCACCTCCATTTTCCGACCGCTGACCGGCCGCTGACCATCGGCGAGGATCCTACCGGCTGTCGGCCCCGCGCCTCGTATACTCCCGAATCGATGCCTGACTTCCGCCCCCTCGCTCATCCCTTGCGGCCGGCCCTCAACCCCGGTCTGTGGAAACGGGCGGCCTGGATCGGCCTGCCGGAGATAGCGATGGTCGCGTTGCTGCTCTCGGCCACGCTGGCGGTCAGGTTCCCCGTGCCCGGCCTCGGCAGGACCGCCTCCGCCTTCGACGTCGCACTTCTCGTCCTCTTTCCGGTTTGGATCGTGTGCGTCCGCAGGCAGGGGATGCCGTGGGTGCCACGTCCCTATCTGCTTCTTGGCCTCCTCATGCTCGGACTGGGGGCCGGCTCACTCATTTGGTCGGTCGATCGGGGGGCGAGCCTCGTTCACGTCATCGTGAGCATCGAGTCGCTCCTGGCATTTGCGTATGCCCTGACCTTCCTCCGCCGACTCCGGGAGCGGCAATGGATGCAGCTGGCTCAGCTCTTCGTCGTGCTGCTCGTCCTGCCGGGAGTGCTGTTGTGGCTCGGCGTACCCGGGTTCCAGCCACCCGCGGAGATTGTGCCGCGGTCCGGCGACTGGTGGTCCTATTACGTCCGCTTGAGCCACCCGTTCGTCGGGAGGTCGAACAACCTGGCGGCACTGCTCCTCCTGCTGGTGCCGCCACTCGCCAGTTGGGCAATGCGGACGAAGCGGCTTCGCGATGTCCTGGTCGCATTGACCGCGACGACGGCGTTGATCCTCACCTTCAGCAGGGGAGCGCTGCTCGCTCTGTTGATCGTCCTGGCTGTCCATCTGGCGACCGAAAGGACTTCTCGCCGGCAGGTTTGGCGCGTGTTTCGCTGGGCCCTCCCTGTGTTGGTGCTCGCAGGATTGATGGCCGCCCTCAACCCGGTGACCCGCAACCTCATTCTCGCGCGACTGAGCGTGACCAACATCGACGCGCGGGTCGACCTCCTTGCCGGTTTCTGGAATGACGTCGTCGCCAACTGGCTCCTCGGGATGGGGGCGGGCACCGGCATCGATGTCCACAACACCTATGCGCAGCAACTGCTCTCCTTCGGCGTCCTCGGCGGGAGTTGGGTGAGCGCGACCCTCCTGTGGACGGGCGTCTGGTGGTTCCGACGACACGAATCCACCCGGCCCGTCCTGAAGCGGATACTCGGCCTTGGAGTCGCCGCACTCCTCCTATCGTTCGCCGTCGAGTCGAGTTTCGAGGGCAACCTCCTGCGCCCGCTGATCTGGCTTGTATGGGGGATGCTGGTCAGCCTGTCCACTCGGCAGTCGGCGCGCGTGCGGAAGCCCCGCAGCTCGCGATCCCCGTCGGCCTGATCCGAACGTCGATCTCCGCCCGCGCAACGTCAAGCAGCCGGATGTCGATAGGAAGAAGTGGCCTTGCGTCAAGTCGGATGGGCCTTGGGACGGAGACATGCCCAGGGCCAATGAAGTGGGCCTACATATCGTCCGGGCCGACGTCCATCAGCTCCGTGGGCATCACCGCCGTGCGCTCGGCCAAAATCACGGCGCGCCTACGCCTTCGACTGTGAAGCGATCGCGCCGCACCGTGACCGCCGCTCTCCAGGTGCCGCGCCCGCTCTGCGGCAGACGATTCGGAGTCGGGGCCGCCAAAGCCGCGGTTCACCATTGGGGCCCGCAGGACGGAGCTAGCGCGGGTACTGCTCGCGTTCTTGTGTGAACCCCGCCCCGGGCAACGACCCTCTGTGTCAAGGTTGCTTTGTGACTCGACCAACTAGAGGCGCTGGGGCTATGTCGTGGCGTCCCTTCTGGTCGTCGGTCGTGGCGTATATCGGCCTTGTGGGCTGCGGTTTCTTCGCGCGATATGGATCCTCGATCATCTACCTCCAAGTCACTGGATCAACGAATGCCCCACATGTCTCGCAGGCGCTCTACGGCGCAGGGCTCCTCATCATCGCCATTGGCGCCATAGCCGCATTGGTCCGCTTTCTGGCGCGGGGTGGGCTGATGCTCTTCGCATTGGGGCTGGCCCCTCAGATCGGCCTCCTGCCGATCATTCTCGGCTCATAAGCCCGCAGATTTGGCACTCCTGCACTTTTGGGTGACAGTTGGGTTTGGAACCGCCCGGACGGCCGCTTGCGGATCGTGCCGAAGGCCCGGCGCGGACGGCGCGTCTCTGCAGTGACCATCGTCTCTCCGGCGCGCGGGGTGGGCTGCTTCGTGCATCGAGGTGCACTATCTCCGCGATTCGAGCCCTGTCAGGCAAGGCCCTCGGAACTGGTTCGAGCCCCCTCCGCGCCCACCGCTCAAGGGGGCTCGTGGGCTCCGTCGCGGAAGCCTGCGGACCTCAGGGAACGGCTGCGCTCCCGCCCCCACCGGCCTAGGCTGGAAAGGTATCGGCCTGCGCGCCGAGGGCCGGCGTGCCGGGTTCGGGGGAAGACGGTGTGCGATGCGTACCGCGCGCCTGAGGCTTGCGTTCATCGCGGCCCTGGCCACTCTGTTCACCATGACGGGCACCTCGTTGCCCGCCGCCGCGGCCGATCCGACGGCCGCCATCAAGGGCGTGGTCCTGTCGTTCATGGACCCGCTCGGTTTCGCGAGGGTCACGGTGTTCAACGCCGACACCGGGACCGCGCTGAAGTCCGTCGTCGCCGACGTCGGCGGCAACTACCTCGTCACCGGCCTGCCGGCAGGACGCGTCCAGGTGCGGGCGACGAAGACCGGCTACCTGACCAGCTGGGCCGACAACGCCCCCAGCCGGGCCACCGCCCGCATCTACACCCTGTCACCGGGACAGGTCCTCGAGCAGTCCTGGGACCCCCCGGTGCTCTCGCTCGACCTCGCGCCGGAGGCGGTGGTCACCGGGACCGTGCTCGGCGTCCGTGACGTGCCGCTGCCCGGAACCGGGACCCCGGTCGCCGGGGCGAGCGTCACGGTGCTGTCCGAGGACGGACGCGGCCTCGGCCACGCCGTGACGGACGCCACCGGCGGCTTCCGGGTGGGCATGCTTCCCTCCGGCCTCGTCCGGGTGAGGGCCTCGGCCGCCGGCTACCTCACGGCGCTGGCTCCCAACAACCCGTTCGGTGAGGCCCAGTCTTTCCCGGTGATGGCCGGGGCGACCACCGGGATCGGGCTCCTGCGCCTCTACGCGCCCGCGGTGATCCTCGGTGAGGTCCGCTCCGGCGCCGGGCCGATCGTCGGCACCGCCCAGGTGAAGGTGCTCGACGCCGTCACCGGCAAGGTCCTCCGGTCTCTGGTCACCGACAGTGGCGGCGGCTTCCGGGTCGACAACCTGCCGCCCGTGACCGTCCGGCTGAAGGCCACCGCGGACGGCTACCTCGCCGGATCCTCCGGCCCCTACCCGCTGGGGCCGGGGGTGGAGACGGGCGTCGTGCTCGACCTGACACCGGCAGGGGTGGTCACCGGGTCGGTGTGCAGCGTGGAGTTCATCGACGACCTGGGGGTGGTCAGCCCGTGCGTGCCGCAGGGCGGAGTGAAGGTCACCGTCGTCTCCGCGGACACCGGGGCAACCCTCGCCTCCGGGGTCACCCAGGACATCAGCGGCGCCTTCCGGATCGGGGGGCTCCCCGAGGGCAGGGTGCAGGTGAAAGCCGTGGCGCCGGGGTGGCTGACCGCCTGGGCGCCGGATGTGGGGCGACGCGTGGACGCGAAGGTCTTCGACGTCCGCCCGGGAACCCCGACGGACGTCGGGACGGTGACGCTGTACGAGCCGGCGACCGTCTACGTCGACGTGCTGTGGAACATGGACCCGATTCCGGGGACGGCCACCCTCACCCTCCTCGACACCTCCACCAACAAGGTGGTCCGCACCGTGCAGACCGCTGCCGGCGGTGCGGCGACGCGGCTCGGTGACCTCCGTCCCGGCAGCTACCGGGTTCGCGCCGTCGCGGACGGCTTCCTGCCCCGGTGGTCGGGCACCTTCACGCTCCTTCCCGGACAGGTTCTCGGGCCGGAGTGGGCGCGCGGGTGCATCGTCCTCCCGCTGGAGCTCGAAGGGGTGATCACCGGGAACGTCATGGGGTTCGGCGCCGGCTACGACGACCCGGTCCCCGGCCCGAAGGTCGTGGCCGTGGACGCCACGACCGGAAAGGTCCTCGGCTCGGCCACCACGTCCGCGGAGATCGACCACTACGGCGACTTCCGGATCGCCGGGCTGCCGCACACGACCGTCAGGCTCAAGGTGACTGCGCCGACGTTCCTGACGAGCTGGGCACCGGGACGGCGGACGGCTGCCGAGGCCGAGGTCTACACCGTCCATCCGGTTCTGTTCGGTGACGCGACCGACGTGGGCGTGGTCGCGATCTTCCGGCCCGCCACGATCATCGGCCAGGTGGTCAGCGCGGGGGCCCCGGTCGAGTCGGCCAGGGTGACGGTGTTCGACGCCGGCACGGGCGCTGCGCTCAGGTCGGTCACGACCGACGCCGACGGGCGTTACCGCGTCGAGGGCCTGTGGACCGGCTGGTCGCTGCAGGTGAAGGTGCGGGCGCTCAAGGACGGCTACATCACCAACTGGGCCGACTCCGACGTCCAGCGCACCATGGCGACCGCGACGGTGTTCCCGCTGGGGCCCGGTGACGTGCTGGAGCAGACCGGTTCGGGCCTGCCCTCGCTCTACCTCGAGATCGCCAGGGAGGCGGTCGTCCAGGGACAGGTCCTGGGCAACTTCGACCCGCTCGACGGTGCGACCGTCACCGTCGTCGACGCCGTCACCGGCAAGGCGTTGAGGTCGGCGGTGTCCGACGTCACCGGCGCCTACCGCATCGGAGGCATCGACGCCTGGGGCGGCCGCCAGGTCAAGGTCAGGGCGAGCAAGGCCGGCTGGCGGACGTCGTGGGCCGACGGTGCGTGGACACAGGGCACGGCGCGGGTCTTCGGACTCCACCCCGGCACCGTGCTCACGCAGTCGTGGGATCCGATGGTCCTGTACCTCGACCTGCAGAAGCTCGCCTGAGACCACGGGAGAGGGAGGGGCGGCCACCTGGGCCGGCGGGGCCTACCCCGGCCAGCCCAGGCGGGCCGCCACCACGTCCGCCGCCGTCCCCGGGAACTGCGACCACCCCGGCTCGAGCAGCTCGCGGGCCAGGCGGAACAGGCTCCGCGCGCACGTCTCGACGTCGGCGTCCAGGGCGTCTGCCAGGCGCGCCGCGACCTCCGGAAGGGCCTGCTCCAGGCGCCGCAGGGGATCGAACGGACTGCGCGGCGCCTGTGGCGCGAGCCGTTGGCGCAGTGCCTCCGCCAGGCAGGTCAGCGCGTGGGCGCGGACGTGGGCGTTCCCGGACACCCGCTCACCCCGGCGCACCCTCCCGACGCCGATGTAGAGCTTGGCGAGGAACAGCGCGACCTCGTCGGCAGGATCGGGCAGAGGGTCGGGGTCGGCGAAGCGGAGGTCGCCGCCGTCGAGCAGCACCTGCCGCTGCGGATCGCGGATCGTCCACGGGCGCCCGGCGCCGAACTCGTAGAGCACGCCGTCGTCGTACAACGCCACGCCGCCGTTCTCTCCCTCGTGCGCGGCCATCACCAGGCGCTCGCGGAACGGCAGGAACGGCCAGTCCCGGGCGAGTGCTGCGGCCGGCTCGGCGACGAACAGGTTGAAGTCGAGGTCCGACCACCCGTCGCGACGCCCGTCCCCGCCCGCCGCGGACGAGCCGAACACGACCAGGCTGGTCACTCCGGGCGTCCGGCGGCAGCGGGCCAGCAGTGCGTCGCGGTGTTCGTGCAGCTCCATCCCACGATTATGGCGACGCCTGCCGGCGTTTCCGCCGCGTTGCGCAATTCAGTGGCGCAAGCTCACAACGATGTAATTCAGGGACGGCGCACCGACGCCCTTCCTCGCTGCGCACCCGCGGCGGGCCGGGACCGGCGAGGGCACCGCGGTCGGCACCCTGAATTCACCGTTCGGACGCGGAGGGACCCGCAGTGCCGACGGTGACATGCCTAGTGGGGGCCCGAAACAGGGAAGGAGCCCGCCACGAACCGGAGTTCTGCGGGCACTGCCGGGGGGCAGCCAGTCCGGCTCGGGGGGAACCGGATCTGTAAGGCGGGGGCTCGGGGGGAACCGCTCGCCACGACGTGAACTTTACCGCAGTCCGCCGCTGCAATTGCAAGCGATTCCCGAAGATTTCCCGCGACATTCTTCCGGTCCCCCGGAAAGGGGACAACCCCTAGTCACGACCGCAGGATCAAACGCCGGTCACCCGTGGAGGGGACATTTTCCGGAAATGCAGCCGCGAAATGCCCCGAAATGTCACCCGGTCAGGTGACAGCGCCCGCGCCGGGAGCGGGGGTGGTGGCGTAGAGTGGCTCCTCGTGACTGCCGCTGACCTCCAGGCCGACCTGGCCGTCCTCGACCGCACGTTGACCTCGATCGAGGCGGTGATCGACCCCACCGCCAAGCGCGCGCAGATCGCCGACCTCCAGGAGCAGGTTGCCGCCCCCGACCTGTGGGACGACCAGGAGAACGCGCAGCGGGTGACCTCTTCGCTCTCCCGGCTCCAGGCCGAGGTGGACCGTGTGGTCGCGCTCCGCGGGCGCGTGGACGACCTCGGCGTGCTGATCGAGCTCTCCGTCGAGGAGGACGACCCGGCGACGCTGGCCGAGGCACAGCGGGAGTACAAGGCGCTGGCCGCCGACATCGAGGCCCTCGAGGTCCGCACGTTGCTGTCCGGGGAGTACGACCAGCGGGACGCCCTGGTCACGATCCGCTCGGAGGCCGGCGGGGTGGACGCGGCCGACTTCGCGGCCATGCTGTTGCGGATGTACCTGCGCTGGGCCGAACGGCACGGCTACGCCACGGAGGTGTACGACACCTCCTACGCGGAGGAGGCCGGCATCAAGTCGGCCACCTTCACCGTCAAGGAGCCCTTCGCCTACGGCATGCTCTCCGTCGAGCAGGGGACGCACCGGCTGGTCCGCATCAGCCCCTTCGACAACCAGGGACGCCGCCAGACGTCCTTCGCCGGCGTCGACGTGCTCCCGGTCACCGAGGAGACCGACCACATCGACATTCCGGAGGCCGACATCCGGGTGGACGTGTTCCGCTCGTCCGGCCCCGGCGGCCAGAGCGTGAACACCACCGACTCGGCCGTCCGGATCACCCACCTGCCGACCGGCCTGGTGGTGTCCTGCCAGAACGAGAAGTCCCAGCTGCAGAACAAGGCCGCCGCGCTGCGCGTCCTCCAGTCGCGGCTGCTGGAACGCGCCCGTGCCGAGAAGGAGGCCGAGATGCGCGAGCTCAAGGGGGAGGGCGGCAACTCCTGGGGGTCGCAGATGCGGTCCTACGTCCTGCACCCCTACCAGATGGTGAAGGACCTACGCACCGACTTCGAGGTGGGCAACCCCGACGCGGTCTTCGACGGCGACATCGACGGCTTCCTGGACGCGGGCGTCCGCTGGCGCCGTCAGCAGGGCGAACGCTGACCATGCGGGCAACCCTGACGGGCGTCGTGGGGTCGTCGCATACACTGCCCGGTGGCCGGCCTCGCCTCACCTCGAGGGAACGTCCCCATCGCCTACCCGGTCGAGCAACCTCGTGATCAGATTCGAAGACGTCACCAAGACCTACGACGGCCAGACGCGCCCGGCCCTCCGTAACGTGACCGTGGAGATCGCCAAGGGAGAGTTCGCCTTCCTCGTCGGCCAGTCCGGCTCGGGCAAGTCGACCTTCCTGCGGCTCATCCTGCGCGAGTACCTGCCCACCAGCGGCCACATCCATGTGGCCGGCAAGGACCTCAACCGGCTGCACAGCTGGAAGGTGCCCGCGCTGCGCCGCCAGATCGGCACCGTCTTCCAGGACTTCCGGCTGCTGCCGGGCAAGACCGTGAACGAGAACGTCGGCTTCGCGATGCAGGTGATCGGCAAGCCGGCGTCCCTCATTCGCACGGTCGTCCCCGAGACCCTCGAGCTCGTCGGGCTGGAGGGCAAGGGCGACCGGCTCCCCGAGGAGCTGTCCGGAGGCGAGCAGCAACGCGTGGCCATCGCGCGCGCGTTCGTCAACCGTCCGGCGATCCTGATCGCGGACGAACCCACCGGCAACCTCGACCCGAACACGAGCATCGGGATCATGAAGCTGCTCGACCGGATCAACAAGTCCGACACGACCGTGATCATGGCCACCCACGACGCGAACATCGTCGACCAGATGCGCAAGCGGGTGATCGAACTGGCCAACGGGGAGGTCGTGCGTGACCAGAGCAAGGGTGTGTATGGCTACCAGTGATCCGCGTCTGGCACGGAGGGCCGTCCGATGAGGCACACGCTCAGCGAGACCTGGTCCGGCCTGCGCCGCAACGCGTCCATGACCCTGGCCGTGGTGGTCACCATGTGGGTGTCCCTGACCCTCTTCGGCGCGGGGCTCCTCGTGGCGCAGCAGGTCGAGCGGCTGAAGGACGACTGGTACGACAAGGTGGAGATCAGCGTCTTCCTCTGCGTCGCCGACTCCCGGGGCGGCAACTGCGTCCCCGGCGAGCCCGCCACGGACGCCCAGCGCACCACCATCGAGGAGACCCTCCGCAGCAACCCCGAGGTCGCCGAGGTCTTCTACGAGACCCGTGAGCAGGCCTACCAGCAGTTCCGTGAGTACTACGCGAACAACGACCCGATCCTGAAGTCGACGACCGTCGACATGATGCAGGACTCGTTCCGGGTGAAGCTGAAGAACCCGCAGGAGTACCAGGGCGTCATCTCCGCGGTCAGCGGCCTGCCCGGCGTCCAGCAGGTGCAGGATCTGCGGAAGTTCCTGGACCCGATGTTCGCCTGGCTCAACCTCGCCCGCTGGGCGACGGTCGGCCTCAGCGGGCTGCTGTTGCTGGCTGCGGCGCTGCAGATCGGCAACACGATCCGGCTGGCGGCCTACTCGCGGCGCAGGGAGATCGGCATCATGCGGCTGGTCGGCGCCTCGAACTGGTACATCATGCTGCCGTTCCTGCTGGAGTCGCTGATCGCCGCGGTCGGCGGCGCGCTGCTGGCCTGCGCCACGCTGGCCGCCGTCGAGCAGTTCGTGATCGTCGGTCGGGCCGCCGTGGAGATCCCGACCGTCCGCTGGGTCGACTGGGGCAATGTCGGGTGGGTCATGGCGAGCCTCGCCGTCGTTGCCGTCGCGCTCTCTATCATTCCTACATTGATCGCGACCCGGAGGTTCCTCCGGGTCTGAGCAGGAAAACCGATTGGGGCAACTCGTGCTGGTGTCTTCCCCCACCGCACGCGGAGCCCGGGGTAGCCGCCTCGGCCCGTACGTGCATGTGGCCAGAGTCGTGCTCGTGCCTGCGTTGCTGTTGGGGCTCGTCGTCAGCGCCAGTCCGGCCGCGTCCGCGGGTGGCCTGACCGACGCGCGCGACAAGGTGCGCAAGGCGCTCGTGCAGGCGAAGAAGGACGTGGCCTCGGACAAGGAGGCCGTCGCATCGGCGGAGGACCGCCTGTCCGCGTCCGAGTCCTCCCTCGACAAGGCCCGCTCCGAGCTCGCGTACGTCACCAGGAAGCTCGCGGCGGCGAGGAAGCAGGACGCCGCCATCGCTGCCGACCTCGCCGTGGCGGAGGAGGCGTTCGACGATGCGTCCGCCGCCGTGCTGGCCGCCCAGGCCCGGGTGGATGACCAGCGCGCGCTCGTGGGGCAGGTCGTCCGCACGACCTACCAGCAGCGCACCGACCTCCAGGGCCTCGGGCTCGTGCTCGGCGCCGAGTCGGCGTCCGACCTGGCGCAGCGGGTGCAGTGGTCGACGACGCTGTTCGACAGCACCACCGGCCAGCTCGACCGGCTCAAGGAACTGCAGGCCGGTCTCGAGTCCGCCCGCGCCGGACGGGCGGAGGCCGAATCCGCCCTCGGCGAGCGGCGCCGGGCGAGCGCCGCGCACGTGGCGGAGGTGAAGGAGCTCGCCGCGGAGGCGGCCAGGCGCAAGGCCGACCTCGCGAAGCTGGTTGCGGCGAACCGGGCACTCAAGGCAAAGGCCCAGGACGAGCTGGAGTCCAGCCGGAAGCAGTACCAGGCGCTGGAGAAGGAGGAGGCGCGGATCACCGCCAAGCTGCGCGGCGACAGCTACGACATCGTGAACACGGGCGGTTTCATCCGTCCGGTGAATGCCCCGAACGGCTCGCCGTTCGGCATGCGCTACCACCCGATCCTGCACTACTGGCGGATGCACTGGGGCACCGACTTCGGTGCCGCCTGCGGGGCACCGATCCGTGCGATGGCCGACGGCAAGGTGATCTCTGCCGGCTGGACGACGTACGGCTTCGGCAACTACACGATCATCAGCTACGGCCGGATGTTCGGCGCCCAGCTGGCCAGCGGCTACGCCCATCAGTCGAAGGTGCTGGTGCACGCGGGCCAGAAGGTGAAGCAGGGCCAGGTCGTCGGCTACGTCGGCACGACCGGCCTCAGCACCGGGTGCCACCTGCATCTGCAGATCTACCGCAATGGCGTGCGCGTGAATCCGATGCGCTACTTGTAGCAGCCTCGTCGCGAACGCCTGCACCAAGGATCTCGCGGCTCCCGACCCCTCAGCCGCGACACCCCCGGCCCGGCCCGTCGTCCCCCCGGCGACGGGCTGAGCTGTCGTCCGGGGAGGGCCGCTGTCCGGCCCGCTTGGTAGGGTTGGCGGACGGACGCGAGGGGGAGGAGCCAGGATGCCGCGACCACAGGGCAGGGTGCTGGTGGCCCAGAACCGCAAGGCGCACCACGACTACCACCTGCACGACCGCTTCGAGGCGGGGATGGTGCTGACCGGCACCGAGGTCAAGTCGCTGCGGGCGGGGCGGGCCTCGCTGGTCGACGCCTTCGCCACCGTCGACGACGGAGAGGTGTGGCTGCGCAATGCGCACATCCCCGAGTACGCGTTCGGCACCTGGAAGAACCACGCCACCCGGCGCAACCGCAAACTCCTGCTCCACCGCAAGGAGATCGCCAAGCTCGACCGCGAGACCGCCTCGAGCGGCCGCACGATCGTCCCGCTGGCGATCTACTTCTCCGACGGCTACGCCAAAGTGGAGCTCGCCATCGCGACCGGCAAGCGCGACTGGGACAAGCGCCAGACCATCGCCGCCCGGGACGCCGACAGGGAGGCCCAGCGCGAGCTCTCCGCCCGCAACCGGGGCGAACGGTGAGCGTGCGGGCGCCCGGCCGCTGGCTGGCTGCGCTCGCCGTCCTCCTGCTCACCGGCTGGATCTCACTGGGGTCCGCAACCGTCGCGTACGCGGCGTCCGGTGACGTCTTCGACCGCTTCGACGTAGTCGCCACGGTCGACAGCCAGGGCTTCGTGAACGTCACGGAGACGATCGTCCTCCGCTTCGGCGCCTCGTCCGGACGGCACGGCCTCGAGCGCACCCTGATCACCAGGGAGCCCGACGGCGACGAGAACGACGTGGTCTACCGGATCGACCGGGTGTCGGTGACCAGCCCCGACCCGGTCTCGACAGAACTCGACACCAGCGAGCAGGGGAGTGGGCGCACCACCTACCTGCGGATCCGGGTGGGGTCGGCCGACCGGACGATCAGTGCGCCGACGGCCACCTACGTCCTGTCCTACCGGGTGGCCGGGCTGCTTCGCACCTCCGGCACCTACGACGAGCTCTACTGGGACGTCACGGGCGCCTCGATGCCGACCATCGCGGAGGCCTCAGTACGGGTCGACGTGCCCGGTGGAGCGCAGGCGGTGTTCTGCTCCGTGGCGATGCCCGGCGAGCGCGGCGACTGCGATTCGGCGGCGGTGACGGCGGGCTCCGGCCGGTTCGCGGCCACCGGCATCGCCCCGGGCGAGGTGATGACGGTCTCGGTGAAGATCGGCCCGGGCCTCATCGCCGGCAACACCCCGATCCGCGTGGAGAACGCGGACACTGAGAGCGCCCGGCTGGGGAGCTGGCTCCTCGGCGGTTCGCTGGGTGCGGCCGCGCTCGTCCCGTTCGTCGGGTGGTGGTACGTGCGGCGGCGCAGCCGTGACCTGCGCTTCGAGGGCATGCCCCCGGGCACCTTCCCGCCGCCCGGCGTGGCGGCCCGGGAAGTGCCGTCCGACCCACGCATGGAGGTCCCGGTGTCGTTCGCGCCGCCCTCGGTGCCGGTCGCCGAGGCGGGGCTACTGCTGGACGGGCAGTCGGACGTGCGCGACACGACCGCGACCCTCGTGCAGCTCGCGGTGTCGGGGGCCGTCCAACTGCGCAGTGACGCCACCCGGCAGGTCCGGCTCGTCGACGCCTCCCGCGCTCCGGACCGGACGGCGAAGCTGCTGCTGCGCAGCCTCTTCCCCAAGGGCACCGACCAGGGTGCTCAGGTCGACCTCGGCGAGCCGGGAACGCTGTCCGAGGGGCACCGCAAGGTCACGCAGGCCGTGCAGGAGCGCTCCCGTGCGGAGGGCTGGTTCCTTCGTGCGCCGGGGGCCGGCTCGGCCCTGGCCGGTCTCGGCGGGCTGTTCTTCCCCGTCCTCGTCGGCGGGATCGTCGGGGTGGTGTTCCTCGGCCCGCTGCTGCTGATCGTCCTGCCGGTGCTGCTCGCGGTCGTGATCACCGCGCTGGTGGCGCGCTCGAAGCTGAAGCGTGGGCAGCGCAGCGCGGTCGGGCGTGCGCTCACCGACCAGGTCGAGGGGTTCCGCACCTACCTCGCGACAGCAGAGGCCGAGCAACTGCAGTTCGAGGAGGGCGAGGACATCTTCAGCAAGTACCTGCCCTGGGCCGTGGCGTTCGACCTCACCGACCGCTGGACCAGGGTGTGCCAGCGGCTGGTCGAGCTCGGGCGCCTGCCCGCGACCGCGCCCGTCTGGTACTACGGGTCGACCTGGGACTTCGGCTCGCTGGGCCGGCAGTTCGACGACCTCGACTCCTCGGTGGGTTCGTCGATCGCCACGCCCGCGCCCACCTTCAGCGAGTCGGGCTTCGGCAGCAGTGGCTCCGCGTTCGACAGCGGCGGATTCTCCAGCGGCGGCGGTGGCTTCTCCGGCGGCGGTGGAGGCGGCGGGGGCGGCGGCAGCTGGTAGGCGACCGCCGCCCGCAGGGGTGCGGCTACTTCACTCCGACGAGGTCGCAGACGAAGATCAGCGTCTCTCCGGGGGCGATGACGCCGCCGGCGCCGCGGTCGCCGTACGCCAGGTGCGGCGGAATCACCAGGCGGCGGCGTCCACCGACCTTCATCCCGACCAGGCCGTCGTCCCAGCCGGTGATGACGCGCCGCGCGCCGAGGGGGAACACCAGCGGCTGGCCGCGGTCGTAGCTGGAGTCGAACTCCTCGCCGGAGGAGAACGCCACCCCCACGTAGTGCACGGCGACGGTCTTGCCGGGGACGGCCTCGGGGCCGATGCCCTCCTCGAGGTCGGTGATCTCCAGGTCGGCGGGAGCTGCGCCCTCGGGCGGGTCGACGAATGGCTTTTCCATGCCCGGCACCCTACCGCCCGCGCGAGGGCTCGCCGGCACGCCTTCACTCGGTCCCGCACCCCGCCCCGCGCCTGGATTCGCCCCCCGGCACGACCGCACGTATACTGGAGTGCTGGTCGGGAGTGATCCCGTCCGGTGACAACTCAACAGGGGGTGACTGGTTTCGACTTGGGACGGTAGTCCCAGGAGAAGCGGGCCGAGGATCCGGGGACATCTCGTTAACGACTCCCGGAAACCAATAAGTGCCAACACACAGCGCACTGACTTCGCTCTCGCTGCCTGAGCAGTGACCGAAGGGTCAGCCCGGATGCGCCTTCCGTCCGGTTCCTGGCCTCATTCAGAAGGCTTACCGAACTGACCTCGTCCTAGGGTCGGTCCGGGAGAACTCATAGGGCTGGGCTTGTTCACCACGTGCCGGTGCGAGGGTGAGAGTCGAGAAAACGCCTAGCCGGCTGCGCCCGGAGAAGTCCTGGTTCACCTCTTGAGGACGCGGGTTCGACTCCCGCCACCTCCACCCCTGCGATGAGAACGACGCGCCTCCGTCCGCCGGACGGGGGCGCTGCCGTTTCCGCTGGACAGGTCATTATAAAGAGATATAAGCTTCATGCGGCCCGGCGAGCACCGACGGGGCCATCACGCCTGGGGGGCCGCATGAGAACGCACGTGTACCTGACCGGGAGCGGCCCGGACATCGCAGCCGGGGACGATCGCTTCCCGGGACTTGCTCGTTGTGCCGGCCGACAGGTGTCCGGAGGGGCGGCCACGGCATGAGCGCGCTGAGGTTGTCCACGCCCGAGCTCGTCGCGCGGATCCGCGCCGCCAACGGCGACACCCAGGAAGGCCTCGCGCGCCGCCTCGGCGTGTCGTTCCCCACCGTGAACGCGTGGGAGCGCGGCCGGAGCGAGGCGAAGCCCGTGCACCGGGAGGCTCTGGAGGAGCTGGCCGGTTCGCTGCGGATCAGCCAGGGGCTCGTCGTGTTGGTGATCGACGACGACCCGGTGACCGTGGAGCTCGTGCGCGCCGCGGCCACCGACGTCGACGCCTCCGTCACGGTCGAGGGGGCGCTCGGCGGCTGGGAGGGCCTGGTCAAGTGCGGGGCCGTGCAACCGGACCTGTTGTTCCTCGACGTGATGATGCCCGGCATCGACGGGCTGGAGGTCGCCCGTCGCCTGCCCTCGATCGAGGGGCTGGCGGGCCTGCGGATCGTGTTCGTGACCTCTTCGCGGAATCCCGACGTGCTGGCCAGGGCCGCGGCGCTCGGCACGGAGGTCCTGCCCAAGCCCCTCGAACTCGACGAACTCGCCCGGGTCATGGGCGAAGCCCTCGAGCCGGCGTCCCCGCGCTGACCCCACCCGACCGGGCATCCCGCCGGTAACGGCCGGATCGGGCGGCTGTGGTGAAATGCTCCAATTGCCTGCAACGGGCGTCGGCAATGACGTCCTCGAATGGGTGACAATGTCCCCGTCCGGGTGACTACCTGTGCGGGTGACAAGGGGCGATGCATGATTAACCGCAATCAACGCGCCCGGCCACCAGCCCGATGAAAGTTCATCATTCGCTCCTGCCGGCGGCCTTTTCGTTGTTACTGTCCAGGTGTCGTCGCGGGGCACCGGGGCGACACGCCCAGGTATGACATCCGACGAAGCAGGCAGGAAAGGCACACCGAAAGTGACCGCCATCACTTCTGTGCAGACCGAGCAGCCGGGAGCCGGCTCGATCACCGCACAGCTCGCGGCCGTGGGCCACGAACTCAGGACACCGCTCAACGCCGTCATCGGACTCTCGGCCGTCCTCGCCCGCCAGTTGCACGGGCCGCTCACCGACAAGCAGGCCGAGTACGTGGCCCAGATCGAGGCCAGCGGGCGGCACCTGCTCGCGCTGGTCACGGACATCCTCGACTACGCCAAGGCGGACGCCGACAGGCTCAGCACCGACATCGCCGAATTGGCCGCCGGCGAGGTCGTGGACGACGCGGTGGGCATGATCGGCGAACAGGCCCGGGAGCGCGGCATCGCCGTGCTCGTCGACGTGCCCGCGGCTGTGCCGCTGCTGCTCGGCGACGCGGTGCGCGTGCGGCAGATGCTGCTCAACCTGCTCTCCAACGCCGTGAAGTTCACCGCGCCGGGTGGCCAGGTGGGTGTCGGCGTGCGCAGCGAGGGCGACCGTGTCGTCCTGGACGTGTGGGACACCGGCGTCGGCATCGCCCCCGAGCACCTCGACGTCGTCTTCGAGCCGTTCGAGCAGCTCGACTCGCCGCTGTCGCGCCACCACGCCGGGACCGGCCTGGGGCTCGCGATCACCCGCCGCCTCGCCGAACTCCAGGGCGCGCAGGTCAGGGTGCGGAGCACCGTCGGTACCGGCTCCGTGTTCACCCTGGACTTCCCGGCCGCGGCGGCGGCCGCCGCGACCGAGGTGCCCGCGGTGCCCGAGCGGCTGGCCACCGTCGTCCCGCTGCGGCAGCCACGCGACCGGATGCCGGCCGGGACGTCCGCCACAGGTGCCAGACTGGGCTCCGGGAGGTGTCATGCAGAGTTACCAGGTGGGGGACCTGCTGGTGGCCGGGATCTCGATCTCGGACGGGGTCTTCGACGGCGCAGTCGTGCTGCTGCTGGACGCCGACGAGTCGGGGACGCTGGGTGTGGTGCTGAACCGGACCACGGAGATCGAACTGTCCGGGGCGTTGCCGGCCTGGTCGTCCCTGGTCAGTGAGCCGCAGGCGCTCTTCGACGGCGGGCCGGTCTCGCAGCAGGGCGCGGTGTGCCTCGCCGAGCCGTGGTCGGCGACGGAGGAGCCGCCCGGGTGGCGTCCCGTGTTCGACCGGGTGGGACTGCTGAACCTCGACACCCCCGTGGAGATCGCCGAGGGCACCTACCGCAACCTGCGCATCTTCGCCGGCTACGCCGGCTGGGACGCCGGGCAGCTGGAGAGCGAACTGGAGTTCGGGATGTGGCACGTGCTGCCGGCGTTGGCCGGCGACGTCTTCGACCCGGAGCCCCGCACCCTGTGGCGGCGGGTGCTGCGGCGCCAGGGCGGCGAGCTCGGCCTGCTCTCGACGTGGACCTCCGAGACAGAGGCCAACTGAGCACGCGCCCGTCCGGCTGGGCGTGGCACTCGGCGCACGGCTGGGATGGCTAGTATCGATGCACCGGCTACCAAGGAGGGAAGAAGGTGTCAGAGGCTCCCCGGAGTTCCGCCCCGCGGATCCTGGTGGTCGACGACGACGAGGCACTCGCCGAGATGCTTCACATCGTGCTCGGCTCTGAGGGTTTCGACGCGCGCCTGTGCCACCATGGCGACACGGCGCTGGACGCCTTCCGGGACTACCGGCCCGATCTCGTTCTGCTGGACCTGATGCTGCCCGGCCGCGACGGTGTGGACGTCTGCCGCGACATCCGCGCGGAGTCCGGCGTCCCCGTGGTGATGCTCACCGCGAAGAGCGACACGATCGACGTGGTGGACGGGTTGTCCGCCGGCGCGGACGACTACGTGGCCAAGCCCTTCAAGACCCAGGAGCTGATCGCCCGCATCAAGACCCGGCTGCGGCGCCACGTGACGCCCGACGCCGACGTCGACAACCTGCGCATCGGCGACCTCGTGATCCGTGTGAACGAGCACACCGTCCGCCGCGGGGACAGCGAGATCGTGCTCACCCCCCTCGAGTTCGACCTGCTGCTCGCCCTCGCCCGGCGCCCGCGCCAGGCATTCACGCGCGAGGTCCTGCTGGAGGAGGTGTGGGGCTACCGGCACGCGAGTGACACGCGGCTGGTCAACGTCCACGTCCAGCGGCTGCGCTCGAAGATCGAGAAGGACCCCGAGCGACCCGAGATCATCGTCACCGTCCGTGGTGTCGGCTACCGGGCCGGGGAGCCCAAGCCGGCCTGATGAGAGGCCTCGCCCGCTTCGCCCCGTTCCGGCTCTGGGCCAGGTCGCTGCCCTTCCGCGTCGTGGTGAGCACGCTGGCGGCGGCGATCGTGATCCTGGTGGCCACCGGCTGGTTCCTGATGGACCAGTCGAGCCGGGGCATCATGGCGGGCAAGACCCAGACCAGTGTCGCCGAGGCGTCGGCCGTGGTGGCCAGCATGCAGCGCGACCTGTCCACCACCGACCTGCGCACGACCTCGGTCAGCGAGCGGATCAGCCGCCTGGCCAGGGAGGCCGCCAGCCGCGGGCAGGTGGGCAACCAGTACTTCGTGCTCGTCGAGACGCCGATCTCCGAGATCGGGACCGCCGGCCTGGCACCGGAGAGCATCCCGGCACGGATCCGGGCTGCGCTCGGCGAGGACGGCCTGTGGAGCACCCCGACCTTGATCCGCTTCACCGACTCCCGTCCGGAGGAGCCGGGCCTGGTCGTGGCGACCACCCTGTCCGCGCCGGGCCAGTCGCCGTACCCGATCTTCTTCCTGTTCTCCACCGCCCGCGAGCAGGAGACGCTCGCGGTGGTCCAGCAGGCCACCCTGGCCACCGGTCTGTTCCTGCTCGCGGGCCTGACGGCGACCGTGTACCTGATCGCCCTGCAGGTGCTGCGCCCGGTGCGCGCCGCCCGCCTGGCCGCGGAGAGCCTGGCCGCAGGGCACCTCGAGGACCGGATGGCCGTGGTCGGCACCGAGGACCTCGCGGGGCTGGCGCGGTCGATGAACCACATGGCCGAGGAACTGGACAAGAAGATCACCCAGCTCCAGAACCTGTCGCTGGTGCAGCAGCGGTTCGTCTCGGACGTCTCCCACGAACTGCGGACGCCCCTGACCACCATCCGCATGGCCGCGGAGGTGCTGCACGCGCACCGGGCGAGCTTCGACGCCGCGTCCGGACGTTCCACGGAGCTGCTGGCCGCAGAGCTCGACCGCTTCGAGGAGCTGCTGACCGACCTGCTGGAGATCTCCCGGTTCGACGCCGGCGCGGCGGAACTGGCGCTCGACGATGTCGACCTGGTCGGGCTCGTCGCAGAGGAACTGCACGCGCTTCAGCGGCTGGCCGAGGGCGCCGGCAGCGTGATGACCCTGGACGCGGAGACCCGCTGCGTCGCAGAGATCGACAGCCGCCGGATCCGCCGCATCCTTCGCAACCTGATCACCAACGCCATCGAGCACGGGGAGGGCCGACCCATCACCGTCTACGTCCGCGGCGACGACCACGCGGTCGCGATCGCCGTCCGCGACCACGGCGTCGGCTTCTCCGCCGCCGAGGCGGGGCAGGTGTTCAACCGGTTCTGGCGCGCCGACCCGTCCCGTGGCCGGCGGGTGGGCGGCACCGGCCTGGGCCTGTCGATCTCGCTGGAGGACGCGCGGCTGCACGGCGGCTGGCTGAACGCCTGGGGCCGGCCGGGCCTCGGTGCGCAGTTCCGGCTGACGCTCCCGCGGCGTGCCGGGGAGCCGCTGGAGTCCTCGCCGTGGCCGTTGGTGCCACCCGATGTCCGGGAGGTGACCCATGTTCCGCTCGGCTAGGACCATCGGCGCGCTCGTGGCGGCTGCGCTGCTGGCCGGCTGCGCCACGGTGCCGACCTCCGGGCCGGTCGACCGGCACACGCCGCAGGCCACCGGGGTGAACTCCGGCGTCCGGATCGACCCCCTGCCGCCCGCGGACGGGGCCAGCCCGCTGCTGGTCGTGGAGGGCTTCCTGCACGCGATGAGCGTGTACCAGCCCGACTACGCGGTCGCGCGGCAGTACCTGACGCCGTCGGCGAGTGCGGCCTGGCACCCGGAGTCGGGCGTGCAGGTGTACGCCGACGGCGTCCCGCCCGCCGAGTACGGGCTCTCGGCGCCCATGACCGGCACGATCGACGCCGACGGCGTCTACCGGCCGGGGCCGGGCACCGTCCGCACCCACAACTTCCAGCTGGTCAAGGACGACGGCGCACAGTGGCGGATCTCCAACCCGCCCGAGGGGCTGCTCGTTTCCCGGTACGTCTTCACCACCGGCTTCGCCGCGGTCTCCCTGCATTTCCTCGACCGGAGCGGGACCACCCTCGTGCCCGACCCGCGCTACTTCGCCACCGGTGACCAGGCCCTGGAGGAGGCGGCCCGCGCGCAGCTGGCCGGCCCGTCGGCCTGGCTGGCCCCTGCCGTCCGCAGCCTGGACCTGGCGGGTGTCGGGGTGGCGAGCGTCACCGTGGACGACGAGGGCACGGCTGTCGTCGTGCTCGACGGCGCGGCGAGCAGCCTGGACGCCGAGGCGCGACGGGACGTCCTGGCGGAGCTCACCTACACCCTCACCGGGTTCGCCCAGGTGAGCGCCGTGCAGGTGTCGGCCGCGGGCCAGGTGTGGCGCGACGACTCCGGCCAGGCCGTCGTGCGGCCGCAGGCGTTCTCCGCGCTGTCCCCGTCGGGAAGTCCCTCCCGGGTGCTCTACCTGGTGCGTGAGCACAAGCTGGCCCGCATCCGGGACACCACCACGTGGGGTGACCCGACGCCGGTCGACACCGGCCTGAGCCGTCCCGAGCAGGTGGCGGTCAGCCCTGACCTCACGCAGGTGGCGGCGACGACGCAGGGCGCCACGCGGCTGGAGGCCGGGCAGGCGGGGACAGACAAGGCGCGCGTGGTGCGCACCGGCACCGGCCTGCTGCGGCCGGTGTTCGCCCGCAATGGCGAGCTCTGGTCGCCGGCGGCGTCGGGGGCGTCCGCCCTGGAGGTGTACAAGGGCGAGCAGAAGCTCAAGGTTGTGGTCGACGGCGTGCCCGCGCAGCGCGTCCGGGCCTTCGCCCTGTCGCCGGACGGCAGTCGCGCCGCCCTGATCCTGATGCAGGGGGACGTGTCGTCCGTCGGCCTGGTGCGGGTGGAACGGACCGACGGCGCGATCGCGATCACGGGCTGGCAGAGCATCGACCTGGCGCTCAACCCGGGTAGTGCGGCCACCTCGCTCGACATCGGGTGGAGTTCGCCGACCCAGCTCGGGGTGCTGCGCACGAGCGACAGCCAGACCGGTGTCGTCCAGCTCGCCCAGGACGGGTCGGTCGCGACCGACATCGGTCCCAGCGAGGACGCGGAGCTGAGTCGCCTGGCCGTGGCCCCCGGTGGGCCCGCGGTGGCCCTCGGCGCCAACGGCGACGTGTACCGGTTCGGGGGCGAGTTCAACTGGAACCTCGCGCTCACGGGTGTGGACGCGGTGGCCTACTCCGGTTGAGCCTGTGGACGGCTGACGCCGTCCGCACCGTGCGCCCGGAGGATGCCGTCGTGCGACCACGCGACCTCGTGACGGGCCTGGCCGACCTCGTGCTCGGCGCGCGCTGCCCGGGATGCGGCCGGCCGGCGCCGGCGGCCTGCGGGCAGTGCGTGGCAGGAGTGGTCGCCGTCCGGCCGTTCCCGGTGCCGGGGCTGCCCTCGGGCCTGCCACCGGTCCTGGCCGGAGGCTGGTACGACGGTGAACTACGGCAGCTGGTGCTCGCGGCGAAGGAGCGCGAAGCCCTCGGCGTCGTCGGGCTCCTCGGGGGGCGGGTGGCTGCCGCGGTGGCGGCGTGGGTGCTGGCCACGGGGCACGGCGGATCGGTCGTGCTGGTCCCTGTCCCGTCCTCGCGGGCCGCGGTCGCCGCGCGCGGTCTCGACCTGCCCTGGGCACTGGCCGGGGTTGCGGCCACCCGGTTGCGGGCGACGGGCGCGGCCGCGTCCCGGTGGCGTGGGCTCCGACTGGTGCGCGCACCGCGCGACCAGTCCGAGTTGGGACGGGGGGAGCGGCTGGCCAACCTCGCCGGTGCCCTGCGCGGCGTGGCCCGTCCACCCGACGGGGTGCCGGTCGTCGTCGACGACATCGTCACCACCGGGGCCACGCTGGCGGAAGCGGTACGTGCCGGCTCGGTGGCCGGCTGGGTTCCCGGCGCGGCGGCGGTGGTGGCCGCCACGCCGTTGAGAGGGGGCGCCCGGTGAACCGGACGCCCCCTGGGGTGCTTCTACGACGGGTTGTGGGTCAGATCGCTGTCGCGCCGCTCTCGCCGGTGCGGACGCGGACGACGGTGTCGACCGGCACGATCCACACCTTCCCGTCCCCGACCTGGCCGGTGCGGGCCGACTGGACGATGACCCCGGTGAGTGCCTCGGCGTCCTCGTCCTCGACCAGAACCTCCAGGCGCACCTTGGTGATGAAGTCGATGGTGTACTCCTCACCCCGGTAGACCTCGACGTGACCCCGCTGGCGTCCGTAGCCGGACACCTCGCTGATGGTCATGCCGCCGACACCGTGGCGCACCAGCGCCTTCTGAACCGTCTCCAGCTGTTCGGGCTGGATGATCGCGGTGACCAGTTTCACTTGGAAGCTCCCATCTTCTCGGTCTCGGCCAGGTCGTCCTTGGTGAGGACGAGCGTGCGCTGGACCTTGTTGGTGTAGTACACCGGGCTCAGGTCATAGCCGGCCTCGGAGTGCTCGGCGAGGTCGATGCCGCTGAGCTCGTCCGCCGGGCTGACCCGCCAACCGATGGTCTTCTTGATCAGCAGGGCGATGGCGTAGCTCACCACGAAGGCGTAGATCGTGACCGCGATGGCGCCCACGGCCTGCCGCCAGAGCTGGTCGAAGCCGCCGCCGTAGAACAGGCCGGCCGCACCGAACGCGCCCGGGGCCTCGGGATCGGCGAGGAAGCCGATCATCAGGGTGCCGAGCATGCCACCGACGAAGTGGACGCCGACCACGTCGAGCGAGTCGTCGTAGCCGAACTTGTACTTCAGGCCGACGGCGAAGGCGCAGACCGCACCGGCGAGGACGCCGATGATGATCGCACCGACCGGGTTGACCGAGCCGGCGGCCGGGGTGATCGCGACCAGGCCGGCGACGACACCGGACGCGGCGCCCAGCGAGGTCGGGTGGCCGTCACGCAGCTTCTCCACCAGGAGCCAGCCGATCATGGCGGCGGCGGTGGCGGCGAGGGTGTTCACCCAGGCCACGGAGGCCAGCGTGCCGGCGCCCAGCGCGGAGCCCGCGTTGAAGCCGAACCAGCCGAACCACAGGAGGCCGGCGCCGAGCATCGTGAGGGTCATGTTGTGCGGACGCATCGGCTTGGTGCCGAAACCGATCCGCGGACCGAGCACCAGCGCGAGGGCCAGTGCCGAGATGCCGGCGTTGATGTGGATCGCCGTACCACCGGCGAAGTCGAGTGCTCCCAGCCAGTTGGCGATCCAGCCACCGTGGAAGTCGGTGCCGGTCGCGCCGTCGAAGGAGAACACCCAGCCGGCGACCGGGAAGTAGACCAGCACGCCCCACAGGATGGTGAACAGCGTCCACCCGCCGAAGGAGGCGCGGTCGGCGATCGCGCCGGAGACCAGGGCGACCGCGATGATCGCGAAGCAGGCCTGGAAGGCGACGAACGCCAGCGCGGGGATCGTGAAGACCGCCGCGTCCCCGCTCATCAGGCCCTTGAGGCCCGCGAAGTCGAGGGGGTTGCCGAGAAGCCCGAAGAAGGTGACACCGTCTGGCTTGGTCGGGCCGACCTCGAAGCCGAAGGAGTTGCCGAACGCCATGCTGTAACCGAACAGCACCCAGAGCACACCGATGGTGCCCATACTGATGAAGCTCATCATCATCATGTTCAGGACACCCTTCGCCCTGACCATGCCGCCGTAGAAGAAGGCGAGACCGGGGGTCATCAGCAGCACGAGTGCGGCGCTGGTGAGGACCCAGGCGGTGTCGCCTGCGCTGATTTCCAACATCATGAGCAAAAGGGTGGCGAAGGGCTGTTACGCACTCGTGCACCCGGTGTTACGGGCCGGTTAGGCCGTGTTACAGGTGGGTTGCGCGCTCAGTCTTCGCACAGCCGCAACACATGCCCGAACTGCTGGCAAAGGTTGTCGGCCGGGACTACGTTGGGGGTATGGCACCAAGGCCAGTACCCAGTCCCCCCGGGCTGGGAGCCGGGCGGGTGCCTTCGCCATCTGCGCTAGCCGCTCGCGGTTTCGCGCACTGACCAAGGAGGTAGACATGGACGTCTTGGTGACTGGCCGGCACTGCCAGATCCCCGATGAGTTCCGGGCGCGGGTCGAGGAGAAGATCGCCTCGATCGAGAAGCTCAAGGACCGGGTGATCCGCGTTGAGGTGCAGGTGTCTGCCTACGGGTACAAGCGCCAGCCCGACCAGTCCACCCGCGTCGAGATCACGCTGCGCAGCCGGGGTCCGGTGGTGCGCGCGGAGGCCTCCGCGGACGACAAGACCGTCGCCTTCGACCACGCGCTGGACCGGCTCAAGTCGCAGCTGCGGCGCGCGTCCGACCGTCGCAAGACCCACCGCGGGCTGCGTGAGAACGTCAGCCTGGCCGACGGCGAGCTGGTGGCCGGGGCGGCCCCGGCTGCGGAGGACGTCCGTCCCGAGATCCGCAAGATCGCCGGGCTGGAGATCCAGGGCGACGGCCCCCTTGTGGTGCGCGAGAAGTACTTCCCGGCCGTCCCGCTCACCCTTGCCCAGGCCCTGGACGAGATGGAGCTCGTCGGCCACGACTTCTTCCTCTACGTGGACGCCGAGACCGGCGCGCCGAGCGCTGTCTACCGCCGCAGGGCGTACGACTACGGCGTGATCCACCTCAGTGTCGAGGGCGTGGAGGAGGCCTCCGCCTGACGCCACCCGCCCGCGCCCGCCTCTCGCCCCCGATCGCAACTCGTGCTGCCGGAATTCCGGTGGCGGGAGTTGCGATCGGGGGCGTGGGCGTCTTCGGGGGTGAGAAGGGGGGCGCGGCGGCTCAGCCGCGGGACGGGTGGCCGGCGCGCCAGTAGCCCATGAAGGCGGCGTTGCGTCCGTCGTAGCCGGCGGCGGCGAGCCGCTTGCGCAGGCGGTTCACCCAGCCGACCTCGCCGGCCACCCAGGCGTAGCGGTCGTGGTCGTCCCCGGAGGCCTCCTGCCACAGGTCGGGGTCCGGCTCGCCGGGTGAGGCCGGACTGCCCGGCCCGCCGAACAGGACGCGGTCCGCCGCGGTACCCACCGGCGCTCCCGGCGACCGCACCGCCCAGTCGACGCGGACGAGCGCGGGAGAGTGCAGGGGGAGCCGGTCGTCGTCGTGGGGTACCTCCAGGACGACCCGGCAGGCCTGGCCGGCGTCGAGCGTCGCCAGGATGTTGCGGATCGCCGGCAGGGCGGTCTCGTCGCCCACGCACAGGACGTGCCGGGCCCCGCCCGGCCGCCAGGCGACGCCACCGGCGGCCGCGTCGCCCCGGCCCGGGGCGACGAGCAGCAGCCGGTCGCCGGGACGGGCGCGCAGCGCGAAGCGGCTCAGCGGTCCCGCCTCGCCGTGCACGGCGACGTCGATATCGACCTCGCACTGATCGGGGCGGTGCGCGGCGATCGTGTAGGTGCGCATCGGTGGACGGAGGCCCTCGGGCAACGCGCACCACGTCGCGTACCAGCCCTCGCCGTCGTCCGCGGCGAGGGACTCCAGGAGTTCCGCCCCGGCGAGCACCAGCTTCACCCGCTGGTCGACCCCCGCCCAATCGAGCTCGGAGAGCCCGGCGCCGGCCAGCCTCAGGCGCCGGAAACTCGCCGACACCGTGGTGGCCGCCACGACAGTCACGGAGAAGGGGCGGTAGCTCATCGCGTCCGCACCCGGGCGAGCAGGGCGAGGAAGTACGGCGCGCCGACCAGCGAGGTCACCAGCCCTGCCGGCAGCTGGGACGGCGCGATCACCGTGCGTCCGACGGTGTCGGCGGCCACCACCAGCAGGCCACCCAGCAGAGCGCTCAGGGGGAGCAGCCAGCGGTGGCGGCGGCCGACCAGCAGCCGCGCGGCGTGCGGTGCGACCAGCCCGACGAAGGCCAGGACGCCGATGCTCGCCGTGGCGGCGCCGGTGAGGAGCACGGCCAGGCCGAGCGCGATCATGCGCGAGCGCGCCGGGTCGAGGCCGAGCAGCCGGGGCGTCGCGTCGTCCACCTGGAGCACGTCGAGGTCGGCGGCCGTCCCGCGCAGGACCAGCAGCGACGCCACGAGCACCACGGCGAGCGGCACCAGCTGGGCGGCGCCGGCGCCGTAGGTGGACCCGCCCAGCCAGGTGATCGCCTTCGCCTGGTTCCACGGGTCGGTGCGGACGAGGATCGCGGAGGTGACCGCGCTGGCGGCCGCGGCCAGCCCGATACCCACCAGGACCACGCGCGTCTCGTGGAGGCCGCCGCGCAGGCTGAGCGCGAACAGGGCGGCCGCCGCGGCGAAGGCGCCGGCCGCGGCCCCGCCCGTCACGACCGGCCAGGCGGCCCCGGGCAGGGCGACGAGAGCGAGCACGGCGCCCAGTCCGGCGCCGGCGGACACGCCGAGGATGCCGGGGTCCGCGAGCGGGTTGCGCGTGACCGCCTGCACCAGTGCGCCCGCCACTGCCAGAGCGGCCCCGGCGAGCAACGCACTGGCCACGCGGGGGGCGCGCGCGTCCAGGATGAGGGTGATCCGCTTCGAGGCGGTGTCGGACAGCCAGTGCGCGACGTCGCCCAGCAGGAGCGGCGAGTCGCCGAGCAGCAGCGCCCCGGCCACGCCGGCCACGACCGCCACGCCGGCGGCGGCCAGCAACGCCGCGGGGTGGCGCCGCGTCCAGCCGGCCCCGAGCCGGAGAACCTCTTGCGGGGCGGGGCCGCCGAGCCCGAGGCGGTGGGCGGCGACCGCGAGGAAGACCCCGCCGAAGACGGTGGTGACCACGCCCGTGGGCACCTCGACGCCCTCGAGTGGTCCGAACGCCAGCCGCAGGCCGACGTCGGCAGAGAGCACGACCAGGATGCCGACGAGCGCGCTGACCGGGATCCGCCAGGCGTGTCGGGCCAGCGGCGGGACGCGTCGGGCGGCGAGCGCGACGAGGGCCGGGGCGCACAGGCCGACGAAGCCGATGGGGCCGGCGATCGTCACCGCAGCCGCGGTCAGCAGGACGGCCGAGCCCGCCAGCGCCAGCCGGTTCGCCCCGACCCGGACGCCGAGCCCGCGGGCCACGTCCTCGCCGAGGGCGAGCAGGTCGAGGTTGCGCGAGAGCAGCAGGGCGACGGTCAGGCCGGCGACGATCACCGGCAGCACTTCGAGCACCCCGTCCAGCCCTCGCTGGTTCAGCGAGCCCGCGCCCCAGGCGAACAGCCCGCGGGTCTCCTGGGTGTTGAGGATCATCAGCGATGAGGTCAGGCTCGACAGCGCGAGCGCCAGCACCGTGCCGGCGAGCACGAGGCGCAGCGGTGATCCCGCGCCGCGGGTGAGGCCGAGCAGGAGGGCTGCGGCGAGGACACCACCGAGGAAGGCGACGGCCACCCCGCCGGGGAGCGGCAGTGCCGTCGGCAGGAGCGCGACGAGCACCAGGGCCAGGTGGGCGCCGGCCTCGACGGCGAGCGTGTCTGGGGAGGCGAGCGGGTTGCGCGCCATCCCCTGGAGGATCGAGCCGGCCGCCCCGAGCGCCGCGCCGACCGCGAGCGCCGCGGCGAGCCGGGGCCACCGGGAGTCGATGACGACGAGCGCGTCCGCATCGGTGCCCCGGCCCAGGAGGAGTCCCAGCAGGTCGCCGGCGTCGACGGCCGCCGTCCCCTGGGTGAGGTGGACGGCGGCCAGCCCGGCCAGCACGAGCGACAGCGCGGCCACCAGGGCGACGGCAGCGGGGACGCCCCGTCCATGCCCGCCGGTGGCAGTGACCCGTCCCGGCGCGACGGTGGCCGTCACGAGGTGACGGCGGTCACCACGTCGGTGATCCACTGCTTCGCAGAGGCCGGGCCGCCGTAGATCCAGATGCCGACGCCCATGCGGTGCACCCGGTCGGCCTCGACGAACGGCAGCGAGCGCCACAGCTTGTTGCCGGCCAGGTCGGCGAGGGGGTCCTCGGTGTCGGAGTTGCCCCAGTAGCCGAACTCGGTGTCGGCCGGCAGCCGGGTGAGTCCCTCCAGGTCGAGGGTCGACAGACCCCACGCCTCGTCCCCCGCCTCGCTCCATGCGGGCTGGAGGCCGAGCCGGGAGGCGAGCGCGATCGCTGACGATCCGGGCCCGTGCATGCGGAGCGAGAAGGAGTTGCCCTCGGCGTAGATGTAGGACAGGGAGAAGGGCGTGCCGGCACGCCCCGCCTCGCTGATCGCGGCGGTGCCGGCGGCGATCGCCGCGTCCAGGTCGGCCAGCACGGCCGCCGCCTCGGCCTCCCTGCCCAGCAGCGTGGCGGTCGTGGTGAAGTTCTCCCTCATCAGCTCGAGCGGGCGGCCGGCGTCGGCGCCGGTGAGCAGGACGACCGGCGCGATCTTCTCCATCTGTGCCATCGCGGACTCCGGCACCGAGCCCACGATCCCGATGATGAGGTCCGGCTCGGCCTCGGCCACCGACTCCAGGCTCGGCTCGGTGCGCGTGCCGACGTCCACCGGGGTCCCGGTGATCGGGGACGCGGTGACCCAGGAACCGTAGCCCTTCACGTCGGCCACGCCGACCGGCTGCACGCCGAGGGTGATGACGTCCTCGGTGGTGTTCCACTCCAGCGACACCACGCGGGTGGCCGGGGCGTCGAGGGTGACCCGCGCGCCACGCCCGTCGGTGACCGTGATCGGCCCCGACGATGATGCCGTCGGACCCGCGACAGCGGTGTCCACGGCCCGGGGGGCGTCGGTGCTGCCGCAGCCGGCGATGGCAAGGAGCGGGATGGTGAGGACGGTGGTCAGGAGGCGGCGGCGCATTCGTTGGCTTCCTTGTCGGTGGTGGGACGTTCCCGGCGGTGCCGGGGACGGGGGAGGACGGTGGGCACGGCGGTCGTCGGGTCGACGATCACGTCGACGCCGATCTCGTACACCTCGCTGAGCAGGGCGGCGTCGAACACGTCGGCGGGCGTCCCCTCCGCGACCACCCGGCCCTCGCGGAGGAGGACCACCCGGTCGGCGATGGCCGCCGCCTGGTTCAGGTCGTGCAGGACCACGCCGACGGTGACGCCGTGCACCTCAGCGAGGTCGCGGAGGAGGTCGAGCAGCTCGACCTGGTGGCGCAGGTCTAGGTAGGTGGTCGGCTCGTCGAGCAGCAGGACGGCGGTGTCCTGGGCCAGGCAGGAGGCGAGCCACGCCCGCTGGACCTGCCCGCCGGACAGCGCGCCCACGTCCTGCGCGGCGAGGTGGGTCAGGCCGGTGAGCTCCAGCGCACGGTCCACGGCGGCAGCCCCGCCGGGGTCCGCGCGGCGCCAGCGTCCACGGTGCGGGTGCCGGCCGAGCTCCGCCACCTCGCGCACGGTCAGGCCGGACATCGCCGGCCGGCCCTGGGTGAGGACGGCCAGCCGCCGGGCGAGCTGGCGGGGGGAGAGGGCGCGCAGCGGCGCGTCCCCCACCTCGACCTCGCCGGTACGGAGAGGGAGGAGTCTCGAGAGCCCGCGCAGCAGGGTGGACTTGCCGCTGCCGTTCGGCCCGATGAGCACGGTCACGCGCCCGGCGGGCAGGCGGACGCCCACCCCGGCGAGCACCGGGTCGCCGCCGTACCCGAGGGTGAGGTCCCTGCCACTGAGGCCTGCGGGAGCCGGGTTCGTCATGAGGTAAGGCTAACCTTACTAAAATAAGAAAGGCAAAGCTTTCTCAAATGGCGGGCGCCGGGGGAAGGGGGGCGGGGACGGCTGTCGGTGGGTGCCGCTACGCTGCCCGGGACATGACCGCACACCTCACCCAGGCGCAGGCCCGCCGCGTGGCCCTGGCCGCACAGGGCTTCGGCCGACGAGCCTCGGCGGCACCCACCACGCGGCAGCTGCAACGCGTGCTCGACCGGACCGCGCAGTTCCAGATCGACTCCGTGAACGTGTGCGTGCGGGCCCACTACGTGCCGCTGTTCGCCCGCCTGGGCGCGTACGACCGGGGGCTGCTCGACCGCGCAGGAAATGCCGCGCCGCGCCGGGTCTTCGAGTTCTGGGGGCATGCGGCCTCGCTGATCGATGTGGACCTCCAGCCCGCGTTGCGCTTCCGTATGGCCGAGCACGCGCAGCGTCCCTGGCAGGCGATGGACCGCATCCTGCGGGAACAGCCCGGCCTCCTCGACAAGGTGATGGCCCAGGTGGCGGAGCGGGGGCCGCTCACCGCGCGCGAGGTGGAGCACGAGCAGGAGCGCATCCCCGGCGGGTGGTGGAACTGGTCGGACGTGAAGTCGGCCCTGGAGTGGCTGTTCTACATCGGCGAGCTCACCAGCGCCGGCCGCAACACCCAGTTCGAGCGGCGCTACGACCTGCCGTCACGCGTGCTGCCGGCGAGGATCATCGCCGCGCCGACCCCGACAGAGGAAGAGGCACGGCTCATCCTCGCCCGGCGGGCCGCGGCGGCCCTCGGCGTGTTCACGCCGGCCTGGCTGGCGGAGTACTTCTACACCGACCGTGCGCGCACCGCCACCGCTCTCGACGGGCTCGTGGCCTCCGGAGAGGTCGAGCCGGTGGTCGTGAAGGGCTGGAAGGACCCGGCCTACCTCTGGGCCGACGCGGCCCGTCCGCGCCGGATCGAGGGCGACGCCCTGGTGGCCCCGTTCGACACCCTCGTCTTCGACCGGGCACGGTTGCTGCAGGTGTTCGGGACGCACTACCGGATCGGGCTCTACACCCCCAGGGCCGAGCGGGTGCACGGCTACTACGTGTACCTCTTCCTCTCCGGCGACCGCATCGCCGCCCGGGTCGACCTGAAGGCCGACCGGAGGGCGTCCGCGCTGCTCGTCCAGTCGTCGTGGCTGGAGGAGGACGCGCCCGAGGCCGAGACGGCCGCCCGCCTGGCCGCCGAGCTGGGGAGGATGGCGGACTGGCTGCAGCTGGCCGACGTCGTGGTGAACGACCACGGCACCCTGGCGGCGTCGCTGCGCTCTGTCGTCTGAGACGGGCCGCCCGCATCGTGAACAAAGTGTGACGTGATACCCCTGCCCGGCCCGCTCGCGGGGCGGGTACTGTAACGCCACCTTCACATGGGGTGGCTAGCGTTCAACTGCTCCGCACCCCCAGGGGGAAGCCCGCATTCGAGAAAGAAGTCCCGCGTCATGCTCGTCAAGAAGACACTGACCCTGGCGGCATCTGTGGCCGCCCTCGCCCTCGCACTCACGGGCTGCGCCGGCGCAGCCCCGACCGCGTCGGCCCCCGCCAGCAACGCCTCCTCGGCGCCCGCCGTCGACCTGAAGCTCGTCGAGGCCGGCACCCTGACCGTCTGTGCGGACGTCCCGTACCCGCCGTTCGAGATCGAGGACACCAGCACCGCGACCGGCTACAGCGGCTTCGACGTGGACGTCATGGACGCCCTCGCCAAGAAGCTCGGCCTCACCCTCAAGGTGATGGACGTCGAGTTCGACGCCCTGCAGTCGGGCACCGTCCTCGTGGCCAACCAGTGCGACATCGGCGCCTCGGCCATGACCATCACCGAGGAGCGGAAGAAGAACATCGACTTCTCCGATCCCTACTACGACTCGCTGCAGTCGCTGCTCGTGAAGACCGACTCCGGGATCACCAACCTGGCCGGGCTGTCGGGCAAGAAGATCGGCGTGCAGAAGGGCACCACCGGCAAGACCTACGCCGAGGAGAACGCCCCGAAGGACGCGCAGCTGATCGAGTTCCCGTCCGACGGCGAGCTCTGGCCCGCGATCCAGGCCGGCCAGATCGACGCGATCCTCCAGGACCAGCCGGTCAACCACACCCACGAGGTCGCCGACGCCGCCTACAAGATCGTGGAGACCTACTCCACCGACGAGCAGTACGGCTTCGCCTTCGCGAAGGACAAGAAGCCAGAACTGCTGAAGGCCGTGAACGACCAGCTGAAGGCCATGCGCGCCGACGGCAGCTACGACACCATCTACAAGAAGTACTTCGGCTGACCCCTGCCGGTGGGGGTCGGGCTCCGGCCCGGCCCCGCCGGTTCCGGTCGAACCCGCGGGTCCGGCCCCCGTCCCAGACTAGGGAGAGATGGTGGCTCTGCTCTCATCACTGAAGCCGACGGCGAGGCAGCGCGTCGGTCGCCTGTCCTCGTACCTCGTCGGCATCATTTTCGTCGTCCTCGTGATCGTCGTGGCCGACTGGCCGACGATCGCCAAGCAGTTCGCGAACCCAGAGGTCGCGGCGAAGATGTGGCCCGGCATCGTCACCATCGCCCTGCGCAACACACTGCTCTACACCATCGCGAGCTTCATCCTCGGTTCGCTGCTGGGCATCCTGCTCGCGGTGCTCAAGGTGGCCGGCGGCCCGCTGGGCTGGTTCGCGATCGGGTTCATCGAGCTCTTCCGGGGCATCCCGGCCCTGCTCACGATCTTCGCCTTCGCGTTCGTCGTGCCGATCGCGTTCAACGTCCAGGTGCCCGGCGGGGCGGTGGGAGCCGGCATCCTCGGCCTCACCGTCGTCACCGGGGCGTACACCGCCGAGATCATCCGCTCGGGCATCGAGGCGGTGTCACCCGGCCAGCGCGAGGCGGCGCGGTCGCTCGGCATGACCTCGGGCCAGACGATGTTCTGGATCATCCTGCCCCAGGGCCTGCGGATCGTGATCCCGCCCATGACCAACGAGTTCGTCATGCTGCTCAAGGACAGCTCGCTGCTGTTCATCGCGGGCGCGACCGTGCAGTCCAAGGAGCTCACGACGTTCGCGCGCGACTCGCTGAGCCAGACCGCGAACGCGACGCCCCTGATGATGGCCGCCCTGCTGTACCTCCTGGTGACCCTGCCGCTGACGTGGCTGGTGGGCAGGCTGGAGAAGCGATTGGACCCCAAGCGATGAGCATCCTGACCCCGGACCTGGAGTCCAGCGCGCCCCCGGTCGTGATCACCGGCCTGCACAAGAGCTTCGGCGACAACGAGGTGCTCAAGGGCATCGACCTCACCGTCGAACAGGGCGAGGTGGTCTGCGTGATCGGGCCGTCCGGCTCCGGCAAGTCGACGCTGCTGCGCTGCGTGAACCTGCTCGAGAAGCCGACGGCGGGTTCCGTCCGGCTCCTCGGCGCGGAGATGACGGACCCGGACGTCGAGCTGAACCAGGTCCGCACGCACGTGGGCATGGTGTTCCAGTCGTTCAACCTGTTCCCCAACATGACCGCCCTCGGCAACTGCATGATCGCCCAGCGCCAGGTGCTGAAGCGCTCGAAGGCGGAGGCGCTGGAGATCGCGACGAGGAACCTCGAGCTGGTCGGGCTGTCGGACCGGATGGACTACAACCCGGCCAAGCTGTCCGGCGGCCAGCAGCAGCGGGTGGCGATCGCCCGGGCGCTGTCGATGGACCCGAAGGTGATGCTCTTCGACGAGCCGACCGCCGCGCTCGACCCCGAGCTGGTCGGCGACGTGCTCGCCGTCATGCGCGACCTCGCCGAGGCGGGCATGACCATGATGGTGGTCACCCACGAGATGTCCTTCGCCCGCGACGTGTCGGACCGCACGATCTTCATGGACGGCGGCGTGATCGTCGAGGAGGGACCCTCGATCGACCTGATCAGCGCACCGCAGGAGAAGCGGACGCAGGTCTTCCTCAAGCGGGTGCTCGACCCGACCCACATCGAGGATTCCGAGCTGGGGGAGACCGAGCCCGACTGACCGTCCGCCACGGGCCGCCGCGCGACCACTGTCGACCACCGGGCCTGCCCCTGCCGCTCCACGGCGCGGGGGCAGGCTCGTCTAGTATGGGGAGGCCGCCGCGCTGATCGGCGCGGACGCTGCGCCGCGATCAGGAAGCGAACACCGTGGGTCTACTGGACAAGATGCTGCACATGGGCGAGGGCCGGCAGCTGAAGAAGCTGAAGGTCATCTCCGCTCAGGTGAACTCGATCGAGCCGGACTTCGTGGCGATGTCCGACGACGAGCTCCGTGGACAGACCGAGGCCTTCCGTCAGCGCCTGGCGGACGGGGAGTCGCTGGACGCCCTGATGCCGGAGGCCTTCGCGACGGTCCGCGAGGCGTCCCGGCGGGTGCTGGGCAAGCGCCACTTCGACGTCCAGCTCGAGGGCGCCGCCGCCCTGCACTGGTGCAACATCGCCGAGATGAAGACCGGTGAGGGCAAGACCCTCGTCGCGGTGCTCGCGTCCTACCTCAACGCCCTGTCGGGCAAGGGCGTGCACGTGGTCACGGTGAACGACTACCTGGCGCAGTTCCAGTCCGAGCAGATGGGTCGCATCCACCACTTCCTCGGACTGAAGGTGGGCGTGATCCTGTCGCACATGACCCCGGCCGAGCGGCGCGAGGCGTACGCCTGCGACCTCACCTACGGCACCAACAACGAGTTCGGCTTCGACTACCTGCGCGACAACATGGCGCTGAGCATCGACGACTGCGTCCAGCGCGGCCACCACTACGCCATCGTGGACGAGGTCGACTCCATCCTGGTCGACGAGGCCCGCACGCCGCTGATCATCTCCGGCCCGTCGGAGGACAACTCGTCGTGGTACCCCGAGTTCGCCAAGCTCGTCCGTTCGCTGAAGAAGGACGTGCACTACGAGGTGGACGAGAAGAAGCGGACGGTGTCCGTGCTCGAGCCCGGCATCACCGCTGTGGAGGACCGCCTCGGCATCGAGAACCTCTACGAGTCCGCGAACACCCCGCTGATCTCCTACCTGAACAACGCGATCAAGGCCAAGGAGCTGTTCAAGCGCGACAAGGACTACGTGATCCTCGACGGTGAGGTGCTCATCGTCGACGAGCACACCGGACGCACGCTGATCGGCCGCCGCTACAACGAGGGCCTGCACCAGGCGCTCGAGGCGAAGGAGGGCGTGGAGATCAAGGACGAGTACCAGACGCTCGCCACGATCACGCTCCAGAACTACTTCCGCATGTACTCCAAGCTCGCGGGCATGACCGGCACGGCGAAGACCGAGGAGTCGGAGTTCCAGAAGATCTACGGCCTCGGCGTCCTGCCGATCGACACCAACAAGCCGATGGTCCGCAAGGACCAGGCCGACCTCATCTACCGCACGGAGGAGGCGAAGTTCGACGCCGTCGTGGCCGATGTCGTCGAGCGCCACGCGCTCGGCCAGCCGATCCTGATCGGCACCGCCAGCGTCGCCAAGTCCGAGGTGCTGAGCCGCGCGCTGAAGCGGGCCGGGGTGAAGCACGAGGTGCTGAACGCGAAGAACCACGCGCGTGAGGCCGCGATCATCGCCCTCGCCGGACGCAAGGGTGCGGTCACCGTCGCCACCAACATGGCCGGCCGTGGTACCGACATCATCCTCGGCGGCAACGCCGAGTTCCTGGCCGACGCGCGGCTGCGCGACCGTGGCCTCGATCCCGTCGAGCACGCCGACGAGTACGAGGCCGCCTGGCCGGAGACGCTGTCGGCCATCGAGCAACAGGTCGCGGACGAGCACGAGGAGGTCGTCGCGCTCGGCGGCCTGTACGTGATCGGTTCGGAGCGGCACGAGTCGCGGCGCATCGACAACCAGCTCCGCGGACGCTCGGGCCGCCAGGGCGACCCGGGCGAGAGCCGCTTCTACCTGTCGCTCCAGGACGACCTGATGCGGCTGTTCAAGTCCGACATCATCGACTGGGTGCTGCAGACGCTGCGCGTGCCCGACGACATGCCGATCGAGAACAAGCGCGTGAGCAAGTCCGTGCAGCAGGCGCAGGAGCAGGTCGAGGCGATGAACTTCGAGATGCGCAAGAACGTGCTCAAGTACGACGACGTGATGAACCGCCAGCGCCACGCGATCTACGGCGACCGGCGCCGGGTGCTCGAGGGCGCCGACGTCGAGGAGCAGCTGCGCGGCACGGTGAACACCGTGGTCGAGCAGTACGTGCGCGGCCTCACCGAGGGCTTCGTCGAGGACTGGGACCTGGACGCGCTGTGGACGCAGCTCCGCACCCTGTTCCCGGTGACGCTCGACCTCGCCGACTACGCCGGACGTGGTGACCTGACCGTCGAGGAGCTGGTGGCCGACTTCCAGGCCGACGCGCAGGCCGCCTACGACGCGCGCACGGAGGCGCTCGGCGAGGAGACCATGCGGGAGTTCGAGCGGCAGGTGCTGCTCACCGTCCTCGACCGCAAGTGGCGCGAGCACCTCTACGAGATGGACTACCTGCGCGAGGGCATCGGCCTGCGCGCCATGGCGCAGCGCGATCCGCTGGTGGAGTACCAGCGCGAGGGCGGCGACATGTTCAACGCCATGATGGAAGCGTTCATGGAGGAGGTCGTCGGCTACCTGTTCAACCTCCAGGTGCACGTGGAGCCCGCGGCCCCGCAGGTGGGCCTGGTGCCCGGGCCCAACGGCCGTCCGGTGACCGCCGGTGACCTCGTGGCTTCCGGGCCCGATGACGACGTCCCCGATCTCGGCAGCCCCGGGGTCGAGCAGCACCGTGTGCCGATGCCGGAGGAGCCGGCGCTCACCCGGCGCCCCGCGCTGAAGGCGAAGGGGCTGGAGCCGAAGGCCGCCCGTCCGATGGCCTACTCCGCACCGAGCGAGACCGGCGAGGCGACGAAGTCGGGCACGAAGACCGCCACCGACGACCCGTACGCGGGCGTGGGACGCAACGCGCCGTGCCCCTGCGGATCCGGCAAGAAGTTCAAGATGTGCCACGGACGGGCCGCCTGAGCCGAGGAGGCGAGGTCGATGCGGTCGGGGCTCCTCACCGCAGCACGGCTGGCGGCCGCCCTGGCACTGGTGGGCGCGGTGTCGGCGTGCTCGCCCGAACCCCCGCCCGTCCCACGGCCCACCACCGCGCCGACCGCTGCCCGCCCGGCGGCGACGACCGGCGACCTCGACGGAGACGGTGAACCGGACCTGGTGGTCGGGGGAACCGGGACCCCGGCCTCGGTCCAGGTCAGGTACGCGACCGGCCGGGTGCAGACCATCGTCCGGGCAGACCTCGACGGGACGGCCGCCGCGTCACGCTTCGGCGCCTCCGTTCTGGTGCGCGACCTGGACGCCGACGGCTTCGCCGACCTGGTGGTCGGCGACCGCGGGGACGACGCGTCCGGACAGGCGCTGTTCCTCGTACCCGGGTCGGCGGACGGACTCCTGCCGGCCGCGGCCCACCGCTACGACGCGCCACCCCGCGTGGGTCGCTTCGGCTCGGCGCTCGCCCTGCTGGAGAGCCCCCGCCGCGCTCTGGTGGTCGGGGCCCCCGGCGAGGTCGAGGACGGCTACGTGGGGGGCGCCATCGTGGTCTACCCCCTCGGGGCGGACGGACTGCCCGCGTTCGACGTCCGGGTGGTGACCCAGGGAACCGCCGGGGTGCCGGGCAAGGCGGAACGCGGCGACTGGTTCGGGGCCAGCCTCGCCTCCGACGGGAGACTCCTTCTGGTCGGTGCACCGCTGGAGAACGCCGGCCCGGTGCCCGAGGCGGGCGCGGTGAACGTGCTCACCTGGGACGGCACCGGCTTCCGCGGCACCGGCCTGACCAAGCGGACGCCGGGCGTGCCCGGCACCGCGACCAGCGGTGACCTGTTCGGGGTGTCGGTCGGCATCGGCGACGGCTACGCGGTGGTGGGGGTCCCCGGCCAGGACCAGGGCCGCCGTACCGGTGCGGGCGCCGTCCAGCCGTTCCGGGTGGAGGGCGACACGCTCGTCCCGCTGGCCCCGATCACCCAGGACAGCCGGGGGTTGCCGGGAGCGGACGAGGCCGGCGACGCCTTCGGCACGGCCGTGGCCGTCGTCCGCCCGTGCCCGGGCGTGGTGGGTGCTCTCGTGGGGGCGCCCGGGGAGGACATCCAGAACGCGTCCCGGGCGGGCGCGGCGTGGGTGGTGCCGTTCACCGCGGCAGCCGGGTGCCCGGCGCGCAAGCTCTACGGCGGCCACGCCCTCGGCGCGGCGGAGAAGACGGGGAAGCGCATCGGGTCGGCCGTCGCTGCCCTGCGCGGCACCGATGCCGGGGCGGCGGACACGCTGGTCGTCGCGGCGCCGGGGGACGCCGGCTCCGGGGGCGGCACCGTGTACGTGCTGGCGCCGGGGGCCGATGCCGCGGAGGAACCGTTCACCGGCCTACCGACGCCCTTCGGGATCAGCCTCGCGGCCGCCGGCTGATCGGGGCGGTTCGAGGGGACGTGTTCGTACGACTTCGGCGTCCACCGTGGTGGAGCCCGCGGCCCCTGCGGCCTAGCGTGGGACGGTCGAAGGAGACACCGATGCTCGCCCGCACCACCACCGTCGTCGCCGCGGTCCTGGCGCTGGCCGCCTGCACGCCGGTGCCGTCGCCATCCTCGACCGGGCCCGCCCTGCCCTCGGTCACCGCGGCCACCCCGGCCTCCTCTCCCGCCACCGTCCGGTCGGCGGCGAGCCCCGACTTCGACGGTGACGGCCTCCCGGACCTCGCCGTCGGCGTGGGCGAGCCGGCGGCGAGGGTCCACGTCCGCTACGGCGCCGGACGCACGCAGGACCTCACCCGCCCCGGCCTGGACGGTGCCTCCTCCTACGGCTTCGGGCAGTCCCTCCTGGCCGGCGACCTCGACGGCGACGGTTACGCCGACCTGGTGGTCGCCGACGCCGACGAGTCGTTCGGCCAGCCGCAGGCGCTGTTCGTGCTGCGCGGGTCGGCCTCCGGGCTGGAGGTGGGCGCCGCGACCCGGGTGGTCACCACCGGGCTGGCCGTCCGGGGGGCGCTGGCCCTGGTGACCACGCCGGAGCGGATCCTCGCCGTGTCGGGCTACGACGCCACCGGCGGCGTCGTCCGGCTGTTCGGGCTCGGGGCGGACGGGCTGCCCGTCGGCGAACCCCGGACGCTGGGTGCCGGGCCGTCCGACGGGTTCGGCGAAGCCCTGGCCGCGAGCGGCCCGGTGCTGGTGATCGGCGCCCCCGGCCGGGCCGTGGCCGGTGCGCGGGCCGCCGGGGCGGTGACGGTGCTGCGCTTCCTCGCCGGCGGCACCTATGACGAGCACACCTACACCCAGGAGTCCCCCGGGATCCCGGGGACGCCGCAGGCGGGGGACCGCTTCGGCGCGTCCGTCGCGGCGGGTGACGGGCATGTCGTCGTCGGCGTGCCCAACGACCATGACGCGAGCGCTGTCGGCGGTCGCGTCCAGCCGTTCCGGATCGTCGGGGCGGAACTGTCGCCCCTGCCGTCGATGGTGCAGGGCGACGGCGTGGTCCCGGGCCGGCCGGAGCCCGGCGACGCCTTCGGGTGGACGCTGGCTGTCCTGCGCGTGTGCCCCGGGGTCCCGGGCGTGCTCGTCGGGGCGCCGGGTGAGGCGATCGGCTCCCGGCCCCAGGCAGGCTCGGCCTGGCTGCTGCCGCTGGCGAACGGCTGCCAGGCGCGGCAGGTCTACGACCGGGCCACGGGGCTGGGCGACCCTGTGGAGGGCGCCGTGGTGGGCTCGGCGGTCGGCGCCCTGCGCCGGGACGGCGGCTCCGCGGACACCCCTGTCGTCGTGGCCCAGGGCAACAGCGAGGAGGGCGTGTGGGGTCGCGTCCTCACCCTCGGCGCGCCGGGGCAGACGGCCACGGTCGTGATGTCGGACCTGCGCCTCGGTGACGACCGCGACGTGGTGGTCACCTCGGCAGCGGGTTGATCCAGCCTGCCCGGTGCACGACCCCGGGGTCGAGGGCGATCACCAGGTGGGTGGCGACCCACCGGCCGCGACGGCGGCTGAGCCGCACCGCTGCCGCGCGGGACGCTGCCCCCTGGCGCAGGTGCGCCGAGACCTCCAGGGCCTCCTCGTGGGGCGCCTGGACGCGTACCGAGCGCAGCCGCAACCCGTCCCCGACGCGCGCCCGGCGCAGGTGCTCGAGGAGGTTGAGCAGGTCGGGCTCCGCCCACAGCTCCAGCTGGAGGGCCGACCGCTGGCCGGTGATCACCTCCACCAGCGCCGCGGTCAGCGCGGTCGCGAGCTGGCGCAGGTCCGGGTCGAGCGCGGACGGGGGTGCTGCCGCCTCGGTGACCACTGTCCAGGGCAGCACGGGCTGGTCGGGACGGGGCGTGCCGGGCGGCTCCAGCAGCAGCGCGGACGCGGGCCGCGAGGCCGGTGCGGGGCGACAGGTGGCCATGGTGGGGTGCACGGCGCCTCCTTCGTGGTGAGGAGGTCAGGGTGCTGCCGTGCCGCCGCCCGGCGCCACGGGTGCGGCGCGATCTGTGGACAACTCAGGGCGAGAAGAGCAGGAGCAGGCCACCGCAGGTGTAACCCACCATCACCACCAGCAGCGGTACCTGGCCGAGGACGCGCCGGCCGGCCGGCAGCACCCGGAGACTGAGCTCGTGGGCGACCAGCACGCCGAGCAGGTGCCCGCCGACGATGGCGAACAGCTGGATGAGGGCTGTGGCCTGGGGTGCCTCCAGCCAGAGCTGGTTGATTCCGAGTTCCGCGGTGCCGAAGGCGTTCCAGCCCCACCCGAGGGGGTCGGAGAGGTTGATCATCGTCCGCTGTCCCTCCAGGACCAGCAGGCTCAGGTAGTGAGCAATCGCGTAGCCGATCACGATCGGGATCACGCTGGCCGCGAGCAGGTCGAGCAGCGTCCCCTGACGCAGCCGGCCGAGGCCCCGCACGCCGAGGGCGAACGTCAGTCCCACCAGGGCCACCATGGCGAGCTGGCCGGACGTGCTCCACAGCACCCGGGGAAGGTCGGAGGACTGGACGGTGCGCACCCACCACGAGGTCCCGGTGAAGCCGTCGAACGCCGTGCCGCCGAGGAGGACGGCGACGACGGCCCAGGTCCCGGCCGGCGACCGCGACGTGGACAGGTGCCGCAGCGGGTTGACCAGGGCGACGCGCCCGTCCACGCGCTGCCAGGGGGAGGCGCGCGAGACCAGCACGGCGTACGCCTCGAAGGGGTCGGCCGACCGCACCCAGCGTGGGCCGAACAGGACGCCGCCGCCGACGACGACCACCACCCAGGCCAGCCACCACCAGCGGAGCACGGCGAGGGTGTTGTTGTCCGGCTGCACGAGCTCCAGCCAGGTGAAGGCGGCCAGGCCCACCGCGGCCGGGTACCGTCCGATCCGCCGCCACACCGGCGGAGTCAGCGGCAGCACGCCGTCCCGGGGCAGGCCCGCGCGTCGGGCGAGGAGCACCAGGGTGCGCAGCGGGTTCGCCGTCCGCCAGACCGGGCCGAGCAGCAGCGACAGGGGGACCAGCCCGACCCACATCCACACGTACGCGAACCCGAACACCGGGTTCGTCACCCGGTCCTGGCCCGCCCACAGGGCCATGCCGACCCAGACGAAGGCGAACAGGCCGATCGCCGCCAGGGCGATCCGCGTCCCCCGGGCGTCGACGACCCGGGTCAGGCCGGGCAGGGCCCGCCCGCCCGGGACGCCGTCCCAGCGGGGTTCGCGCCAGGCCAGGGCCAGGACGGCGAACGACAGCACCAGGACGAGCGCGGCACCGGTCACCGCCAGCGGGAGCGGCAGCGGCAGGTCCTGCCGGGAGCCGAGGCCGTGCAGCGGGACCAGCAGGGGGGTCACGAGACGACGAGTTGCAGGATGGTGAAGACCGGCTCGTGCGACTCGATCTCGAAGCGCCCGACGCGGTCGAGGGTGATGTCCTTCGTGACGCTCGCCCCCGGCGTCACCGGGATCTCCAGGTCGAAGCCGTGCACGTGCACCGCGTCCTCGCGGTCGGAGGTGATCACCAGTTCCAGGACGCTGCCCCTGGCGAGTTCGACACGCTGGCCGTTGGGTTCGACCTTGCCGTCGGCGAGGGTGATCCGGATGACGGTGCGGGCCGGCTCGGCGGGCGCGGACGGTGCGGCGGCGCAGCCGACGAGCAGCAGCGCCGCGAGCAGCGATCCGACGGTCTTGCGCATGCGTCCTCCTGGTCCGGGCGCCGCCCACCCTAACGACCGTCAGCAACGTCCCGCCAGACCGCGGACGGCGCGGCGCCCGTCGCGGGACGGAACCGTCGTCGGCGTTGGCCGGCTCGGCCGCATCCCGCGCTTCGTCTGGGCCGACCGGCAACTCCCGCCCCCGCCGTACATGGTGGAGTGAGGACCGGTGGGTAGGGTTGTGCCGTGAGTGACCCGGTGACGGTGACCGAAGCCGCCCTGCTGGCCCGCGACCAGGAGTCGCAACCCTGGCAGCAGGCCGTCGTCGCGGTGCTGTCCGGCCCGCTGGACCGGGCCGACCTGATCAACCGCGTGCGGGAGCGGATCGAGTACTCGCCCCGCTTCCGCCGGCTGGTGGACGGCTGGCCGGTCCCCGCCTGGGTGGACGACCCGCACTTCAGCGTCGCCGGGCACGTCCACGAAGAGGCGCTGGCGCCCGGGCAGCGCCTGGAGGACTGGCTGGCCGAACGGCTCGCCCGTCCCCTCGAGCGGGTACACCCGTTGTGGGAGGCCACCCTCGTTCAGGGGCTGGCGCCGGGGACGCAGGCGCTGGTGGTGCGCGCCCACCCGGCCCTGGTCGACGGGTACGACAACGTCCACCTCCTGCAGGAGCTCTTCGACACCGAGCCGGGACCGGTCGAGGGGACCGTCGGCGAGTGGCAGCCGTCCGACACCCGCGCGCCCGGGCTGGGAGACCTCGTCGGTGCGCTGAACGACCCGCTGAAGGCCGTCGCCGGCGCCGCGACGGGCCTGCTCGGCATGGTCGAGAACGCGGTGCGCACGGTCTCGGCCAGCCCCCGGGAGCACCACGTCGCGGGGGTGGAGGTCGACCTCGACGTGCTCGCGGAGGTCCGGACAGCGTTCGGCTGCACCACCCACGACGTGCTGCTGGCCCTGGCCGGGGCGGGCGTCCGCGGGTGGCTGCTCGACCACGGCCGTGCCCTGGAGGACCCGGTCGCGCTCGTCCCGCTGGCCGTCCAGGAGCCCGCGGTGCTGGAGTCGGCCATCGGTTGCCGGATCGCCCCGTCGTGGCTCGGGCTGCCGGTCACGCCGGTGACGGCGGCCGAGCGGCTGCGGACCGTCGCAACGCTCACGCGCGCCCGGCTCGACACCGGTCTCAGCGTGCCCGCCCGTGATCTGGTCGACCTCGCCGGGTTCGCCCCGCCGACGCTGCACGCCGTGGCAGCGGGGACGGTGGCCGCGGGGCGTCCGCACACGGTGACCGTGGCCAACGTGCCCGGCCCGGACGGGGACCGCTACCTGGGGCGCGCGAGGCTGCGCCAGGTGTATGCCCTTACCGCCACGACGGACGACGAGCAGGTCAACGTCTCGATCACCAGCTTCCGCGGCCGGGTGACGCTGGGCGCGACGGCGGTCGCCCCGCTGCGGCGCTGGGCCCGCGACGTGAGCGCCGAACTGGGTGCGCTGCGGGCGGAGGTGTGATGGCCCTCGTCTTCGTCCCGGTCAGCCCGTCCGCCCTCGCGGGCTGGGCGCGCGGTGGCGTCCTTCCGGGCGCGGTGCGGGCCCACGCGGTGACCCCTGGCCTGCGGGCGGCGTTCGTCCCCGACGACGAGGAGGAGGCCGAGCACATCGCCCTGCTGGTCGCCTCGGTCGCCGGGCTGCGCGCCCACGGCGCCAGGCTGGTGGCCGTGGCGGGGACCGGCGTCCCGCTCGCACCCGCCGGGGATGCCGACTTCGGCGAGGTGGAGGTGCGGGACCTGCCGTTCTCGGCCGTCCAGAGCCTGTTCGCCGACGAGCCGGGCGCGGCGACGCTCGTGACGGCCGCGGCGCAGGCACCGGCGGCGGACCTGGCACAGGCCTGGGACGCACCCGCGGTGGTCGCGTTGCTCGAGGGGGCAGACCTGCTCTGGCACGGGCCGGGGGAATGGGACAGTCTGGGTAAGGGTTGAGCCGGAGAGGGCGCACGACCGCCCGCACGAGGGGAGGACGAACATGCCGAGGTCCATCTGGAAGGGCGCGGTGTCCTTCGGGCTGGTCACCATCCCGGTCAAGATCTACGGGGCCACGGAGGAGAAGGACATCAGCTTCCGGCAGGTCCACGCCGCGGACGGCGGCCGGATCCGCTACAAGCGCGTGTGCGAGGTCTGCGGCGAGGAGGTGCCCTACGCCGAGATCGCCAAGGGCTACGAGGCCGCCGACGGCCGGATGGCCATCCTGTCCGCCGAGGACTTCGCGGAGCTGCCCGCCGCGGACGGCAAGAGTGTCGACGTGGTGCAGTTCGTGGACGTCGACGAGATCGACCCCAGCTACTTCGACCGCACCTACTTCCTCGAGGCGGAGAAGGTCGGCACCAAGCCCTACGTCCTGCTCAGGGAGGCGCTCGCAGAGACCGGCAAGGCTGCCGTGGTCAAGGTCGCCCTGCGTTCCCGGGAGACCCTCGCCCTCATCCGCCCGGTGGGCGACGTGCTGCGGATGCACACCATGCTGTGGCCCGACGAGCTCCGTGACGGCTCCTTCGCCGCGCCGGAGGGTGACGTGAAGGTCAGCGATGCCGAGGTCGGCATGGCGCGGTCGTTCATCGAGCAGCTGTCCGGCGACTTCGACCCGTCCCAGTTCAGTGACGACTACCGGGAGGCACTGGAGAAGGTGATCGACGCCCGGCTGGAGGGCGTCGAGCTGCCCGCGCCCACCGGCGAAGCGCCCAAGGAGGCGCAGGTGGTCGACCTCGTCGCGGCGCTGCGCGCCTCGGTCGAGGCGGCCAAGGCACGCCGAGCGGAGGCCGCGGCCAGCTGAGGAACGAGGGGGGTCGCGCGGGGCGTAGAGTCGGCGCGTGGACGCGATCACCCAGGTACCGAGGCCGGTCAACGAGCCGGTCAGAAGCTATGCCCCCGGCACCCCGGAGAGGGCCTCACTGAGGCGCACGCTCGACGAGCTCGCCGCGACACCGGTCGACGTGGCGCCGGTCATCGGCAACCGCGCGCGCGGGGGCGAGGCGGCGCACGAGGTCCGGATGCCGTCCGACCACTCGACGTTGCTGGCCAGGGTGCGCCAGTCCTCGGCCGAGGACGCCACCGCCGCGATCGACGCGGCGCAGGCGGCGTCCCGCGACTGGTCGCTGATGCCCTTCGACGAGCGGGCCGCGATCTTCCTGCGCGCCGCCGAGCTGCTCGCCGGCCCGTGGCGCGACCGACTGAACGCCTCGACGATGCTCGGCCAGGGCAAGACGCCGCAGCAGGCCGAGATCGACGCCGCGTGCGAGCTCATCGACTTCCTCCGCTTCAACGTCGCCTTCGCGCGCGAACTGCACGCCAACCAGCCGATCTCGTCCGCGGGCATGTGGAACCGCATGGACTACCGTCCGCTGGACGGGTTCGTCTACGCGATCACCCCGTTCAACTTCACCTCGATCGCCGGCAACCTGCCCACCGCGCCCGCGCTGATGGGCAACACGGTGATCTGGAAGCCCGCCCTCACGCAGAGCTTCTCCGCCCACTTCTGGATGGAGCTGCTGCTCGAGGCCGGCCTGCCCGAGGGTGTCATCAACATGCTGCCGGGCCACGGCGCAGAGGTGTCCGACGTGGCGCTGTCGCACCCGGCCCTGGCCGGCATCCACTTCACCGGCTCCACCCGGGTGTTCCAGGGGCTCTGGGCGCAGGTGGGGGCGAACCTGGCCGGTTACGGCGCCTACCCGCGACTGGTGGGGGAGACCGGCGGCAAGGACTTCGTGGTGGCCCATCCGTCCGCCGACCCGGACGCGGTCGTGGCGGCCCTCGTCCGTGGCGCGTTCGAGTACTCGGGACAGAAGTGCTCGGCGGCGTCGCGCACGTACCTCCCGCGGGGGCTGTGGAACCGGATCCGCGACGACCTCGTCGCGCGTACGGAGGGGCTCGCTGTCGGCGACGTCCGCGACTTCTCGAACTTCACCTCCTCGGTGATCGACGAGCGCGCCTTCACCAAGCTGTCCGCCGCGATCGACCACGCGCGGGCGTCCGCCGATGCCGAGGTGATCGCGGGCGGGACCTGTGACCGCAGCGAGGGGTGGTACGTGCGGCCCACGCTCGTCACCACCGACAACCCGCGCCACGACGTGCTCTCCACCGAGTACTTCGGCCCGCTCCTGGGCATCTTCGTCTACGAGGACGAGAAGTATGACGAAGTACTACGGATGGTCGACGAGACGTCGTCCTACGCGCTGACCGGCGCGGTCTTCGCGACCGAGCGGTCCGCGGTGGAGCTGGCGTCCAGGGAGTTGCGGCACGCGGCCGGCAACTTCTACGTCAACGACAAGCCGACCGGGGCGGTCGTGGGCCAGCAGCCGTTCGGCGGCAGCCGGGCCTCGGGCACCAACGACAAGGCCGGCTCGCTGTGGAACCTGATGCGCTGGGTCAGCCCGCGCTCGATCAAGGAGAACCTGCTCCCGCCGACGGCGATCGACTACCCGCACATGCTCCCCGAGGCCTGATCGAGTCACCGCTTCCGCGCCCGTCCCGCTCGTCCCACCTGTCGCGCTTGCCCCCGAGTGCAACCGTCGCTACCGGAATTCCGGTAGCGGGAGTTGCACTCGGTAGCGGGAACGGAGAGGGCGACCGCGCGTTTCTGGCGGTGGACGCGCCCGCGGCTGGTGTCGGTGAAGGGCGTCGCCGGCATCCGAGCTTCCCGGGTCGTGTACGCCCGCTGCCGCCAGCGGGGAGAGTCACTGTCCCCTCCCCCCTGTCCCACCCGTTCGGCTTGCTGCCGAACGCAACTCCTGCTGCCGGAATTCCGGTAGCAGGAGTTGCGATCGGGGGCGCGGACGGGGGAGGGGATGGCTTGACGAAATAGAACAGGTGTTCGATGATCGATGGGTGAAGCGCGCTCCCGAGATCACGGTTCCCCGGGGGGAACTGCTGGAGCGGCTGCGCGCCCAGGTGGCCCGCGCGGAGGCACGCATCCGGCCGTGCCCGTTCCCGGTGCCTCCGCCGCTCACCGGGCTGCTCCCGGACGGGGGGCTGAAGGCCGGGGCTGCCTACTCGCTGGAGGTGGGCGGGGCACTGCTGCTGGCGCTGCTCGCCGGACCGTCGCAGGAGGGCCACTGGTGCGGCGTGGTGGGCATGCCGGAGTTTGGGGCCGAGGCTGCGGGGAGCGCGGGGGTGTCGCTGGAGCGGCTGGCACTGGTTCCCGATCCGGGGGACCAGTGGCTGGCCTCCACCGCTGCCCTGGCCGAGGCAGTCCCGGTCATCGCCGTCCGTCCGACCGGCCGGGTGCGGGAGTCGGACGCCGTCCGGCTGATGTCGCGGCTGCGCGACCGGGGCGGCGTCCTCCTCGTCCACGGGCCGTGGCCGCGGGCCGAGGCGCGGCTGTCCCTCGGCGACGTGCGCTGGGCGGGGGTGGGCGACGGGTACGGCCACCTCTCCCGCAGGGAGGTGACCGTGACGGTGGTCACCCGCAGCAGGCCGGTGCCCCGGAGCGTCCGGCTCGTGCTGCCCACGCCCGAGGGCCTGCTTGCTGCCGCCGTGCCCGCTCCCGTCGAGCAGGCCGCACGGCTCAGGGCGGTCGGCTGATGAAGAGCCCGGAGCCGGCCGTCGACGCCCTCCGCGGCAGGAGGACGCCGCCACCGGCTGTGCCACGGGCGGTGGGCAGGGGAGCACGCTCACCCGTCCTCCCGGGGAACGGCGACCGGTGCCTCGTGTTGTGGTTCCCGGGCTGGCCCGTGACCGCCTGGGCGCTGGCCGAGGGCGTGGACGCGGCGTTCCCGGTGGCTGTGGTCGCGGCGAACCGCGTGGTCGCCTGCTCGCCGGAGGCGTCGGCGGAGGGGGTGGCGACCGGCCAGCGCCGCCGGGAGGCGCAGTCACGCTGCGCGGACCTCACCGTCCTGCCCGCGGACGAGGCCAGGGACAACCGTGAGTTCTCCGCCGTGGTCGAGTGCGTGGAACGCCTCGCGCCGGGCGTGCAGGTGGTGCGCCCGGGGGTGTGTGCGCTGCGTTCCCGGGGTTTCGCCGGGTACGTGGGCAGTGAGGCGGAGGCGGCGGAGGTGCTGCTGGAGGCGGTGGTGACCGGGCTGGGCGTCACGACCGCGCGCGCGGGGATCGCGGACGGGCTGTTCACCGCCCTGCAGGCGGCCTACGCCGGCGACCCGGTTCGGATCGTCCCCCCGGGCGGGGCCGCCGGCTTCCTCGCCCCGCTGCCGGTCTCGCGGCTGGGCGACGAGACGCTGGCGGGGCTGCTGCCGCGGCTGGGGGTGCACACCCTCGGCGAGTTCGCCGCCCTGGGCGCTCCGGCGGTGCGCGACCGGTTCGGCGAGCACGGCCACCGGCTGCACCTGCTCGCCTCCGGACGCGACCCCCGGCTGGTGCGACCCCGCGTCCCGCCCCCGGAACTCACCCGCGAGCAGCACTTCGAGCCCCCGTTGTCCCTGGTCGACCAGGTCGCCTTCACCGTGCGGGGGATGGCGGAAGAGTTCATCGCCGCGCTGACCGCCGCCGGTCTTGCCTGCACGGAACTGCGCGTCGAGGTCACCGGGGAGCAGGACGAACTGGTCGTCCGCACCTGGCTCACGCCCGGGGTGTTCGAGGCGGCGGCGGTGGTCGACCGGATCCGCTGGCAGTTGCAGGCGGCCGCCGGCACCGGCCTGCACAGCGCCGTCACCAGCCTGCGGCTGGAGCCGGTCGGGGTGGACGCCCTCGCCCACCACGCTCCGGGGCTGTTCGGCTCGGGCACGGACGAGCGGGTGCACCACGTGCTGTCCCGGGTGCAGGCCATGCTCGGGCACGACGGGGTGGTCACCCCGCGCATCGGCGGCGGCCGCTGGCTCGCGGAGAGGCAGGTGCTGGTGCCGTGGGGCGATCGTCCCGCGACCGTCCAGGAGGCCGGCGGCGGCGCCGTGCCGGGGGGTGCCGGGCCGGCACCGGTGGACCGCCCTTGGCCGGGACGGGTGCCCGACCCGCTGCCGTCGGCGGTGTTCGGTGAGCCGCGGCCCGTCCAGGTGCTCACCGCGGACGGAGGGACGGTGGGCGTGGGCGAGCGGGGACAGCTCAGCGGGACCCCGGCGGTGCTGGTCGACGGGGACACCCGGCGGCGGGTGCGGGGCTGGGCCGGCCCGTGGCCGATCGACGAGCGCACCTGGGACCCGTCCCGGCACCGGCGGGCGCACCGCTTCCAGGTGGTCGACGACGCGGGCACGGCGTGGCTGCTGGTGCTGCAGGGAGCCCGGTGGTGGGCGGAGGGCCGGTACGACTGATGGGCTTCAACAACCCCCCGATGCGCTGGCACGACCTGGAACGCACCCTCAGCACGCCGGTCGGTGGGACGGTGCCCGCGCAGGACGTCCCGGTCTCCTGGCGCCGGGGGCCCTATGTCCCGCCACCCATCGAGCGACCGGTGGACGTGGTGCCCTACGCCGAACTGCACGTCCACTCGTCCTTCTCGTTCCTGGACGGTGCGTCCGGACCGGCGGAGCTGGCCGAGGAGGCCGAGCGGCTCGGCCTGCACGCCCTCGCCCTCACAGACCACGACGGGCTGTACGGCATCGTCCGGTTCGCCGAGGCGGCCGAGTCGATGAACCTGCGGACGGTGTTCGGCGCCGAACTCTCCCTGGAGCTGCCGGCACCGCAGGCGGGCCTGCCCGACCCGGTCGGCTCCCACCTGCTGGTGCTGGCAGCCGGGGAGGAGGGCTACCACCGGCTCGCCGCCGCCATCACGCACGGCCAGCTCTCCGGTGGCGAGAAGGGGCGCCCCTCCTACGACCTCGACGACCTGGCCGAACGGGCGGACGGCCACTGGGTGGTGCTCACCGGCTGCCGCAAGGGTGCCGTGCGCCAGGCGCTGAGGACGCAGGGGACGCCGGGCGCGGGCAGGGAACTGGACGAGCTGGTGCACCGGTTCGGGCCCGACCGGGTGTTCGTCGAGCTGACCGACCACGGCGCGCCGCTGGACTCCGACCACAACGACGCCCTGGCCGCCCTGGCCGCCGCCCGCGGGCTGCCGACGATCGCCACCGGAAACGTGCACTACGCCACGCCCGCCCAGCACCCGCTCGCCCAGGCCGTGGCCGCCGTCCGCGCCAACCGGAGCATGGACGCGCTCGACGGCTGGCTGCCCGCCGCCGGCACCGCCTTCCTGCGGTCGGGGGCGGAGATGGCCGCGCGCTTCGCCCGCCACCCGGGGGCCGTGGCCCGCACCGTCGGGCTCGCCGACGACCTGGCGTTCCCCCTGCGCCGGGCGAAGCCCGCCCTGCCGAAGCAGGAGGTGCCTCCCGGCCACACCCCGATGTCCTGGCTGCGGCACCTGGTGTGGCAGGCGGTGCCGGTGCGGTATCCGGAGCTGTCCGAGGCGGACTCCCGGCGCATCGAGCGCGAGCTGGCGGTGATCGAGGCCAAGGACTTCCCCGGCTACTTCCTGATCGTGCACGACATCGTGGCCGAGGCGCGCCGCCGCGGCATCCTCTGCCAGGGACGCGGTTCCGCGGCCAACTCCGCGGTCTGCTACCTGCTCGGCATCACCGCCGTGGACTCCCTGCGCTACGACCTGCCGTTCGAGCGGTTCCTCTCCGCCCTGCGCGACGAAGAGCCCGACATCGACGTGGACTTCGACGCCGACCGCAGGGAAGAGATCATCCAGTGGGTCTTCGACCGTTACGGACGCGAGCGCGCGGCGCAGGTCTGCAACGTCATCCAGTACCGCCCCAAGAGCGCCGTCCGCGACATCGCCAGGGCCCTCGGCTACAGCCCCGGCCAGGGCGACGCGTTCGCCCGGCAGGTGGAACGGTGGGGGTCGTCGGTCACCGACGGGGGGGCCGAGCTGCCGGCTGCCGTCGCCGAGCTGACCACCCAGCTGCTGAAGGCGCCCCGGCACCTGGGCATCCACTCGGCGGGGATGGTGCTCACCGAGCGTCCGGTGGGGGAGGTGGTGCCGATCGAGCACGCCCGCATGGACGCCCGCACGGTGATCCAGTGGGACAAGGACGACGCCGCCTGGATGGGCCTGGTGAAGTTCGACCTGCTCGGCCTGGGCATGCTGGCCGCGCTCCAGCACTGCTTCGACCTGGTGCGGGAGGCGACCGGCGAGTCCTGGGAGCTGGCGACCCTGCCCAAGGAGGAGCCCGGGGTCTACGACATGCTGTGCCGGGCAGATTCGATCGGGGTGTTCCAGGTGGAGTCCAGGGCGCAGATGGGCCTGCTGCCCCGGCTCCAGCCGCGGCGCTTCTACGACCTGGTGATCCAGATCGCGCTGATCCGTCCCGGGCCGATCCAGGGCGGTGCGGTGCACCCGTTCGTCCGCCGCAAGCTCGGCAGGGAGCCGGTCACCTACCCGCACCCGAAGCTGGCGCCCGTGCTGGCGCGGACCCTCGGCGTGCCGGTGTTCCAGGAGCAGCTGATGCAGATGGCGATGGCCGTCGGCGACTGCTCCGGGGAGGACGCCGACCTGCTGCGCCGCGCGATGGGCTCCAAGCGCGGGCTGGAGCGGATCGAGTCCCTGAAGCAGAAGCTGTACGAGGGCATGGCCCGCAACGGGCTGGTGGGGGCGGAGGCAGACCACCTCTACGCCCAGATCCAGGCGTTCTCGAACTTCGGCTTCGCCGAGTCGCACTCGCTGAGCTTCGCGCTGCTGGTGTACGCGTCCTCCTGGATGAAGCTGCACTACCCGGCGGCCTTCCTTGCCGGCCTGCTGCGCGCGCAGCCGATGGGCTTCTACTCCCCGGCCACCCTGGTCTCCGACGCCCGCCGCCACGGTGTGGTCGTGCTGCGCCCCGACCTCGCGGCCTCCGGGGTGGACGCCGGCCTGGAACCCCTCGACGACGACGCGGAGCGTGTCCCCACCGGTCCGGACTCGTGTGCGGACTCCCACCAGCCGCCGGTGGGGGAGTTCGACCCGGCAACCCCCGACCCCACTGCGGTGCACCGCAGGGACGGCCGCTCAGCCGTGCGGCTGGGGCTGGCGTCGGTCCGGGGGATCGGCGGGAAGGTCGCCGAACGGATCGTGGCCGAGCGCAGGACGCACGGTGCCTACCGGTCGATGGAGGACCTGGTCCGCCGGACGGCACTCACCGCGGAGCACCTGGAGGCACTGGCGGCCGCCGGGGCGCTGGAGTGCCTGGGGCTGACCCGACGGCAGGCACTGTGGCGGGCGGGGAGCGCGGCGCTCGACCAGCCGGGGTCGCTCCCCGGAACCCTGGTGGAGTCGCAGCCGCCGCTGTTCGGTGACCCGACCCCGGTGGAGGTGCTCGCCGACGACCTGTGGGCCACCGGGGTGAGTACCGGCGACCACCCGATCGGACAGCTGCGTCCCGACCTGGACGCCCGCGGCGTGCTGAGCACCGCACGGCTGGCCACCGCCGAACCCGACCGCCGCGTCGAGGTGGGCGGGCTGGTCACCCACCGGCAGCGTCCGGCGACCGCGTCCGGGATCACCTTCCTCAGCCTGGAGGACGAGTACGGCCTGGTGAACGTGGTGTGCTCGGTGGGGGTGTGGCAGCGCTACCGCCGGGTCGCCCGCTCCTCTCCTGCGCTCATCGTCCGCGGCACGCTGCAGCGCTCACCGGAAGGCGTGGTGAACGTGGTGGCGGACCGCCTCGAGCCACTGCCGATCATGGTCGTCCACACCTCCCGCGACTTCCACTGACAGCTAGCCCACGGCCCGCCGGACCAGCTCGGCGATCCGTGCCTCGCTGTCGGGAGTGAGTTCGGTCAGCGCCCACGAGGTCGGCCACATCGTGCCCTCGTCGAGGCGCGCGTCCTCGTTGAAGCCGAGCGTCGCGTAGCGGGCCTTGAACTTCGAGGCCGGCTGGAAGAAGCACACGATCTTGCCGTCCCTGGTGTAGGCGGGCATGCCGTACCAGAGCTTCGCCGCCAGCACCGGTGCGCTCGCGAGCACCAGGTCGTGGACGCGCCGGGCGAGGCTGCGATCGGGTTCGTCCATCTCCGCGATCTTCTCCACCACCGCTGCGGCCTCCTGCTCGGCCTTGTCCGCCGCGCCGGCGCGCCGCTTGGCGGCCTTGAGCTCAGCGGCGTGCTCCTTCATCGCCGCCCGCTCCTCTGCGGTGAAGCCCGTCGCCTCGGCACTGGTGCGCTTGGTCGCCATCGGTCCGTCCTCTCGGTGGTGTCGTCGGAAGCCATCGTAGGAAGCCGGCCGCGCCACCGCTTCTCCAAAACTGCTGACCCTCCGGCTCTGGCGCCGCGCGCCGCGCACGCCTACGTTGGTCGCCGTCACGCACACCCCCGGAGGTACCCGATGTCCCCGTCCTCCCGGCTCCGCCTCGCGGCGTCCGCCCTCCTCGTCTCCCTGATGGCCCCGCTGGGCGTCGCCGACACCGCCGACGCCGCCGAGCCGGTCCCCGTCGTCACGCCGGTGGTCACCGGGCTGACCATCCCCTGGGACCTCACGTGGGTCGGTGAGCTGATGCTGTTCGACGAGCGTGCGGGTCGCCTGTGGTCGAAACGCCCGGACGCGGCCCCGCAGCGGGTCAGCCTGCCGCTCCCGCCCCTGTTCGTGAACTCCGAAGGCGGCCTCCTGGGGCTCGTCGCCGACCCGGACGCGGCCACGAACGGCTACTTCTACACCTGCATGTCGGTCGCGAAGGCGTCCGGGTCCGCGTCCGACGTCCAGGTCTGGAAGTGGCGGCTGACCAGCGACACCACCGCCGAGAAGGTCCAGGTGCTGGTGAAGGGCATCCCGATCGGGCACGGGCGCCACAACGGGTGCCGCCTGCGGTTCCGGTCCGCCGGCATGCTCTACATCGGCACAGGGGACGCGGCCAAGGGCACGAGCCCGCAGAGCCTGAAATCCCTTGGCGGGAAGATCCTGCGGGTCTCCGCGGACGGCACCATCCCCCGGACCAACCCGTTCTACCCGCGCGGCGGCAACGCCCGGTACGTCTGGAACTACGGCCACCGCAACGTCCAGGGGCTGGCCCTGCGGCCGGGAACCGCGACGAACGAGCTGTGGTCGGTCGAGCACGGCACCAACCGTGACGATGAGGTGAACTACGTCACCAAGGGCTCCAACTACGGGTGGAGCCCGACGCCGGGCTACAACGAGAAGCGCTCGATGACCGACACCCGGCGCTACCCGAAAGCGAGGAAGGCCGCGTGGCGCTCCGGCTACCCGACCGTGGCCACCAGCGGGGCGACGTTCCTCAGCGGCGCCCAGTGGGGAGACTGGGACGGGATGCTGGCGGTCGCGGAGCTGAAGGGCCAGGGCATCCTGCTGTTCTCCGTCGGCTCGACCCGGAAGCTGTCCCGGGTGGCGGAGATCGTGACCGACCACGGGCGCATCCGTACCGTCGAGCAGGGGCCGGACGGGGCGCTGTACTTCACCACCTCCAACGGCTCCGGGGACGGCATCTACCGCCTCGCCCCGGGCTGACCGCACCCGGGGCCCCATGCCGGGGCGGGTCGTGGCGAGCTTCGCCCAACGGCCCGCGGCCCCCGCCCGATCGTGGGAACCTTGGTGGGGGAAGCGGGGGCCAGCGATGCGGATCGTCGTTCTGGGGGCGTCCGGGAACGCCGGGCGGCAGATCTGCGTGCTGCTCGCGAGGGAGCTCTCCGCCGACGACCACCTGGTGCTGTGCGGGCGCGACCCCGGGCGGCTGGCAGCCACCCACGCGCTGGTCGCCGGACCGGTGCGGGCCGACGAGGCGGTCCTCGACGTCACCGACGCGGACGCGGTGCGCGCGGTGGTGGCCGGCGCGGACCTCGTCGTGGTGACGGTGAGCCGTCCCGACCTGGTCGGAGCGCTGGGCCGGATCGTCCTCGAGGCGGGGGCCGACTGGTTCGACACGCTCCTGTCCAGTCCCACCAAGCTGGCCGCCCTCCGGGGGCTCCAGGGCGAGATCGGCCACCACGGACGCTGCTTCGTCACCGACGGCGGCTTCCACCCCGGCGTCCCCGCGGCCCTCGTGCGGTGGGCCGCCGGCCAACTTGAGGAGATCCGCGAGGCCGACGTGATGGCCGGCATGCGGCTGGACTGGCTGGCCGACACCCTGTCCGACTCGACGGTGGAGGAGATGCTCGACGAGTTCACCGACTTCGACCTCGCGGCCTGGGTGGACGGGGAGTCGCGCACCCTGCGCTGGTCGGAGTGCCCGAAGGTCGACTTCGGGCCGCCCATCGGCGCGAAGACCTGCGTCCCGATGCCCCTGGCCGAGATGGAGGCGCTGCCCCGGAGGCATCCGAGCCTGCGTCGCTGCGGCTTCTACATCTGCGGGTTCAGCCCGGTGATGGACTACGTGTTCCTGCCGGTGCTGATGGTGCTGGCGAAGGCGCCGTCCCTGCGGCCCCTGGCGATCCGGCTCACGCGCTGGTCGATGGACCGGTTCGCCAGCTACCCGCCGCCCCACCGGCTGGTGCTCCAGCTGACGGCGCTCGGCATCGAGGACGGGGTGCCGGCCGCGGCCACGGTGCGGGTGAGCGGCGACGACGGCTACCTGCTCACGGCGGCGCCGGCCGTCGCGTGCCTGCGCCGCCTGCGGGACGGCACGATCCGCAGGCCCGGCCTGCACCTGCAGGCCCAGCTGGTCGAGCCCGACGTGTTCCTCGGCGACCTCGCGGCGCTCGGCCTCGAGGTCGAGACGCGGGTGGCGCCGCTGGCCGGGGCGCCGGAGCAGCGCGCGTCCTGAACGGCGCCCGCTACGGCGCGCCGCGTCCGGCCAGGTACTCCGCGCCCACCCGCTGCTGGATCTCGAGGGCCTCGAGCAGCAGCGGTGCGGCCTGCCGCGCCAGCCCGGGGCCGAGCAGCGGCACCTTCACCGACAGCTCGCCGTCGTAGGTCAGGACGGACCCGCTGCCGCCCGGCAGCAGGGTGACCGCGCCGACGAGCTCGGCCGGGAGCCCCTCGACGGTGATGTGCGCCGCCCCGCGGCGTCCGCCCTCGACCATGGACGGCTCCCAGGTGATCTCGTCCACCACGGCCATCGTCGGCCCGGTGAGCCGGGCCACCACCGACGGTGTCGGCATCACGCGGCGGGTGGCCGTGCGCAGTCCGTCCACCTCCACCTGGTGCTCCAGCGGATCGGTCGCCAGGCACACCGCGCGCAGGAAGACACGGTCGATGAGCATGACGAACACCTCATCGACCGGCGCGGCGAAATCGTTGGTGGCGTGTATCTGCATGCCGCCCATTCTGGCGTGTATAGGCTGGTCGAGGCCTCAGCGCTGCGAAGGAGCAGGTGTGTCCAGTGTGATCCCCGGTACGTCGGCGGGTGTGCGCCAGTCCCTCATGGCTGCGGCGATGGCCGAGGGCTCCGGCGACCCGGAGCTCGGCGGCTTGCTGGCTGCCTACCTCCAGCCGGTGCCCGAGCCCGACCTCGCCGGCATCGACGCGGGCTCCCTGGCCGCGACGGCGGCCGTCCACCTCGGCGTGGGACGGACGCGGGCGCCCGGCCAGCACCTGGTGCGGATCATCGCCCCCGGCGAGGTGCCCGGGCTCGGGGCCGACGGCTCGACGGTCGCGCTCGTCGTGACCGACGACCGGCCGTTCCTCGTGGACACGGTCACGATGGAGCTCACGCGGCAGGAGTGGAGCCTTCGGCGGCTCTACCACCCGCAACTGCGCGTGCACCGCGACCCGTCCGGTCGGTTGCTGGACCTGGCCGGCGGTGCCGAGGGCACGCCGGAGTCGTGGCTGGTGCTCGAGATCTACCCGCCGCTCGGCCGGGCGGCTGACGCCCTGGCCGGTGCCCTGGAGGCCGGCGTGCAGCAGGTGCTGGGCGTCCTGGCCGTCGTGGTGACCGACTGGCAGCCGATGCTGGCCCGCGCCCGTGAGGCGTCCGCGCGCCTGCGGGAGCGGCACGATGCCGAGGCGGCCGAGGCCGTCGAGCTGGTCGACTGGCTCGCCGACGGTCACTTCGTGTTCCTCGGGTGCGCCGACTACGTCCCCGACGGCGACCGGCTGGTGCCTGTGGCCGGCTCCGGCCTGGGCATCCTCACCGGTGCCGACGAGCCGGACGCCACGACCGCGCCCCGGCCGGGGGAGCGGGAGCCGCTGATGCTGATGCGCGACCCGCGCCGCTCACCCGTGCACCGCCCCTCCTACCTCCAGCACCTCGCCGTCCGCGAGTTCGCCGGCGACGGGACGCTGGTGCGCGAGCACCGGTTCCTCGGCCTGGTGTCCGCGTCGGCGTACACCGAGTCGGTCGCCACCATCCCGGTGCTCGCGGCGAAGAGCCGCCGGTTGCTGGCCGAGTCGGGCTTCGAGGAGCACTCCCACGGGTGGAACGCCGTGCGCCAGGTGATCGCGACCTACCCCCGCGACGAGCTGTTCGAGGCGCGCGTCGACGAGCTGGCCCCGATCGTGGCCGCGGTCGCCGCCCTGCGCGAGCGCAGGCAGACCCGGGTCTTCCTTCGACGCGCGCGGTACGGGCGCTTCGCGACGGCGATGGTGTACCTGCCCCGCGACCGCTACAACACCGCGACGCGGTTGCGCATCCAGCAGATCCTGCTCGACCGCCTCGGCGGGGTGGAGCTCGACTTCACCACGCTGGTGAGCGAGTCGGTGCTGACCCGGCTGTTCTTCGTCGTCCGGCTCGCCCCGGACGCCCCGGCGGCCCCCGACGCCGACCTGATCGCGTCCGAGCTCGCCGCGGCCACGCGCAGCTGGGAGGACGACTTCGTCGCGCTCGTGGACGAGCTGCCCAGCGAACAGCGGGGCGTCGAGTTCAGCGAGGCCTACACTGCCGACTACCCGCCGGCGGTCGCCGTGGCGGACCTGACGCTGGCCAACCAGCTCACCGGCCCCGACGACCTGCGGCTGAGCCTGACGGGCCCGCTGGAGGCCGACGACCCGTCCGACCTCCGGCTGAAGGTGATCACCCGCCGGTCGATGTCGCTCACCGACGCGATGCCGCATCTGTCGGTGCTCGGCGTCGAGGTGGTCGACGAGCGCCCCTACAGCTGGGACCTGCGGGGCACGCGGGTGCTCGTGTACGACTTCGGCCTGCAGCTGCCGGACGACCTGGCCGCCGCCGCCGCGCGGGCCGACGTCCGCCGGCGGCTGATGGACGTCTTCGTCGCCTCGTGGACCGGTCGCTGCGAGGCCGACGAGCTGAACCGCCTGGTGATCGCCGCCGGCCTCGGCTGGCGGCAGGTCACCTGGCTGCGCGCCATCTCCCGCTACCTGCAGCAGGCGGGCCTGACCTACAGCCAGCCCTACCTGGCGACGGCCCTGAACACCTACCCCGACATCGCCGCGGGACTGGTGGGGGAGTTCACCACCCGGTTCGACCCCGACGCGCGGCTCACCCGCGAGGAGCGGGACGCGTCCCAGGCCCGGCAGGCCGACTGGCTGGGCGAGCAGCTGGACGCGGTGGTCAGCCTCGACCACGACCGCATCCTGCGGGCGTTCCACGCGGTGATCGAGGCGTGCGTGCGCACCAACGCGTTCACCGACACCGACACCATCGCCCTGAAACTGCTGCCCTCGCTGCTGCCGCTGCTCCCCGAGCCTCGTCCGGCCTTCGAGGTGTTCGTGTACTCCCCGCGCGTCCAGGGCGTCCACCTGCGCTTCGGCGCGGTCGCGCGCGGCGGGCTGCGCTGGTCGGACCGTCGCGAGGACTTCCGCACCGAGATCCTCGGCCTGGTCAAGGCCCAGCTGGTCAAGAACACGGTGATCGTGCCCAGCGGCGCCAAGGGCGGTTTCGTCCCCCAGCAGCTGCCCGGCACCGCCGACCGTGCGGCATGGTTCGCCGAGGGCCAGGCCTGCTACCGGGTGTTCGTCGACGCGCTGCTCAGCGTCACCGACAACATCGTCGACGGTGTCGTGGTCGCGCCGGAGCGCGTGCTGCGCTACGACGGCGACGACCCGTACCTGGTGGTCGCCGCGGACAAGGGCACGGCGACCTTCTCCGACCTGGCCAACCAGGTCTCCCTCGACCGCGGGTTCTGGCTGGGGGACGCGTTCGCCTCGGGCGGGTCCAGCGGGTACGACCACAAGGCGATGGGGATCACCGCACGCGGGGCCTGGGAGTCGGTGCGCCGCCACTTCGCCGAGCTGGGCCTCGACCCGGACACCGACGAGTTCACCTGCGTCGGCATCGGCGACATGGCCGGCGACGTGTTCGGCAACGGCATGCTGCTGTCCGACCACCTGCGGCTGGTGGCCGCGTTCAACCACGTGCACATCGTCCTCGACCCCGCTCCCGACGCCGCGTCCTCCTTCGCGGAGCGGGCGCGGCTCTTCGCGCTGCCCGGCTCGACCTGGGCCGACTACGACCGCAGCCTCCTCTCGCCGGGCGGCGGCGTGTTCCGCAGGGACGCGAAGGCCGTCCCCATCAGTCGGGAGGCACGGGTGGCGCTCGGCCTCGCCGAGGACGTGACCCGGCTCACCCCGAACGAACTGGTGAGCGCGATCCTGTGCGCGCCGGTCGACCTGCTGTTCAACGGCGGCGTCGGCACCTTCGTGAAGGCGTCCACCGAGAGCCACGCGCAGGCCGGTGACAAGGCGAACGACGCCGTGCGGGTGGACGGAGGGCGGCTGCGGGCCCGCAGCGTCGCCGAGGGCGGCAACCTCGGCTTCACCCAGCTCGGACGCATCGAGTACGCCCGCGCCGGCGGCCACATCAACACCGACTTCATCGACAACTCCGCCGGCGTCGACACCTCCGACCACGAGGTGAACATCAAGATCCTGCTCGCGCCGGAGGTGGCGTCCGGGCGGCTGAGCGAGCCGGAGCGTCGCGAGCTGCTGGCGTCCATGACCGACGAGGTCGCCCGGCTGGTGCTGGCCCACAACTACGACCAGAACCTCGCCCTGGCCAACTCGATGTGGCGCCGGGTGGTGCTGGCCGGCCAGCACGAGTCCTGGATGAGGACGCTGGAGGCGGACGGCCTGCTCGACCGGGGCATCGAGGCACTTCCGGCCAGCGAGGAGATGGCGGCGCGGATCGCCGCCGGCGACGGGCTGACCCGTCCGGAGCTGTCGGTGCTGCTGTCGTACACGAAGATCGCGCTGGACCGCTGGGTGCTGGCCTCCGACCTCCCGGACGACCCGTACCTCGCCGACCGGCTCGTGCAGTACTTCCCCGAGCCGCTGCGCGCCCGCTACGCCGACCGGATGCCCGGCCACCGGCTGGCCCGCGAGATCGTCGCCACGGTGGCCGTGAACCGGTTCGTCAACAGCCAGGGGATCACCTGCTACCACCGCCTGTCGACCGAGACCGGGGCGGGGGTGGCCGACATCATCCGTGCCCAGCTGGCCTCGCGCGCGATCTTCGCCGTCGGCCTGGACGAGGTGCGGCTGCGCCGCAGCACGGGGCTCGACGCCGCGGTGGCCACCGAGCTGCGGGTGGGCCTGCGGCGGATGGTCGAGCGGGCCACCCGCTGGCTCCTGCACCACCAGCACGGGCCGCTGGACGTGGCCGGCGCCGTCGCGAGGTACGGGCCGGAGGTGGCGGCGCTGCGGACGGAGCTGGGCGGGCTGCTCCGCGGCCAGCAGGCCACCGCGGCCGAGCTGGCACGGACGCGCTGGACCGACGCCGGGCTGACCCCGGAACTGGCGGCCAACCTCGCCACCGCGGGGCAGGCGCACACGCTGCTCAGCGTCGTCGACGTCGCCCAGCGACTCCAGGTTCCCGCGCCCAGGGTCGCGGCCGTGCACTACCTGCTGGCCGAGGCCACCGGGATCGACGAGCTGGTGGCCGGCGTGGACGGCCTGCCCCGACAGGTGCGCTGGGATGCCATGGCGCGGGCCGCCCTGCGCGACGAACTGCTGGCGGCGCACGCCGCGCTCACCGCCCAGGTGCTGGTCGCCGGCGACCCCGACGCCCCGGCGGATCGGGCCGTCGCCGACTGGCTGGCCTCCGACCCGGCCCGGCGGAGCCGGGTGGCGACGATCCACCAGCTCGCGGACGGCACGGCGGACGTCTCCCGCATGAACGTGGGCCTCAGCCAGGTCCGCCAGATGCTCGCCTGAGGCGCGGCAGGTGCGGCTCGTGACGTCCTCGGGGGACGCGGCCCTGTCCGCGTGGTGCCGTGAGCACCTGGGTTCCGGCGCCGCGCGGGTCTTCTTCGAGGCGTCGTCGATGTCCAGGGTGCGCGGGGTGCTCCTCGAGGACGGTCGCCGGATCGCCGTCAAGGAACGCGAGGCGTCCGGACGGGTGCTGGCCTGCGCCCGTGCGCAGCGCGCGGCGGCGACCGCCGGCATCGACTGTCCGGCCCTTCTCCTGGGCCCGGTCGGCCTCGCGCCCGGCACGTGGGTCACGGTCGAGGAGTGGCGCGAGGACGGGTCGCCAGAACTCCCTCCGGCGGCACCCGAGCGGTACGCGGCACTGCTGCGGTGCCTCGTGGTCGCGCTGGCCGACGCGGAGCCGGAGGCGTTCGCGCCGCCGCCGCCGTGGGCGTGGTACGACCACGACGCCGCGGGACGGACCTGGCCGCCCGCCGCGTCCGACCGCTGGGACCCGCACCGCGCGGGCGCCGTCCCCCCGGAGCTGGTGCGGCTGGCCGCCGCGGCGCGCGAGCGCCTCCTGGCCGACACGCCGCCGCCGGTGGTGGGCCACTCCGACCTCAACGGGCTGAACGTGCGCTGGAGGCCGGACGGCTCCCCGATCGTGCACGACTGGGACTCCCTCGCCGCGCGGCCCGAATGCGTGCTGGCCGGCATCCTCGCCGCGAACCACGTCGAGCGGCCCGGAGCCGGGGCGATCGCCTCGCTACCCGTCACCGGCCGGCTCCTCGACCACTACGAGGAACGCCGGCCCTTCAGCGACGTGGAGCGGGAACTCGCCTGGGCGGCCGGCGTGGCGGTGGCGTCCTACAACGCTGCCTTCGAGTACCTCCACGGGCAGCCGGGCCCGGTGGCCCGCCGACTGGCGTCCGACGGCGCCGAGCGGCTGCGCCGGGCCGGCCTGTGACCCTCGCCCGTCACGGGTCCTGCTGGCAGGATGCGGGGATGCGCATCGACCTCCACACCCACAGCTCGGTCTCCGACGGCACGGACGCGCCGGCGGAGCTCGTCGCCGAGGCCGCACGGGCAGGCGTGGACGTGATCGCCCTGTGCGACCACGACACGTTCGACGGCCTCGCGGTGGCCGTGGCCGCGGGGCAGCGCCTCGGGGTGTCGGTGCTGCACGGGATCGAGATCTCCGCACAGCACCACGGGGTGTCGGTGCACCTGCTCGGCTACGGCTGCCGGATCGACGATCCCGCGCTGGCCGACGAGCTCGCGCGGATCCGCCAGGGACGCAGCGGCCGCGTGCCCGCGATGCTCGAGCGCCTCTCCCGGGCCGGCATGCCGGTGCCGCGCGAGGTACTGGACCGCTACGTCGGCGACAGCCCCTCGATCGGGCGCCCGCACCTCGCCGACGCGATGGTCGAGCTCGGCTACGTGAGCGACCGCAGGGAGGCTTTCGACCGCTACCTCGCCGACGGCGGCCCCATCTTCGTCGGCCGCTACGCCACTCCGCTGGGGCGCGGGCTCGACCTCGTGCGTGACGCGGGGGGAGTCGCGGTGATCGCCCACCCGTGGGGACGGGTCAGTCGCGACGAGCTGCCTGCGTCGTTGCTGGGCCGACTGGCGGCGTCCGGGCGGCTGGACGGCGTGGAGGTCGACCACCAGGACCACGACCCGTCCACCCGTGCCGAGCTGCGCGCGCTCGCGTCCGGGCTGGGGTTGCTCACGACCGGCTCGTCGGACTACCACGGCGCGGGCAAGAAGGACCACGACCTGGCCTGCAACACGACCGCCCCCGAGGTGCTCGCCGAGATCGGCGCCCGGGTGGCCGCACGCGGAGGGCTGCTCGTCGGGGAGCCCCCGGCTTCGGTGTAAAGTCACCAGTCGGCTCCCGAACGACCTCCACGAAGGCAGTGCACCCATGACCGACCAGCCCCTTGACGCCGGGGAACAGCTCGCCGCCTCCACCTCGGAGGCATCGCTGCGGCGGACGGAGGCGCGCAGCGCCGAGATCGAGGCGCAGATCGCGAAGGACCCCTCCGGCTTCCGCGTGATGACCGGCGACCGGCCCACCGGGAACCTGCACCTGGGGCACTACTTCGGCTCGCTGGCCAACCGGGTGCGCATCCAGGACGCGGGCGTGGAGACCTTCATCCTGATCGCGGACTACCAGGTGATCACCGACCGCGACGGCACGGGCCCGATCAAGGAGCGCGTGCTCGGGATGCTGGCCGACTACCTCGCGATCGGGCTCGACCCGGCGAGGACCGTCATCTACGCGCACTCCGCCGTGCCGTCGCTGAACCAGCTGATGCTGCCCTTCCTCTCGCTGGTCACCGACGCCGAGCTGCGTCGCAACCCGACGGTGAAGGCCGAGCTGGAGGCCACCGGTGACCGGCCGATGTCGGGCCTGCTGCTGACCTACCCCGTGCACCAGGCGGCGGACATCCTGTTCTGCAAGGCCAACCTGGTCCCGGTCGGGAAGGACCAGCTGCCGCACCTGGAGCAGACGCGGGTGGTCGCCCGCCGGTTCGACGAGCGCTATGGACGCGTCGATCCGGCACGTCCGGTGTTCCCCCAGGCGGAGGCGCTGCTGTCGAAGGCGTCCACCGTCCTCGGGCTCGACGGCACCAAGATGAGCAAGACCAAGGGCAACGTGATCGAGATCGGCATGGACGCCGACACCACCGCCCGGCTGATCAAGAAGGCCGTCACCGATTCCGACCGCCACATCACCTACGATCCGGAGAACCGGCCCGAGGTGTCGAACCTCCTGATGCTCGCCTCCCTGTGCACCCACCGTGAGCCGGCGGAGATCGCGGCGGAGATCGGCGACGGTGGCGGTGGCGGCCTGAAGCGGCTGGTCACCGAGGCCGTCAACGAGTTCTTCGCCCCGATCCGGGCCCGTCGGGTCGAGCTGGCCGCCGACCCCGGCTACCTGTGGGACGTGCTCCGCCGCGGCAACGCCGTCGCCAACGAGGTGGGCGATGCGACGCTCGCCGAGGTGCGCGCGGCGATGAACATGGACTACTGAGGGCCCACGACGGCGCTCGCGGGACACTGGCCGGCTTGGTCGCCCGACGGCTGTGTGGGACAGTGGAGGCCAGGTCCTCGGCGAGGACCCCGGACGAGGGAGCCGTACCCGGTGTGCGACAAGACGGCCTGAGAGGTCGTCATGTCCTGGGTCGTACTCGTCCTTGCCGGTATCGCGGAGGCGGTGTGGGCCATCGCGCTCGCCCGCACCGACGGCTTCACCCGCTGGGGCCCGGTCACGGTGTTCCTCGTCGCCCTCGTGCTGAGCATGGCGGGGCTGGCCTACGCCATGCGCTCCCTGCCGACCGGCACCGCCTACGCGGTCTGGGTCGGCATCGGCGCCGCGCTCACCGTGGGCTACGGGATGGTCACCGGCACCGAGTCGGTGTCGGTGTGGCGGGTCGTGTTCCTCGCCCTGATCGTCGGCGGAGTGGTGGGCCTCAAGGCCGTCGAGTGAGGCGGCGCCACCCGCCCGCACGGTTGTTCGCGACGACGGCCCTGAGCAGGGTCGCCAGCGGCTCGCGACGAACCACCTCCCCTTCGCGGAACTGGATCGACCGTGCCGTCGCGTTGCCCTGCCCCTGGTTGATGAGCCCGTCGGGGTCGGGCGCGATCGGGTCGTAGACGAACAGGTTGAGGTGGTCGCGTGCGCCGAGGAACGCGCAGACGTTGCCCTCGCAGGTGAAGTAGGGCAGGCGGGTGCGCTTGATCGTCTCCTCGATGCCGGGATCCGCCTCGTGGATGATTTCGCGGAGCTCGGCCGCGAGGTCCTGCTGCCAGCCGGGCAGCGTGGCCAGGTACTCGTCGACCCGCGTGTCCCTGGTCCCCATGGCATCCCGTCTTCGACGTCGCGTTGGTGCCCACGATCCTGCCCGATCGTGCGCCGCCCTACGATGGAGATGTCTACGGAGGCGCGCCATGAGCACGGCGTTGAGAACCCGCTTCCAGGCCGAGATCCCGGACTGGGTCGTGGCGGAGGTTTCCGCGGCCGGGGAAGTCCTGGGCGGCCTCGAGGAGCGCATGGCGCTGGCCAACCGGCTGGCCCGGCTCAATGTCCGCGACGGTGGCGGCGGGCCGTTCGCCGCGCTCGTCGTGGAGCGGGACGGTGGCCGCGTCCTCTCGGCGGGGGTGAACCGGGTGCTGGCCGCCAACCTTTCGGTGGCGCACGCAGAAGTGGTGGCGCTGAGCCTGGCCCAGCAACGCCGCGGCACCTGGGACCTCGGTGCGCGCGGGTTCCCCGCGACCGAGCTCGTCGTGAACTGGCGACCGTGCCTGCAGTGCTGCGGCGCTGCGCTCTGGGCGGGCGTCTCCCACATCGTGATCCCGGACGACTCCGGGGAGATGGAGCGCATCACCGGGTTCGACGAGGGCCCGGTCGTGGAGGACTGGATCGGCCAGTTCGCCCGCCGCGGCATCGAGGTCACCCGCGGGGTCGGGTTGACCGAGGCGCTCGCGGTGTTCCGCGACTACGCCGGGTGGGTGGCCCGCGGGAACGCGGTGGTCTACAACGCGCGCGGCACGGGCCTCAACGTGTGACAGTGGTGCGCGCGACGGGCCGAACGCCGCCGCGCGTCCGAGGACGGGCTCAGCCGACCTCGACCTGCTCACCCTGGCGCTGGGCACCCTCACCCTGGGCGCCCTCGCGCTGGCCGCCGGAGCGGCGGCGGCGACGGCGACGGGGCGCAGACCCTGCAGCGCCATCCGTGCCCTCCACCTCCGGGGCAGGGGCCACATCTCCGCCGGGCGTCGCGGCACCGGACGCGGCCTCGCCGTCGACCGGCTGGCCGTTGCGCAGGCGGCGACGGCTGCGATCGCGCGGGGGACGCTGCGCGCGCTCCTCGCGCGGCCGGTCGCGGTGGCGGTCCTCCTTCGGCTCACGCGGGGCGGCGTCGACGAGGCGTCCCCGGGTGCCCTCGGGGATGTCGAGGTCCTCGAACAGGTGCGGGGAGGTCGAGTAGGTCTCGAGGAGCTCCGGGAAGTGCAGGTCGAGCGCACGGTTGATGACCTTCCACCGTGTGACGTCCTGCCAGTCGACGAGCGTCACCGCGATGCCCTTGGCGCCGGCCCGGCCGGTGCGGCCGATGCGGTGCACGTAGGTCATCTCCGAGTCCGGGCACTCGTAGTTGATCACGTGGCTGACGTCGTTGATGTCGATGCCGCGGGCTGCCACGTCGGTGGCGACCAGGACCGACACCTTGCCGTCGCGGAACTTCTTGAGCGCCTTCTCGCGGGCCACCTGGTTGAGGTCGCCGTGGATCGAGGTGGCCTTGAAGCCGCGGTCCTCCAGTTCGTCGGAGAGCCGCTGGGCCGCGCGCTTGGTGCGGGTGAAGATCATCGTCCGCGTGCAGGACGGGGACTGCAGGATGCGTCCCACGATCTCGGGCTTGTCGAGGTCGTGCGCCTGGTAGACGAACTGGGTGGTGTCGGGCACGGTGAGCTGCGAGTCGTGGGTCTCGGCGCGCACGTTCACCGGCTGGTTCAGGTGCATCCGGGCCAGCGCGACGACCGCGGCCGGCATGGTGGCACTGAAGAGCAGGGTCTGCCGCGACTTCGGCGTCCGGCTGATCAGCCGCTCGACGTCGGGCAGGAAGCCCAGGTCGAGCATCTCGTCGGCCTCGTCGAGCACCAGCACCCGCACCTGGGACAGGTCGAGCGAGCGGCGGCTCACCAGGTCGAGCAGGCGACCGGGCGTGCCCACCACGACATCGACCCCGGTGGAGAGGTTGTCGAGCTGGATCTCGTAGCCGACGCCGCCGTAGACGGTGAGCACACGCGCGTGCCGCACGGTGGACGCGTCGGCGAGGTCGCGCGCCACCTGGAGCGCGAGCTCACGGGTGGGGCACATGACCAGCGCCTGCGGCGCGCCGGGCTTGGCCAGCTCGTCGTAGCCGGGGTCGGTCGGGACCGTGATCCGCTGGAGCAGGCTGATGCCGAACGCCAGGGTCTTGCCGGTGCCCGTGCGCGCCTGGCCGATCATGTCAGTGCCGGCGATGGCGATCGGGATGGCGAGCGCCTGGATCGGGAACGGGTGGGTGATGCCCAGGGTGGCGAGGGCTTCGGTGATCTCGGGAATGACGCCCAGGTCGGCGAAGGTGTGCTCCGCGTCCGCCTTGGGCAGGTGGTCAGGCGTTTCGGTCAGGGTCTTGCCTTATCTGTTGCTGCGGCCGAGGTGGCGCAGGCGTACGGAACCGCCGGCGGCACTCTCTCGGCCGCTCGAGGCGGGCGCGCACGTGGGGGTGCGGCGTGAACAGTCTAGCGGCAGCACCGCCCGGCCCGAATCCGGCACCCCGCGGGGGCCGGATCCGGGCACCGCGGCGGGCGCTACCAGGCGTGCGCGAGGAGTTCGGCCAGCAGCTCGTCTGCGTCCACCGCGAGGCCTCGCGCGGTGAACCACCCGGTGACGTTCGCGCAGTCCCGGTGCAGGAACTCGACGGCGTTCGGGTTGGCCACCAGGTCGACCAGCTGCGGGACGTCGATGATCACCAGGCGTGGCTCGGGGTCGTCGGCGTCCGCGACGAGCAGGTTGAACGGGCTGAGGTCGCCGTGCACGACGCCCAGCGCGGTCATCAGGTGCATCGCCTCGCGAACCTGGTGGAACAGCACCTCCAGCTGGGCAGGGGACGGGCGCACCTGGTGCAGTCGCGGGGCGGCCGCGTCCCCGCTCGACACGAACTCGAGCAGCAGCTCCGTGCCGTCGAGCTGGACCGGGTAGGGGACGGGGACTCCCGCCTCGTAGAGACGGTTGAGGGCCCGCCACTCCGCGGCGGCCCACAGGCCCGCGGCCACCGCCCGGCCGAAGCCGGTCTTGCGAGCCATCGCCCGGGTGTCCCGGCTGTTGCGGACGCGCCGGCCCTCGACGTAGCCGGTGTCCCTGTGGAACAGGCGGTGGTCGGAGTCCCGGTAGCGCTTGGCCGCGAGCAGGCAGGACTGCGCGTCGTCGCCGGGCACGGCCCGCTCGAGGAGGAAGACGTCGGCCTCCTTCCCCGTCTTCAGCAGCCCGAGATCGGTGTCGATGGCGGCGGCGGAGGTCACCAGCCACGGCGGACGGGGTTCCGGGCCGCGGCTGGAGCGCTCCACTGAGCCCCACGTCGACCAACGCTGGTCGACGCGCAGGTCTTCGGAGAGCGCGTGGTAAGTCAGGTCGTCCCACTCGACGGGGACGCGACGGTCGTCTGGCAAGGGTGTGTTCTCCTGTGGGAGGAGGCACCCGTGCAAAGGTCAGGCGACGGGGGCCTCGGTTGATGGGGCGTTCGAGAACAGCCCACGAACAGTGGGTGACATCTGTCGAACCTCCCTTCAGCCGAGACGGGGCGCGGTGCGCTCCGACAACGCTAACAGCGTGGCCGGGCCCGCGACAACGGCGCGGGCGGGATCAGGCGGGACCGGGCCGGGCTCACACCGCGCCGAAGCCGACCGGGCGGGCCTTCTCCTGGCCGAGGTCGATGTAGGCGACCTTGTCGGCGGGGACGAGCACCTTGCGGCCCTTCTCGTCGGTGAGCGCGATCAGCGTGCCGTCGGCGAGAGCCTTGCGCAGGTCCGCCTCGACCTCCGCCGCCGTCGCCGTGGTGTCCACCGCGAGCTCGCGGGCCACGTGCTGAATGCCGATCTTGATCTCCACGGTTCCTCCTCCTGGTACGCCTCGCCAAGCTACCAGCGGGTGGCGACCGTGCGGACGCCCGTACGCCCAGAGCGCAAACCGATCCCGGCGCGGGGTCGAAGACCCCTCGCGCTCAGGCCAGGGCCTCCTGCTCGTCGGGGGTGGCACGACGGACGACGATCCGCGTCCAGGCACCGACGTAGATGCGCTGGCCGGGTGTGAGCTCGACGCGTCCCTGCGGGATCGGCATGGCCGGCAGCGGGCCCGCCGGCGAGCCGACGAAGGTGCCGTTGGCCGAGTTCAGGTCCTCGATCCACCAGCGGGTGCCGTCGGTGGACAGCATCGCGTGGCGGCGGCTGCACCCGGTGTCGAGTTCGCAGTCCACGTCCGGGAAGATGCCCCGGCTGTGCGACACCCGGCCGATCAGGTTGCCCTCCTTGACCAGCGGGACGATGTCGGGCAGGCCGGGCGACGGCAACGGGTCCGAGGATCCCTGCGCGGCGTACCAGTCGGGGTCGATCCACAGCTCGGCCACCCACTCCACCCGGGGACGGGCGGGGACGGGTTCCGGCACCGGCGTGGACGGCGCGTCCGCGGGGGCCGGCACCGGGGTGGACGGGCCCTCCGCCGGCACCGGGACCGGCGTGGACGGCACGTCGGCGTCCACACCGACGGGGACGGCCTCGGCGACCGGCTCCGGCGGCGGGGCCTCCGCCACCGCGACCTCGGGTGTTCCTGGCTCTCCCGCCGCCACGTCGGCCGGGGCGTCGTCGGGCTCCGCCGACGGCCCGGTCTCCGGTGCGCCCGGCGGTGTCGCGGCGTCCGCCTCCGGCACGGCAGCCGGGGCGGGAACGGGCGCGCCCGCGGGAACGGGGTCGATCGCGGGGGCGGGCAGCGTCCCGGTGGTGAAGTCGTAGCCGCAGGCCTCGCAGAACAGCGCGTCCGCGACGTTCGGGGTCTGGCAGTGCGGGCAGATCACCGGCGGGGGGACCGCGGCGGAGATCGGCGGCGGCGCCGCCGGAATCCCGGTCTGGCCGCCCGGCACGGGCAGCCCGCAGGTGTCGCAGAAGTCGGTCTGGGCCGTCTGGTGCCCCGCCGGACAGATCGGCATGTCAGCCCCTGATTCGCGTGGTCTTCGTGGACGCCGTGTCCAGGGCCATCTCGTCCGCCTTGTCCACAGCCTTCTTGAGCCTCACCGTACCCGTCCGGGCGTCGGCGATGTCCACGACCTTCCGGAGTTTCGAGGTCGCCTCGACATTGCCGGTCTCGGTCGCCAGCTGGACGGCGCGCCCCAGCTTGGTGGTCGCGGTCGCCTCGTCACCGACGGCCTTCGCAGCGAGGCCCTCCTGGATCACCTGCGCCAGCTCGGCCTGCCCGGTGTAGTGCGCCACCTCGGGGTTGATCTGTGCGGTCAGGTTGGTGTCGGAGGACCACTTGGCCTTGACCAGGCCCTGGGTGAGCAGTTCCGCGCCGACGGCGAGCTGCACCCGCGCGGCGAGCTGCTCCTGGCCGACCGACTTCGCGGCCAGCCGGACGGCGATGTGGTAGTCGCGCTCCTCGTCCGCCCACGCACCGGTCGGGTAGCTCATCGTGAGCTGGTTCACCGGGGTGCCGCGGTGGGTGAGGTCCTCGACGGTGGGGGAGACCTGGCGGATGAACATCACCTGCGCACCCTGCGGGATCCACACGCGCAGGTCGGCGTTGGCCACGCCGCGGGCCATCGAGTTGCGCATCAGCTCGGCGAAGACGGCCCCCATCTGGGACGGGTCGCCGATGATGTCGACGGTACCGAGCATCGCCTGGGCGATCTTGCGGATCTCGGCGACCTTCCAGTCGACGCCGACGCCGCGTGCGTCCACCTGGAAGTCGCCGGCGCAGTTGATGATCGCCTGGTCGAGCTGCTGGGCGGTCTCGTTGTGGTTCTCGCCGTCGGTCAGCAGGATCACGTGCTTCTGGGCGAGGTTGCCGATCGAGGCGAACAGTGCCTTGCAGAGGTTCAGCCAGGTGCCCATCGCCGTTCCGCCCTCGGCGCGGAAGAAGCTGATCTGGCGCCGGGCCTCCGCGCGGGTGCGGGCGTCCATGCGGACCATGCCGGCGCCGGTCTGCACCATCGGGTAGGCGAGGTAGGCCTTGTGGTTGCCCGCGACGACGGCGAAGAACGTGCCGTCCAGGATGTGGTCGAGGGCGACCATCGCCGCCTGCTTCGCGGCATTCATGTTCGCGACGCCCATCGAGCCGGAGGTGTCCACCACGATGATCTCGCCGGCGTCTCCGCTGCCCGTGCGGCCGGCGGAGCCGGCGCCGCTGCAGCGGATGGTGACGATCGCGTTGACGTCGGTCCCGCCGTCGGGCAGGAACTCGTTCTGGTAGACCGCGGAGGTGAACTCAGCCATGCTCGCGGTGTGCTCCGTTCTGTGGTTCGGTGGGGGCCGCTCCCAGACTAACCGCCGGTGCGGGGACGCGGGCGAGAGCGACGGTGACGTTGTCCTGGCCGCCCCGGGAGTTCGCCCACTCCAGGAGGCGCTGCGCGACGGCCGCCGGCCCGCCACCGCCGGCGGCCGCGTCGTCCAGCTGCCGGGCCAGCTCGTCGGGGGTGGACGCGTAGTTCCACAGGCCGTCGGAGCACACCAGCAGCCAGCCCGCCGCGGTCACGCGATGTGCACCGGTGCGCGGCACGATGTCGGGCGCGTCCCGTCCCAGCCATTTGGTGATGGCGTGGGCGCGGGGCAGGGCCTCCGCCTCCGCGCGGGGCATGCCCTCCGCGATGAACGCCTGGGCCATCGAGTCGTCCACGCTGAGCAGGACCCGCTCGTCCGCCCCCAGCAGGTAGACCCGGGAGTCGCCGATGTTGGCGAAGTGGACGGTGTCGCCGACGACCACGGCCGCGGCCAGGGTGGCCGACGCGGCGTTCGCGCTGTCGGGGGCCGTGGTCTCGACCACCGCGCGGTTCGCGCTCTCGGTGGCCTCGACCAGCGCCCGGGCCCAGTCGTCACCGGTCGGGACGCCCCCGGCGGAGGCGAGTGCTGCCAGGACGTCGCGGGCGCGCTCGGCCGCCGCCTGGGAGGCGACGTCGGAGTCGACGCTGGTGGACACGCCGTCGCAGACCACGAGCACCGCGCGGTCGTCCCCGGCCCACAGGGCCATCGCGTCCTCGTTGCGGTGGTGCTGAAGGCTCCGGTCGCAGACCCCGCCCACCCAGTCCGCGGGGGAGTCGGTGTAGTGGTCGCGGGGGCTGGGCGCCTTCGCGCCGCAGGTCTGGCAGTAGCCGTCCGCGCCGATCGTCCCGCCGCAGGACGCACAGCTGGCCACCTGGCTGGCGCGGACGCCGAGGCGCCGGGTCTGCGTGGACGGGGCGTCCGCGGCCGGCGCGGGAGGCGGCGGGGGCGGGGCCGTCGGCACCAGCGGGGAACCGCAGGCCTCGCAGAACCACGCCGAGGGATCGATCGGGCGGCCGCAGGCGGGGCAGGCGGGCTGGTCGGGGGTCGGGCCGGCGGGTTCGAGATCGCTCACAGCAGGCTCCAGGGACGCAGGGAGTTGGCGAGGTCGACGTAGCCGGCACGCAGCTCCGGGCTCTCGGTGAGCCTGCCGAGCTGGAGATAGGCGGCCACCAGCTCGTCACGCACCATGGGCGGCGTCATGGTGCGATTGCCCAGGTGCAGCGGGCCCTTCTGCGCCAGCGCCATCGCCCGGTCGTAGAGCAGGGCGCGGTACTGCGCCTCCGCCAGCGGGTCCAGACGCGCCTGGGTGATCGCCGAGAACGCCTCGTCCAGCCCGGACGCGTCGGTGGCGAGGGTCACCAGGTGCTGTGCCTTCAGTCGTTGCGACTCGGGGTACCCCCGCGAGGTGCTCGGCACGAGCTCCAGGGCAGCGAGGGAGCCGGGCAGGTCGTTGCGGGCCGCCCGCACGCGGGCCAGACCGAACGCCGCCGGCGTCACGTAGTTGGCGTCGGTGTTCGCGCAGATCCGGTACAGGTCCTCTGCGATGTCGTACTCGCCGCCGAGCTCACAGGCCAGGGCGAGCGCGAGCTTGGGGGCGAGTTCCCCGGGGACCTGCCCGTAGACCGCGTTGAACGAGCTCTGGGCTGTCGTGTAGTCCCGGTCCTGGAGCGCCCGCAGGCCCGCCAGCCAGACCGCGCGCCACTCCCACGGGTCGTTGGTCAGCAACCGGTGGACGCATTCGTCGACCAGCTTCGGGTTCCCCGCGTCCAGCGCGGCCTCGCCACGGGCCAGCAGCACCTGAGCGGAGACCGCCGGAGGGGTCGCCAGCGCCTCCAGCCGCTGGACGGGGTCGTCCGCGCTGATCCGCGACAGCCAGCCCGCCTGGGGGTCGGTCGAGTCCGGCCGCAGGCGTGGCAGCTGCCGCTGGTTCCGCTCACCGGCGACCGTCGGAGCCTCGAACAGCACCGACGCGGACGCCGTCGTGGCCACCCCCGGCGTCGCGGCAGCCACCACCTCGCGAAGGACCCCCAGCATCTGGAGCCGCAGTTCCTCGGCCGAGGTGAACCGGTCGTTCGGGTCGGGCGCGCAGCACTTCAGCAGCAGCCGGTACAGCGAGTCGTGCGCGGCGATGGCCGGGAGCTCCTCCGCCGGCGGGATCCGGAACTCGTACTCGCCCTGGTAGCCGGGAACCTCCGCGCTGAGCACCATCAGGGTGCGCCCGACGGTGAAGATGTCCGAGGCGACGGACGGGCCGAGCGTGGCGACCTCGGGTGCCTGGAAGCCCACCGTGCCGTAGATGGCCGAGTCGTCGTCGCCGATGTGGCGGACGCCGCCGAGGTCGATGAGCTTGAGGGAGTCGCCGACCTGGATGACGTTCTCGGGCTTGAAGTCGCAGTACAGCAGGCCCAGCTCGTGCAGGTAGCCCAGGGCCGGGAGGATCTCGATCAGGAACGCCAGGGCCTGGTCGACGGGTAGCGGGTCGGCGACACCGCCGTTGGTGGTCATGCGCTGCTTGAGCAGCTGCTTCAGCGACCGCCCGCCGACGTACTCCATCACGATGTAGCCGGCGTCGTCGTGGGTGACGAAGTTGTAGATCTCGACGATCTGCGGGTGCTCCACCCGGGCGAGAAAACGCTGCTCGCCGATGGCGGCCGCCAGGGCGTCCTTGTCACCGGTGTTCAGCAGGCCCTTGAGCACCACCCACCGCCCGGACACGTTGCGGTCCTTGGCCAGGTAGATCCAGCCCATGCCGCCGTGTGCGAGCGCGCCCACCACCTCGTACTGGTTGGCCACGACGTCCCCGGCCCGAAGCTTCACGGTGAACGAGTAGGGGGCGCCGCACGCCGGGCAGAAGCCCTCAGAGCGCGACTCGACCTTGTCGCCGCCCTGGCCGACCTTCGCGCCGCAGCGCGGGCACACCCGGGCGTCCAGCGGCACCTCCGCCCGGGCCAGGACCGCCTTGGCCGGGTCGATCGCCGGCGCCGGCGGCACCCGCGTCAGCCCGGCGCCGATGCGCCCGGTGGTCAGGCGCTCCGCGCTGCTGTGCCGGGTGGGACGACCGCCGAACGACGTGGCCCGCGCCGAGCCCAGGGCGGTGGAGCCGAGGTGGATCGAGGTGCGGGTCACGGTCGAGCGTGCACCGGCCGGTGGCAGCACCGGCGTGGGATCGATGTCGGGCGAGCCGCAGACGTCGCAGTAGCCGTCCACGATGTGGCCCGGACAGCCCGGCTGGCGGCAGTTGCCGGACGGCCGGCTGGACGGACGCGTGCCCGGCACGGCCATCCCGACGGGCATGGTCGAGCCCGGCATGCCACAGACGTCGCAGTAGCCGTCGACGATCGTGCCGGTGCAGCCCGGCTGGCGGCACTTCACGACCGCCCCCGCGAAAGGTGGTCGAGCTGGGCGGAGTAGGCGGCGAGCACCTGCTGCACCACCGGCAGGACGACCGGGGTGGCGGCGAGGCGACGACCGGCGAGCGCGCCCAGCTCGGCGAGGTCGGGATGCCCGGCCACGCCCAGGGCTGCCGCCTTGGCCTGGAGTGCGCCCAGCAGGGACGCGGCGGCGTCGCGGCCGGCGAGGGCGCCGCCGAGGGCGGACTGGATCTCTGCCAGCTGCGCCGCCACGCGTCCCAGCCCCTCCACGTAGCCGACAAGGGCGGTGCGGGTGTTGGGCACGGGGCCCAGGCTGGCCGCGCTCGGCAGTGGGGTCTGCGGTGCCGGCCACACCGACGCGGCGACCTGGGCGGCCAGGGCGCGGACCGCCTGCTCGCGCGCGGTGACGTCGGCCAGCTCCTCGCGGGCGCGGGTCAGCAGGTCGCGCGCCTCGCGGCGCTGGGCGGAACCCACGATGAGGTCACGTTCCAGGCGCGCGGCGTCGATCTCGAGGGTGCCGAGCAACCCGCCGATGTCGCCGCCGCGGGTGCGCTTGTCCGTCAGGTCCTGGGTGCGGGCGGCCAGCCCGGCGAGGCGTGCCTGCGCGGCCGGGGCGAGGGCCGGCGGCTCGAGGGCCGCCTGGTCGCGGATGCGCTCGAGCTGCGCCCGCAGGCCGCGCAGCCGGATCTGCTGCTGCTCGGCGTTGGGGTCCGTGTTCAGCCGCGTGCGCAGCTGTGCCACCAGGGCGTCGCACAGGCGTCCGGCCTCCGGCAGCGACACCGCCATCGACTGGAGCTGGGCGACCTGGCTGCCGGCGGTGTCCAGCCGTCCCCAGATCAGGGCCGAGAGCCGTTCGAGTTCCTGCTGGCCGACGCGCCCGGAGTCCCAGGTGGCGAGCAGCAGGTTCTGCCGGGTCTTGGCCGCCTGCCACAGGGCCAGCGCCAGGGCCATGTCGCCGGTGAGTTCCGCCTGGCGGCCGGAGCCGACGATCTGCTCGTCCAGGGCGTCGAGCTCGGCCCGGCGCACCGCCAGCCAGGTCTCGAGGCGCCCGAGGTACTCCAGCAGGTCGTTGGGGCGGGCGGCGACTCCGAGCTGTCCGGGGGCCGCGGGGGACGTGGTGCTCACCGGTACTCCTGGAGGCGTCGGCCGAGCCCGAGGACGCCGAGGAACGCCCCGGCGAGGGCGACCGCGACGGCCGCGACCAGCTGGATCGCCAGTTCGGTGCCGGCGGACTCGGGGGCGGCCGCGGCGCGCTCGACCGCTGCCGCCGTCTTCTTCGCCGCGCTGTCGAGGAACCCCTCCGTCGCCCCGGCGAGCGACTCCTCGTCGCCGGCGGTGACGGTCGCGGTCGCCGTCGTCCAGTCGCCGTCGCGGAGCGCTCCGACGATCGTGGTGGAGGCTGTCCGGAAGGCCTTGAGGCTGGGGAGGTCCTCGCTCGCCGCGGCATCGGAGGCCGCGGACGTGGCCTCGTCGAGCGCCGTCTGGGAGTCGGCGGTCCACTCGTGCCGCAGGACGCCGGTGGTGAGGACCCGCTGGGCACGGTCGAGCTCGTCGACGGCCGTGGCCACCTGCACGATGTGCCCGAACTGCGTCCCCCGCGCGACCTCGGACGCCTTGGCCGCCGCCGACTGCGCGCCGAGCGCGAGGGCGAGCACCACCACGACGGCGATCCCGGACCCGACCAGGCCCACATTGAGCACCCGGTGGCTCAGCCGGGCGACCAGCCAGCTCGCCCACACGACGACCGCGAGGAGCGCGAGCCCTGGCAGCCAGGCGAGCACGGCGTTGAGGCCGGCCGGACGCACGGTCGCCTCATCGCCGAGGCGCTGCTGGAGCGCCCCGATCCCGTCCAGCACCGTGTCCAGCTGGACGTCGGCAGCGGCGAGCAGCGGGACGGCCTTCGCGCGCGGGTTGCCGGCGGCCGCGGCGAGGGCCTTGCCGTAGCGCACCACGCCCTGGCCGGCCTCGGAGAGCAGGTCGGCGTCCTGCGGCCGCGCCTGGGCGGCCTCGACGAGCAGGCCGGCCGCCGTCGCCACCGCCTCGCCGGCCGCCGCGGAGTGCGTGCCGGCCGCGGGCTCGCCCAGCAGCGCTCCGCGCGCGGCCTCGGTCGCCGCGGTGTTGAGCTGGTGGCGGACGTCGCCCAGGCGCGCGTACTGCTGCGCCAGTTCCGGGGTGGTCGCGAGGTCGGACCGCAGGTCCTGGATCATCCACGCGGCAAGGCCGCCCGCCAGCACGAGCACCAGCGCGACGACGAGCTGGAGCCTGCGCAGCAGTTGCGGCGAGCGGCTCGGTGCCGGCGTCGGGACGCCGGCCGACGGCAGCGACGTGCGTGGCGGCGCGGACGTGGTCACGACGACTCCGTGGGCGCCGCCGGGAACTCGACCGGCCCGACCGGTTCGGCGTCCTCCGGGGGCACCAGCGTGGCCGGCGTGACCGACGGCCGGTCCGGGTCGACGAGGTCTTCCGGCAGCAGGGTCCGCAGCTGTTCCAGTGTCGGCTCGTCCACCTCGCGCAAGCGCCAGGCGTGCCGCCCGATGGCCGCCTCGAGAAGGTTGCGCGCGTAGCGGCCGTTGCCGAAGTTCTCGTCCCGCACCTGCTCGGCAAGCTGCCTGCTGAACTCGTCCAGCACCCCGTCGCCCAGGTCGTAGTCGGACTTGGCGGACATCGAGCCGAAGATGTCGCGCAGCTCGTCGTCGGTGTAGTCGTCGAAGGTGATCGTCGTGCGGAAGCGGCTCGCGAGCCCCGGGTTGTTCGAGATGAAGACCTCCATCGGCACCGGGTACCCGGCGACGATCACGACCAGGTCGTCGCGGTGGTCCTCCATCTCCTTGACCAGGGTGTTGATGGCCTCCTCGCCGTACTGGTCGCCGTTGAGCGAGTACGCCTCGTCGATGAACAGCACGCCGCCGTAGGCCTTCGCGGCCACCTCTGCGGTCTTGATGGCGGTCTGGCCGAGGTAGCCGGCGACCAGCTCGGACCGGTCGACCTCCACCAGCTGGCCCTTGCTGAGCAGGCCGATCGACTTGTAGATGCCGGCCACGAGGCGGGCCACCGTCGTCTTCCCGGTGCCCGGGTTGCCGGTGAAGATCAGGTGACGGGTGATCGTCGGGCTCTTCAGGCCCGCCTTGGTGCGCAGCGCGTCCACCCTCAGGATGGCCGTCTGGCGGCGGATCTCGGACTTCACCCTGGCGAGCCCGATGAGCTCGTCGAGCTCGGCGAGCCATTCTTCGACGGTCTTCTCGGGTTCTGGGGGCGAGGCCGGCTCTGCCGCCTCCTCGGCCGCGAGGGGAGGCGCGGTGGTGGTGGCCGCCGGGTCGGCGGCCTGCGGCGTGGCACCGGCCGGCGGGGGCGGGACGGCGGGGAGCGACGGCGTCGGGAACGCCACGCCGCCCAGGCCGGGGAAGGCGCCGCCGGCCGCCGGGTCGAGGCGGGTCACGTCGAGAAGGCTGTCCTGGCTCGCGCGCAGGCGCGCCAGCACGTCGGTGAGGATCGCCGGGGCCTGCCGCACGAACTCGCGCTGGGCGGCGTCCTGGTCGGGCGAGGAGGGCAGCGTCGGCGCGTGGTGGACGCCGGGAAGTTGCGCGGCCGCGGCGAGGCTCGCCGCGCCGAGGGCGGACGGGCCGGGCTCGCCCAGCGTCGCGGCGGCGTGGCACACGTCGGCCAGTGCGCGCGCGTACCCGGCGGCGTGGGGACCGGAGGAGACGGCCGCCTGGCTGGCCAGCGGGGTGGGAGCCCGCCGGAAGCGGCGCCCACGCACGGCGGCGTCCATGAACGCCTCCGCGGAGCTGTCGACGCCGACCTCGCGGCACCAGTCCAGGAACGCCCCGCGGTTGGACTCGGCCACGGCGGCAGACAGCACGAGGCCCTCCTCGGCCGCGGCGTGCGGGTCCAGGCCCGCGGCGACGGCAGCCCGGGACAGGGCGGCCAGGGCGTCGGACAGCGTCGGCGTGGTCATGCCTCTCCCGGGGTCGTGGCCGGCGGCACCGGCTGCTGCGAGGGGACGTTCAGGTTGAGTTCGGGGGCCTGGGCGTGGCCGAAGCGCTCCTGGAGGAAGCGCCCGTGGCTCACCAGGGCCGCGGCGTCGGTGGTGTTGGCGGCGTCATAGATCGCGTCCATCGTCACCGCGAGCAGGTCGAGCTGGTCGACCAGCAGCAGCAGCGAGGTCTTCCCCCCGTCCACAGGGCGGGAGTCGGCCCAGTCGCGGGGGAGCCGGAGGTAGGCCCCGATCGCCTCCGGCAGGTAGTCGGTGGCCGTGGCCACCACGGAGTAGGAGTCGTAGCTCCCGAGTCCGAGCAGGTCGAGCCGGGGCAGGGTCTTGCGCACCGTCGTGGTCACGCGCAGCGCGCGGGCGCGCACGACCCCCGGCACCGCGGGGTCGGCGACGAGGCGTTCCACGTCGTCGAGCGAGGTGCCGATGTCGGCGGCCGTCGGAGCCGTCGCGGTCGCGCCTTCGGGTGGCGCGACCGGCTGCTCCGCGCGTCCGAGGACCCTGTCCCAGAAGCCCATCTACCGCCCTCAGCGATCGATCGAGATCGACGGCAGCTGCGAGGCGCGGGAGTCCTGTTGCGCGACCCGGTCGAGGTAGGCCTTGCTCTTGGCGACCTCGGTCTCGAGCGTGCCGATGGTGGCCGCCATGGTGTCCAGGGCCTTCACCTTGAACTGGTCGATGGAGTCCATCGTCGCGTAGATGTTGGCGAACGCCGCCTGGAGCTGCTCGATGCCGATCGTCGAGGACGCCGCCTGCTCCTGGATCTGCGCGGAGTTCTCCTTGAGCATCTCCGAGGTGCGCTGGATCATCTCCGAGGTGGTGGTGTTCAGCGCCGTGATCTGGTCGAGGACCAGCTTCTGGTTGCCGAGCGCCTGGGCGACGATCACCGCCGTGCGCAGCGCGGAGACCGTGGTCGTGGACGCCCGGTCGACGCCCTTGATCAGCTCGACGTTGTTCTTGATGATGATGTCGATCGCGAGGTAGCTCTGGATCGACACCGCGAGCTGGGTGAGCAGGTCCTGGTGCTTCTGCCGGACGTAGAACAGGACGTCCTGGTTCATCGCCTTGGCCTTCTCCGGGTCGGCGAGCTCGAGCTCGGCGATCTGCGCCGACAGCTTCGCGTCCAGGCGCTCGGCGATGTACACGTACTGGTTGAGCCGGCCCATCACGGTCCACAGGTTCTGCTTCTCCATGTTGAGCGCGACGTTGTCCTTGGTCAGTTCGTCCTGGCCGGAGCGGAGCGCGTGCAGGATGCCGTTCAAGTGGTCCTGCGAGCTCTGGTACTTGCGGAAGTAGTCCGTGACGCCCTTGCCCCAGCCGAGCTTGGACAGGAAGCCCTTGCTACCGCGCGCCTGCGCGGGGTCGAGGTCCTCGACGGTGCGGCGCAGTTCGAGGAGGGTCTTGCCGACCTTCGAGGTGTCCGCCAGCCCGCCGGCCTCGATGGCGCGCACCGGGGTCTGGAGCAGGCGGTTGGACGTCTCCGCAGCCTTGCGGATGTCGGCGTCCCCCATGCTGCGCACCGCATCGGCCTGCGCAGAGAAGGTGGGCGAGTTCTCCTCGGTGGAGTTCAGCGCGGTCAGGAACTCGGCGACCTTCGCGTCCAGCACCGGGACCTGTGCCTCCTGCACCTGCGGCGCCATCGCGGGCGCCTGCGTGGCGGTCACCACAGCGGGTGCCGCGGGCGGGGTCAGGTTGAGCATCTCCGGGGGCGCGAGCTGGACCGCCTGGCCCTGGCTGGACGGCTGCGCGGGTGTGGTCATCGACGGACCTCTCGAGTCGTGGGCGTTGGCCCCCAATCTAGCCGTCACGGCCGACGTCGGCGCGCCTGTCGGCGCACCCGTCGCGACCGTTCCGGGGGCAGCCGGGGGCAACCCTGACGGGCAGGGCGTCTCGCGGGTGTCGGCGGCAGGTGGTTGCATGGTCCGCGTGACCGTCCTGCCAGACCTCAGCCCGGAACAGGCCGCCGTTCTCGGCGCCTGGGACGGGCCGCTGCTGGTGCTGGGGGGCCCCGGCACCGGCAAGACCACGCTGCTCGCGCACGCCGCCGTGGAGCGCTCCCGGGCCGGCGGCGCCGACCCGCTGGTGCTGGCCGGCAGCCGGACGGCGGCCGGCGCGCTGCGCAACACCGTGGCGGCGGCACTGGGCCCGGGATCGTGGCAGCCGGCGGTCACCACCGTGCACGCGCTGTGCCGCAGCCTGTGGCAGCGCTTCGCTGGCCGGCCCGACCTCCGGCTCCTGGCCGCGCCCGAGCAGGAGTACCGGGTGCGGGAACTCCTCGCCGGCGCCGGCCCCCGGGCCTGGCCGGACGGGCTGCGCCACGCGCTCGGCACCCGAGGCTTCGCAGCGCAGGTCCGCGGGGCGCTCGCGCGGGCCCGGCAGCTCGGGCTCGAGCCGGAGGACCTCGTCGGGTTCGGCGAGGGCGCGGGCCGCCCCGAGTGGACGGCGCTGGGCAGGTTCTTCGGGGAGTACCTCGACGTGCTCGACGCGGAGGGCGTGCTCGACTACGCCGAGCTGGTGCACCGCGTCCGCCTGCTGCTCACCGACGTCGAGGTGCACGCCGCGGTCACCGACGGCATCGGCGCCGTCCTCGTGGACGACTACGCCGAGCTCGATCCGGCGCAGATCGGGCTGGTCGCCGCGCTCGCCGGTGGGGGCGCGCCCGTCCTGGCCGTCGCGGACCCCGACAGCGTGAGCTCGACCTTCCGCGGGGCGAGCCCCCGGGCGGTGGCCGACTTCGAGCGCTTCTTCTCCCGTCCGGACGCGCCGGCGCAGCGCCGCGAGCTCGCCACCGGGCACCGGTTCGGACCCGGGATCGCCGCAGCGGTCGCGGGCGTGCGCGCCCGGCTGCCCCGACCGGCCGGGACGACACCGGTGCCGCCGGCGGCCGGCGGGCCGGACGGCGACGTGGTGGTGCTGGCCTGCCCGGGGGAGGCCGAGCAGGCGGCGGCCATCGCCGCGGAACTGCGGCGGGCCCGCCTGGACGACCGGGTCGCCTACGGCGAGATGGCCGTCCTGGTGCGGTCGGGGCGGCGGCAGCTCGGTCCCATCGTCCGCTCGCTGGCCGCGGCGGGCATCCCGGTCGAGGTCGCAGGGGACGAGATCCCGCTGGCCCAGGCCCCGGCCGTGCGGCCGCTGCTGCTGGCGCTGTCGGTCACGGCCGCCGGCCGGGTCGCGCCGGATGAGGCTGTGCGCCTGCTGACCTCCCCGCTGGCGGGCTTCGACGCGCTCGGGCTCCGGCGGCTGGCCCGCCAGTGGCGGCAGGGGCGGCCGGACCCCGTGCCGGTCACCCTCGCCGAGCAGCTGGCCGCCGCGCTGAACGAGCCGGGCTGGCTCGACGAGGCAGAACCCGGTGCCGACGTCGAGCGTCTGCGCACCCTGCGCGGCGTGCTGGGGCAGGCCGCGGCCAGGGTGGCAGCAGGGGCGCCGGTCGACCTCGTGGCGTGGACGCTGTGGCAGGGCACGGGCTGGCCGGCGCAGTTGCGCAGGGAGTCCGCCTCCGGGGGAGCGCTGGGCAGCAGGGCGGACGCGGACCTGGACGCGCTCTGCGCCTTCTTCGACACCGCGGCGGAGGCCGACCGGCGGGGCGGGGTGGCCGGCGTCCGGGCGTTCCTCGCCGAGCTGGCGGGCCAGCAGATCCCCGCCGACCACGAGCGCGAGGCCCGGCTTCGGCGCCGGGGGGTCCAGGTGCTCACCGCCCACCGGGCGCGGGGGCGCGAGTGGGAGCTGGTGGTGGTCGCCGGGGCGCAGGAGGGCGTGTGGCCGGCCGGACGCCGGGTGAGTACCGTGCTCGACGCGGCGTCCCTCACCTCCGCCGGGCTGGAGGGTGTCACCGACCACCGCGACCTGCTGGCCGCGGAGCGCCGGCTGTTCCACCTGGCCTGCTCGCGGGCGCGGCGGCGACTGGTGGTGACGGCAGCGGCGGGCACCGAAGGCGAGGCCGACAGCCCGTCCCGGTTCCTCGCCGAACTGGGGGTGGAGCCACGCGCGCCGCAGCGCGGGCGCACGCCGCTCACGCTGCCCGGGCTGGCCGCCGAGCTGCGCCGCCACGCCACCGACCCGGCCACGCCGGTCGGCCTGCGCCGCGCCGCGGCCGGCGAGCTGGCCCGGCTGGCCGACGCCACCGACCGGGCCGGGCGCCCGCTGGTGCCCGCGGCAGACCCGTCCGGCTGGTGGGGGGTGCGGGAGCTGAGCTGCGCTCCCCGGCCCCTGGCGCCGGGGGCCCAGGTGAGACTGAGCCCCAGCCAGGTGACCGGCGTGCTGACCTGCCCGCGCCGCTACTTCCTTTCCCGCGAGGCGCGGGGGGAGGGCGAGCCGGGGCTGGCGGCGTCCCTGGGTTCGCTGATCCACCTGCTCGTCCAGCGGGCCGTGCAGGAGGAGTGGGGCCTGGCCGAGCTTCGCGACCAGCTCGACCGCGTCTGGCACCGGCTGAGGTTCGAGGCCGCCTGGCTTTCCGCCACCGAGCGCGTCGAGGTGGAGCTCGGCCTCGCCCGGTTCCTTTCCTGGCGGCGGGTGCGGCGGGCCGACCTGGTGGGGGTGGAGGTCCCGTTCGCGCTGCGGCTGTCGGTCGACGACCTCGAGGTGGTGCTCGACGGCAAGGTCGACTGGCTGGAGGCCACCGGCGAGGGGCTGAGGGTGGTCGACTTCAAGACCTCGCGGGCGGTGCCGACCAAGGCGTCGATCGCCGGGCTCGAGCAGCTCGGCATCTACCAGCTGGCGGTCGCCGCGGGCGGGTTCGACGACGTGGCACCCGGCCACACCCGTCCCGACGGCGCGGCGGCGGTGTACCTGCGACTGCCCGACCGTCCCGAGGACCTCCCGCGGGAGTTCGGCCAGGCGTCGCTGGCCGCCGCCCCGTACCTGGGGGCCGATCCTGCGGAGGAGGAGTACCCGAGCTGGGTGCACCACCGCATCGCCACCGCAGCGCGGGTGGTCGCCGAAGGGGCGTTCCCGGCCACGCCGGGCGGGCACTGCCGCAGTTGCGCCTTCGCCACGAGCTGCCCGGCCTCGCCGCGCGGGGGGCAGGTGCTGCGATGAGGCTCACCGACCCGGGTCAGCTCGCCGACGCGCTCGGCATCCCCTTCTCCGACCAGCAGCTCTCCGCGATCACCGCGCCGCTGGAACCGGCCGTGATCATCGCCGGCGCGGGCTCGGGCAAGACCACGGTGATGGCCGCCCGGGTGGTGTGGCTTGTCGGATCCGGCCAGGTGCGGCCCGAGGAGGTCCTGGGACTGACCTTCACCCGCAAGGCCGCGGGGGAGCTCGGCCTGCGGGTCCGGCGGGCGCTCCAGCGGGCCGGCGTGCTCGGCGACGACCAGGAGGCCGGCGAGGAGCTGATCCTCACCTACGACGCCTTCGCGGGACGGCTGGTGGCCGAGCACGGGCTGATGCTGGGCATCGAGGGCGACGCCCGGATGATCACCGGGGCGGCGCGCTACCGCCTCGCCGCGAGGGTCGTGGCGGACACCCCCGGGTTGGGCGAGCTCGCCCGGCTGCGTCCGGCCACCGTCACGCAGCGGCTGCTCGAACTGTCCTCGGAGCTCCGCTCGCACCTGGTGGAGCCCGGCGACCTCGCCGAGCACGCGCTGCGGTTCGAGGAGGCACTCCAGCACGCGCCCCGCAACCCGCGCGGGCAGGTGTACGCCGCCGTGCAGACCGCCCGCGCAGCCATGGCCGAGCGCCTCGAGCTGGCGACGCTCGTGGTGCGCTACGAGGAACTGAAGGCAGAGCTGGGCTACGTGGAGTTCGCCGACCAGATGGCCGCGGCCGCGCGGCTGGCCACCGAGGTGCCCGCGGTGCCCCAGGCACTGCGGCGCGAGTTCCGCGTCGTCCTGCTGGACGAGTACCAGGACACCTCGGCGGCCCAGGCGACCCTCCTGCGCGGCCTGTTCTCCGGCCCGGACGTGGCGTTGGGACGCGGGCACGCGGTGACGGCTGTGGGTGACCCGTGCCAGGCGATCTACGGGTGGCGGGGCGCGGCGGCGTCCAACATCCTGGACTTCGCACACCAGTTCCCGACCACGGACGGGACCCCGGCCACCAGCTACGCGCTGACGGTGAACCGCCGCAGCGGGCAGCGGGTTCTGGACGCGGCCAACCGGCTGGCGGGGCCGGCCCGCGCCGAACCGGCGCTGGTGGCGCACGGCCTGGACCTCGACCTGGTCGCGCCACCCGGGACGCCCCCGGGCCGGGTGGAGGTCACCGGCCACGCGACCTGGCCGGAGGAGGTCACCGCGATCGCCGACCGGGTCGCAGAGCTCCACGGCACGGGAGCGGTGCCGGCCTGGTCGCAGGTCGCCGTGCTGGCCAGGCGCAACACGCAGGTGGCCGACGTGTACGCCGAGCTGGTCTCGCGCGACATTCCCGCGGAGATCGTGGGCCTGGGTGGCCTGCTCGAACTGCCGCCGATCGCAGACGTCGTCGCCACGCTCACCCTGCTCGACGACGCGACGGCCAATCCGGCGGTACTGCGGCTGCTCACCTCGCCGCGGTGGGCGATCGGCATCCCCGACCTCGCGCTGCTCGGACGGCGCGCGCGGGAGCTCGCCGCGGCCCGCGGAACCTCCGGTGGCGCCGGAGGACCGGGCACCGATGCGCCCGCCGTCGACGCCGCCCTGGTGGGCACCGACCCGGCCTCGGTACCGAGCCTGCTCGAGGCGCTCGCCGACCCCGGCGCGCTGGCCTACCACGGGGACGCCCGGAACCGCTTCGCCGCCTTCACCGCCGAGCTGGGCCAGTTGCGGCGGCACGCGGGGGACGCCGTGACCGAACTGGTGCAGCGGGTGATCGCCGTCCTGGGCCTCGCGGTGGAGCTGGAGGCCCTCAGCGTCGGGGGAAGCGCCCCGCTGGACACCTTCGTCCAGGCCGTCGCCGACTACACCGACATCGACGCCGACGCGTCGCTGTCCGGACTTCTGGCCTACCTCGACGCGGAGCGGGAGTACGGCACCGGCCTGGAACAGGCTGTCGTGTCCGCGTCCGACTCGGTGAAGGTGCTCACCGTCCACAAGGCCAAGGGCCTGGAGTGGGATGCGGTGTTCGTCCCCGGCCTCGCGATGGACGTGTTCCCCACCGACCGGGTCACCGGGAACTGGCTGCGCAGCGCCTCGACGCTGCCGTACCCGCTGCGCGGTGACGCGGACGCCCTGCCGCGCCTCGGCACGGTCGACCACCAGGCGATGGCGGCCTTCGGCGAGGCGCTCACCGGGCAGCAGCGGCTGGGCGAGGACCGTCTGGCGTACGTCGCGGTCACGCGTGCCCGGCAGCTGCTGATCGCCTCGACGCACGTCTGGGGGCCGGGCCTGGTGAAGCCGCGCCAGCCCTCGGACTACGTCACCGTGCTGTGCGAGCACGCCCAGTCGGTGTCGCTCGCCGAGGAGGTGCCTGCCCAGAACCCGCTGCTTGGGGAGGGCGCGGTCGCGTCCTGGCCGGCCGTGGGCGACACGGAGGCGTGGCGGGTGCGGCGTGAGGCTGCGGAGGAGGTGGCGCTGGCGCGCGGCGGACGGGCCGTCGGGGGTCCGTCCGGCCCGGAACTGGACCTCGACCAGGAGGCGCAGGTGGCGGCGTGGCGCCGTCGGGCGGACGCGCTGGTGGAGGCCGAGCTCGAGGCGGCTCGGGAGCGGGCCACCGCGCGCCTTCCCGAGCACCTCTCCGTGACCGGCCTGGGGCGGCTGGCCAAGGACCCTTCAGGCTACGCGGCGGAGCTGCGGCGCCCGATGCCCCGGCTGGTCAGCGACGCGCAGCGCTGGGGCATCGGCTTCCACCAGTGGCTCGAGCACCGGTTCCGCACCCAGTCACCCCTGCTGGACGGTGAGGTGGAGGCCGAGCTGGCCGGGCAGGACTTCGACCAGCTGCGGACGGGCTTCGAGGCCGGTCCCTACGCGTCCGCCGTGCCGCTGGCCGTCGAGACGCCCTTCACTCTGGTACTCGGGGGCCGCCTGGTGCGCGGGCGCATCGACGCGGTGTTCGGCGGGCCGGACGGCCGTCCGCAGGTGGTCGACTGGAAGACCGGGGATGCCCGGCGCGCCGACCCGCTCCAGCTCGCGTGCTACCGGCTGGCCTGGGCGGAGCTGCACGGGCTGGACGTCGACGCGGTGGACGCGGTCTTCTACGACCTGCACACCGCAGAGGTGGTGCGTCCCGGACGGCTGCCGGATCGCCCGCAGCTGGAAGCGTTGATGGCCGCCGTCCCCGGCTCGATTAGCCTTGCCACGTGATGGACTGGAGGGTCGGGAGCGCGGTCGACCGCGGTGCGGAACAGCGCGGGGCGCCGGGCTGGCTGGAGGCCGCCTGGGAGCACCCGGAGGCGGTGGCGGTGCGGGTCGGGATCGGCAGCATCGAGGTCGACCGGGACGGGCTGCTGGTCACCCGGGCCGTCGAGGGCGCCTTCGATGCCGAGCGACACTACCTGCTCGGCCATCTGGACCAGCGTCCCTGGTTCGTCACCACCGGTGCCGGCGAGGACGGCCTCGTCCCCCTGCGCACCGTGATGGACGCCCTGCCGGCCGTCATGCTCGAGGTGGCGTTCACCGGCGTCGGCCTCGCCACCTGGCACGCCGGCAGCCGGTTCTGCCCGGCGTGCGGGGGAACCACCCGGGTGGTGCGCGGTGGCCTCGCCCGCCAGTGCTCCACCTGCGGCGTCGAGCAGTTCCCGCGCACCGACCCGGCGGTGATCGTCGCGATGGTCGATCCCGACGACCGGCTGCTGCTGGGTCGGCAGCCGAGCTGGGCCCCCGGCCGGCACTCGGTGTTCGCCGGCTTCGTGGAGATGGGCGAGTCGCTGGAGCAGGCCGTGCACCGGGAGATGGCCGAGGAGGTGGGCCTCGAGCTGACCGGCGTCACCTACCTGGGCTCCCAGCCGTGGCCGTTCCCGCGCTCGCTGATGGTCGGCTTCCTCGCGCGGGCCGGCCGGGCCGAGCCCGTCGCGGCCGAGGGCGAGATCGAGGCCGCACGCTGGTTCACCCGCGAGGACCTGCGCCGTGCGATGGCCGTGGGCGAGGTCGGGCTGCCGCCGTTCACGTCGATCGCCCGCAGGATGATCGAGGCCTGGCTGGACGGGGTCCTGCCCGCCTGACCCTGGTGGCGGACGTCGGGCGAGGACCGCTGGCTCACAACCCGATCACGTGGACGTCGATGACGGCGTCGTAGGCCCGGATCCGCTCCAGCAGCGACTCCTCGACGACACCCTCGACGTTGATCCGGGCCACCGCAGCCAGCGCGCCGTCGAACACGATGTTCTCCATCTCCTGGACGTTGATCCCGGCAGTGCTGATGACGTCCAGGGTGTGGGCGAGGATGCCGGGCCGGTCGATGTGGCGCACGACGATCGAGGAGGTCGCGGGGGTCTTCTTCGCGAGGTTCACCACGTTCGGCACGGTCCCCGTCTCCGCGAACACCTTCACGATGCGCACCGCTTCGGCAGCGATGGCCTCCTGCGCCTGATCGGTGGACGCCCCGATGTGGTGGGTGCCGTACACGCCGGGCAGGGTGGCGACCTCGGTGACGAACTCGCCGGTGCCTGCGGACGGCTCGTTGGCGAAGACGTCGAGGCCGGCGCGCAGGCCCCTGGTCCTGATGGCCTCGACCAGCGCGCGCTCGTCCACGATCTCGCCGCGGGAGGTGTTGACGAAGGTGGCGCCGTCCTTCATGGCTGCGAAGAAGGAGCCGCCCAGAAGACCACGGGTGGTGGCGTCGAGGGCGACGTGGACGCTGACCACGTCGGCGAGGGTGGCGACCTCCTCCGGTGACGCCGCCCGGCGGATCCCGAGGCCGGCGGCCCGCTCCTCGGTCAGGCTGCGGCTCCAGGCCACCACCGGCATGCCGAACCCCCGGGCCCTGGGGATCATCTCCCGGCCGATCGCGCCCAGGCCGATCAGGCCAAGGGTCCGGCCGTGGAGGCCGCGCGCCCGGCCGTACTCGGCCTTGTTCCAGGTGCCCGCGCGCAGGTCGACGGTGTTGTCGACGATCCGGCGGTCGAGCGCGCAGATGAGGCCGAACGCGAGCTCGGCCACCGCGACGGAGTTCTTGCCGGGGCAGTTGGACACGTAGATGCCGAGCCGTGAGGCAGCCGCTACGTCGATGGTGTTGTAGCCGGCGCCCGCGCGGACGACCAGGGCGAGCGGTCCGGCGGCCAGCACCTCCTCAGGGACCTTGGTGCTCCGCACCACCAGCACCTCGGGCGCCTGGGCGGCGACGGCCTCGACCAGGGCCTGGTCCTTCAGGGTGGGCGCGTACACCACCTCGCAGCCCGCAGCGGTCAGGCCGTCGATCCCCGATTGTTCGAACTGGTCAGCAACGAGTACACGCATGCGTCCAACCTATTGCCGCGTCCCCCGGCGCGCGCCACCCCCGGCCGCGACTACACGAAGATCGTCCGGTAGTCCTCGATCCGGGCCAGGTGTTCCGCAGCTTCCGACGGGTCCATCCGGTGCGCCTCGGCATCGACGGCCCTGCCCAGCAGGGTCGTCTCTCCCGCGGTCGCCAGGCCGGCGATCCCGGTGAAGGTGCCGAGCACCCAGGAGATCGCCGCGCGGATGTCCGCCGCCTCGGTGAACGGCTCGTACCAGGTGGCGAGCCGGTGCTCACCCGTCCACGGCCGGCGCGCGATCGCCTTGATGGTGCGCAGCGCCACGTCCCGCTCCTGCACGAGGGCGTACAGCGTGTCGAAGTGGTCCCGGAACACGGCGTCGGCGGTGTAGAGCTGGTAGTTCACCGGGGTCAGGACGGAGTCGAAGTCGTGGCGGCGCAGCGCCTCGGCGTGCACCACCGGGGCCTGTTCGGTGTGGCCGGTGATGCCCACCCAGCTCACGATGCCCTCCTCCTTGGCGCGCACGAACGCCTCGATCGCGCCGCCGGGCGCGAAGACGGCGTCGAGCTCGGCGAGGTCGCAAACGGCGTGCACCTGCCACAGGTCGATGTGGTCGGTGCGCAGTCGTTCGAGGGAGCGGTTGAGCTCGCGCCAGGCGTCCTCCGCGCGACGCTCGGTCGACTTCGTGGCCAGGAACACCTGCTCGCGGACGCGGGCCACCGTGGGTCCCATCCGCTCCTCCGCGTGGCCGTAGGACGCGGCCGTGTCGAGGTGGTTGATGCCGGCGGCCAGCGCCTGTGCCAGGGACTCGTCCGCGACCTGTTGGGAGACCTCGCCGAGGGCGGCCGCCCCGTAGACCAGCACGCTCGTGGGGTGGCCGATCCGGCCCAGCCTGCGCTTCTCCATGTCGTCCTCCCACGGCACTCGACGGTCCTGATCGAACAATACGACGCCGCTCCGGACGCCGCGCCGCCACAACGTCGGTCCGCCGGTACGCGGTGGTCAGGCCGGCGACAACCTGTCGCGGAGCCCGGACGCCCGCCGCGCCCGCGTCCGTGCCGCCTGGGCCAGCGACTCCGGGGAGCCGATCAGGGTGACCTGCGTCTTCGCCCTGGTGATCGCGGTGTAGAGCAGCTCCTGGGTCAGCAGGGGCGAGTCCGGGGTGGGCAGCACGACGGTCACCCGGTCGAACTGGCTGCCCTGGGCCTTGTGGACGGTCATCGCGTGGATCGTCTGGACGCCGTCCAGCAGGAACGGGGACACCCGGTGGACGGCGTCCCCACGGGCGAAGCAGGCCTGGAGCTGGCCGCGCACGTCGACGACCACTCCGGTGTCGCCGTTGTAGACGCCGAGGTCGGGCGCGTTCTGGGTGACCAGGACGGGACGGCCGGGGTACCACGCCGCCGTCGGGTCGAAGTCCTCCAGCGCCGCGGCCAGCCACTCCTCGACCTGCCGCGACCACAGCGCGACGCCGTACGGCCCGCGGCGGTGCGCACAGAGGAGCCGGTGCTCGTCGAGGGCGGCGAGGGCGGCACGCTCGTCGCCCGCGCGGGCAGCGCGGAGCATGATCGTGCCCGTGCGCACCACGCGTTCGGCGAGGTCGGTGTGGCCTGCCTGGGGCGCGAAGCGGACACCGTCCACCCCTGCGGTGGCCAGCGCGAGGGTCTCCTCGGCGTCCCCGGCGAGGACGGCGGCGGCGAGCCGGGCGATCCCGGGCACCGAGCGGTAGTTGTGGCGCAGCCGCACGATGGGGCCGGAGGCCGGGAGGTCGAGGCCGGCGAGCGCACGGTCGAGCACCTCGGAGGTCGTGACCGGCGCCGCAACGATGTCGGCCAGCACGGCGCCCGCTTCCACCGGGGCGAGCTGGTCGGGGTCGCCGACCAGCACCAGCCGCGCCTGGGGACGCAGCGCCTCCAGCAGCCGTGCCATCAGCGTCACGTTCACCATCGACGCCTCGTCCACCACCACGACGTCGTGCGGCAGGGGATTCGCCACGTTGTGCTGGAACCGGTTGCGGGATTCGGGCACCCAGCCGAGCAGCCGGTGGATCGTGCTCGCCCGCAGCGGCCGGAGCCGGGCGGCCAGGTCGTCGGGCAGGCCGGCGAGCGCGTCGGCGAGCGCCTCCTGCATGCGGACGGCCGCCTTCCCCGTGGGGGCAGCGAGTGCCACCAGCGGGGGCGCCGGCATCGTCCGGACGAGCACGCCGAGCAGGCGGGCAAGGGTGTGGGTCTTGCCTGTCCCGGGGCCACCGGCCACGACCGTCACCGCGGCCAGCGCGGGCATCACCGCCGCGACCGCCTGGTCGAGGTCGGCGCCGGTGAGCAGCTCCGCGCGGGCCGCGTGCAGCGCTGCGTCGTCCACCTGCCCGGGGAGTCGTTCGCGGCGGGCGTTGAGCTGGTCCGCCACCACCGTCTCTTCTTGCCAGTAGCGCTCCAGGTAGAGCAGATCGCCGACCAGCCGGAGCGGCCGGTCGCCCCCGCCCGGCGCGCCGACCGTGACGAGCGGGCTCTGCTCGAGCACCGCCCTCAGGTCGGCCGGGTCGGGCCACAGCTCGGACGGGACCCCCACGAGTTCCTCGTCGAGGTCGAACCGGTCCTCGCCGATCCGCGACACCTCGACGCACGTCGAGCCGGCCCTGAGCGCCCGCACGGCGAGGGCGAGCGCGAGCTGCGCACGCTGGTCGTCCTCGCCGTAGAGGAAGGAGACCTTCTGGGCGACGTGCACGTCGGCCCACGAGAGCGCGCCGGTGGCGTGGACGTCCCGGAGCAGGCCGGGAACCAGGCTGGTGGCGAGGTCGGTCATCGCGGCCCCCGGTCGGCGAGCAGGTCGGACAATTCGGCCACCAGCCCGGCGGGCGGGAACCAGGCGAACACGCCGGGCATGCCGTCCGCGGACGGGACCGCGTGGCGTCCACCCATGCCACGCACGAACAGGTAGCCCGCCCCGCCCAGGTGGCGCGCGGGGTCGTAGCCGACCAGGCGCTGGCCGAGGAAGCGGTGCAGCGCAACGCAGTAGAGGATCGCCTGCAGCGGGTAGTGGGTGCGGACCATCTCGGCGACCATCGCCGGCTGCGCGTAGTGGTCCAGCGTGAGTTCGGCGGGACCGAGCCGGTTGGTCTTGTAGTCGACCACCACGAACCGGGGGCCGTCCGCCCCGCGCACTCGCAGGACCGAGTCGATGCTGCCGGTGAGGAACCCCCGCAGCACCTGCCCGCCCAGGGCGGGGTGGCGCAGTTCCTCGGGGTAGCCGGCCAGCGGATCGGTGGCGGGGAGCCAACGGTCGAGGAGATCGGCGACCTCGCCCAGGGTCGTGGTCGAGGCGGCCGTGCCCAGCGGGAACTCGAAGGACAGCTCGCTCAGCCGGTCACGCACCGGGACACCGGCGAGCGGCAGGCCTCCGGTGAGCGGACCGAGGGGAGTCAGCAGGCTGGGCAGCATGGCCTCGGCCAGGGCCTCCGGGGTCACCCCGGGCACGCCGAAGCGTTCCGCCGCGGCGGTGGTCGCCTCCCTCAGGCGCCCCGCCAGCGCAGGCTCGTCCGCCGGGGCCGGGGCGAACCAGTCCAGGTTCTCCAGCACGTGGTGCACCAGGCTCCCGAACGCTGTGCCCCCGGGGAGGGCAGCCATCGGGGACGGGGGACCGGCGGTGACGTCCGCGACCGGCGTCGCGGCGTCCGGCTCGTCGTCGAGCACCGGCTCCGCGGCCAGGGCCACCGGCGGGCGGGCGTGCACGGCCTCGGTGAGCCCGGAGTAGGAGGTCCGCCGCCACAGCGCATCGATGCCGCGGTCGAACCGTCCGGGCCGCAGCGTCAGGCCCCGGTCGCCGGCGGCGGGCAGCCGTCCCGGGACGCGGAGCGGGGCGTCCTCGACGCGGAAGCCGGCCGCGGCCAGCCACGGCAGGTCACGCGGATGGCCGTCGCCGGGAGGCTCGTCCACCGGGTAGGCGGGCTCGGGCGCGGCCACCACCCCGCGCCGCCGGAACAGCAACCGGTGCAGCGGCGAGGCCGCGGTGTTCGCCCGGGTGCGCGTCCACCACACCGTGACCTGCGACTGCGCCCGGGTGAGCGCCACGTACAGGCTGCGCAGCCGGTCCTCCGCCTCCTCGGTGTCGTAGGCGCGGCGGCGTTCGTCACGCCCGGGGGCGTCGCGGCCGCCCACGTCGAGCACGCGGCGGGTGCCCTCGTGGTAGGCGAGGCTCGCGTCGTTGTCCTCATCGGGCACCCACAGGTCGGCTGCCTCGGGCAGCAGGACCACCGGGAACTGGAGCCCCTTGGCCTTGTGCACGGTCATCACCTGGACGGCGTGCCGGTCGGTCTCCAGCCGGCGGACGCGATCGGAGGTGCTGGCCGACCGCTCCACAGCCTCCGCGAGCCAGGCCACCAGCGCGGTCCCGCGGAGGCCGTCGCTGTGCTGCTCGTGCAGGATCTCGGCGAGATGGCGGTAGTCGGTGAGGTCCCGTTCCCCGCGGGGACGGCGGAGGACCCGCTCGGCCAGCCCGCGCCCGTCCGGCCCTGCCTCGGCCTGGACGGCGGCGAAGAGCGCGGCGACGCCCTGGCCGGCCAGCACCCGGGCCCAGCCCTGGAGGGTGCCGGCCCAGGCGGTCAGCTGCTCGTCGTCCGCGGTGGCCAGGCCGGTGAGGTCGCCACCGACGAAGTCGGTGAGGATGGCCGCACGGACCGCGGCGCGGCGCGGCTGGTCCAGGGCCCGCAGCAGGGTGAGCCAGTCGCGCGCGGCGTCGGTGGCGAAGATCGAGTCGGCCCCGGAGAAGGCGACAGCGATTCCGGCGCCGGTGAGGGCTTCGGCCACCTGGCGGCCGAACGCGTTGCGGCTCACCAGGATCGCGACGTCGTTCTCGCGAAGGGGACGCCAGCCCTCCGCCGACTCGACCTCGACGCCGCTGGTGAGCAGGTCGATCAGCTCGGCGGTGAGGTCGGCCACGACACGGCCGCGAGCGTCCCCGGCGAACAGGGGCTGGTCCGTGGCCACGCAGCGCAGTCGCGCCGGGGCGACCCACGGCGAGCCGGACGGCGCCCGGAGCCGCGCTGCGTGGTGGCTGGCGGTGACCGGCGGCACGGCGATCCCGTCGCCGAGCAGGGCGTCGGCGAACAGCGCGCCGACGGCCGCCACGACGGGGGCGTCGGCGCGGTGGTTCTCGGTGAGCGAGTACGTCGTTGCCGCCGCGACCGCCTCGGTGTAGGCGACGACGTCCGCGCCACGGAACGCGTAGATCGACTGCTTCGGGTCACCGATGAGGACCAGGGGCACGTGGCCGCCGAACGTGTCGCGCAGCACGTCCCACTGCACCGGGTCGGTGTCCTGGAACTCGTCCACGAGCACCACCTGGCAGCGCCGCCGCAGCCGCTCGGCGGCGGCCTGCCCCGAGACGCCGCGCAGCGAGTCGCGCAGCCGGAGGAGCTGGTCGTCGAAGGAGTACAGGCCCAGGCGCCGCTTGCGACGGTCGAGCTCCGCGCGTGCCTCGGCGGCGAAGGCGACACGCTCGGCGGCCCGTCCGTCCGCAGCCTCGGGACGCAGCGGCGCCACCGGCAGCTCCACCGCGGACCGCGCGAGCGCGCGGGCGGTCTCCAGCCCGAACGGCGGGCCCTGCTCGGATCGGGCGTAGCGCGCGAGGTAGAGGTCGTCGACAACCTGGTCGAGCAGCAGGGAGAGGTCCTCGGTGAGGGTCGCCTGCGGGTCGGCGGTGGCGAGCACCCCCAGCTCGTCGACCATCGCCTGGCAGAACTGGTGGATGGTCATGATGCTCGCCGCGTCGAGCCCTGCGATCGCCCGGCGCAGGCGCATGATCCGCGACTGGACCTCCTCCCGCGGCGCGGCCAGCAGCAGCGCGTCGGTGGGATCGGGGGGTGCGTCGAGGGAGCCGGCCAGCGCGCCGGTCAGGACGTCGAGGCTGCGGCGCAGCCGGTCGCGCACGCGGGAGCGCAGCTCGGCGGAGGCCATCCGGCTGAAGCTGATCACCGCCAGCCGGTCGGCCGACACGACGCCCTCGGCGAGGTAGCGGGCGGCGAGCGCAGCGATCGCGTAGGTCTTGCCGGTGCCGGCGCTGGCCTCGAGCACAGCGGTGCCGGTGGGCAGCGGGCCGGCCGGGTCCCAGGTGGTCACGGCGCCACCTCGCTGTCCAGGATCGGCGTCCAGATGCTTGCGGCGAGGGCGCCGACCAGCGTGGTCTCGCCGTGCGCCCCCGGCAGGTCGAGGCCGTCGAGGGGCAGGTCGAGCACGCCGGGGAACTCGAAGAACGACTCCCAGGAGGCGTCGGAGTCGTAGTCCCAGCACCGCTGGAAGTTCTTGCGGCTGACCAGGCGGTCGTGCGGGTCCCGGTGGCTGAGCCGGTAGGAGACCCACTCGGCCCCCAGGCGCGGCAGGGCGGGCAGCGGCCGGCTGAGGCCCAGGGCGTAGATCGCCAGGTAGCGTCCCAGCAGCGCGGACGCGGCCTCGCGAGGAGGCGCCTCGTACACCGCCCGGCGGCCCTTTCCGATCACCCGGGCCCGCCACGGCCCGTCCTCGGCCGCGGCGAGGGCGAGCAGGCGCAGCCAGCTGGTGAGCCGGTGCCGGGCCTGGAGGCTGGAGAACTCGGCCTGGAGCAGCTCCCGTCCGTGGGTGGACACCCGGCCGACCAGCGGAACGGCGCCGTGGCCGGGGACGTCCACCGTCAGCGCGAGGTCGTGCAGGGTGGGCGCCGGCAGCTCGGAGGGCACCTCCCGCACCGAACGACGGGCCTCGGCCACCACCTGGTCGAGCAGGTCGTAGCCGAGCCGGAACGGCGGGACGTCCCCCCGCAGCAGTTCTGCGGTCGCGACCGCCGTCGCGTCCCTGCCCTCCCGGAGCCGCTGGAGCACCCGGTTTCCGACGTGCCAGCGGGCCAGGTGGTCGGGCTCGATCGGGATGGCGTCGCCCGCCTCGGGGCTGTCGCCGAGGCTGATTCCGGCGCGCTGCCTGAGCAGGGCCCGCGCCGGGTGGCCGAAAAAGGTGACCAGGTCGGCGAGGGTCACGCCCGCGGTCAGGTCGGGTGGGGGCAGCGTCTCCAGGTGGAAGCGCCCGCGGGGCTGCTCTGGCTCGGCGAGGGCCGCGGTGGCGGCCCGGAAGGCGAGCCGGTCCACGCTCGACAGCCCACGGCAGGCCGGGTCGAAGTAGCGGGGGTCGAACGGCTGCAGCGGGTGCTGGACGGTGACCGCAGCCCCCGCCGGGCGCCCGTCCGCGGTGGCCGCGGTGGCGTCGAGCGCCTCGAGGAGCGCCGCGAGGGGGGCAGCCGGCGGGACGTCCTCGTTGCTGGCCTCACTGCGTCCGCGGGCGACCACGACGAGGGTCTGCCTCGCGGCGTGGATCGCGTCCAGCAGTGCCTGGCGGTCGGCCAGGGCGGCCGACGGGTCACCGACCAGCGGCTCCAGGCCCAGCAGGTCGTCTCCGTGGGTCCGCGCCGGACGGGGGTAGCGCTCCGCATCCCAGCCCAGCAGGACGACGACACGGTGCGGCACGTGCCGGAGCGACCGCAGGCCGCACACCACGAGGGAGCCGTTGCCGAAGGCGCCGCGCGCGGCGGTGTCCGCGAACTCGGACTCGATCGCCCGTAGCGCAGCGTGCCGGGGCAGCGCCGCGTTCGACCCGCCCGCCCTCTCACCCAGCCGGGACAACGCGGCCCACACGTCGCCCAGCTGCCACTCCTCGCCGTGCGTGGTCTCTGCCAGGAGCGACAAGGCTCCACGGCAGCGCTCGACCCACTCGGTGAGGGTTCCCGGACGCTCGAACTCCGCCATCAGCCGGGACAGCCTGCCGACGAGCTCGGTGAGGCCGCCGACGAGGTCGACGTCGGAGGAGCCGACGTCGTCGAGCGGCAGGACGGTGCCGGCGCTGACGAGGTCGGTCTCGCCGAGCGCCACGCCGAGCAGCATCCGCTGGAGGCCGGCGAACCAGGTGTTCTGCCGGAACCCGGCCAGGCCGTAGGCGCCGCGGTGGGCGGGAGAGAGCCCCCAGCGGACGCCCGCGTCGGTGACCAGTTCGGCGAGACGCTCGCGGGAGTCCGCGGAGAAGCCGAAGCGGCGGGCGACCGCGGGGTGTGCGCACAACTCGAGAAGGGTGGACGCCTCGACGCGGCTGTCGGGCAGGCGGAGGACGTCGAGCAGGAGGCTTACCATCGGGTTCACCTGGGCGACCGACCGGTCGGCCACCTGCACCCGGAAGCGCTGGCCCGGGTGGCCTCCTCCGGATGGCCCGAAGCCGGCGGCCAGCAGGGGAGCGTAGGCGTCGACGTCGGGGGTGAGCACCACGATGTCGCGCGGTTCGAGGGTGGGATCGGCGGCGAGGAGCCCGGTGAGGACCTCCCGGAGGACCTCGACCTGCCGGTCGCGTCCGTGCGAGAGGTGCACCTGCACCGAGTCGTCGTCGCGATCGAGCACCATGGTGCCGGCGGGCGGACGGTCGGCCGCCAGGTCGGCCTGCAGAGCGCCGAGCAGGGTGGCGGGCGCCCTGGACGGGGCGGCGTCCCGGGCCGGCGCGCCGGCGGCGGGGACCGCCAGGAGGAGCGCCGCCTCGTCGGACTCGGCGGCGAGGGCCTCGTTCAGCGGGTGCCCGGCCGGACGCGCGAACTCCGCGCGCCGCAGTGTTCCGGACGCCGGTTCGGGGCGGCGCAGGGACGGGGCCAGCAGCAGCAGGTCGACGCGGTGGTGGGTCCCGAGCGCCTCCAGCAGAGCCTGGCGTCCCCCGGACAGCCGCTCGGGCGCGGGGACGGCGACCCGTGCCGGAAGGCCCTCCACCGGCGCGTCGCGGAGCCGGGCCGCCACGGCGTCGCGCCGGTCGAGCGGGCTGTCGCCGAGTTCGGCAAGGAGCAGCCGGTACAACGCGGGCTGCCAGGCGCTCTCGACCAGCGGCTCGCCGTCGGGGCCGGTGTCGGCACCGTCGGCCCACGCGGCCAGCATGGCCGGCCGGTGCCGCGCGTACCCGGCGAGCTGGACGGCGATCCGGCGGCTGGCGGACCAGCTCTCCCTTGATGCGGCGAGGTGTGTCCGCAGCACCTCCAGCTCCGGGCCGGTCGAGGCCGGCGCGACCTGCTGGACCAGCCAGGCCAGGCGCCCGGGCCGCCACGGGTCGTCCTGCCCGCCGAGCCGTCGCTCCAGGGCGTCGAACGAGGTGAACTCCACGCCCGCGCAGATGCCCGGCCCGTCGCCGGCCGTGGCGAGCTGCTGCGACAGCCACCGCTGGAACCCCGGGCCGGGCACCACGGCGAGATCGAACGCGAAGGGGTCCTGCCGCGGCCCGGACCACAGCGTCACCAGTCGTTCGACGAGGTGTTCCGCGGTGCGGCAGTGGTGGACCTGCATGGTGGTCCCACCCTAAGGGCGGCCACCGACAGTCGGTGTCCGATCCACTGCCTACAGTGGGGTCCCGTGATCGCCGAACCCGCCGCCCTGCTCGCCGGCCTCGACCCGGAGCAGCAGCAGGTGGCGACGAGCTTCGGCGCGCCGGTGGTGGTGATCGCCGGCGCTGGCACGGGAAAGACCAGGGCGCTCACCCACAGGATCGCCTACGGCACGGCCATCGGCGCCTACCGGGCCGCAGCGGTGCTCGCGGTGACGTTCACCACGCGGGCAGCGGGGGAGCTGCGGTCGCGGCTGCGCGGGCTCGGCGTCCCGACCGTGCAGGCCCGCACCTTCCACTCCGCGGCCCTGCGCCAGGCGCAGTACTTCTGGCCGCGGGCGTACGGCTCGCAGCTGCCCGCGGTGACCGACGACCGGCTGCCGATGGTCGCGGAGGCGGCGAGGGCGCTGCGGCTCAGCCCGGACGCCGGTGCGCTGCGTGACCTGCTCACCGAGGTGTCGTGGGCGAAGGTGAGCAACGTCCTCCCCGCCGACTACGCCGAGCTCGCCGAGGCCTCCGGACGCGAGGTCGCCGGCCTCGATGCCGCCCAGGTCGGCCGCGTGCTGGGCCGCTACGAACAGGTGAAGGCCGCCCGGGAGGTGATCGACTTCGACGACATCCTGCTCTGCGGGGTGGCGATGCTCACCGAGCACGCCGACATCGCCGAGGAGGTCCGGGCCACCTACCGCCACCTCGTCGTCGACGAGTACCAGGACGTCAACCCGGTGCAGCAGACCCTGCTGGACCTGTGGTGGGGCGAGGGCGGCGACCACTGCGTCGTGGGCGATCCCGCCCAGACGATCCACTCCTTCGCCGGCGCCACCCCCGCCTACCTGACCGGCTTCGCCGACCGCTTCCCGCAGGCCCGGGTGGTGCGGCTCGTCCGCGACTACCGGTCCAGCCCGCAGGTCGTCGGACTGGCCAACCGGGTGGCCCGCAACACCCGCCTGGGCACGGTCACCCTGGAGTCGCAGTGCCCCCCGGGCCCGGAGCCCCGGGTCCTGCCGTGCGCCAACGAGTACGACGAGGCCGCGGCGGTCACGCGGTGGCTGGTCGAGCAGCACGAGGCCGGGGTGCCCTGGCGTGAGCAGGCGGTGCTCTACCGCGTCCATGCGCAGTCGCCGCTGTTCGAGTCGGCGCTCGCCCAGGCCGGGGTGCCGTTCATGGTGCGCGGCGGCGAGGGCTTCTACGACCGCCCAGAGGTGCGCCAGGTGATGGGGACGCTGACCGAGCGGGCCCGCCGCGATCCCGGGCTGCCCTGCGTGGACGCCTGCCGCGACGTCCTCGCGCGCCTGGGCTGGACACCGCAGCCGCCGTCGGGGCAGGGCCGGGTGCGGGAGCGCTGGGAGTCACTGGCCGCCGTCCTCGCCCTCGCGGAGGACGTCGCCTCCGCGCAGGCGGAGGCGGGGGAGGGCACGGCGGACCTGGCCGCGTTCGTCGCGGAGCTCACCGCCCGGGCACAGGCCGAGCACCCGCTGAGTGCGGACGGGGTGACGCTGTCCACCCTGCACGCGGCCAAGGGGCTGGAGTGGACCGCCGTCGCGCTGGTGGGCGTGCAGGAGGGGACCCTGCCGCTGTCGCTGGCAGCCGGCCCCGAGCAGGTGGCGGAGGAGGCCCGGCTGTTCTACGTCGGCATCACCCGCGCCCGGAGCCGACTGCTCATCTGCTGGTCGCGGGCCCGGCGTAGCGGCGGGGGCAACCGGTTCCCGTCCCGCTTCCTCGAGGGGATCACCCCCCGCACTGAGCGGACGCCGGTACGCGCGGCCCGTCGGGAGAAGCCCACGTCGGCGCTGAGCGCCACCTGCCGGGCCTGCGGCAAACCCCTGCACAGTGGCGCCGAGCGCAAGCTGCGGCGCCACGCGGACTGCCCGGCCGCCTACGACGAGGACACCTGGGCCCGCCTGGTCGCGTGGCGGCTGGGCGTGGCGAAGGAGCGATCCGTGCCCGCCTACGTCATCTTCACCGACGCCACCCTGATGGCGATCGCCGAGGACCGTCCCGCAGACGCCCCCGCCCTCCTGGCGATTCCGGGGGTGGGCCGCACGAAGGCCGAGCAGTACGGCGAGGCGGTCCTCGCCCTGCTCGCCGGCGGGGACGGGGCGGACTGACGGCCACCACCACGGCACGCACCGCACGCGCGGGCGCTAGGGTCGCGGAGTGGACTACCTGAGCATCAACCGGGCCAACTGGGACAGCCGGGCCGAGATCCACGTCACGGGCTACGGACTGGACGCGCTGGCCGACGATCCCGACCGGCTCTCCGACGTGGTGCGCTTCGACGCCGGCCGCCTGGGTGACCTGCACGGCCTGGACGGGGTGCACCTGCAGTGCCACCTCGGCACCGACACCCTCAGCCTCCACCGGCTCGGGGCGCGGATGACCGGAGTCGACCTGTCCCCGGTGTCGCTGGCCGGGGCGCGCGCGCTGGCCGCGCGGGCCGGGGCCGACATCGACTACGTCGAGGCGGACGTCTACTCCGCGCCCGAGGCGCTCGGGGGCCGCACCTTCGACCTCGTCTACACCGGCATCGGGGCGATCTGCTGGCTCCCGAGCATCGCGCGCTGGGCCCGGACGGCGGCGGCGCTGCTGCGTCCCGGCGGGCGACTGTTCATCCGCGACGGCCACCCCGTGCTCAACGCCCTCGTGCCGCAGGCCATCGCCACCGACCCCGACGACCGGGCGCAGCAGCCCTGGATCAGCGGTGCCGGCGAGACCACCCTCGCCCTCGAGTTGCCCTACTTCGAGCAGGAGCAGGCACTGGTGTGGCGCGAGGAGCAGACCTACGGCGGGGACGGCACGGTCGGCTCGCCGGAGTCGGTCGAGTGGAACCACGGCCTCGGCGAGATCGTCACCGCCGTCCTCGACGCGGGCCTGGTCCTCACAGCGCTGGTCGAGCACGACAGCATCCCGTGGGACGCGTTCGCCGGCCTGATGGCCCTGGACCCGGCGACAGGGGAGTACCGCCTGGCCGTCCGTCCCGAGCGGCTGCCGGCGAGCTTCACGCTGGTGGCGACCCGGCCGTCCTGAGCCGGACGGGCGCCCGCCGGCTCAGTCGTTGCCGGCGAACCCTGGCAGCCAGTCGCGCAGGACCTGCGCGAAGTTCGCACGCACGTCGAGCTGGGACAGCACGGCGATGCCGCCCATCCAGACCCGGTAGATCAGCCCGTACTCCGGCGGGATGTTCAGGCGCGCGGCCACGCCGTCGGCCCGCATGTTGCCGTGCACCCGCGCGAACTGCCCGCGGGCCCATTCCCTGTTGAACGCGAACTCCTCGACGCTGGCCGGCTCCACGAACGGGGCAAGGTAGTCCAGCGCGTCCTGCGGGCTGATGCCGTCGCCCACGAACCCCTCGTCGGCCAGCCCGGCCAGCATGTCGTCCGCGCGGCCCTCCACGGCGTGCCGGATGAGCCGGCCCATCGCTGCCGGCAGCCCGTTCGGCAGCCGCGAGACCAGCCCGAAGTCGACGACGGCCAGGCGACCGTCCGGCATCACGAGGAAGTTGCCGGGGTGCGGGTCGCCGTGCAGGATGCCGGCCAGCGACGGGCCGGCGAACAGGAAGGTCACGTAGTCCAGTGCGCTGCGGTTGCGCTGGGCGGGGTCCCGGCCGATCAGCTCGGTCAGCTTCACCCCGTCGACCCAGTCGCTGACGAGCACCCGGCGCGTGGCCCGGTGCACCTTCGGCACGACGAAGCGCGGGTGGCCGTCGAGGGCGAGGGCGACCTGCTGCTGGGACGCCCCCTCCCGGGTGTAGTCCACCTCCTCGCCCACGCGGGCGGCGAGCTCGCGGGTGAGCGCGACCACGTCCAGCCCGCCGGTGAGCGGGGACACGGCGGCGGCGAGCCGCTGGATCTGGCGCAGGTCGCTGGCCAGGGCGGCGTCCGCGCCGGGGTACTGCACCTTGATCGCGACCGGGCGTCCGTCGGCGAGCCGTGCGCGGTGTACCTGCCCGATGGATGCCGCCGCGGCGGGTCGCAGGTCGACCTCGGCGAACTCGCGACGCCAGTCGGGGCCGAGTTCTGCGCGGAGCACGGCCTGGGCCCGCGAGGACGGCATCGGCGGGGCCGCGTCCTGCAGCTTGCGCAGGCGTTCGCGGAACGGGCCGGCCACGTCCTCTGGCAGCATCGCCTCGAACAGGCTGAGCGCCTGCCCGAACTTCATCGCACCGCCCTTGAGCTCGCCGAGAACCTGGAACAGCTGCTCGGCCGCCGCGTCGCGCAGGTCGGCGTCCACCTCGTCGGCCGGTGCGCCGAGGAGGCGCCGGCCCACGCCGACCCCGGCGCGCGCCGCGGCACCGAGGGGGAGGCTCAGCAGGCGGGCTCCGCGTCCGAAGGTCGACTCCGGGAGCACACGGCCACGGTCGTCGGCCGAGGCCTGGGGTTCTGTGGTCACGTGCCCAGTGTGCCCACCCTCCTCAACCCGGCGGCTGGAGGCAGCCGCAGCCCGGGTGCGCGCGCCACGGGCGTCCGTGCAGGCGGAAGTCGCCCAGCTCCAGCTCGAGGGACGCGCCGTGGGTCTCCGGCGTGCCGCCGGCCAGCCAGGCACGCACCTGCACCGCCGCGGTCGCGGCCGCCCAGGCCAGCAGGGACGGCTCCGCGGCGACCGGCTCCCGGCACAGTTGCGCCAGCAGTGCCGGCCAGGCCGGGTCCAGCCGCACCCGGGCGAGGTCCTGGCAGCGGACGCAGGGGGACGCGCCCGGCTGCACGAAGGGCCCGACGACGGCACGGTCGGGTTCGAGGCGGACGACCAGGTGCGTGCGTCCCTCCCGGAACAGCGAATCGGTCATCGCCCGGTCGGGCTCTGCGGTCGGTCCGGCGAGCACCACCACCTCCCGGGCCGCGGCCGCCGCCGGCAGCCCGGCGAAGCCGACCGGGTCGACCCGGGACGTCCCCGGCCCCGCGGACGCGAGGGCGGTGGCGACGGCGTCTGCGAGGCGTCCGGCGCCGACGACGACCAGGGACGGCGGCGGCGGGGGCGTTGCAGGGACGAGCAGTCCGGACGCGGAAAGACGCTCCAGCAGCCACGGCCACCAGTGCGCCTCCAGGGCGGGCAGCAGGCTGCGGAGCTCGTCGGCCGAGTGGGGACGGGCCAGCAGGCGGATCGCCTCGTCGATGCCGTCGGGCACCCGCTCGAGGACGACGGCGGGGGAGTCGAGGCCGACCTGCAGGACGCCGGGCGCCCGCCACAGTGCGAGCGCGGGACGGGCCAGCTGGAGCCGGGTGCCGTGAGCGGTTGCCACCCCCGAAGGCTCACGCCCCCGACGCCGTCCGGCAAGGGTGCGGGGGGCATCGGCAACACCGGGCCCGGATCGACAACACCCGCCGGAAAAGCAGAACGCCGGCCAGAAGGCCGGCGTTCAGCACGTTACGGGTTCAGCCCTTCGGCAGGAACCGGGTGAGGTTGGTGCCGCACACGGGGCACTTCGCCTTGGCGATCCGGGTGCCCTTCTCGTTGACCACGACATCGCCGGTCGCGTCCCGGTGGTCCTTGCACTTCACGCAGTAGAACGAACCGCTGTAGGTGTCCTTGGCCACGTCTTTCCTCCTGATGATTCGGCTTCGCCCCCGGGTGGGGCTCGGCAGCGGGCTGCCGGTCAGTCTATGCCCGGCGTACGGCCTTTCGGCAGCAACCGGGCCCGGCGTGCGAGGGCCTCCAGGGCCGGGATTCCGCTTGCCTTCCCCTGCGAGCGGACCGGCCACTGGAGGCCTCGCACCTGAAGTTAGTGCCCGCCCGCGCGCGGGTCAACTGAGACCGTCTGCGGCGTGTCGTACCGTGTGCGGCATGGCAGAACCGGAGGTCGAGGTGCGGCGCAGCGCGCGTCGCCGGCGCACCCTCACCGTGTTCCGCGAGCAGGGCCGGCTGGTGGCAGTGGTTCCGGCACGGCTCTCTGCCGCCCAGGAGCGCACGCTGCTGCCGCCGCTGGTCGACCGGTTCCTGCGACGGGAGGCCGGCCGCGTCCTGCCGGCGGGGGAGGACGAACTGGCGGCCCGCGCGAGGGCGCTGTACGAGGAGCACCTCGCGGCACGCACCGGACGTCCGCTGCCGGCGTTCAGCGTGCGGTGGGTGACCAACCAGCAGCGGCGCTGGGGCTCGTGCTCGCCCGACAGTGGCGCCATCCGGCTGTCCGCGCGTCTCCGCACGATGCCGGCGTGGGTGTCGGACTACGTCATCCTGCACGAGTTGGTGCACCTGTTCGTCCCGGACCACTCCCGGGAGTTCCACCGGCTGCTGGCGGGCTATCCCCACGTCGAGCGGGCGAAGGCGTTCCTCCAGGGCTACCAGCACGCCGTCGACGCCGGTGACCGTGGCCCGGCCCCTGGCGAGCCGGACGCCGGCGCGACCGCCGGCCCCTAGCGAGCGGGTCGCCACCGCACGCAGGTCGAGAGCCAGCCGTCCGTGTTGAGGGCCAGCGTTGATGCCGTGGGCCAGCACCAGGGGGCGAGCCCTCGACGGTAAGGCTGGCCCTCGATGGGAGGGGCGCAGCGGGGGCGGTCAGCCGTCCGCGCGGCCCTCCTCCTCCAGCAGACGGGCCAGCTCGGCGTCGAGGTCGTCGGGCGCCGAGGGCTGGTGGCCCTCCGCGGCATAGCCGAGCGGGTCGGCCAGGTCGGCGGAGGTCGGCAGCAGGTCCGGGTGGTCCCACGCGGCGTCCCTGGCGGCCGAGCCGCGCGCCGAGCGGGTCGCAGCCCACAGGTTCGCGGCGTCCCTGGTCCGGCGGGGACGGAGTTCCAGCCCCACGAGGGCCTTCAGCGCTGCCTCGGCGGGACCGCCGCTGGCGCGCCGGCGGCGCAGGGTCTCGGTGAGGGCTGCGGCCACCGGCATCCGCGTTCCCGCGACCTGCGCGACGACCTCGTCCACCCAGCCCTCGACGAGGGCGAGCAGCGTCTCCAGCCGCTCCAGCACCTCCTTCTGCTCCGCCGTGAGTTGCGGTGCGAAGAGGGAACCGGCCAGCGCCTGGCCGGCCTCCTCGATCTCGCCCGCGGTCATGGCGGCGTTCAGCTGGCCCTCGATCGCCTGCTCCAGGGCGTCCGGGTCGATCTCGATGTCGCGGGCGTAGTGCTCGACGAGGGCCAGCAGCTGCGGCCCCAGCCAGCCGACGGACGCGAACAACCGCTGGCGGGCGGATTCGCGGACGGCGAGGAACAGCAGGACGTCCGAGGAGTCGGTCTCGAGCCCGTCGGCGAACGCGGCGATGTTGGTGGGCAGCAGCGCGACCAGGGGCTGCCCGGTGAGCGGCAGGCCGGTGTCACCGGCGCTGACCGACGTGGTGGCGAGCCCGGCGAGCGACTGCCCGATCTGGGCGGCGAACATGCCGGTCAGGGCCATCCGCAGCATCGGCTCGGCAGCGGGCACCTGGCCCTGGCTCTCGATGAGGGCCCGCAGCGCGGCGTACAGGCGGCTGACCACCGGCCGCACCAGCTGCTGCCAGGTCGGATAGGTCAGCTCGACCCACTCCGAGCGGGTCCAGGCACGGGCGGGGACGCCGAGCCGGTCGAAGGCGATCTCCTCGTCGAGCCAGAGGTCGGCGAGCGCAACGGCGTCGCGGACCTGTGCCTGCTGGGCCGCCGTCGGCTCGGGATCGGCGCCGGCGGCGGCGGTCGCCCGGCGGACGATGTCCCTGGTGAAGCCCCAGTTCATGCCGGACTCCGCATCCGACTTGCCGAAGCTGGCCATCTGGCTGGTGAAGGCGCCCATCAGTCCCTGCATGCGCCCCAGCAGGGACTCGATGTCGAGGCGCCCGTCGGGCCCCGGCGTGATGCCGAACTGGGCGAGGAACCGCAGCAGGGCCTCCTCCTCGCCGTCCGGCTCGGGACGATCAGGGTTCGACGGGTCGGTCATCGGGCTCCTCACGCTGGCGTGGTCTCCATTGTCCCGCACCTGCCAAGCCACGGTGCTGCCGGCACGGTAGGGTCGGGGGTCGGAACGGGTGGCCCCTGATGCGGGCCGGAAGGGCGGGACGTGACCAGGCAGACGTGGACGGCGACGGTGTCGGCCGTGCTGTTCGTCGTGCTGGCCGCGGTGATCGCACTCGTCCCGGTGCCCTTCGTCACCTGGTCGCCCGGGGGGACCCACGACCTGATCGCCGCGGAGAACAGTGCGATCGAGATCTCCGGTGCGAAGACCTTCCCGACGACCGGGTCGCTGCTCATGACCACGGTGGGCGTGACGCCGCCGGGCGGCTCGCTGAGCCTTCCGGAGATGCTGTTCGCCTACTGGCTGCCCTCCCGTGAGGTGCTGCCGCGCACCGCGGTGTACCCGACGGGGGAGTCCTCCAGCGACATCGACCGCGAGGAGTCCGTGCTGATGGCCGGGTCGCAGTCCGAGGCCGTCGTGGCCGCCCTGCGGCAGGCCGGCGTCCCGGTGGCGAGCTGGCCCATGGTGCGCTCGGTCACCACGTCCGGCCCGTCGAACAACATCCTCGTCCCCGGCGACCTGATCCAGGCCGTCGACGAGGGCACCACCACCACCGTCGCGGACGTCCAGGAGGCTGTCGCCGCCCACCACGTGGGCGAGGCCGTGCTGTTCACGGTGCTGCGCGACAACGAGCGACTCCAGCTCACGGTGACCACCCGCGCGACCGCGGCCAACCCCGACCGGCCGATCGTCGGCATCACGCTGACCACGGGCTACACCTACAAGCCGAAGGTCACCTTCGCCATCGACCCGGCCGTCGGCGGGTCCAGCGCGGGGTTGATGTTCGCCCTCGCCATCACGGACAAGCTCACCGAGGCGGACATCGCCGACGGCAGGGTGATCGCGGGCACCGGGACCATCGACGCGGAGGGCACGGTGGGAGCGATCGGCGGCGTCCAGGAGAAGATCGCCGCCGCGTCGCGCGACGGCGCGACGGTCTTCCTGCTGCCCAAGCGCAACTGTGTCGACGTCGGCGCGGTGCCCCCGGGTCTGCGGCTGGTGCCGGTGGACACCCTCAGCGGAGCGATCCAGTCGCTGGCGGCGCTGACCAGGCCCGAGACCGCTGACTCGGTGGTGGGGTGCCAGTGAACGACGCCCTCGTCGCGGCGCTGGTGGAGGTCGAGCGCCACGTCGCCCGCCTCGGCTGGGACCAGCCCGCCCGCCTCTTCGCCCTCGTGCGCACCGCCGACCTGATCGCAGCGGAACCGGCGCTGGCCGAGCACTTGTCGGTGACCTCTCCGGACGGCTTCAGCTCCATCGAGCAGGACGAGTTCCACGCCGGCACCGACCTGGGCGAGGCGCTCGCGCGCATCACCTGGCCGCAGACGGTCGCCGGCTGCGTGCTCGCGGTGGAACGTGCCTTCCTCCCCGCGGACGCGGAGGCCGAACTGCCCGAGAGTCCCGAGGAGGCGGCGCTGGCCGTCGCCGCGCACCCGCGACGCCTCGACCTGCGGGTCGTCGTCGGCGTGACCCGTGACGGCGACAGCCACGGCGTGGCCCGCGTCCGCGACCAGGACGGCGACCTGCTCGGCGGTGCCGACCTGGTGCCCGCCCTGGCTGCCGCGCTGGCGCATACATTGGAGTGACCCGAGGCCGCGCACCGGCCGCGGCCCGTGAGGAGTGGATGTGAACGTGTCGTCGCAGGTGACGCGCCGTGGACCGTTGGTGCCGACGATCCTGGTGCTCGCCGCCCTGGTCACGGCCTTCGTGATCTTCTCCGAGGTCTGGACCACGAAGCTGTGGTTCGACTCGGTGTCGTTCCCGCAGGTCTTCAGCACCCAGCTCCTCGCCCAGGTCCTGCTGTTCAGCGCGTTCGCGCTCGCCATGGCCGTCCTCGTGGGCGGGAACATGTGGATGGCGTACCGCCTGCGGCCCGCCTCCCGGCGCACCGGCCAGAGCGCCGTCCTCGACCGCTACCGTGACCTGCTCGAGGCGAACATCTGGCTGGCGATCCTGGTGCCGTCGGCGTTCCTCGGCCTCGTCGCCGGCGCATCCGCCGTGGGGCAGTCGCTGGAGTACCTGGCGTGGTGGAACCGGGTGCCGTTCGGCACCACCGACCCCTACTTCGGGCTCGATGCGAGCTTCTACGTCTTCGAGTACCCGATCTGGCAGGACGTGCTGTCCTTCCTGCTCGGGGCGGTCTTCTTCGCGCTCATCGCCGCCGCGGCCGTGCACTTCGCCGTCGGCGGGATCGCCTCGGGGCGTGGGCGGGCCGCCCGGGGCAACGGCGCCCGCGTGCACCTGTCCGTCCTCGCCGGGCTGCTGCTGGTGGGCTACGGCCTGCAGAACCTGCTCGACCGGTACGGCTTCCTGCTCCAGCAGGGCACGCTGTTCACCGGCATGCAGTACACCGACGACCACTCACGGCTCACCGCGAAGCTCGTGATGGCCGTGATCTCGTTCCTCGTGGCAGCGGTCCTGTTCGCCAACGGGTTCCTGCGGCGCTGGACGGTCGCCGCCACCTCGCTGGTGCTGATGGTCGTCTCCGGGCTGATCCTCGGACTGATCTATCCGCTGGTCGTCCAGAGCTTCCAGGTGAAGCCCAACGAGCCCGTGCTGGAGGGTCCCTACATCTCGAACCACATCGCCGCGACCCGGACGGCCTACGACATCGACAAGACCGAGGTCGAGCCGTACGCCGCGGTCACCCAGGTGCGTCCCGGCCAGCTGAAGCAGGACGCGGAGACGCTGCCCGGCATCCGGCTGATCGACCCGGCGGTGGTGGCGCCGACCTTCGAGAACCAGCAGCAGCTGCGCGGCTGGTACACCTTCCCCGAGATGCTGGACGTCGACCGGTACGTCATCGACGGCACCGAGACCGACGCCGTGGTGGCCGCCCGCGAGATCAACTACGCGAAGCTCCCCGACCAGAACTGGAACAACGTCCACACCGTCTACACGCACGGCTACGGGCTGGTGGCCGCGTACGGCAACCAGCGCAGTTCTTCCGGCGACCCGGTGTGGATCGAGAAGAACCTGCCGCCGGAGGGCGCCCTTCCCGAGTACGAGGGACGCATCTACTTCGGCGAGAACACCACGGCCTTCGCGATCGTCGGACGCGAGCCCGGCGAGCCGCCGATCGAGTTCGACACCCCGGACGCGAACCAGGCCACCAACACCTACGCCGGCACCGGCGGCGTGCCGATGGGTGACTGGTTCACCCGGGTGCTGTACGCGGCGCACTTCATGGACCTGAACATCCTGCTCTCCGACCGCGTCAACTCGCAGTCCCGGATCCTGTACGACCGCACGCCCCAGGAGCGGGTGTCCCAGGTGGCGCCCTGGCTGACGCTCGACTCCAACATCTACCCGGCGGTCGTGGACCACCGGCTGGTCTGGATCGTCGACGGCTACACGACCAGCCGCAACTACCCCAACAGCCAGCTGGTGTCCCTGCGCTCGGCCATCACCGACGCGCAGAACAACCCGGGGCCGGGCGCGGACCAGGCGCTGAACTACATGCGCAACTCGGTGAAGGCCGTGGTGGACGCGAGCAACGGCACGGTCGCCCTGTACGCCTGGGAGCCGGAGGACCCGATCCTGCAGGCGTACGGCAAGGCGTTCCCGGACATCCTGAAGCCCCGCTCGGAGATCACGCCCGACCTGCTCGCCCACCTGCGCTACCCCGAGGACCTGTTCCGCGTGCAGCGGCAGGTGCTGACCCGCTACCACATGACCGACCCCAACGCGTGGTACCAGCAGTCCGACCTGTGGCAGGTGCCGGCCGACCCGGTCGCATCCATGCCGGGACAGGCGGAGACCACACAGAGCTCCGCAGCGGAGCCGCCGTACTACCTCTCGATCAAGTGGCCGGGTGACAGCTCCCCGGTGTTCAGCCAGACGGCGGTCTTCGTGCCGTACAACCGGCAGAACCTGGCGTCCTACCTGTCGGTGGTGGCCGAGGCGACCAGCCCCGACTACGGGAAGCTCCGGGTACTGCGGATGTCGGACACGCAGCAGATCGCCGGTCCGAGCCAGACGGCGAACGCCATGACGACCGACCAGAAGTTCGCCGACCTGCTGCGGTCCTACCTGAACCAGGGCTCGGCGAAGGCGCGCTACGGGAACCTGCTGACGCTGCCGATGGGCTCAGGCCTGCTCTACGTGATGCCGATCTACACCATGCGCGAGGGCGGCAGCGGGTCCTACCCGACGCTCCAGCTCGTGGCCGTGCGGTTCGGTGAACACGTGGGGATCGCCGCGACCCTGCAGGAGGCGCTCGACCAGGTGTTCGCCGGCGACGCGGGTGCCAGCACCGGCGAGGATCCGGGGACGACGCCGGGCGGGCCCGACCAGCCCGGCCAGCCGAACCAGCCGGGGACGCCGTCCGGAACCGACCAGCAGGCGGCCGTGACCGCGCTGCAGAAGGCGGACGCGGCGTTCACCGCAGCGGACGCGGCCCTGCGGGCCGGCAACCTCGCCGAGTACCAGAAGCAGGTCGACATCGCGAAGGCCGCGCTGAAGGACGCGCTGGGGAAGATGGGCGTCAAGTAGGCACGAGCATTCCCGCGGGTCCTGCGCGGGGACCCGCGGGGTGCAACGATTGCCCGCATGGGATCGAAGAAGCGCCCGAAACTCGACGACGAGCTCTACGAGGCCGAACTGAACCGGCTCCAGGCCGAGCTGGTGGAGATGCAGGAGTGGATCCGCACAGAGGGCAGGCGCCTGGTGGTGATCTTCGAGGGCCGTGACGCCGCAGGGAAGGGCGGCGCGATCAAGCGGATCACCGAGTATCTGAACCCGCGGGTGGCCCGCATCGTCGCGCTTCCCGCGCCGACCGAGCGCGAGCGCACGCAGTGGTACTTCCAGCGCTACATCGAGCACCTGCCCGCCGCAGGGGAGATCCGCCTGTTCGACCGTTCCTGGTACAACCGCGCGGGCGTGGAGCGCGTGATGGGCTACTGCACGGCTGCGGAGTACCAGCGGTTCCTGCGCCAGTGCCCGATCTTCGAGCAGATGCTGATGGAGGACGGCATCATGCTGCGCAAGTACTGGTTCTCCGTGTCCGGCAAGGAGCAGGAGAAGCGGTTCCGCTCCCGTCTCACCGACCCGATGCGCCGCTGGAAGCTCTCGCCGACCGACCTGGAGTCGCTGACGCGCTGGGAGGAGTACAGCCGGGCCAAGGACGAGATGTTCGTGCACACCGACCTGCCGGGGAACCGGTGGCGGGTGGTCGAGGCCGAGGACAAGAAGCGGGCCCGGCTGAATATGATCGCCGACCTGCTCGCGTCCGTGCCGTACCAGCGGGTGCCGCGATTCGACCTCGACCTGCCCAAGAGGCCGCCGTCCACCGGCTACCGGCGCACCGAGCGGGAGTTGCAGCTGTACGTCGCCGACGTCGCGGGGACGCTGGAGGCCCCCGGTGCGACGCCGCACCCCTACGTCGACCCCGAGGACGCCGACCTGCCCGGGGAGGACGGGCCGTCGTCGCCGGGCTCCCCGGAGGACGCGGAGGACTGACCCTCCGCCGACGCTCTCAGCCGATGCCGGACGGCAGCGGCACCCGGACGACCCGGTCGACACCGGCCAGGCGCAGGTCCATCGCCGCGGGGAGCGGGTGGCCCCACGCCCCGACGAGGGTGACGTCCGTCGCGTCACCGGCCGCGACCGCGGCGGGCAGGGCGTCGAACGGACGGCGGACGAAGTCGCCGGGGTTGGCCAGGTCCTCGATCACCAGGGCGTCGGGCGAGGTGTTGCGCAGTCTCCAGGTGACGCCGGTCCCGGGCTCGAGCGCCAACGGGACGGGGTCGACCGCCGCCTCCGGGGGTAGTGGTGCGGGGTCTGCCGTGGCCGGTCCTGAGAGGCCCGCGACGGCGTGTCGGGCCTGCTCGGCGACGGCGAGCACCTCGTCGCGGGCGGCGCGGGCCGATGCCGCCCACCACCAGGACGCTCCGGCCCCGGCGAGGGCGAGGACGGCGCAGGAGGTCAGGATCCACTCGGTCACGCGGGCATCGTCCCACGGGGTGGGGGTCCGGCGCCGGGGCATCGCCCCAGCTGCCGGACCCGGCGTGGCTCGGCGCCCCCCCCGGCGCGAGCACGCTCCCGTCGCGGACGCCCCCCGACGTCACTGCTGACGGTGCCTCCACCGTAGGTCGGGATCCGGAGGACCCAAGTCCCCGAACGGGTGACAGGAGTCCCGGGCGAGCGACCGGCCGGACGCCCCACCCGGGGCGCAGGGCCGCTCAGGCGTGGTAGCGGGAGCCGACGGCGGCGATCGGTTGGGGCGCGGGTGTCCCCGACATGTCGCGGCGCGGGTCGGGGGCGGGCAGGTCGATCGGCGTCCCGCTGGCGGCGGCCGCGATCGCCGGGTCCGGCCCGGCCCAGGCGAGAACCAGGCCGTCCTCGCCCTTCAGGAACCGCTGGCAACGGACGCCGCCGGTCGCGCGCCCCTTGCCCGGGTACTCCGCGAGGGGAGTGACCTTCACGCTCCCCGTCTCCGTGCCCGGGAGGGCGGAGGACGACCCCGCCACGGTGACGACCGACGAGTCGGCGATCGGCATCGCGCCGAAGAACACCACCCGGGCGCCGCGGTCGAGCTTGATGCCCGCCATGCCGCCGCCCGAGCGGCCCTGTGGGCGCACCCCGGAGGCGGGGAAGTGCAGCAGTTGCGCGTCGCTGGTGATGAACACCAGCTCGACCAGGTCGTGGACGAGCTCGACCGCACCGACGACCTCGTCGCCGTCGTCGAGGCGGATGATGTCCCAGGCGTCCTTGCCGATGATCTCGGGGTTCACCCGCTTCACCACGCCCTGGCGGGTGCCCACGGCCCAGCCGAACGTGCCCTCGCCGAGCGTGCCGAGCCCGAGGATGCGCTCACCGGGGTCGAGCGGCAGCAACTCGGCCGCCGGCGACCCACCCTGCAGGTTGGGGGCTGCTGCGGTCACCGGTACCGACGGCACGTCGATGGCCTGGCCGCGCACCAGGCGCCCGCGGTTGGTGAGCACGCAGAACTCCCCGCGCGCGGTGGTGCGGACCGCCGAGCTGATCACGTCGTGCGTCGCCCGCGGGCCGGACGTCGGCAGCGGCTCGTCATTGTCGGTGCGCGCCAGGAGCCCGGTGGAGGACAACATCACCCAGCAGGGGTCGTCGGCGATCTCGAGGGCGGCCCCGGACGCCTTCGCCGCCGTCACCTGGTTGCCCGCGGACGCCAGCAGGATCGTCCGGCGCGGCGTGCCGTGGGTGCGTGCCACCTCGTCCAGCTCGTGCGCGGTCACCTCGCGCAGCCGCTGGTCGGAGTCGAGGATGCCCTGGAGGTCGTTGATGGTCAGCCAGAGCTTGTCGCGCTCGGCCTCGAGCTCGATCGTGGAGAACTTCGTCAGCCGCCGCAGCTGCATGTCGAGGATGTAGTTGGCCTGCAGCTCTGTGAGCTCGAAGGCGTCCATCAGCCGCGACCGCGCCTGGGCGCCGTCGTCGGAGGACCGGATGATGGCGATCACGTCGTCGATGTCGACGATGGCGATGAGCAGGCCCTCGACGAGGTGGAGGCGATCCCTCGCCTTGCCCAGCAGGAACGAGGAGCGGCGGCGGATCACCTGGAGGCGGTGGTCGAGGAACACCTCGAGCATCTGCTTGAGCGGCATGGTGTTCGGCTGGCCGTCGACCAGCGCGACGTTGTTGATCGCGAACGAGTCCTCGAGCTTGGTGAGCCGGTAGAGCTCCTCCAGCAGGGCCTCGGGGTTGAAGCCGTTCTTCACCTCGATCACCAGGCGGGTGCCGTTGGCGAGGTCGGTGAGGTCCTTGATGTCGGCGATGCCGGTCAGCTTCTTGTTGCCGACCAGCGTCTTGACCTGCTCGATGATCCGCTCGGGGCCGATCAGGTAGGGGAGCTCGGTGACCACGATGCCCTTGCGGCGCGGGTGCACCTGTTCGATCCGCGCGGAGGAGCGGACGCGGAAGCTGCCGCGTCCGGTCGCGTACGCCTCACGGATGCCGTCCAGGCCGATGATCTTCCCGCCCTCGGGGAAGTCGGGGCCGGGCACGAACCGCATCAGCTCGTCGGTGTCGGCGTCCGGGTGCCACAGCAGGTGCTTCAGCGCCTGCACGACTTCGATCAGGTTGTGCGGCGGGATGTTGGTCGCCATGCCGACGGCGATCCCGGTGCTGCCGTTGACCAGCAGGTTGGGGAAGGCGGACGGCAGCACCGTCGGCTCGGACTCCTTGCCGTCGTAGTTCGGGCGGAAGTCGACGGTGTCGGACTCGATGTCCGCGGTCATGGCGACCGCCGCCGGCGCCATCCGGCACTCGGTGTACCGCATCGCGGCCGGCCCGGAGTCGAGCGAGCCGAAGTTGCCGTGGCCGTCGACCGTCGGCAGCCGCATCGCCCACGGCTGGGCGAGCCGGACGAGGGCGTCGTAGATCGCGGAGTCGCCGTGGGGGTGGTAGAGGCCCATCACCTGGCCGACGACCCGGGAGCACTTCACGTGCGACACGTCGGGACGGATCCGCATCTGGTCCATCGTGTAGAGGATGCGACGCTGGACCGGCTTCAGGCCGTCCCTGGCGTCGGGGAGCGCCCGGGAGTAGATGACCGAGTAGGCGTACTCGAGGAAGCTGGTCTCCATCTCCTCGGACACGTCGATGTCGACGATGCGTTCGGCGACCTCGTCATCGACCGGCGGCTTGGCAACCATCTGGCTGTACTTCCTTCTTTCGTCAGTTCGTCATAGGACGTCGGGGAGCGCGCGCAGCCCGGCGAGCAGTCCGCGTCCATCGGGTGCGACCACCCAGGGTGTGTCGGCCGCGGCCTGCTGCTCCTCCGGCAGGACGGTGGTGGTGCCGTGGGCGAGCACCTGTTCGGTGGGCGAGAGCTGGCGGATCGCGATCGCCCGTACCCGGTCGGGGGCCACGTTGGCGAAGTTGGCGTAGGTCACCGGGTCGTGCTGGCCGTCGTCGCCCACCAGCACCCAGGAGATGCGCGGGAAGTCACGGGTCAGCTGCAGCAGCGTATCGGCCTTGTGGGCGACGCCGGAGCGGAACCAGCCGGTGTTGGTCGGCCCCCAGTCCGTGAGCAGCATGGCCCCGGCGGGGAAGCCGTGCCGCTTGAGGAACCGGGACAGGAAGCCGTGGGTGTTCCAGGCGCCGGTCGAGATGTAGACCACCGGTGCGCCGAGGTGCTCGGCGAGCAGCGCCTGGTACATCCGGGCCACGCCGGGGACGGCCTGCCGTGCCGACTCGTCGCGGATGAAGGAGTTCCACGCCGCGATCATCGGACGCGGCAGCCAGGTCGTGATGACGGTGTCGTCGATGTCGGAGATGAGCCCGAAGTCGACGTCGTCGCCGATCACGTGCACGTCGGCGAGCGACACCTTCGAGGTGCGGCTGCGCACGCGCACCTGTCGCCAGCCCGGCTCGAGTCCGTGGTTGCGGATGCGGGCGTCGATGTAGCCCCCGCGGTCGGTGGTGATGCTGACCACCTGGTCGCCGACCGTGATGGTGACGGCGGCGCGGACGACGGCGGTGCTGAAGAAGTTGCGGAAGCCCCGGCGCTTGATCAGGTCCTCGGTGGCCTTGCCCAGGCCGCTGCGGGCCCGCTTGGGCACCAGCACCACCCGGCCGAGCACCCGCACGCTCTCACTCGTGCCGTAGCCGGTGTAGCAGATCACCTTCTCCCGCCAGCCGAGCACGCGCAGGAGGCCCTCCACCCGCCGGTCGATGAACTCCTCCACGCGTGCGGCGATGAATGGACGGGTGCTCACGCCACCACACACTAGACGAGGAGCAGGGCCAGCCGCGGGAGCGGCTGGCCCGCGACGAGTCTCGACGAGCAGTGAGGAACGAACTGCGAGGAGCAGACGAGGCCCGGGCCTGGGTAGGGAGCGGCTGAACCGCGACGAGTCTCGACGAGCAGTGAGGAACGAACTGCGAGGAGCAGACGAGCCCGCGCCTGAGTAGGGAGCGGCTGGCCTGCGAGGAGCAGACGAGCCCGGGCCTGAGTAGGGAGCGGCCGCCCGATCCGCGAATTGGGGAGCGACCGGCGCCGCGTGGGAAGATGGCGGAATGACGCCTCGTCCTGCGCTGCACCTGCCGCCGGGCCTTCTCTCCGAGATCCATGGCTGCGGCTACTTCCCCGAACTGGTGGCTGACGCCGTCTCGCTCGCCCTCGGGCCGGAGGAGCCGATCGCGCACCTGGTGCACCACGAGGCGACGTTCAACCGCGAGGAGATCCAGCGACACCTCTCCGTCCTCGTGCTCACCGGGACCCGGCTGATCGTGGCGCACACGGACGAGGGGGACAACCCCGGCGAGTCGCAGGCCCTGACCACGACCGAGTCGGTTCCGCTGCGCGAGATCAACTCGGTGGCGCTGAGCCAGACGATCTCCCGTCCCGAGCGCTACGGCGCGGGGAAGTCCTCCGTCGCGGAGGCCTGGCTGACGATCGTCTGGGGAACGATGCGCCGCATCGACCTCGAGCCGGCGCACTGTGCGGACCCGGAGTGCGATGCCGACCACGGCCTCACCGGCATGCTCGCCGGTGACGACCTCACCGTACGGATCAGCGCCGCCGGTGACGGCGACACGAAGGTCTCGCAGCTGATCACCTTCGGCACGGCGTTGCAGTTGGCGACCGGCTCCCGCGGGTGAGCGCTCCGGTGGTCCCCGGCTACGGCCGGTCCACGCTCGCTGACCTGCTGCCCAGCCTCGCCGCACACCTGGGCGTCCCGGGTGCGCAGGACGTCCTGGGGCTTCCCGACGCCGAGCGCTACCTCGTCGTGCTCGTGGACGGCCTGGGCGCTGCGCAGCTCGCCACCTACGCCGCGGAGGCGCCGTTCCTGGCCGCCGGTGCGGGCCGGACCATCACCTCCGGCGTGCCGAGCACGACGGCGACGTCCATCACGAGCCTGGGCACGGGGCTGGCACCCGGCCGTCACGGCATCGCGGGCTACGCCTTCTGGTACCCCGAGGCGCAGCGCGTCCTGCAGACCCTCCGCTGGCCGCCGGACATCAACGGCCTGGACGTGCAGCCGCAACTCACCGCCTTCGAGCGCCTCGAGCGGGCGGGTGTGCGGACGGCGGCCATCGCCCCGGCCTTCTTCGCCGGCACCGGCCTCACCACCGCCGCGCTGCGCGGCCCGTCGTTCCTCCCGGTGCACGACGAGACGGACGCCGCGCGCCGGGTGGCGCTCGCCGGACAGGCGGTGACCGCCGGCCCTCGCACGCTCGGCTACTTCTACGAGCGCCAGCTCGACCACGCCGGGCACGAGCACGGCGTCGGGTCCGGGCCCTGGCTCGCCCAGCTCGCGACGGTCGACGCGCTCGTCGCCCGCCTGCGGGACGAGCTCGGGGATGACGTCGTGATCGTCGTCACCGGCGACCACGGCATGGTGAACGTCCCGCGCGCGAACCGCGTGGTCGTCGAGGACGAGCCGGAACTGCTCGCGGACGTGACCGCGCTGGCCGGGGAGGGGCGCCTCCGGCAGCTGATGACGCGCCACCCGGACGCCGTCGCCGCCCGCTGGCGCGACCGGCTGGGGGAGCAGGCCTGGGTGCGTCGCCGCCAGGAGGCGGTCGAGGAGGGCTGGTTCGGCGAGGTGTCCCCACGGCTGGCGGGCCGCTTCGGCGACGTCCTCGTCGCGATGGCGGACGACGGTGCGGTGATGACGCGCACCCTGCCGAAGGAGCTGCGGCTGGTCGGCATGCACGGATCGCTGACCGCGGAGGAGATGACCGTCCCGCTGATCCTGGCCTGAGTCGCTACCCCCCGGCCAGGAGGCCCGGTAGGCGCTCCAGGCAGTCGGTCCAGCCACGCTCGTGGTCGTCGCGGGCCTGCGGGGAGGTAAACCCCTCGTGCCGCAGGTTGAGCTCTGTGCCCGACCCGAGGCCGCCCAGCGTCACTGTCACCGTGGTGCTGTCCTCCTCCCCGTCCCAGCACCAGGTGAAGACCAGCCGGGTCGGTTCCTCGACGGCGAGGTACGTGCCCGACGCCCCGATCCCGGCGGCCGCAGAGGTGAGGAGGAAACGGCCGCCGACCGCGACGTCCATCGACGCGTAGGAGGCGAACGACGGCGGCCAGACCCAGGCGGCGAACTCGTCCGGGCGTGTCCAGGCGTGCCAGGTCCGTTCCAGAGTGGCCGGCAGCACGCGGCGGACCCGCACGTCGCCCGACGGTTCGTCCCGGTGCTGTCGCTCCATGTCCACCCCGTCCGTCCTCGTCGGTTTTCGTCCCGCCACTACCCGGTTGCCCATCGTGGCGCACGAGGGCGGTCATCGAGTAGGTACCTGTGCCGAGCGTGGGCGAGAATGACGCCCGTGGCTGAACTGACCTACTTCACCGGTCCCATGGACTGCGGCAAGTCGACGCTGGCGCTCCAGGTCGCCTACACCGAGTCGGAAGCCGGCCGGAAGGGCCGGTTGTTCACCATGCTGGACCGGTCGGGAGAGCCGGCCATCACGTCGCGCATCGGGCTGACGGCGCCCGCGACCGAGGTCACCGCGGACCTCGACTTCTGGCGCTACGTCGTGGCCGAGCTCACCGCCGGCCAGCGGATCGACTTCCTCGTCTGCGACGAGGCGCAGTTCTTCACCGTCGCCCACGTCGACCAGCTGGCGCGTGTCGTCGACGAGCTCCAGATCGACGTCTTCTGCTTCGGGATCCTCACCGACTTCCGGACCCAGCTGTTCCCCGCGTCCCAGCGGCTGGTGGAACTGTGCGACCGGATGGAGCTGCTGCAGGTGCGCCCGCGCTGCTGGTGCGGCGAACCGGCCACCCACAACGCCCGCACCGTGAACGGCCAGATGGTCACCGAGGGGTCGCAGGTCGTGGTGGGCGACACCGATTCCGCGGAGGTCGCCTACCAGGTGCTGTGCCGCCGGCACCACCGGCGTCGCGTCACGCGGCAGGTGGCCGCGGTGACGCTGAGCCCCGAGCCCTTGCCGTTCGAGCGGGCCTGAGTCAACGCTTCTTCGGGCTCTTCGGAGCGCCGAACATGATCTCGTCCCAGCTGGGGACCGACGCCCGCTTGCGCTTGGGCCGGGCGGACTTCTGCTCCTCGGGCTCCTCCTCGACCAGCGCCGGCTGCTCGGGTTCGGTGACCACGCGCTCGGGCGCCTCGTCCTCCTCCTCCGCCGGGGGCAGCTCCGGTGCGGCGTCGTCCTGCTCTGCGGGGGCGGGCTCGTCGAGCAGGTCCGCGGGCTCGTCGAGCAGGCTCGCGGGCTCGTCGAGCACGGGACGGGCCTGCGGGGCGTCGGCAGCGCGGATCAGCCCGGCATAGATCTGCACGGAGTCCTCGTCGAAGCTGGACAGCATGTCGTAGAGCACGTCCAGCCCGGAGTCCGGCGCCGGCACGATGTCGTACAGGCCGTCCACCTCGGCGAGTTCGCCCTCCGCGTAGGCGTCGTCGACCTCGCCGTCCAGCTCGTCCAGCGGCATCGTGTCGTCGGGGTCGGACGGCTCGTCGGCACGGGGCTGGACCACGCGCACCAGGGCGAGCTCGTCGTTCAGGCCGACCGTGGGCTCGGCCTCCTCCTCACGGCGGCGGCGACCGGGTTGCGGGCCGTGGGACGCCGAGTGCAGGCCGAGCAGCCACAGCGCGTCGTCGTTGTCCGCGACGGAGAACCGGCTGCCGGCGTCGTAGACGAACCGGGCCTCCCGGTGCGCCTTGCCGGAGTCGTAGTCGACCCGCACCGCCCAGCGGCGTCCCTCGAGCTTCCAGGCGTCCCAGGTGAGGGTGTCGGTGTCCACGCGGCGGGAGGCGAGCCGATCGGCGACGACCTCGGCGAGGGTGCGGTGGGCGATCGTCTCCGAGCCGCGGCGCACGGGGTGCGACTGCGCCTGTCCCGCGACGAACTCGCGCTCGGCGAGGACGGGGGCGGCGAACGGCTCCACCCACTCGATCCCCATCCCGGCGGCCCTGGCCACGTCCTCGAGCGACTCACCGGCACGGACGCGTGCCTGGATCTCCCGCGGGGTCAGCGCGCTGTCCATGTCGATCTCCAGACGGGTGGCATGTGGGGGCTGGCGCACCGGGTTCCTGGCATTGCCGTCCCGGTCTCGGTGAGTCATCGCCCCTTCTGGGTTTGTGTCTGCAGGTAACCTACCAAGCCGACCCCCCAACCGGACGTCGGCGCGACCGCCGCACCGCACCGCCGGATCTGGTGGAGGGGCCGGAACGGCGCGGGGATGTGATATGCATTCCTCGCACGAGATGCCTGGAGCACCGCCAACGCGGGCACCGCGGAACGGAGATGAATCAGAACTCATGGCGACCGACTACGACGCCCCTCGCAAGACCGACGAAGAGAGCGAAGACTCGATCGAGGAACTCAAGACCCGTCGGAACGACAAGAACTCCGGCAAGGTCGACGAGGACGAGGTCGAGGCGGCCGAGACTTTCGAGCTGCCCGGCGCCGACCTGTCCCACGAGGAACTGACGGTGCGGGTCCTGCCGCGCCAGGCGGACGAGTTCACCTGCGCATCCTGCTTCCTCGTGAAGCACCGCAGCCAGATCGCCGAGGTCCGCAACGGCCTCATCTACTGCGTCGACTGCGCCGGCTGACCGGCCGCCACCCGTCGGGCCGCACCGCGCGGCCCGGTCCGGACCCTAGATCCGCAGGCTCGTCTTGTTGAAGCGCGGCGCCGGCGTTCCCATGACGCGGGTCCACTGGGCCGCGGCGAACCGGTTCACCATGAGCTGCGACAGCCCGATGCCGATGCCGCTGGCGATCGCCCACGTGAGCGCGCGCCGCAGCGGGACCTCGGGGTCGTTGGGCTCCGGCGGGGCGTCTCCCGTGGCCATCTCCCAGACCGCGTTCACCGCCTTGGCGGCGAGCACGGTGGTGGCCGCGCCGATCGCGCCCGCGTACAGGTTCCAGAGCAGTTTCTGCGACGTGTTCACATGTCCTCCTGACGCCATCCTGCCAAGCACCGCTAGCGTGGATCAATGACGTACCGCGAACGACTCCGCGTCCCGGCGAGCTGGTGGGTGACGGGCCTGTTCTTCGCGGTGAGCTTCGTCACCGCCGTCGGCTTCTACGCCGGGCCCCTGGTGGCACTCGTCGCCGGGGCCGTGACGGCCGCGGCGATCACCGCAGCGCTGCTGCGGTACGGCCAGGTGGTGGTCGCGGTCGAGCAGGACGGGCTGCATGCCGGCGACGCGCTGCTGGAGTGGGCCTACGTGGGCGCTGTCACGGTGCACGACCGGGCGTCCACGCGTCGGCGCAGCGGCGCCGAGGCCGACCACGACGCGTGGCTGGTGCTGCGCGGCTACGTTCCCGGGTCGGTGGAGGTGGCCGTGGACGACCCCGCCGACCCGCACCCGTACTGGCTGGTCTCGAGCCGGCGCCCGGCGGAGCTCGCCCGGGCGATCGAGGCGGCCATCTCGCCGTCCCGGACCTGAGCCGCGCCCCGGCTAGACTGCCGCAATGACCTCGGCCAGCCCGGAAAGGGTTCGGGTCGGCCTCCGCAGGCTGGACCCGGAGATGCCCGTGCCCGGCTACGCGCACGCCGGCGATGCGGGGGCGGACCTCGCCATCGCGGAGGACTGCGACCTGGCGCCGGGGGAGCGGAAGCTGGTGGGCACCGGTCTGGCGATCGCCCTGCCGGAGGGCTGGGCGGCGTTCGTCCACCCGCGCTCCGGGCTCGCCGCCCGCTCGGGGCTGACCATCGTGAACGCCCCCGGAACAGTGGACGCCGGCTACCGCGGGGAGATCCGGATCAGCCTGCTGAACACTGACACGTCCCGGGCGATCAGCCTGCGACGTGGCGACCTCATCGCCCAGCTGGTGGTGCAGCGGGTGGCCGAGGCGGAATTCGAACTGCTCGACCACCTCCCGGAGAGCCACCGCGGCGAACGCGGCCACGGCTCGACCGGAGGGGTCGCGGAATGGGCGGCCACGGAGGTCGCGAACACGACGACAGAGGTGAAGAAGTGATCTTTGGGCGCAAGCGCAGGCCCGTCGACTCCGACCCGGTGGACACCGAGGAGGAGGCGCTGGAGATCGTCGGCGACGATGCCGGCGAGCACGAGCTCGACGTGGACCCGGACGCAGCGGAGGAGGCCGACGACGACCTGGAGGTCGAGGACTCCGACCTCGAGGAGTCCGAGGAGGAGATCGACGACGAGCCCGTCGACACGACCGACTGGCGGGAGGACGGGCCGTTCGACTCCGAGGAGGTGGAGCTGGGCGGCGACGGCGTCACGCGGATCGACCTGGGCTGCCTCGTCATCACGCCCTGGGACGGCCTGGGCCTGCAGCTGCAGGTGAACGAGGCGACCCAGGCCGTACAGGCCGTCACCGCGGTCTGGAAGAACTCCGGGCTGGAGGTGGCGCTGTTCGCCGCCCCTGCCAGCGGTGGCCTGGCGGACGAGCTCCGTGAGGACGTGCTGGAGGAGGCCGAACAGGGTGGCGGCACGGCGTCGGTCGCCGACGGCCCGTTCGGGGCGGAGGTGCGGCGCGTGCTGCCGCAGGAGGGTCCTGGCGGGGAGCAGATGTTCCACGTGTCGCGGATCTGGTTCGCCGAGGGTCCCCGCTGGCTGTTGCGCGGCACGCTGCTGGGCGAGGCAGCCCTCGGAGACGCGGACGCGCCCGCCGTGGCCCCGTTCGCGGAATTCTTCCGTAATCTGGTGGTACGGCGTGGCGCCAAGCCGATGGTGCCCGGCGAGCTGATTCCGATGACGTTGCCCCAGGGGGCAGGGGAGGGCTGATGGCGAGCACGAATCCGCTCCTCCGCGCACTGCGCCGCTTCGGCGCGTCGAACGAGGAACTGGAGTCCGAGGCCCGGCAGAAGATCGTCGAGTCCGCAGGGGCGATCCGGATCAGTGAGCTGCGCGACCGCCAGTGGGCGCGCCTGCGGGGCCGGGTCACCGTGCTCACCATGAAGCCGCGCAGCGGCACCCCGTGGCTCGAGGCGGAGTTCGACGACGGCTCGGGCACGGTGACCATCGTGTGGATGGGACGCCGGGCGATCCCGGGCGTCACCGCCGGGCGCGAACTGACGGTCAGTGGCCGGGTGTCCTACGTCGACGGACAGCGTCGCCTGTACAACCCCTACTACGAGCTGATCGCCTGAGCGGCCGGCGCCTCAGGCGTCGGTGGTGCGGACGGTGCGGGGCACCAGGAACTGGGCCAGTTCGCCCTCGTAGCTCGGGTCGACGACGAACAGGAGCTCGTCGTTCGCCTCCAGTGCGGCGTCCCGCTCGGGCGCGCGGGCGGCACCGTCGCGGATGATCGTCACCAGCACGGCGTCGCCCGGAAGGCTCAGGTCTGCGACCCGGGTGCCGACGCGCGGCGACAGTTCCGGCAGGGTCATCTCGACCAGGTTGGCGTGGCCCCCGCGGAAGCTGAACAGCCGCACGAGGTCGCCGACGGTCACCGCCTCCTCCACCAGCGCGCACATCAGGCGAGGGGTGGAGACCGCGACGTCCACGCCCCACAGGTCGTCGAACATCCACTCGTTGCTGGGGTGGTTCACCCGGCCGACGGTGCGCGGGACGCCGAACTCGGTCTTGGCGAGCAGGGTGTGCACCAGGTTGGACTTGTCGTCTCCGGTGGCCGCGATCGCCACGTCACAGGTGTCGAGGCCGGCCTCCTCCAGGCTGGCGAGCTCGCAGGCGTCCGCCAGCAGCCACTCGGCCTCCGGGACGCTCTCGGGCTTGATCGCGTTCGGATCACGGTCGATCAACAGGATCTGGTGGCCGTTGGCGATCAGTTCCCTGGCGATCGACCGGCCCACGTTGCCGGCTCCGGCGATGGCTACGCGCACGTGCTGCCCCTCCCGTTCTCAGTGCTCTACCGGCGGCCGGCCGAGGATGTCCTCGACATCGTTGACCTGCTCGTTGGTCACGGCCGCGTACGCGAGGTCGCCGTCCTGGAACACCGTGCCCTCGCCGGGGACGATGCCCGAGCCGAAGCGCATCAGGAACGGGATCCGTGCCCTGGTCGCCGCCTCCATCGCGGTGACCTTCGTGCCCACCCATCCCGGGTCGACGTGCACCTCGATCAGCCGGACGCTGCCGGAGGGGTCCCGCCACTGTGGCTCCGAGCCGGACGGCAGCAGGCGCCGGAGCACCTGGTCGGCGGCCCAGCGGACGGTGGCGACGCTGGGGATCCCGAGGCGCTCGTAGACCTCGGCGCGGTTCTGGTCGTAGATGCGGGCCACGACGTTGTGCACCTCGAAGGTCTCGCGCACGACGCGGGCGGCCAGGATGTTGGAGTTGTCGCCGCTGGACACCGCGGCGAAGCCGTCCGCGCGCTCGATGCCCGCGCGCTGGAGCACCTGCCGGTCGAAGCCGACGCCCTTGACGGTCTTGCCCTGGAACTCGGGGCCGAGCCGGCGGAACGCGTCCTGGACGATGTCGATCACGGCGACCGAGTGCCCCCGGCGCTCCAGTGCCCGGGCCAGCGATGCGCCCACGCGCCCGCACCCCATGATGACGATGTGCATCGCCCCTGCCCTTCACTCCTGGTCGGATCCTGCTGCAGAACCCTAGCGGTCGGCCGGTGTTGATGACGCTACACCGGGGATTCGTCCGCCACACGCCCGGAAGGGCATAGGGTTCGGTGTCGTGAACGCCACCGATCTGGTCAAGCGGATGCTGGTTGGACGGAAGCTCGCCAGCGCGCAGCTCGGCGAGACCCTGCTGCCCAAGCGGATCGCCCTGCCCGTGTTCGCCTCGGACGCGCTGAGCTCGGTGGCCTACGCCCCCGACGAGATCCTGCTCACCCTGTCGCTGGCCGGCATGGCCGGCTTCGCCTTCTCCTGGCAGATCGCGCTCGCGGTCGCCGCGGTCATGCTGATCGTGGTGATGTCCTACCGGCAGACCGTGCACGCCTACCCCTCCGGTGGTGGCGACTACGAGGTCGCAACGGTGAACCTGGGCCCGACGTGGGGCCTCGTGGTCGCCAGTGCGCTGCTCGTCGACTACGTGCTGACGGTCGCGGTGTCGGTGTCGTCCGGCGTGCAGAACGCGAAGGCCGTGCTGCCGTTCCTCGAGGGCAACGAGGGCCTGTGGGCGATGGGGCTGATCATCGTGCTGATGGCCATGAACCTGCGCGGGGTCCGCGAGTCCGGCACGTTCTTCGCGATTCCCACCTACGGCTTCATGATCGGCGTGCTCGGCATGACGGCCTGGGGACTGACCCGGATCCTCGGCTTCGGCGAGCCCCTGAAGGCTCCGACCGCCGACTACACGGTGGTGGGCGACCCGTTCTTCGACCCGCTGCTCCCGCTGGCCGCGGTGATGCTGCTGGCCAGGGCCTTCTCCTCGGGCTGTGCCGCCCTGACCGGCGTCGAGGCGATCTCCAACGGCGTCCCGGCCTTCCGGGAGCCGAAGAGCCGCAACGCCGCCACGACGCTGGCGCTGCTCGGCGGGATCGCGGTCACCATGCTCGGCGGCATCATCGTGCTGGCCAACCTGACCGGGCTGAAGCTGGTCGACCCCGATGGCCACTCGCGCTTCGAGCTGAACGGCGTCCCCGTCCCGGACGCCCACGACACGGCCATGGGCCAACTGGCCCGGACGATCTTCGACACGTTCCCTGTGGGCTTCTACTGGGTGGTCATCGCCACCATGGTGATCCTGTTCCTCGCCGCCAACACCGCCTTCAACGGCTTCCCGGTGCTCGGCTCGATCCTCGCGAAGGACGGCTTCCTTCCGAAGGCCCTGCACACCCGCGGCGACCGCCTCGCGTACTCCAACGGCATCCTGGCACTGGCCACCGCTGCCGCCGTGCTGGTGATGGTCTACAACGCCAGCGTGACCTCGCTGATCCAGCTGTACGTGGTAGGCGTGTTCGTGTCGTTCACGGTCAGCCAGTTCGGCATGATGCGGCACTGGACGCGGCACCTGCGCACCGAGAAGGACCCCCGCGAGCGCGCGCGGATGATGCGTTCGCGGATGATCAACGCGATCGGCCTGACCGGCACAGGCGTCGTCCTGGTGATCGTCCTCGCGTCCAAGTTCATCTACGGCGCGTACCTCGCCGTGCTGGCGATGGCCGGGGTGTTCCTCGTCATGCGCGGCATCCGACGGCACTACGACAAGGTCGCCCGCGAGGTGGCCGTCGGTCCCGTGGACGCCCGGATGCTGCCCAGCCGGGTGCGCGCGGTGATCATGGTGCAGGAGGTCAACAAGCCGACCATGCGTGCGGTGAACTTCGCCCGCGCCACCCGCGCCAGCAGCATCGAGGCGGTGACGGTGTCGATCGACGAGGCCGAGACCCGCCGGATCGTCGAGGAGTGGGAAGCCCAGGACCTCGACGTGCCGCTGAAGGTGATCGCCTCGCCCTACCGTGAGGTCACCGGGCCGTTCCTCAACTACGTGAAGGGCATGCGCTCGGACAACCCGCGCGACGTGGTGTGCGTGTACATCCCCGAGTACGTGGTCGGCCACTGGTGGGAGCAGATCCTGCACAACCAGACCGGGCTGATCCTCAAGACCCGGCTGAACTTCATGCAGGGCGTCATGACCACCTCCGTGCCCTACCAGCTCGCCTCGTCCAAGTACGCCTTCGACCGGGCGCAGCGCAACACCGCCGCCGCGTGGCGCCGCCCCGGCACCGGCCAGGTGCGGATGGGCGACGCCCGCGAGCGGAGCCGTCCCGAGTGACCGCTGCGCTGGAGCCGGGCGCCCTGCTGAGGGGACTGGAGGTCGGGCCGGTCGCGCACGGCGGGCACTTCGTCGCCCGCCACGAGGGGCGCGTGGTCTTCGTCCGGCACGCCCTCACCGGGGAACTGGTGGACGTCCGGGTCACCGAGGTGAGCAAGCGCTTCGCGCGAGCGGACGCGGTCACCGTCCACCGGGCCAGCCCCCACCGCGTCGAGCCGCCGTGCCCGATCGCCGGACGGTGCGGGGGCTGCGACTTCCAGCACGTCGAACCCGCGCACGCCCGGGAGCTCAAGCGCCAGGTGGTGGCCGAGTTGCTCGGCCACCTTGCCGGGTACGCGTTCACCGGGCAGGTGGAGGAGGTGCCGCCGTCCCCGCTGGGCTGGAGGCGGCGGATGCGGTACCAGCTCGACGACGCCGGCCGCCCCGGCCTGCGTGCCCACCGCTCCCGCGAGGTGGTCGTCCTTCCCGAGGGCGGCTGCCGGATCGCGGACGAGGGCATCGCGCTGCCCCCGCCGGACGCCGGCCGGCCGGGCGCGGAGGTGCTGGGCGTGGTGTCGGCCGACGGTCCCGCCTTCCTGCTCCCCGACACCGGCGCGACCGTCACAGAGCAGGTGGGGGAGCTGCGCTACCGCGTCGCGGCTTCCGGCTTCTGGCAGGCGCACCGCAACGCCGCGTCGGTGCTCGTGGAGCGGGTGCTCGACGGTTTGGCCCCCCGTGACGGCGAGGTGGCCCTCGACCTGTACTGCGGCGTCGGGCTGTTCGCGCAGGCGCTCGACGCCCGCGGCGCCCGCGTGTGGGGGATCGAGGGGGACCGCACGGCGGTCGAGCTCGCGCGTCGCAACGTGCCGGCTGGCCGGTTCCAGGCCGGCGACGTGGCCCGACGCCTCGATCGCGTGCCCGAACGGGCCGACCTGGTGGTGCTCGACCCGCCGCGCGTGGGTGCGGGTGCGGCGGTGATCGCCGCCGTCGCGGCGCGGCGTCCCCGTGCGATCGCCTACGTCGCGTGCGACCCCGCCGCCCTGGGTCGCGACCTGCGGACCGCCGCGGGCCTGGGCTACGAGCCGTCGTCGGTGACCGCCCACGACCTGTTCCCGCTGACCCACCACGTCGAGTGCGTGGCTATCCTCGAACCGAGATGAGCACAGCACCCACCCGCGAGCGCCGGTCGCGGCCGGAGGCCCGCTGCCCGCTGCGCCCCGACGAGGTGTGCAACCTGTGCCAGCTCGACGTCACCGGGCCACAGGACTGCGGGTTGGTCTACCTGGTGATGTCGGATCCCGACCAGCGCGTGGAGTGGGGCGAACGCCGCCGCGCGGCACGCTGAGGGGCCGGAACACCGCCCACGCCGTGGCGTGCTCGGCTAGCCTCGTCCGGTCGGGTGGGATAATATCTCGACATCAAGATATCTTGGCCGAGGAGGACCCCATGAGCATCGACAGCTACTCCGCATCCGACCAGCTGACCGTTGCCGGGAAGACCTACCAGATCTTCCGCGTCGACGCCGTGGAGGGATCGGCGACGCTGCCGTTCAGCCTCAAGGTGCTGCTGGAGAACCTGCTCCGCACCGAGGACGGGGCGAACATCACCGCCGAGGACATCGCTGCCCTCGGCGCGTGGGACCCGGCGTCCGAGCCCAACCGGGAGATCCAGTTCACCCCCGCCCGCGTGATCATGCAGGACTTCACCGGCGTCCCGTGCGTGGTCGACCTCGCCACGATGCGCGAGGCCATCGCCGAGCTGGGCGGCGACGCCACGAAGGTGAACCCGCTGTCGCCGGCGGAGATGGTGATCGACCACTCCGTGGTGGCCGACCTCTTCGGCACCCCCGACGCGTTCACCCGCAACGTCGAGCTGGAGTACCAGCGCAACCGTGAGCGGTACCAGTTCCTGCGCTGGGGCCAGACCGCGTTCGACGACTTCGTCGTCGTCCCGCCGGGCACCGGCATCGTGCACCAGGTGAACATCGAGCACCTCGCCCGCGTGGTGTTCCCGCGCGAGGTGGACGGCGTCCTGCAGGCCTACCCCGACACCTGCGTGGGCACGGACTCGCACACGACGATGGTCAACGGCCTCGGCGTCGTCGGCTGGGGCGTGGGCGGCATCGAGGCCGAGGCCGCGATGCTGGGCCAGCCGGTGAGCATGCTGATCCCGCGCGTGGTGGGCTTCAAGCTGTCCGGCAAGCTGCCCGAGGGCACCACGGCCACCGACCTGGTGCTGACGATCACCGAGATGCTGCGCCAGCACAAGGTGGTCGGCAAGTTCGTCGAGTTCTACGGGACGGGCGTCGCGGAGGTGCCGCTGGCCAACCGCGCGACGATCGGCAACATGAGCCCCGAGTACGGCTCGACCATCGCGATCTTCCCGATCGACGACAAGACGATCGACTACCTGCGGCTCACCGGGCGCAGCGAGGAGCAGCTGGAACTGGTCGAGCAGTACGCGAAGGTCCAGGGCCTGTGGCACGACCCGGCGAGCGAGCCCCGGTACTCGGAGTACCTCGAGCTCGACCTCGCCGACGTGGTGCCCAGCATCGCCGGGCCCAAGCGCCCGCAGGACCGCGTCGTGCTGGCGCACGCGAAGGAGGGCTTCGCCGAGGCGCTGCGCAGCTACGTCACCGACGAGGTGGACGGCTACGACGAGCGCGTCGCGGAGACGTTCCCGGCGTCCGACACCCCGACGCACAGCGGCACCAACGGCTCGGCGGCCCCGCACGAGTACGGCGAGCACCCCACCGGTTCCGGGCGTCCCACGCGTCCGACCCCGGTCACGCTGGCCGACGGCACGAGCTTCACCATCGACCACGGGGCGGTCACGATCGCCGCCATCACCTCGTGCACCAACACGTCCAACCCCAGCGTGATGGTGGGCGCAGCGCTGGTGGCCAAGAAGGCGGTCGAGCGCGGCCTCACCCGCAAGCCGTGGGTGAAGACGTCGCTGGCCCCCGGCTCGAAGGTGGTCACCGACTACTACGAGAAGGCCGGCCTCACTCCCTACCTCGAGGCCCTCGACTTCGACCTGGTCGGCTACGGGTGCACGACGTGCATCGGCAACTCCGGCCCGCTGATCCCCGAGGTGTCCAAGGCGGTCAACGACGCCGACCTCGCGGTCACGTCCGTGCTGTCCGGCAACCGCAACTTCGAGGGCCGGATCAACCCCGACGTGAAGATGAACTACCTCGCCAGCCCGCCGCTGGTGGTGGCGTACGCCCTCGCCGGCACGATGGACATCGACCTGACCACCCAGCCGCTGGGGACGGGCTCGGACGGTAAGGACGTGTACCTCGCCGACATCTGGCCGACCCAGGCGGAGGTGGACGAGGTCGTCGGCTCGGCCATCTCGGCCGAGATGTTCACCTCCCGGTACGCCGACGTCTTCGCCGGCGACGAGACCTGGCGCTCGCTGCCGACGCCGACGGGGGAGACCTTCGACTGGGACGCCGACTCGACCTACGTGCGCAAGCCGCCGTACTTCGAGGACATGCCGGCGACACCGCAGCCGGTGGCCGACGTCACCGGGGCGCGCGTGCTGCTGAAGCTCGGCGACTCCGTGACGACCGACCACATCTCGCCCGCGGGCTCGATCAAGGCCGACAGCCCTGCCGGCCGGTACCTGACCGAGCACGGCGTCGAGCGCAGGGACTTCAACTCCTACGGGTCGCGCCGCGGCAACCACGAGGTGATGATCCGGGGCACCTTCGCCAACATCCGACTGCGCAACCAGCTCGCCCCGGGCACCGAGGGCGGCTTCACCCGCGACTTCACCCTCGCCGACGGGCCCGTGGCCACGGTGTACGACGCCTCGGTGAACTACGCCGCCGCCGGCACCCCGCTGGTCGTCCTCGCGGGCAAGGAGTACGGCTCCGGCTCGTCGCGCGACTGGGCGGCCAAAGGCACGGCGCTGCTGGGCGTCAAGGTCGTCATCGCCGAGAGCTACGAGCGCATCCACCGCTCCAACCTGATCGGCATGGGCGTGCTCCCGCTGCAGTTCCCGGAGGGACAGGACGCCGCGTCCCTGGGCCTGGACGGCACCGAGGAGTTCAGCGTCGAGGGCATCGTCGAGCTCAACAAGGGCCGGACGCCGTCCACGGTGCGCGTGACCGCGACCGGTGCGGGCGACCCTGTGGTGTTCGACGCCATCGTGCGCATCGACACCCCCGGAGAGGCCGACTACTACCGGCACGGCGGCATCATGCAGTACGTGCTCCGCTCGCTGCTCTCGCGCTGATGGGACGCCGGCGCGCCGCCCGCGGCCAGGCTGCGCCGGTCGAGATCGTCGACGTGCTGCCGGCCTCGGCGCGCGTCGCGTGGGCGTACCTGGCCAGCCTGCTGAGCTCCGCCGGCGCGGCGCTGCTGGTGGTGCTGTCCAACCAGACGATCGGCGCGCTCGCCTGCGCGGGCGCGAGCGGCGGCGACGACCCGGTGGGCGAGTGCCGGGTCGGCGTGGCCATCTGGGTGGCGCTGGCGGGCTTCCTGGTGTGCCTGCTCCCCGCGGTCCTGCTGCTGAAGCAGGACGGCTGGCTGTGGGCGGCGATGTTCGCCGGCGTCGGCTTCCTCATCGCCGCGGACGCGGTCGTCGAGTGGTGGTGGTGGACGGCGGCGGCGCTCGTCCCCGCCGCGGCGGCTCTGGCCAGCGCGGAGTGGCGGCGGGGGAGGTCCTTCCGGCACGTACAGCTCGGCGTCCTGCTGGCGCTCGACGCCGCGGCCGTGGCCGCGCTGGTGTGGTGGTATAGCCACGGCTGATCTCCTATAATCGAACGCGCGAGCGAATCGCGCGGGAGGGGGAGGTCGTGGCGACGGTGCAGAAGAGGCCGGCCCGCACCCGTCCGCCGGTCGGCTATGTGCCGCCCGGCTGGCCACTGCAGGTACGGCCGCCCGGCGTGGAGGACTGGGAGCGGACGGCGACCGCGTTCCTCCTCGACTGCTGCCCGGCCGACTACCGCGCCTACCCTGTGCTGCGGCGGCACCCCGCGGTGCTGGCGCGGTTCGCCGCCGCCCACGTCGAGGCGCAGGTGAGCGCGGCGGCCGACGGCCTGGGCGGCTTGCGCAGGAGCCTGGAGGACCACGTGCCACCGGAGGTCGTGCAGGCCGCGGTCGAGGCGTGGGAGGAGCAGTCCGCCCGCCTCCAGCGGATCCGCCGTGAGGTGGCGCTGGTGGAGGAGGCCCTGCGGGGACGGGTGTTCGTCCAGCGCCTGACATAGACTCCACGCGTGCGACTGCTCGACAGGATCAACGGTCCCGCGGACCTGAGGACGCTCACGCCCGGGCAGTTGCGGCAGCTGGCCGACGAGATCAGGGCGTTCCTCATCACCAACGTCAGCCGCACCGGCGGCCACCTGGGGCCCAACCTTGGCGTGGTGGAGCTGACGCTCGCCCTGCACCGCGTGTTCGACTCCCCGCACGACCCGATCGTCTTCGACACCGGGCACCAGAGCTACGTGCACAAGATCGTCACCGGGCGCCGCGACGGGTTCGCGAGCCTTCGCCAGCCCGGTGGGCTCTCTGGCTACCCCAGTCGCGCCGAGTCCCCGCACGACTGGGTGGAGAACTCCCACGCGTCCACGTCGCTGTCGTGGGCCGACGGGCTCGCCAAGGCCTTCCGGCTGCGGGGGGAGGACCGCGTCGTCGTGGCCGTGATCGGGGACGGCGCGCTCACCGGCGGCATGGTGTGGGAGGCCCTGAACAACATCGCTGTGGCGGCGGACGAGAAGTTGGTCATCGTCGTGAACGACAACGGCCGCTCCTACACGCCGACGGTCGGCGGCATCGCCACCCAGCTCTCGGTCCTCGGCAAGCAACTGTCCGCGATCCGCACGGACCGCCGTTACGAACGTGCGCTGCGGCGCATCAAGGAGTTCGTGCGCCGGGCACCCGTGGTCGGCCAGCCCGCCTACGGGCTGATGCACGGGTTCAAGATGGGCGTGAAGGATGTCCTGGCGCCCCAGGGCATGTTCTCCGACCTCGGGCTGAAATACCTCGGGCCCATCGACGGCCACGACCTGGAGGCCGTGGAACTCGCGCTCCGCCAGGCCAAGGGCTTCGGCGCCCCCGTCCTTGTGCACTGCATCACGCAGAAGGGACGCGGCTTCAAGGCCGCGGAGGAGAACGAGCAGGACCGGTTCCACGCGGTCGGGCCGATCGACGAGGTGACCGGCGAGTCGCTCGCCGCGACCGGCGTCCGTACCTGGACCGACGCCTTCGGTGAGGAGCTGGCCCGGATCGGCGCCACCGACGAGCGCGTGGTCGCGATCACGGCCGCCATGCTCCACCCCACCGGCCTCGACCGGTTCGCGCGTCACTTCCCCGACCGCACCTTCGACGTGGGCATCGCGGAGCAGCACGCCGTCACCCTGTCGGCCGGGCTCTCGGCCGGCGGCCTGCACCCCGTCGTCGCGGTCTACGCCACCTTCCTCAACCGGGCGTTCGACCAGGTCCTGATGGACGTGGCCCTGCACCGCCAGGGCGTCACGTTCGTGCTCGACCGGGCCGGCATCACGGGCCCGGACGGCGCCAGCCACAACGGGATGTGGGACGCGTCGCTGCTGGGCCTCGTGCCCGGGCTGCGGCTGAGCGCCCCGCGCGACGAGGAGCGGCTCGGCGAGGCGCTGCGGAACGCCGTGGCCGTCGACGACGGCCCGACGGTGCTGCGCTACTCCAAGGAGCGCCTCCCCGACCCGCTGCCGGCGGTCGGGCACCGGGGCGGCGTCGACGTGCTGTTCTCCGGAGAGGCACCGAAGGTGCTCGTGGTGGGCTACGGGCAGTTGTGCGGCGTCGCCGTCGAGGTGGGCCAGCGGCTGGCCCGGCAGGGCATCGGCGCCACGGTGGTCGACCCTGTCTGGGCGCTGCCGGTCTCCGAGGACCTGCTGGCCCTGGTGGCCGAGCACGAGCTCGTGCTCACCGTGGAGGACAACGGGGTGGCCGGCGGGCTGGGCTCGCACCTCTCGCAGGCCGCGCGGGCGGCGGGGCACGAGACGCGGTTCCGGGAGTTCGGGATCCCGCAGCGCTTCCTCGCCCAGGGCAACCGGGCCGACCTGCTGGAGGAAGCGGGGCTGACCGCTGCGCAGCTCGCGCTGTTCGCGACGGAGATCGTCTCGGCCAAGGACTCCGCGGTCAGGCTGACCACAGCCGGCTGATCACCGGCACGACAAGCTCCCGCTGCCAGGCGCGCGCGCCGGACTCGGCCAGGCGGCGGTCGATCTCCTCGGCGTCGATCGCGTCCGGTGAGTCCCACAGCAGCCGCCGCAGGTGGTCCGGCGACACCAGGTTCTCCACCGGCACCTCGAGCTTCTCTCCCAACTCGACCAGGGCGGGGCGGATCCGGTTGAACCGGGCGAAGGAGGCGGGCCAGCGACGCTCCCACGACCGCGGCATCGGCGGGCCGTCGGTGGGGCTCGTGCGCGCTGGCAGCTCGGACCTGGGCAGGGCGGCCGCGCGGTCCAGTGCGTCCAGCCAGACGGACTCGTAGCGGGCCGCGACCCGGTTGCCGAACCCGCGCACCGCGCGCAGGTCTCCGCGGGTCAGGGCGTGCTTGCGCTCGCTCTCCAGGCGGGCCGCGAGCTCGGTGATCGCCCGATCGGGGACGACCCGTCCGGGCGCCCGGTCCTCGGACGCGGCGAGCGCCTCTCGTGCCACCCACAGCTCGCGGACGACGGCCAGCGCGGCAGGGGAGTGCAGGGCGTGCAGGCCGGACGTGCGCCGCCACGGCTCCTTGCGGGGACGGGCCGGGTCGGCGGCGTGCGCGGCGAGGTGGGCGAACTCCTCCTCGGCCCAGCCGAGCTTGCCTGCGGCCTGGAGCTGGACGATGAGCCACTCGCGCAGCTCCCAGAGCCGTTCGACGTCCAGGGCGGCGTAGGCGAGCCACTCCTCGGGGATCGGACGCCGCGACCAGTCCGCCGCAGAGTGCTCCTTGAGCAGGGTCAGACCGAGAGCCTGCTCCATCAGGGCGCCGAGGCTCACCTTGGCCAGGCCGAGCAGCCGCGCGGCGAGCTCGGTGTCGAACAGCCGGACGGGCAGGAAGCGGATCTCGGCGAGGCAGGGGAGGTCCTGGCTGGCGGCGTGCAGCACCCACTCCACGTCGGCGAACTCCGCGGCGTGCGCGGAGAAATCGGCGCGCGGGGCACCGTCCTCGAAGGCCGTCGGGTCGATCAGGTGGGTGCCGGCGCCCTCCCGGCGTACCTGCACGAGGTAGGCCTTGGCGGTGTAGCGGTACCCCTGCGCGCGCTCGGTGTCGACGGCCAGCGGTCCGCTGCCCTGCCGGAGCGCGTCGAAAGCGGTGGCGAGGGCCTCGGGGGTGTCGACCACGGGCGGGATGCCGTCAGCGGGGAGGGACAGGACGGGGAAGCCCTCGGCGGGAGGTTCTGTGAAGGTCACCGCAGCCACGTTCCCGAACGGCGTGGTGCGATAGGCACGACGCCGTCGGGCAGTGGCGGCAACCCGGCGGTGAGGCACAACAGTTCGGACCACGCCCGCAGATGGCGGACGACATCGGCACCGGAACCGACCGCAGGCGTCCAGGACGCCCGCAGCTCGATCTCGGCGCGCGGGGGATCGGTGGCGATGCCGCCGAAGGACCTGCTCGAGACGGCGGTGACGGTGCCGCTCGGAGAGGCGTAGGTGGCGGCGTTGCGCTCGAGGGCGTCGATCAGCCAGGACCAGCCCACCTCGGTGAGCAGCGGGTCGGCGACCATCTCCGGGTCGACGTCTGCCCGCGCATAGGTGACGCAACGGAAGTCGCCGTCCCAGGACGCGCTGCCGGCGGGATCGTGCAGCAGCACCAGTCGTCCGCTGCCCAGCTCGGCGTCGTTGACCGCGACCTCGGCGCTGATCGCGACAGCGTAGGGGGCGATCTTCTGCGGGGCCGGGATCTCCTCGACCTTCAGCTCCGACCGCCAGGACATGCCGAGGATCGCCTCCACCGCCGCCTCGAACAGCGGCGGCGTGCTCGGTTCCCGGCGGGCAGCCACGGGGTGAGCGTACTCATTCCCCGTGACCACGCCCGCCTTGGCGCGCCGTCAGGACGACGCGGGTTCGAAATCCAGGCTGACCGAGTTGATGCACCAGCGCTGGTCGGTGGGGGTGTCGTAGCCCTCCCCGGTGAACACGTGGCCCAAGTGGGAGTCGCAGGCCGCGCAGCGCACCTCGGTGCGCGGGTGCAGGGGGAGGCTCCGGTCCTCGAGCAGGCGGACGCGGTCCGCAGCGGCCGAGGTGTAGAAGGACGGCCAGCCGCAGTGCGAGGCGAACTTGTGCTCGCTGCGGAACAGCTCCGCGCCACAGGCCCGGCACCGGTAGATGCCGACGCCGGTGTGGTCGGTGTACTCGCCGGTGAACGGCGGCTCGGTGCCGGCCTCGCGCAGCACCCGGTACTCCAGCGGGCTCAGTTGGGCGCGCCACTCCTCGGGGGTCTTGATCACCTTCAGTTCCATATCCGTTCCTTTCCCGCGGTCGTGACGGCAGCGCCTCAGCACTTGTGCGCGTCGCGACGCCCCCACTTCGGTGCGTCAGTCCCGGACACTAGCCTGACCGCCATGGCGGCTGCACAGGGAGAGGTCCTGGACATCGGTGGCCGGGAGGTGCGCATCTCCAGTCCCGAGAAGCCGTACTTCGCCGACCTCGGTGTGAACAAGCTGGGGGTGGTCCGATATTTCCTCAGCGTGGGGGACGGCATCCTGGCCGCGCTGCGTGACCGCCCGACGACCATGGAGCGCTGGCCCGGTGGCGTCCGTGACGACGTGGTGGTGGCCACCAGGGCCGACGGCAGGGGAGAGGCGTTCTACCAGAAGCGGGCCGCGTCCGGCACGCCGGAGTGGGTGCAGACCACCGAGGTCCGCTTCCCGTCCGGGCGGACGGCCGTCGAGGTGGCGCCGGCCGACCTGGCGACCATCGCCTGGATGGTGAACCTCGGCACCGTCCGCTTCCACCCGTGGCCCGTGCGCGCAGCGGACACAGAGGTCGTCGACCAGTTGCGCATCGACCTCGACCCCCAGCCCGGCGTCGGGTTCGGGCTGGCGGTGCGGGCAGCGGTCGAACTCCGCGCGGTGCTCGCCGAGGCGGGGCTCACCGGCTTCTGCAAGACCAGCGGCGGACGGGGCGTCCACGTCTTCGCGCCGATCACGGGTGCCGACTTCATCGACGCCCGCCACGCCGCGATCGCCGTGGGCCGCGAGCTGGCCCGGCGGATGCCGGAGGCGGTCACCGTGAACTGGTGGAAGGAGGAGCGCGGCGAGCGGGTGTTCGTGGACTTCAACCAGATGGCAAGGGACCGGCTGATGACCTCGGCCTACTCCATCCGCCCGACGCCGCGCGGACTGGTGTCCGCGCCCCTGGAGTGGGACGAGCTGGCCGACGCCGACCCGTCCGACTTCACGGTGCTGAGCATGCCGGCGCGGTTCGCCGGGGGCGGCGATCCCTGGGCGGCGATGGACCACACCCCTCCCGGCTCGCTGGAGGTCGCGCTCGAGTGGTACGCCAGGGACGCCGCCGGCGGCGAGGGTGAGCTGCCCTATCCGCCGGAGTACCCGAAGATGCCCGGAGAGCCCCCGCGGGTGCAGCCCAGCAAGATCAACCCCGCCAACTGGAAGGAGTGAGGACCGTGCGCCTCCCCGTGATGCCCCCGGTGGCCCCGATGCTCGCCAGGGCCGTGCCGTCGATCCCCGAGGGCGCGATGCTCTACGAGCCGAAGTGGGACGGGTTCCGGGCGATCATCTTCCGGGACGGCGACGAGGTCGAGATCGGCTCGCGCAACGAGCGTCCGATGACCCGCTACTTCCCCGAGGTCGTCGAGGCCGTCAAGCAGCACCTTCCGCAGCGCTGCGTGGTGGACGGCGAGCTCGTGGTGGTGGTGGGCGACCGGCTCGAGTTCGAGGTGCTCCAGCAACGTATCCACCCCGCGGCCAGCCGCATCGCGCTGCTGTCGCGGCAGACCCCGGCGCGGCTGGTGGTGTTCGACCTGCTCGCGCTCGACGACCGTGACTGCACGGGACTGCCGCTCGAGGAGCGCCGCGCGCTGCTGGAGGAGGCGCTCGCGGACGCGGCGGAGCCCGTCCACCTCACCCCTGCGACACGCGATCCGGCCCTGGCCGCGCAGTGGTTCGAGCAGTTCGAGGGAGCGGGGCTGGACGGGGTGGTGGCGAAGCCCCTGTCCGGGACCTACCAGCCCGACAAGCGGGTGATGTTCAAGATCAAGCACGCCCGCACCGCCGACTGCGTCGTGGCGGGGTACCGCACCTACAAGGGCGACGAGGAGAGCATCGGGTCGCTGCTGCTGGGCCTGTACGACGAGGAGGGCGCGCTGGCATCTGTGGGAGTGGTGGGGGCCTTCCCTGCCGCGCGCCGCCGCGAGCTCTTCGCCGAGCTCCAGCCGCTGGTCACCACCTTCGACGACCACCCGTGGGCGTGGGCCGCACCGGCGGACGGCGTGCGTACCCCGCGCAGTTCCGAGGGCAGCCGGTGGAACAACGGCAAGGACCTCTCCTTCGTGCCGCTGCGTCCCGAACTGGTCGTGGAGGTGCGCTACGAGCACATGGAGGGCGCCCGGTTCCGGCACACCGCACAGTTCAACCGGTGGCGTCCCGACCGCGACCCGCGCACGTGCACGTACGCCCAGCTGGAGGAGCCGGTCGGCTACGACCTGGCCGACATCTTCCGCTGACGTCGACCGGACTTGGCCGGATCGGGTTCCCCCGCCGGGCGGGTGCGCGCCAGACTGTGCCCCATGGGTTCGAAGAAGAAGGATTCCGCCGCCGGCGCCCCGCTGTCGGAGCTGCTGCGGCTACCGCACGGCGCGGTCGACATGGCGTCGCTGGACGCGCGCGCGACCCCGGGCTACCCGGGCAAGGGCAAGGAGGATGCGCCCGTGCACACTGCCGGGCTCGGTCGCCAGCTGTCCGACCTCCAGGAGATGCTCTACGCGGGTGGACGCGCCGCGCCGGAGGTGTCGCCCCGGGTGCTGGTCGTGCTCCAGGGCATGGACACCTCGGGCAAGGGTGGGGTGATCCGGCACGCGATCGGCCTCGTCGACCCCCAGGGCGTCGACCTCACCTCCTTCAAGGCCCCGTCGGAGGAGGAGCGCAAGCACCACTACCTGTGGCGGATCAGGAACGCCCTGCCCCGACCGGGCCAGATCGGGATCTTCGACCGCTCCCACTACGAGGACGTCCTGGTGGTGCGGGTGGAGAGCCTGGTGCCCGAGGACGTGTGGAGCACGCGCTACGACGAGATCAACGAGTTCGAGGCCGGGCTGGTCGCCGAGGGCTACAAGCTGGTCAAGTGCATGCTGAACGTCTCCTTCGACGAGCAGAAGGCGCGGCTGGCCGAGCGGCTCGCCGACCCGACGAAGTACTGGAAGTACAACCCCGGCGACGTGGACGCCCGGAAGAAGTGGCCCGCCTACATGGAGGCGTACGCGGCGGCGCTGGAGAAGTGCAACACCGAGGCCGCCCCGTGGTTCGTCATCCCGTCCGACCGCAAGTGGTACCGGAACTGGGCGGTGGCCGAGTTGCTGCGCGAGACGCTCGCCGGCATGGGCCTTTCCTGGCCGGCCGCCGACTTCGACGTGGCCGCAGAGCAGAAGCGCGTCGCGCAGAGCTGACCGGATCGCCCACCACTGCGAGGAACACCAGAGGCTCCCGAGTGATCGAGAGCCTCTGGCGCGCAGGGGTCGTGCGGGTGTCGGCTCAGGCGCCGACGACGCTCAGGTGTCGTTCCGGCTCCGCGACCTCGTCGAAGCCGAAGTCGAGCAGGTCCATCGCCGCGAAGGCGTAACGCGCCAGAACCAGGTCGAGGACTTCGCGGGAGGCGCCGATGGGCTCACTGACCGAGACGGCACCGAACCGGTAGGCGAGGTCGGACTGGGCGTGGAACGCCTCGTCGGCGGTGAGGAAGAACGAGCCGACGGCGATGTGGCGGCGTCCCTGCGCCCGCAGGCCCATGATCGCCTGGGCGACGGAGGGGCCGGAGTCGTCCGCGACGGCGGTGAGACAGGGGAGCCGGTGGTGCGTCGACCACTGGCGGGCCCGCCGGGCCAGCAGCGCGCTGCCCCGGACATCACCGGTGCAGGACGCGGACAGCACCAGCCCGTCCAGCTCGAGGCACCGGGCCTGGCTGAGGGACGAGCGCAGGCGCTGGTCGAGGACGGTGAGCAGGCTGAGCTCGGGGCCGATCGGGCGGGAGAGGGTGAAGCGGAGGTCGGGGTAGTTGGTGCGGGCCCGGTGGAGCAGCTCGATCATCGCCGAATCGCTCTCGATGGCGTGCGTCAGCTCGAGCGGGACGAGGACGACCTCGTTGACGCCGGCGGCGGCGAGCTGGTCGATGACCTGGCTCGCGCTGGGCGGGTTGGACTGGAGGAAGGCCCCGTGCACCGACATCTCCGGCCGCATCTGGGACAGGCAACGGACGAGCTGGTGGGTGACCTGGGCCACCATGGGGTCGGAGCTACCGCGAGCCACCATCACGAGTGCGGGGGCCGTCATGGGCGTGCCTTCCTGTCCGAAGGGGACTGGCGCCATTGCCGAGGTTTGATAGCGCCAACCTTGGTCGTTATCAATCCGTGACGCAATTCTGCTTACCAAATCGCGAGACGCTCGTCCAAATAATGGGACGAAACGTTACCGCCGCGTTACAGCCACCGAATGGTCACGCGGAATGGGGACCGCTCGTCTCACAGAATGGGATTTCGGTGCTCGTATCGCGGGATTCGCCTCGCGGATGGTGGGCGATACTGGGTTCGAACCAGTGACCTCTTCGGTGTGAACGAAGCGCGCTACCACTGCGCCAATCGCCCGCGGAGACCAACGATAGCCGAGAGTGGCCGACGCGTCACATCGAAGGCAGTAGGGTCCTGATCGGGCAAGGAGGAGGCCGGAGTGGACCCTGTGGGTCACCCGTCGACGGTTCCCGGGGACGGGGTCGTGACGGAGCAACGCGGGCGCGGAGTGATGTTCGCCGTCGGCCTGGGCATGACGAACGTCGGCTTCTACGTCGCCAGCATCGGCGTCGTCCTCGTCGTCCTGGCCGGCGACCTCGGCCTCCCCGTGGAGAACCTCGCGTGGTTCGGGTCCACCTTCGGCTACGGGCTCCTCCTCGCGGCGTTCGCCGGGCCCTTCCTCCTGCGACTGGGGCCTCGGGCCGTGCTCGCCCTCGCCGCGGTGCTGCTCGGCGCCGGCAGCCTCGCCCTCGCGCTGTCGTCGGTCCCTGTGGTCGCCTACGCCGGGGCCGCGCTCCAGGGGCTCGGCGCGGCGGGGATCATCCTCGTGGCGCCCGGCCTGCTGCACGGCCCGGGTGCGGAGGGCAAGCTGACGGCGGTGAACGCCGCGGCAAGCGTGGCCGGCGTCTGTGCGCCGCTGCTGCTGGGTGCGGCGACGTCCCTCGGGCTGGGGGGACGGCTCCCGCTGGTGCTCATCAGCGTGTCGATGGCCGTCCTCGCTGTGGCCGCGCTGCGCATGGTCCCCGAACCCGCGGAGGTCGTCACGGCGGACACGCGGGAGCCGCTCGTCCGGTCTCTCGCGGTGCGCCGCTGGCTGGCGCTGGTGCTGTCGGTCTCGGTGGAGTTCTCGTTCGTCGTCTGGGGCGTGGCGCGGCTCGCCGCCACGGGGCTCGACGCGGGCGGGGCGGCGCTGGTCGGCGCGGCGTTCCCGATCGGCATGGCCCTGGGACGCATCGCCGGCCCCGCCCTGATCGCCCGGTTCTCGATGATCCCGGTCGGCTCCGCGCTGGCGGGCGCCGGCAGCCTGCTCGTGGTGCTGGCCCAGGTGTGGCCGCTGGTCGGACTGGGGCAGTTGCTCGCCGGCTTCGGCATCGCGACGTTCTACCCGATCACCCTCGCCCGCCTGATGTCGACTCCCGGCCTGCGTCCGGAGTGGGGTGCGTCGCTGGGGGCTCTGGCGTCCGGGACGGCGATCACGGTGGTGCCCACGCTGCTGGCCGTGCTGGCCGGACTGACCGACCTCCGGCTGGCCTTCCTGGTGGCCCTGCCGCTGCTGGGCGCCCTTCTCTGGCTCCACCACGAGCGCCGATCCGGAGCGCGGTAGGGGCATCGGCAGGCTCGTTTTGCGGGCTGGTCCGGGCTGGGTTATGGTTGCTCTCGCACTCGCGCCGGGGAACCGGTGAGGGCCTGCAACGCGGACGTGGCTCAGTTGGTAGAGCATCACCTTGCCAAGGTGAGGGTCGCGGGTTCGAATCCCGTCGTCCGCTCGGAGAAGGTCTCAAACTTCGACTTTCGAGACCGGCTCTCGCCGGTGGAGTGGCCGAGAGGCGAGGCAACGGACTGCAAATCCGTGTACACGGGTTCAAATCCCGTCTCCACCTCGGGCGGCTGGCGCAGTGGTAGCGCGCTTCCCTGACACGGAAGAGGTCACTGGTTCGAACCCAGTGTCGCCCACCAAGGATCAAGCCCCGTCACGCGACGGGGTTTGTTTCGTCTCCGGCTCCGGCGCGATCAGCTGCCGGACGCGAGGCCCCTGGCCCCGGGACGGCCTCGCGTTCCGCCGCGGCCCGCTCCCTTTCGATGAAGGCGCCCAGTTCGTTGATCGTGGTCATGATCGGGGACGGGAAGACCACGGTGGTGTTCTTGTCCACCCCGATCTCGACCAGGCTCTGCAGGTTGCGGAGCTGGAGCGCGAGGGGGTGGGCCATCATGATGTCCGACGCCTCTCCCAGCGTCCCCGCAGCCATGAACTCGCCCTCGGCGTTGATAATCTTGGCCCGCTTCTCGCGCTCGGCCTCCGCCTGCTTGGCCATCGCCCGCTTCATGCTGTCGGGCAGCTGGATGTCCTTGAGCTCCACCAGCGTCACCTCGACACCCCAGTCGAGGGTGGTCATGTCCAGGATCTCCCGGATGTCGAGGTTGATCCGGTTCGTCTCCGCCAGGGTCTCGTCCAGCGTGTGCTGGCCGACCACCTTCCGCAGTGTGGTCTGGGCGATCTGGTCGATCGCGGTCGGCGTGTTCTCGATCGCGAGCACCGACTTCTTCGCGTCGATCACGCGGAAGTAGGCCACGGCCGAGATGTCGACGCTGACGTTGTCCTTGGTGATGATCCCCTGCGACTGGATGGGCATCGTCACGATCCGCGTCGAGACGCGGTGCAGCACGTCCACGAAGGGGATGATGAACCTCAGCCCGGGCTGGAGGACGGCGATCACCCGCCCGAAGCGGAAGAGCACGCCCTGTTCGTACTGCTTCACGATCCTCGCAGACAGGCTGAACAGGCCCACCAGGACGACACCCACACCCGCGTAGATCCACATCGCGATTCCGTTCGACGCCGCACCGCGGATCGCCGGGATCACCGCTTCGACCCGCAGTGTGAGTCTACTCGCGGGTCCTCCAGGCGGGGTCGCGCCGCCTGTGGAGATCGCCGCCGGGGGAGGGCGTACGGTCAGGTCAGCTGTTCCAGCGGAGGATCGCGGGCGACTCCTTCTCGCGGCCGAGCACGGAAACGCTGCCGACCTCGAGCGGGAAGCTCTGCCCGAAGATGATGGGGAAGTCGAGCCAGCACAGCGCGAGTACCCGCGACGCGTGGCCGTGCCCGAAGCAGATCGCCCGCTCCGCGCCCGAGGCACGCACCCGGGCCACCACCCGGGTCAGCCGGGCGCGGACCTCCTCGGCCGACTCACCGCCGGGGCACCCGTTGAACCAGATGCGCCAGCCCGGCCAGCGTTCGCGGATCTGCGGGCTGGTCAGCCCCTCGAACTCGCCGTAGGACCACTCGGCGAGGTCCTCGTCCACCTCGTGCTCGACGAAGCCGGCCAGCTCCGCCGTCCGCCGCGCCCGCAACCGGGGGCTGCTGAGCACCAGGTCGAACCGCGACGGGTCGAGCCGGTCCTGCAGGGATCGGGCCTGCGCCACGCCCTCCTCGGTGAGGTCCAGGTCCGTGACCGAGGTGTGCCGTCCGGTCTGCGTCCACTCGGTCTGCCCGTGCCGCACGAGGTAGAGGATCGTCACTCGTTGTCCCCTCCGGTGCTCCGCACGGCGGCGGACGCCTGGCCCCCCACCAGGTCGCCGGCGTCCGGCCACACCCAGTCGGCGATCTCGGGCAGGTCGGTGCCCCACTGGTAGGCGTAGGCGCGGGCCTCGATCCGGCGGTCGACCATGTTCTGGCGCAGCGTCGCGTACCGGGCCCGCAGCGACGGCACGCGATCGATGACGTCGATGACGAGGTGGAAGCGGTCGATGTCGTTGCGCATGCACATGTCGAACGGCGTCGTGGTCGACCCCTTCTCCTTGAACCCCCGCACGTGCAGGTTCGCGTGGTTGGTGCGCCGGTAGGCCAGGCGGTGGACCAGCCACGGATAGCCGTGGAACGCGAAGATGATCGGCTTGTCGCTGGTGAAGATGGTGTCGAAGTCGGAATGGCTCAGGCCGTGGGGGTGTTCGGCGGCGTCCTGGAGCCGCATCAGGTCGACCACGTTCACCACCCGCACCTTGAGCTCCGGGATGTGGGTGCGCAGCAGGTCGGCCGCGGCCAGCACCTCCAGGGTCGGCACGTCACCGGCGCAGGCCAGCACCACGTCCGGTTCGGTGCCGGGCTCCTCTGTGCCGGCCCACTCCCAGATGCCGAGGCCCCGGGTGCAGTGCGCGATGGCCTCCTCCATGTTCAGGAATACCGGCTCCGGCTGCTTGCCGGCCACGACGACGTTGACGTACTGCTTGCTGCGCAGGCAGTGGTCGAACGTCGACAGCAGCGTGTTGACGTCCGGCGGCAGGTAGATCCGGATCACCTCAGGGCTCTTGTTGAGCACCACGTCGAGGAAGCCGGGGTCCTGGTGGCTGAAGCCGTTGTGGTCCTGGCGCCAGACGTGGGAACTGAGCAGGTAGTTGAGGGACGCGACCGGACGCCGCCAGCCGATCTCGTTGGTCGACTCCATCCACTTGGCGTGCTGGTTGAACATCGAGTCGACGACGTGGATGAAGGCTTCGTAGGAGTTCATCAGGCCGTGCCGTCCGGTGAGCAGGTAGCCCTCAAGCCAGCCCTGGCACTGGTGCTCGCTCAACACCTCGACCACCTGGCCCTCGCGGCGCATCGGGTCGGGGGCGTCGGTGGGCAGGTAGTCGCCGAGCCACTGCTTCGGCGTGGCCTCGTACATCGCCTGCAGGCGGTTGGACGCGGTCTCGTCCGGCCCGAACACCCGGAAGTTCGCCGGGTTGCGTCGCGACACCTCGGCCAGGAACTCACCCAGCCGCTTGGTCGACTCCACCATCGGGCCGCCGTGACCGTCGGCGTCGGGTTCGACGGCGAAGTCGCGGAAGTCTGGCATCAGCAGGTCCTTCAACAGCAGGCCGCCGTTGGTGACCGGGTTGGCCGACATCCGTCGTTCCCCGGACGGACGCAGCGCGCCCAGGCGCGCCACCAGCGCACCGCCCTCCTCGAACAGCTCCTCGGCCCGGTAGCTGCGCAGCCAGTCCTCGAGCACCTTCAGGTGCTCATCGGAGTCGCGGGCGCTGGCCAGCGGCACCTGGTGGCTGCGCCAGTGGTCCTCTGTCTGCTTGCCGTCGACCGACGACGGCCCCGTCCAGCCCTTCGGGGTGCGGAAGACGATCATCGGCCAGCGCGGGCGTTCCACCGCGTCCGGGCCGGCCTTCGCCGCTGCGGCCTTGATCTGCGCGATCCGGTCCAGCGCGTCGTCCAGCACGGCGGCGAACCGCTTGTGCGCCTCGAGGTGGTCGTCGTCGACCCCGGCGGTGAAGAACAACGGTTCGTGCCCGTAGCCACGCATCAGGTCGGCCAGCTCCGCCTCCGGGATCCGGGCCAGCACGGTCGGGTTCGCGATCTTGTAGCCGTTCAGGTGCAGCACCGGCAGTACGACGCCGTCGGTCACCGGGTTGATGAACTTGTTCCCGTGCCAGCCGGTGGCCAGCGGGCCGGTCTCGGCCTCGCCGTCCCCGACCACAGCGAACGTGATCTGGTCAGGCGCGTCGAACACCGATCCGTACGCGTGGGACAACGAGTAGCCCAGCTCGCCGCCCTCGTGGATCGAACCCGGGCACTCCGGAGACACGTGCGACGGGATACCGCCCGGGAACGAGAACTGCTTGAACAGCCGGCCCAGCCCCGCCTCGTCAGGCGTGATGCTCGGGTAGACCTCGGTGTACGTGCCGTCGAGGTACGCGTTCGCGACCAGCCCGGGTCCGCCGTGGCCGGGCCCGGCGATGTAGATCGCGTTCAGGTCACGCTCCACGATCGCGCGGTTGAAGTGCGCGTAGAGGAAGTTCAGCCCCGGCGTGGTTCCCCAGTGGCCCAGCAGGCGTCGCTTCACGTCGTCGCGCGAGAGGGGACGCCGTAGCAGCGGATTGTCCAGCAGGTAGATCTGGCCCACCGAGAGGTAATTGGCCGCCCGCCACCACTGCTCGAGCAGTTCGGCGGTCTCGTCGCTGATCATGGTGCTCCCGTCGTCGGTGGGCCGTCGACTCATTCTTTGCCCGGCCCGAGCAGGTATCAACCAACACGGGGCGCGGATCTGACGACCAGTGGGTATTACCCCGTAGCGGAATAGGCCCTCGGCCCCCGCTGTTGGGGTGTTCAGCGCGGTTCTCGGACGGGAGGTCGGGCGTGGATCGTGGTCAGCGTGCAGTTCTGATCGTCGGCATGTTGAGCGAGGCATCCGAGGCGATCGTCGCGGACGCCGACGTCGAGCAGGTCATCTGCCGGCACCTGGCGGAGGGCGTGCAGGCGGACGCCGCCGTGTGCTTCGTGCCGGGAGCCGACGGCGGACGAGTCCTCGGCGGGCACCCGGACCGGACGATCGCGTCCGTCCTCGCCCAGTCACTGGACGACGCCGACTTCGCCTCGGCCTCACAAGCCCCGCTCCAGGTGCGGGCGGTCGGCCTCGGCCACGTCCTGGTCGTCGCACCGCCGCTGCTCGAGCTCGCCGAGGACGGCACCGAGCGCCGTGCGCTCGCCTTCTCGCGGGCCGACGGGTTCGACGAGGCGGGCGTGCTGCTGCTCCACGAGGCGATCCCACCGCTGACCGCCCTGATGCCCCACGCGATCGCTGTCACCGAGCGCAGGGAGAAGGCCCGCGCCGGCAGGGACGCTGCGCGCGAGTTCGGCCTCACCGGCCGCGAGCTGGAGGTCCTCGAACTGCTCGCGCAGGGCCTGCTGGCCACGTCCATCGCGTCGCGGCTCTCGCTCTCGCCCCGGACCGTCCACAAGCACCTGGGCAACATCTACGACAAGCTCGGCGTGCATGACCGCCTCGTGGCGGTCAGCCTCGCCCGCGGGCGCGGCCTCGTCGCCGCCTGACCCGTCCGGGGACGGTCCGGCTCAGGGCTGTTCCGCCAGCGTCAGGCTGGTGGTACGTGCCGACCCGTCCCGCACGTAGTCGACCGCGACCGCCTGGCCCACGTTCGCGCTCACCAGCAGCCACGCGAGCGACACGCTGTTGGCCGGGCCACCGTTCAGCCCGGTGATCACGTCGCCCTCCTCGAGTCCGGCTTCGGCCGCCGGTCCCGCCGGGGCGACCGCCTGCACGAAGAGCCCCGCGCTGGTGCCGAAGCGGTCGGCGGTGTCCTGGCTGATCTCCGCGGTCTGGGCACCGATCCACGGGTGCGTTGCCCGGCCGCTGGCCAGCAACTGGTCGACGATCCGCTGGGCCGTGGACGCCGGCACGGCGAAGCCGATGCCCACGCTGCCCCCGCCGGCGACACCCTGCGCGTTCGGGACGGTGGAGATGGCGGTGTTCACGCCGACGAGGCGGACGTCGCAGGTCACCAACGGGCCGCCGGAGTTCCCCGGGTTGATCGACGCGTCGGTCTGGATGGCACCGGCGAGCACCGTCGTGCCACCGCTGGCCTTCGGAGCGGGGACGTGGCGGTCGAGGGCACTGACGATGCCGCTGGTGACCGTGCCGGACAACCCCAGCGGGGCCCCCAGCGCCACCACCGGTTGCCCGACGGTGAGTGGCTCGCGCGGGGCGAGCAGCAGCGTGGGCAGCTTGTTGCGGTCGATCTTGAGGACCGCGAGGTCGGTGATCGGATCCGTCCCGACGAGGCGGGCCGGCAGTTGCTCGCCGTTGTTCAGGAGCACCTGGATGGTGCCGGAGTCGACGGCGGCGGCGATCACGTGGTCGTTGGTGAGGATCACGCCGTCCGCCCGGATCACGGCGCCGCTGCCCGACCCGGAGCCGCTCGCGCCGGTGACGAACACCGTGACCACCGACGGCAGCGCCGCGGTCGCGACCCGCGTCGTGTCACAGGCGCCCGGCGAGGGAGACAGCTTCACCGCGGCCAGGCCGCCGAGCCCGCCGCCGACCAGGGCGAGCGCCACGGCCAGGCCGATCAGCTCAAGCCAGGTGAGCGACGGTCGCTGGGACCACCAGCGGTTTGGCGCGGTCATCTCTTCCTCCTCAGTGCCCGTGCGGGCTCAGTACGCCAGGTCGGGGTCGGTGGTGAGTTCGACGTTCGCCCACACGTCGTAGCCGAGCGGGTCGAGCCCGGCGATGAGAGAGCGGCGGACCTTGTCCTCCTCCGACACGTCCCACTCTCCCGCACCGACGAGGAAATCCACCTCGACATACAGGCGGCGTCCCAGCTTGGTCGCACGGACGATCGGCTCGCCCAGGCCGAACTCACCCCCGACGCGTCGTGCCTCCGCCTCGATGCCGCGGGACACCTCCGCGGGCGGTGCGGCCTCGAGGATCTCCCGGCCGCCGGAGGTGAGCAGCCGCCACGGGACGGGTGCGAGGACCGCGACGGCCACCAGCACGAGCACCGGGTCGGCGTACCGGACGACCGCGTCCCAGCCGAGGGCGTCCGCGCCGGTCGCCGCCGCCGCCCCGACGGCGATGATCGCGCTGAGCAGCGCGCCGGCCTTCCACTGGTCGGCCTCCGCGGCCGCCAGTTCCGACCGCGGCGCCAGCCGGGGGAGCCCCAGCATCACCGCGATGGCCACCACGAGCGTGAGCACGCCGTAGCCGACCACGCTGGCCGGGGCCGCGTCCGTCCCGCCGGCGAGCAGCAGGGAGATCGAGTCGAACGCCGCGTAGAACAGCGTGGCGGTGAGCGCGGCGCCCTGGACGACGATCGCCACCGGGATCACGGCCTCGCGGCCGAACGGGTAGCGCTCGTCCGGCTCGAGGCCGGCGGCCCAGGAGGCCAGCAGGGACAGTCCGGACAGTGCCGTCCCGAAGATGGTGAAGATGCCGTCGAACAGGACGATCCTGGCGTCTGCGACGAGGCCCCACACGACGCCGACGACGCCGACGAGCAGCGACGCGTAGACCGACAGCCGCAGCGCCCTGGCCTCGCTCACGAGCGGTACCGAGAGTCGTCGTTGACGAAGGCGTAGTAGAGCCCGATGAGCACGCCGCCGCCGATGAAGTTGCCGATCAGGGCGATGGCCACGTTGCCCAGCGCGAGGCCGACGTCGATGCCCGACTTGAGCCCGACGATCAGGAACAGGATGGTGTTGGCCACCGAGTGCTCGAGGCCGAGGAAGGCGAAGATGAAGACCGCGGTGATCATCGCCAGGGACTTGGTGAGGTCCTCCTTGATGAAGCCGTTGTAGACGAGCAGCATCGCCACGTTGATCATCAGGTTGCACAGGATCGCCCGGACGAGCAGGTCGGACCAGCCGAGCGGCCCGGCGGTCAGGTAGCCGAGCTTCACCGCGACCGCATGCTCCATCTCGGCCAGCGCCGGCCCGCTGCCCAGCGTGCTGAACACCATGAGCACCGCGACGAGGAGGCCGCCGAGGATGTTGCCGAGGTAGCACAACCCGAGCATGCGGACGGCCCTGGGCCACTTCACCCGCTTGTAGTAGGCGCCGATGGAGGCGACCATCATGTTCGAGGTCAGCAGCTCGGACTTGGTGTAGTAGATGAACACCAGCGCCCATCCGAAGACCAGGGCGCCGACCAGCTTGCCGATGCCGGTGAGGGGGGTGCCCCCCACCGAGAGGGCGGAGAAGGTCGCGACCACGCTGAAGTACGCGCCGTAGAAGACCGCGATCAGGATGCCCGCGGTGCCGGCCCGCTGGAGGTAGCGGACGGCCAGCTGGCCGGACATCGCCGTCTTGGTCTCCAGCGCCTCCAGAGCGGTGCTGATGAAGAACTTCCCGGGGAACAGCCGCTCGGTGTCGGTCGCCATGGGAGAACCGTGCCAGAACTCCCGGGACGGCGTCAGCCGTCCCGAGCACCTGAACCACCGCGGGTTTCCGGCCGCTCCCTGGTGGTCCTGCTCGGTCCCGAAGGGTCACCGCGGGTTTCGGTGCGCAATCGGGCCTTTCCGGCGGGCTCTTGCGCGCCGAAACCCGCGGTGGGACGGGGACGGCGACCTGAGGGTGGCGCGGGCGCGCCGAAACCCGCGGTGAGCCGAGCCGGGAGGGGCGGGGCGGTGGCCGCGTGGACGCCCGTCGGGCCGCGGGGAGCGTGGCAGGGTGAAGACGGGTGCCAGGAAGGGGCAGAATGGTCGCCGGACCGGCACGTGGCCGGTCGCCGTCCGGAAGGAATCCCTGTGCCTGTCTCCCTCACCGTGGTGCGTCCCGAGTCGCGCGAACCCCGGGTGGTCGAGACGGGCACCACCGGCCTCGACCTGTTCGGCACCGACCGGACGGTGGTCGCCGCCCGGGTGAACGGCGTCATCGTGGACCTGTCCGCGGAACTTCACGACGGCGACGAGGTCGAGCCCGTCCTCGCGTCCAGCGACGCGGGCCTGGCGATCGTGCGCCACTCCTGCGCGCACGTGACCGCCCAGGCGCTCCAGCGGCTGCACGCGGACGCCAAGCTGGGCATCGGGCCGCCGATCACCGACGGCTTCTACTACGACTTCGACGTGGCGCACCCGCTGGCCCCCGAGGACCTGAAGGCGATCGAGAAGGTGATGTCCGGCATCGTCAAGGAGCGGCAGCGGTTCGTCCGGCGCGCCGTGACCGACGAGCAGGCCGCGGCGGAACTGGGGTCCGAGCCGTACAAGCTCGAACTGATCGGTCTCAAGGGGTCGGCCACCTCCACCGAGGGCGCCTCGGTCGAGGTGGGTGCCGGCGAGCTGACCATCTACGACAACGTCCGCGGGGACGGCACTGTGGCGTGGAAGGACCTGTGCCGCGGCCCGCACGTGCCGCACACCGGGTACCTCGGCAACGCCTGGTCGATCACCCGCAGCTCTGCGGCGTACTGGCGTGGCGACCAGCGAAACGCCCAGCTCCAGCGCGTGTACGGCACCGCCTGGGCCACCAAGGACGACCTCGTCGCCTACCAGAACCGGCTCGCCGAGGCCGCCCGGCGCGACCACCGCAAGCTGGGCGCGGAGCTCGACCTGTTCAGCTTCCCCGAGGAGCTGGGCGCCGGCCTGCCGGTGTTCCACCCGAAGGGCGGGGTGATCAAGCGCGTGATGGAGGACTACGTCCGCGAGGCCCACATCCGGGCCGGGTTCTCCTACGTCGGCACCCCGCACATCTCCAAGGAGGGGCTGTTCCACACCTCCGGGCACCTGCCGTACTACGCCGACGGCATGTTCCCGCCGATGGACGACGATGGCCAGAACTACTACCTCAAGGCCATGAACTGCCCGATGCACAACCTGATCTTCAAGGGCAGGGGACGCTCGTACCGCGAGCTGCCGCTGAGGTTCTTCGAGTTCGGCACCGTGTACCGCAACGAGAAGTCCGGTGTGCTCCAGGGTCTCACCCGGGTGCGGATGATCACCCAGGACGACTCCCACTCCTACGTGATGGCCAGCCAGGCCGCGGACGAGGTCAAGCACCTGCTGCGCTTCATCACCGACCTGCTGGAGGACTTCGGCCTCGACGACTACTACCTCGAGCTGTCCACCCGCGACACCGAGGGCGCCAAGTCCACCAAGTTCATCGGCTCCGACGAGCAGTGGGAGAAGGCGACGGCGGTGCTCGAACAGGTCGGGCGGGAGTCCGGGCTCGACCTCGTCCCCGACCCGGGCGGCGCGGCCTACTACGGCCCCAAGATCTCGGTGCAGGCCAAGGACGCCATCGGGCGCACCTGGCAGATGTCGACGATCCAGTACGACTTCAACCAGCCGGCCCGCTTCGGCCTCACCTACACCGGTCCGGACGGGCACCCGGCGGAGCCGGTGATGATCCACTCGGCCAAGTTTGGCTCGATCGAGCGGTTCATCGGCGTCCTCACCGAGCACTACGCGGGCGCGTTCCCGGCCTGGCTGTCGCCCGTCCAGGTGCTGGGCATCCCGGTGGCGGCGGAGTTCGAGCCGTACCTGGCCGACGTCGCCGCCCGCCTGACGGAGGCCGGTCTGCGGGTCGAGGTCGACACCTCCGACGACCGGTTCGGCAAGAAGATCCGCAACGCCCAGACCCAGAAGGTGCCGTTCATGCTCATCGCCGGCGAGCAGGACGTGGCCGCCGACGCGGTGTCGTTCCGCTACCGCGACGGCAGCCAGAAGAACGGCATCGCCATCGACGCCGCGATCGAGGAGCTCGTCGCGGCGACCAGGCCGCCACGACGGTGACCGCGGACGCCCCGCTGGAGGACGCCGGGTCACTGCCCGGCGTCCCCGACGCGTTCCAGCGGCTGTGGACGCCGCACCGGATGGTCTACATCGCGGGGGAGAACAAGCCGACCGACCCGTCGGAGGGCAGCTGCCCGTTCTGCCGCGCACCGGGCCTGGACGATGCGGAGGGGCTGGTGGTCCGCCGCGGCCGTGCGGTGTACGCGGTGCTGAACCTCTACCCCTACTCTCCCGGGCACCTGCTGCTGTGTCCGTACCGCCACATCAGCGACTACACAGAGCTGAGCGCGGAGGAGTCGGCGGAGTTGTCCGCCTTCACCGCGCAGGCGATGACGGCGCTGCGCGCGGTGTCGGCGCCGGCCGGGTTCAACCTCGGGCTCAACCAGGGGGAGGTGGCCGGTGCCGGCATCGCGGCCCACCTCCACCTGCACGTCGTGCCGCGCTGGCGGGGGGACGCCAACTTCCTGCCCGTGGTCGCGCAGACCAAGGCCCTGCCCCAGCTGCTGGGCCAGACCCGCGAACTCCTCGCCGACGCGTGGAACGCGCTGTGAGCCCGTGGAGGGCCCTAAGCTGACCGGCATGGCCGGAGAACCCTACGACACCGAGAAGGTGCTGACGGTTCCCAACATCCTCAGCTTCATCCGCCTGGCCGGCGTCCCCCTGTTCCTGTGGCTGCTGCTCGAGCGGCAGTCGGACGTGTGGGCCGTGGTGGTGCTGGCGATCGGTGGTGCCACCGACTGGCTGGACGGCAAGCTCGCCCGCAGCTGGCACCAGCGCTCCCGGTTGGGCCAGGTTCTCGATCCGCTCGCCGACCGCCTCTACATCCTGGCCACGCTGATCGGCTTCGCGATGCGCGAGATCGTGCCGTGGTGGCTGGTGGTCCTGCTGGCGGCGCGGGACGTGCTGATGTTCACCACCATCTGGCCCTCCCTGCGCCGTCGCGGGTTCACCAGCCTGCCCGTCCACTTCCTCGGCAAGGCGGCGACCTTCGCGCTGCTGTACGCCTTCCCGCTGGTGCTCCTCGGCACTGGCGACGACCTGTGGCACACGGTCGCGCGCGTGCTCGGCTGGGCGTGCGTGATCTGGGGCGCCGGCCTCTACTGGTGGTCGGGCCTGCTCTACATCGGCCAGGGCGTGGACGTCATCCGCCGGTTCCCGCTCGAGGCCGGCCCAGCGGGCGACGAGGGCAACTGAGCGGCGTCCCGGACGATACCCTTGTGCCAACGTGACGGCAGCCCGGCTGCCAGAAGGAGTACGTGCGTGTTCCCCGATGACCTTCGCTACACCAGCAAGCACGAGTGGGTTCGCCAGGGCGCCGGCAACTCCGTCCGCGTCGGCATCACCAGCTATGCCGCCGACGCGCTCGGCGACGTCGTCTACATCTCGCTCCCGCAGGTCGGCGAGGAGGTCGCCGCCGACGACGCGTGCGCCGAGGTCGAGTCGACCAAGAGTGTCTCCGACGTCTACTCGCCGGCCGGCGGTGTCGTCACAGCGGTCAACGAGCTGCTCAACGACTCCCCGGAGACCATCAACTCTGACCCTTACGGTGACGGTTGGATCTTCGAGCTCGAGCTCAGCGAGGCCGGCGAACTCGAGGATCTTCTGGACGCGGACGGCTACAGCGAGCTCGTCGAGGGCTAGGCTGAAGGTCAACCTGTCGTTGAGCCTCGATCGGGGGAGGGCTCGCTAGCCGAAGGCATGGAAGGTGGCCCACATGATGCAGTGCCCCGCGTGCGGTCATGAACTCTCCGAGGCGGTCAACTTCTGCCCGCACTGCGGTGCGAGCCTCGCGAAGATGTCCGGCGACACCACCCGGGTGATCCCGCCGGTCGTCGAGGAGTTCCAGATCGACGACCTCGCGCCGGACGATGCGGCCGCCATCGAGGCGCTGCCGTCCGGCTCGGCCCTGATGCTGGTGCTCAGGGGTGGCCAGGCCGGTGCCCGTTACCTGATCGACGCCGACGTGGTCACCGCGGGACGGCACCCGCGGTGCGACATCTTCCTCGACGACATCACGGTCTCCCGCCACCACGCCCGCTTCACCCGCCGCGCCGGGCAGGTGTGGATCAGCGACGAGAACAGCCTCAACGGCACGTACGTGAACAAGACCCTGATCGACGGCGAGGTGGCCCTGCGGCGGGGCGACGAGGTGCAGATCGGCAAGTTCCGCATGGTGTTCTTCGCCGGGCAGGACTGATGGCCCTCGGACTCCGCAGCATCGGCCAGGTCCTGGCCATCCTGAAACCGGACTTCGACGACGTCTCCATCTCCAAGATCCGCTTCCTCGAGTCCGAGGGACTGATCTCGCCGGAGAGGGCACCGTCGGGGTACCGGCGCTACGCCGAGTCCGACATCGAACGCCTGCGCTACATCCTGCACGTCCAGAAGAACCACTACCTCCCGCTCAAGGTCATCCGCGAGCACCTCGACATGATGGACCGGGGCCAGGAACCGCCCCCGCTGGGCGGACCGGGCCAGGGGGCCGCGCCGGCGGTGGACGGCGTGGAGCAGGCCGCGGCGCTCGCCTCGCAGTCCCGCCCGCCCAAGCGGGCCATCCGGATCACCCGCCGCGAACTCATGGAACTCAGCGGGCTGAGCGAGCCGGCGCTCGCCGAGCTGGAGAAGCACGCGCTGGTCGTGCCGCGACGCGGCACCATCTACTACGGTCGCGACGCCCTCACCGTCGCAGTGATCTCCCGAAAGCTGGCCGCCTTCGGCATGGACGCCCGCCACCTTCGGGTGGTCAAGCAGGCCGCCGAGCGCGAGGTGGGGCTGATCGAGCAGGCGATCGCGCCGCACCTGCGCCGCAACCCGTCCAACCGGACGCTGCCCGCGGAGGTGATGCAGCTGGTGCTGCACGCCCACGCCGCGCTGCTGCGCTCCCAGCTCCCGCAGTGAGCAGCGCATGCGCGAGGTGAGGGTGATCGAGATCCGCGTCTCCACCGGGGACGCCGCGCCGCTGGTCGTGCTGGCGGAGGTCGGCGGCGCCGGCCGCCTGCTGCCGATCTGGATGAGCCATGGCGGGGCGTCCGCGATCTTCACGGCGGCGGAGGAGCCCGACCCCGACCGTCCGAACATCCACGACCTGGCCTGGAGGCTCGCCGAGGCGGCGACCGCCCCCGTCCAGTCGGTGCGCATCACCGCCTACGACGACGGGCAGTACTACGCAGAGCTGGTGTGCGGCGAGCAGCGCATCCCGTCGCGGCCCAGCGATGCGATCGCGCTCGCGTTGCGCCTCGGGTGCCCGATCGAGTGCGCGGACACCGTGCTGGAGGAGGTCGGGGTGCTGCCCGGGGACGGGGTGGGCGCCGCAGAGCCTGAGGAGGCCGAGGAGGAGGTCGAGCGGTTCCGGGAATTCCTCGACAGCGTCACCCCGGAGGACTTCACCGGCGAGGAGAACCAACCCTGAGGTAGCGGTTCAGACTCCGGTGCGTCGCGCGGCGCGGCACGGCGTGTCGTTGACCCCCGTGTCGGCGGCGGATTACCGTCGTAATCCCAACGAGGTGATTCCCGAACCGAAGCGAGGCAGAGATGAACGCTCAGCACCCGGTGCCGCCGGCCCAGGACCTGCTGTTCGACGGTGACTTCTCGCCGCTGCCCGAGGACCTCGGCTTCCGTGGCCCGGTCGCCTGCCGCGCGGCCGACATCACCTACCGCCAGCTCGACTACTGGGCCCGCACCGGCCTCGTCGTTCCGGAGATCCGTGCCGCGGGCGGCTCGGGCACCCAGCGCCTCTACAGCTTCCGCGACCTGCTGATCCTGAAGGTCATCAAGCGGCTCATCGACGCCGGCATCTCGCTGCAGCAGATCCGCACCGCGATCGAGCACCTGCGGGCACGCGGCGTGGAGGACCTCACCACCGTGACCCTGATGAGCGACGGGGTGTCGGTCTACGAGTGCACCTCCGACGACCAGGTCGTCGACCTGCTCCGTGGGGGACAGGGCATGTTCGGCATCGCCCTCGGCGGGGTGTGGCGCGACATCGAGGGCACGCTCCAGGAGCTCCCGGCCGAGCGGGCCGAGGAGCCCGCGCACGCCGACGACGAGCTCTCCCGCCGCCGTCGCGCCCGCGTCGCCGGCTGACGCGCCCCCGCCGCGCTGCCCACGGCCGGTCGCTGGGGGGCAGGGGCGCCCCGCCGGGATAGGTTTGTTCCTGCCATGGACGACTTCACCCGACGCCACCTGGGACCTGCGGAGGACGATCGCGAGCAGATGCTCGCCACCCTCGGCTACGACTCCCTGGACGACCTGACCGACGCCGCCGTTCCGGCCGCGATCCGGCTCACCGAGCCGCTGCGGCTCCCCGCGGCCCGCTCCGAGGACGAGGTCCAGCGGCGACTCGCCGCCCTCGCCGCGCGCAACAACCCCGGCACGGCGATGATCGGGCTGGGGTACTCCGGCACGATCACGCCGCCCGTGATCCGGCGAATGGTGCTGGAGAACCCGGCCTGGTACACCGCCTACACCCCGTACCAGCCCGAGATCAGCCAGGGCCGGCTCGAGGCTCTGGCCAACTTCCAGACGATGATCGCCGACCTGGCCGGGCTGCCGGTCGCAGGGGCGAGCCTGCTCGACGAGGCGACGGCCGTGGCCGAGGCGGTCGCGGTGGCCCACCGCGTGTCCCGAAAGGGCGGGGTCGTCGTGGTGGACGCCAACCTGCTCCCGCAGAGCCTCTCCGTCCTGCGCACCCGGTGCCTGGCGACCGGGATCGAGATCGTGGTCGCCGAGGGCGATCTCGCCGACGCCGTCCGCGAGAACCAGGCGTTCGCCGTCGTCGTGCAGGTGCCCGGTGCCGACGGACGCCTGCCGTCCGCCGCCGGCCTCACCGCGCTCGCGACGCTGGTCCACGACAACGGCGGCCAGGTGATCGCGGCCTGCGACCTGCTCGCCCTCACGCTGATCGGCTCTCCGGGCGCCTGGGGCGCGGACATCGTCGTCGGCTCGGCCCAGCGCTTCGGCGTCCCGCTGTTCTACGGCGGCCCGCACGCCGGCTACATCGCGGTCCGTTCCGGCCTGGAGCGGCAGCTGCCCGGCCGGATCGTGGGACTGAGCAAGGACGCCGACGGGACGCCCGCCTTCCGCCTCGCTCTGCAGACGCGCGAGCAGCACATCCGGCGCGAGAAGGCGACGTCGAACATCTGCACGGCGCAGGTCCTGCTCGCCGTGACCGCGGGCTTCTACGCCGTGCACCACGGCCCGGACGGGCTCGCTGCCATCGCCACGACCGTCCACGATCGTGCGCGGAGGATCGCCGCGGCCCTGGTGGCGGGCGGCTACGGGCTGGCGGGGGAGTCGTTCTTCGACACGATCACCGTGCACGCCCCCGGACGCGCGAACGCGATCGTGGCGGCCGCCCGCGACGGCGGGGTCCACCTGCGCCTGGTGGACGACGACCACCTCGGCGTCAGCGTCGGCGAGGACACCACGGAGGAGGCCCTGGCAGCCGTCTGTGCCGCGTTCGGCGCCACCCTGGGCACCGAGGTGTTCGGCGGCCTGGGCGACCACCGGCGCGAGCGTGACTACCTCACCCATCCGGTGTTCCACGCGTACCGCAGCGAGACCGAGCTGCTGCGCTACCTGCGCGGGCTGGCCGACCGCGACTTCGCGCTCGACCGGGGCATGATCCCGCTCGGCTCGTGCACGCTCAAGCTCAACCCCGCGGCCGCCATGGAACCGATCAGCTACCCGGGCTTCGCCGGCCTGCACCCGTTCGTGCCGGAGGCGGACGCCACCGGCTACGCGGAGTTGATCGGCGAGCTGTGCGACTGGCTGGCCGAGATCACGGGCTACGACCGGGTGAGCCTCCAGCCGAACGCGGGCAGCCAGGGCGAGTTCGCCGGGCTGATGGCGATCCGGTCCTACCACCTGGCCAATGGCGACGCCCACCGGACGGTCTGCCTGATCCCGGCCTCGGCCCACGGGACGAATGCCGCGTCCGCGGTGATGGCCGGTATGCGGGTGGTGGTGGTCGGCACCGCCGCCGACGGCTCGGTCGACCTGGACGACCTGCGGGCGCGCATCGCCCAGCACGCCGACGACCTCGCCGCGGTCATGGTCACCTATCCGTCCACCCACGGTGTCTTCGAGGAGACGATCACCGAGATCTGCCGCCTGGTGCACGAGGCTGGAGGTCAGGTGTACGTCGACGGCGCAAACCTGAATGCCATGTTGGGCCTCGCGCGCCCGGGCAGGTTCGGTGCGGACGTCAGCCACCTCAACCTCCACAAGACGTTCGCAATCCCGCACGGCGGCGGTGGCCCCGGGGTCGGGCCGGTGGCCGTCCGCGCGCACCTGGCGCCCTACCTGCCCAACCACCCGCTGGTGCCGTCGGCCGGCCCGGCCGGGAGCTACGGACCGGTCAGCGCGGCCCCGTTCGGCTCGGCCGGCGTGCTGCCGATCAGCTGGGCGTTCGTGGCCCTGATGGGCCCCGACGGGCTGCGGCTGGCGTCCCAGACGGCGATCCTCGCCGCCAACTACGTCGCGCGCAGGCTCTCCGGATCGTTCCCCGTGCTCTACACCGGCGAGGCCGGGCTGGTGGCGCACGAGTGCATCGTCGACCTGCGGGAGCTCACCCGGCAGACCGGGATCACCGTCGACGACGTCGCCAAGCGGCTCGTCGACTACGGGTTCCACGCGCCGACGATGAGCTTCCCGGTCGCGGGAACGCTGATGATCGAGCCGACCGAGTCGGAGTCGAAGGCAGAACTCGACCGCTTCTGCGACGCGATGATCTCGATCCGGCGCGAGATGGACCAGGTCGCCGCGGGTGACTGGCCGGCCGACGACAACCCCCTCCACAACGCACCCCACCCGGTCTCGCGGATCGCGTCCGACCAGTGGCCGCACCCCTACGGACGGCAGCTCGCCGCGTACCCCGCCGGCCTTCGGACGGGACCGCTCGGCTCCGGCGGACGCGACAAGTACTGGCCGGCCGTCGCACGGATCGACCAGGCCTTCGGTGACCGCAACCTGGTCTGCACCTGCCCGCCGGTGGCGAGCTACGGGGAGTAGCGGATGAAGCCGATCCTCGAGTGGTGGGAGAAGATCTCGGCGCGGCCGCTCGTCGCCCACGTCCTGCGGGCTGTCGAGCGGTTCAACGTGCGCGGTGGCGTCCAGCTCGCCGCCGCGATCACCTACTTCTCGGTGCTGGCGCTGGTGCCGATCCTGATGCTGCTGTTCTCGGTGCTGGGGTTCGCGACAACGGTCTTCCGTCCCGAGTGGCTGGGAATGATCGAGGCCTGGATCAACACGAACTTCCCCGCCGACTCCCAGTTCGGGTCGGCCCTGCACGACGTCGTCCTGAGCGCGCTGACGGGCTGGGCGGGCTTCTTCGCCACCAGCCTCCTGATCGCGATGTGGATCGGCTCGGGATGGCTGGGCAACACGAAGAGGGCTGTCCGCCTGCTGATGCGGGAGGACGTGGACAACCCCGGCAAGCAGCTGGTGATGCCGCTCGACATCCTGGCGAACTTCGCCGGGCTGCTCGGCGTCCTCGTCGGCCTGGTGGCGACCTTCGCCTCCTCGACGGTGGCCACCATCCTCGGCGGGACCGTCGGCGAGTGGCTGGGAGTGGGCGGCAGCGCGGGCTGGACGGCGCTCATCCGGCTGGTGGGCGCGATGGTGTCACTGGCGATCGGCGCTGTCGGCTTCCGGCTCCTGTTCGCGTGGTTCAGTCCCACCTGGATCCCCACCCACCTCGCGTGGGTGGGGGCCGGGATCGGCTCGGCGGGCCTGTTGGTGCTCCAGGCGCTGGCCACCTTCCTGTTCGGTGCCTTCTCGCGGAACCTGGGCATCGCGGTCTTCGGCTCGACCATCGTGCTGATGATCTTCCTCAACCTGTTCGCCACCCTGATCCTCTACATCGCCGCCTGGCTGGCGACGTCGGTGGCGCCCGAGCCGGCCGCCCCCGAGCTGCCCGCCGGCGATCCGGTGGAACCGTCCGTGCCGGTCGAGAGCATGCCGGGCGAGCTGTACGTGTCCAGCGAGGTGGCCCGGCGCTCACTCGGGATCGGGCTCGGGACCGGCTACGCGGTGGGTGCCGCCACCGGGCTCGGCATCGGCGCTGCGCTCGTCTCGCTCTTCTCCGCGCTGTTCGGACGGCGCCGATGACCCGTCCCGCACTGCGTGGGCTGGTCGAGCCGTTCCACGTGATGGAGGTGGTGAAGGCCGCGTCCGCCCGCCAGCAGAGCCACGGTGACGCGATCCTGCTCTGTGTCGGACAGCCGGGCACGCCGGCGCCGCTGGCCGTCCGGGAGGCAGCCCGGGCCGCGATCGGGAACGAGGTCCTGGGCTACACGGTGTCGACGGGCGTCCCGGAACTGCGCTGGACGATCGCCACCGAGTACGCGCTGCGCTACGGCGTCGCCGTGGATCCTGAAGAGGTGCTGGTGACCACGGGGTCGTCCGCGGGCTTCCAGCTCGCGGTCCTCGCCGGCTTCGAGACCGGCGACCTCGTCGCCATGACCCGTCCGGGGTATCCCGCCTACCGCAACACACTGCTCACCCTCGGGTGCCGGGTGCTCGACCTCGACGTCGGGCCGGACACGCGCTACCAGCCCACCACGGCGATGCTGGACGCCCTGCCGGAGGTGCCCGCGGGGCTGGTGCTCGCCTCGCCGTCCAACCCCACCGGGACCATCATCGACCCCGAGGAGCTCGCCGCGGTGGTGGCGTGGTGCCGGGCGCACGACTGCCTGCTCCTCAGCGACGAGATCTACCACGGCATCTCCTACGGACGCCGCTGCGCGAGCGCCCGGGAGTTCGGGGAGGATGCCGTCGTCCTCGGCTCGGTGAGCAAGTACCACTCGATGACCGGCTGGAGGCTCGGCTGGCTGCTCCTCCCCGAGCCGCTGCGACGTCCGGCCGAGCTCCTGCAGGGCAACCTGGCGATCTGTGCCCCGGCAGTCTCGCAGGCCGCGGCGATCGCGGCATTCGGGCCCGCGGCGAGGGCGGAGCTGGACGCGCACGTGGCGCGCTACGCCCGCAACCGCGAGTTGCTGCTGCGCCGGCTCCCCGAACTCGGCATCACCAGCTTCGCGCCGCCGGACGGCGCGTTCTACGCCTGGTGTGACGTCAGCCACCTCACGGAGGACTCCCGCCAGTGGTGCGCGGACGTCCTGGCCGCCACCGGCGTGGCGCTGGCCCCGGGCATCGACTTCGATCGATCCCGGGGCCACCGGATGATGCGTCTCAGCTTCTGCGGCGACACCGCAGAACTCGACGAGGCCCTCGACCGCCTGGTCGCGCACCTCGTCCGCTGACCGCCCGGTCAGGCGCCGTGCCTCCCGCTGCGTCCCACAAGACGCCGAGGGCCAGCCTTAACGTCGAGGGCCAGCCCCAGTGGACTGGCCCTCGACGCCAAGGCTGGCCCTCGCGCGGGAAGGCTGGCCCTCGAACTCAGTGCTCGGCGGGCTCCGCGGCGACCGGGGACGGCTGGCCGATCTCGGCGAGCAGGTCGAGGTACCACTGCTGGGAGATGTCGAACGGCTTGCCGCCCTTGATCCGGTCGAACGCGATGACGCTGAGGACGTCGCCGTTCTCCTCGTCGTGCCCGACGACGCCGGGCTTGCCGGCCAGGGCGGAGTCGACAGCGAGGTCGGTCATCGACTTGATCAGGGCGAGGTCGAAGGCGTTCGCCGCCGCGGAGCGGGAGTAGTAGCCCGACTTCTGGACGAGCACCTTCTCGGCGTTGAGCATCTTGGAGAACTGCTTGGCGAACCACTGGCCGGGGTTGATGCGCTCGAGGCGGATGTGGCCGAAGGCGTCGCGGGCGACCTCCTGGCCGGCCTTCTCCATCTCGGCGACGATGTCGGCGATGCCGGCGCCCTCGGAGAGGAAGATGTTCACGCAGCCGACCTCGTCCATCACCTTGATCAGGCGTGCGGCCTCGGCCTCGATGTCGATGACGGCCTCGGGGACGAGGATCGCGTGCACGTCCCAGGCCTCTTTGGACAGGCCGATCTCCGGCAGCCACTCCACGCTCTCGACCCACTCGTGGTACTTGCGGGCGGTGGCGGCAGTGAGCCAGCCACAGTTGCGTCCCATGACCTCGTGGATGAGCAGGATGCGGGTGCCCGCGTTGTGCTCGGCCATCACGTTCTTGGCGAACCGGGCGCCCATCTCCGCGGCGGTGTCCGCGCCGAGGGACTGCCGGATCGGCACGACGTCGTTGTCGATGGTCTTGGGCAGGCCGACGACGGTGAGGCCGTAGTCGTGCTCGGCGAGGTACGCGGCCAGGTCCGCGGCCGTGGTGTTCGTGTCGTCGCCGCCGATGGTGTGCAGCACGTTGACACCGTCGGCAACGAGCCGGTCCGCGGCAACCTTCAGCGGGTCGTCGCCCTCGGCGACCAGACCGCGCTTGACGAGGTCCTTCGCGTTGGTGAGCTTCACCCGGGAGTTGCCGATCGGCGAGCCCCCGTAGGAGTGCAGCAGGGACGCCTTCGCGCGCACCTGGGGCGTGACCGTCAGGTAGTCACCGGTGAGGAGGCCCTGGTAGCCGTTCCGGTAGGCGATGATCTCGACCTCGGGAGCGAGAGCGGTGTACCGCTCGATCAGCCCGCCGATGGCGGACGACAGGCAGGGTGCGAAACCGCCGGCGGTGAGCAGGGCGACTTTCTGGACCATCGTTATGGGTTCCAATCGTGTGCGCGTGGTGGTGAACGGGCCTAGCGTATCCAGACATCGCCCCGGTTCGGCTGTGCACAACCGCCGTGGAACGCCTGCGGTGGGAGCACAATGGGTCCCTCGGATCGGGGGTGGTCATGCGGGAAGAGCGGGGCCTGTCGATGTCGGCGTTCGTCGCCGTCGTCGTGCTCGCGCTGCTGGTCGTCGCCGGCCTCGTGGTGGACGGGGGCGCCCAGGCGGTGGCCGCCCGCCGGGCCGAGCTGGTCGCCTCCGCCGCCGCGCGGGCCGCAGCGGACGAGACCGCGGCCGCACGACTCGCCGGGCGTGAGCCCGACGCAGGAGTCGCGATCGCGACCGCACAGCGGGTGCTCGCCGGCAGTGGTGACGTGACCGGCGAGGTCCGGCTCGTGGCGGGACGGGTCCGGGTGTCGACCACCACCACGGTCGAGCCGGTGTTCCTCAGCCTGATCGGCATCCAGCGCCTCGTCGGACGGGGCGCGGCCGAGGCCGACCTGGTGTCGAACCGCTAGGGGAATGGCTGGGGACGCCGCGCGTTGTACTGCACGTGAAGCGGATCGGATTCCTCTCCTTCGGTCACTGGTCCGGTGGCCACGGCTCCCACACGCGCTCGGCCGCGGACGCGCTGCTCCAGTCGATCGACCTGGCGGTCGCGGCGGAGGACCTCGGCGCGGACGGCGCCTACGTGCGCGTCCACCACTTCGCGCGGCAGCTCGCCTCGCCCTTCCCGCTGCTCGCGGCGATGGGGGCGCGCACGAGTCGCATCGAGCTGGGCACCGCCGTGATCGACATGCGCTACGAGAACCCGCTCTACATGGCCGAGGACGCCGGCGCGGCCGACCTCATCTCCGGCGGGCGGCTCCAGCTGGGGATCAGCCGGGGATCGCCCGAGCAGGTCGTGGACGGCTACCGCTACTTCGGCTACGCCCCGCCGGAGGGCCAGACGGACGCGGACATGGCGCGCATGCACGCCGACGTGTTCCTGACCGTGCTGGAGGGCAAGGGCTTCGCCGAGCCGAACCCGCGTCCGATGTTTCCCAACCCGCCGGGACTGCTGCGCCTGGAACCGCACGCCCCGGGCCTGCGCGACCGCATCTGGTGGGGGGCGTCGTCCAACGCGACGGCGGTCTGGGCGGCCGAGCAGGGCATGCACCTGATGAGCTCGACCCTGAAGACCCACGAGTCGTCCGAACCGTTCCACGTCCAGCAGGCGGAGCAGGTGCGGCTGTTCCGTGAGGCCTGGGCGGCAGCCGGCCACGACCGCGAGCCGCGGGTGTCGGTGAGCCGCAGCATCTTCCCGCTGGTGGACGACCGCGACCGCGCCTACTTCGGCGGGGACGACTCCGCCGACCAGGTGGGCTGGATCGACGCGTCCACGCGCGCGATCTTCGGACGCAGCTTCGCCGCGGAGCCCGACGTCCTGGTCGAGCAGCTGCGCGAGGACGAGGCGATCGCCGCGGCGGACACGCTGTTGCTGACCGTGCCCAACCAGCTGGGGGTCGACTACAACGCCCACGTGATCGAGTCGGTCCTCAGCCACGTGGCTCCGGCGCTCGGCTGGCGCTGACGCACCGGGCCCCGGTCCGCTAGACGCACTCCTCGTGGTGGTCGGGGCAGGCCCAGCCCTCGGTGAGGCTGCCGGCCATCCGGCGGACCCCTTCGACGACGAGTTCCGGCGCGCAGGCGAGGTTCACCCGGACCCACTGCCGGTGGCCCGAGGCGAAGTTCACACCCGGAGAGAACGCCACCCTGCCCGACTCGAGGAAGTGGCGGGCCGGAGCCGCCAGGCCGAGGTCGGTGCAGTCCAGCCACGCGAGATAGGTGCCCGGCTGGGGCTCGTACCTCACCGCCGGCACCCGGGTGGCCAGTTCTGCGGCGAGCAACCGCTTGTTGGCGGCCACCTCGACCATGAGTTCATCCACCCAGTCCTGGGCGGAGACGAGCGCGGCGGTGTGCGCCAGGTTGGCCAGGTGGCCGGTGGACTGCTGGGCGAGCGGGGGCAGCTTCTGGAGCAGGGGAGTGGCCTCGGCGCCGGCGATGATCAGCCCGGCCTTGAACGCGGCGAGGTTCCACGTCTTGCCCGCGCTGGTGACCGACACCGCGCGCTCGCCCCCGGGGACGGTGAGCAGCGGCACGAACGTGGTGCCGGGGTCGACCAGCGGGGCGTGGATCTCGTCGACGACGACCTGGACGTCGTACCGCGCGGCGAGCTCCATGACGGCAGCCAGCTCCGCCGCGGTGTGGACGACGCCCGTCGGGTTGTGCGGCGAGCACAGCAGGTAGGCGCGGGGACGGTCGGGCCCGGCGAAGGCGGCTTCGAGCGTGGTCAGGTCGAGGCGTCCGGACGCCGACAGCGGCGCCTCGGTGATCCTGCGGCGATAGCCGGAGACCACCTGACGGAACGGCGGGTAGACCGGCGGGTTGATCACGACGGCGTCCCCGGGGTCCGTCGACGCCTCCAGCACGGCGAGGATCGAGTTCATGACGTCACCCGCCCGACGGGCCTGCGCAGCGGTGTCGAGCTCCCACGCCCACCGGGTGGCGGCCATGGCCGCGAAGGCCTCCGCGTACGCCGTGCCGTGGGGATACCCGGTGTCCCCGCGGGTGAGGGCCTCGCCGACCGCTGCGGCGACCGCCGGGTGGAGGGCGACGTCCATCTCGGCGACCCACATGGGCAGGACGTCGGGTGCGTAGGTGCGCCACTTCAGGCTCGTGCGGGATCGCAGGTGGTCCAGGGGCAGGGACAGCAGCGACATGCCCGGCAATCTAGCCCTTCGCCGGCACCGGGAGGCGTCGGGTCCGCCGGAAGCGAGACCGGGCGCGGACCGGCGGGCCGACCCGCCGACCGCCCACGCCGGGCACCGTCCGCGACTAGGCTCGACGCCATGGCTCGCTACTTCGACGTGCATCCCGACAACCCCCAGCCGAGGGCCCTGGCACAGGTCGCGGAGATCCTGCGCGGCGGCGGGCTCGTGGCCTATCCGACCGACTCCGGCTACGCCCTGGGCTGCGGCCTGGGCAACCGGGAAGGCCTCGAGCGGATCCGCAGCCTCCGGCGCCTGGACGACAAGCACCACTTCACGCTGGTCTGCAGCGAGTTCGCCCAGCTCGGCCAGTACGTGCAGATGAACAACGACGTCTTCCGCGCGGTGAAGGCCGCCACGCCGGGCGCGTACACCTTCATCCTGACGGCCACGCGTGAGGCGCCGAAGGTGATGCTGCACCCGAAGAAGCGGACGGTCGGCGTCCGGGTGCCCAGGCACACGACCGCCCTGGCGCTGCTCCACACGCTGGGCGAGCCGCTGATGTCCTCCACGCTGATCCTGCCGGGGGAGACCGAGCCGATGACCGACGGCTGGCAGGTGAACGACGAGCTGGGCGCCCAGCTGGACGCCGTCCTCGACTCGGGCGACTGCGGGCTGGAGCCGACCACCATCGTCGACCTCTCCGGCGACGAGGTGGAGATCACCCGGTACGGCTCCGGCGACCCCGAGCCGTTCGAGGCCTGAGGGGACGCCAGGCTGGTCGCTCCCCGTCAGCTCTCCACGAGCGCTGCGGCGCCGGCCGAGGCGGAGTCCCGGGTGGCCACGGCGCCCGCCCGGTGCGCGCCCGCCACCACCAGCTTGATCCGGTTGAGCTGGTTCACCTCGCTGGCGCCGGGGTCGTAGTCGATCGACGTGATGTTCGCGTGCGGGTAGAGCCTGCGCAGCTCGCGGAACATGCCCTTGCCGACCACGTGGTTGGGCAGGCAGGCGAACGGCTGGGCGCAGATGATGTTCGGGGTGCCGGACTCGATCAGTTCCATCATCTCCGCGGTGAGCAGCCAGCCCTCGCCGGCGGTGGTGCCCAGGGAGACGACGTTGCGGGCCCGCTGTGCCATGGTCGCAAGGTCGGCCTGCACGGTGAACTTGCCGCCACATCGCGCGAGCGCGCGGTTGGCCGGGGCCTGGTACTGCTCGACGAGCCACAGCCCGACCTTCTTGGCGTGCCGGGACTTCTCCCCGATCCCGAGGTGGTGCCACTTCCAGTCGCCGGTGTAGAGCATCTGGCCGAAGAACTCCAGGAGTCCGGGCAGCACGGCCTCGCACCCCTCGTCCTCGATCACCTGGACGGCGTGGTTGTTGGCGTCGGGGTGGAACTTCACCAGGATCTCGCCCACCAGGCCCACCCGCGGGCGCCGGGGCACGTCCCGCAGCGGGAGCGCGTCGAAGGCGGCCACCAGGTGGTCGATGATCCAGCCGTACCCGACGCGGCGTCCGAGAGTGGGGGAGTAGCCGTTGTGGGTGAAGAAGTCCTGGCAGATCGCGTCCCAGCGGCGGTAGAGCGCCTGTGCCGCTCCCGGTTCCCGCTCGTAGGGACGCACGCGCAGCAGGACGGTCTGCAGGAGGTCGCCGAGCACGAGGGCCTGGATGCCCCGGTGCACGAGCGCGGGGCCGAGCGTGAACCCGGGGTTCTCCTCGAACCCCTGGGCGCTGACCGCAACCACCGGAACCTGCGGGAAGCCGGCATCGGCCAGGCCCTTGCGCAGCAGTCCGGCGTAGTTCGTGGCGCGGCACATCCCCCCGGTCTGGGTGATCGCGACGCTGGAGTTGGCCGGATCCGCGCCACCGGTGAGGAACGCGTTGACCAGTTGTCCGACCACCATGATCGCGGGGTAGCACGCGTCGTTGTTCACGTACTTGAGCCCCACCTCGACGTCCTCGGGGGTCGTGCGGTCCAGCAGCTGCACGCGGTAGCCGAACCGCCGCAGGACCGCGACGGCGAAACGGAAGTGGATGGGTGCCATCTGGGGGACGTAGACCGTGTGCGTGCGGCGGGCCTCCGCGGTGAAGACCGCGCGGGTCGCCGCCGTGGCGGCGGTGTCGATGTCGGCGCTGGCCAGTTCGCCACCGGCGCGGCGCTGGGCGGTGGCCGCCTTGAGCGAGCGCAGCCGGATCCGGGCGGCGCCGAGGTTGGAGACCTCGTCGATCTTGAGGACGGTGTGGACGTCGCCGGCGGCCTCGAGGATCTCCTGCACCTGGTCGGTGGTGATCGCGTCGACCCCGCACCCGAACGAGTTCAGCTGGACCAGCTGGAGCCGCGGCTCGGGGGCCGTCGCCGCCGCCGCCTCGTAGAGGCGGGTGTGGTAGGCCCACTGGTCCCGCACCCGCAGGGGACGGGTGACCCGTGGCGCGTCGATCACGCTGTTCTCGGTGAGCACCGCCATCCCCAGGCCCGTGATGAGCTCCGGGATGCCATGGTTGATCTCCGGGTCGAGGTGGTAGGGGCGCCCGGCCAGCACGATGCCGCGCCCGCCGTGCTCGGCGAGCCAGTCCAGCGCCCGGCGTCCCTCCGCACGGATGTCGGCCTTCACCCGCGCGTCCTCGGCGTAGCCCGCCTCCACAGCGTCCCTGGCCTCGGCGAGGCTCACGTCGAAGTCCTCGAAGACCTCGACCAGCCGCTGGGCGAGGTGGGCGGGCTCGTTCAGGTTGAGGAACGGGTCGAGGTAGCGGATCCCGGGTTCCCGGAGCCGCGGGACGTTCTTCTCCAGCACCTGGGGGTAGAAGGCGACGATCGGGCAGTTGAAGTGGTTGTCGGCGTCCGCGAACTGCCGCTGCTCGAACGGGACGCACGGGTAGAAGATCGTCCGCACGCCGCGGTCGAGCAGGTTCTCCAGGTGCCCGTGGGCGAGTTTGGCGGGGTAGCACACGTTCTCCGACGGGATGGACTCCGCCCCGGCGGCGAGGGTCTCGTGGCCCGACCGGCCGGAGAGGACGACCCGGAAGCCCAGCCGCGACAGCACGGTGAACCAGAACGGGTAGTTCTCGTACATGTTGAGCACCCGGGGGATGCCGATGTCGCCCCTCGTGGCCGCGGCGCCGGTGAGGCGGCGGTAGCCGAACACGCGCTGGTAGGTGTAGGCGTAGAGGTTCGGCAGTTCCGACGTCCGCGCGACCTTCGCCGTGCCGGCGGCGCCCCGCTCGCAGCGGTTGCCGGACACGTGCCGCGTCCCGTCGGAGAAGGTGGAGACGGTGAGCTGGCAGTGGTTCTGGCACAGGCGGCAGGTGTCCAGGGCGGTCTCGATCCCGAACGCGTCGAGCTCGTCGGTGCCGAGCAGCTCCGAGCGCGTGCCCGGTGCGAAGGCCGCCTTCGCGGCCAGCGCGGCGCCGAGCGCCCCCATCAGGCCGGCGATGTCGGGACGCACGACCGTCGTCCCGGTCAGCAGCTCGAAGGCGCGCAGCACCGCGTCGTTGAGGAAGGTCCCGCCCTGCACGACCACGCGTTCGCCGAGCTGGGACGCGTCCTTGAGCCGGATCACCTTGTAGAGGGCGTTGCGTACTACGGAGTATGACAGGCCGGCGGAGATGTCCCCGACGTCCGCTCCCTCCTTCTGCGCCTGCTTCACCGACGAGTTCATGAAGACCGTGCACCTGCTGCCCAGGTCCACCGGCTGGGTCGAGGCCATGGCCGAGCGGGCGAAGGCTGCGACGTCGGTGCCCATGGTCTCGGCGAAGGTCTGGAGGAACGAGCCGCAGCCGGACGAGCAGGCCTCGTTCACCGCGATCGAGTCGACGGCGCCGTTGCGGACCCTCAGGTACTTCATGTCCTGCCCGCCGATGTCGATGACCGAGGTGACCCCGGGGCAGACGTGCTCGGCCGCCCGGTAGTGCGCCATCGTCTCGACCTCGCCGTCGTCGACGCGCAACGCCGCCCGGATCAGGTCCTCGCCGTAGCCGGTGACGCACGCGCGTCCCAGCCAGGCGGAGGCGGGCAGTCCCGCGCGCACCTCGCGCAGGATCCCCACGGCGGCGGACACGGGGTCGCCGCGGTTGGACGCGTAGTGGGAGTAGCGCAGGACGTCGTCGGCGTCGAGGAGGACGGCCTTGATCGTGGTGGACCCGGCGTCGATCCCGAGGAAGCACGCTCCGGTGGCGTCGGCCAGCTCGCCGCGGGGGACGGCGGTCGTGGCGTGCCGGGCGTCGAACTCCCGCCGTTCGTCCTCGTCCGCGAACAGCGGACGGAGGTGGCTGCGGGTGAGGGTGAGGCCGGTCCTGCGATCGAGCCCTGCCAGCAGGGCCGCCGCCGGGCGGGGCGTCCCGTCGGCGAGCATCGCGGCACCGATCGCGACGAACAGCTGGGCGTCCGGGGGCGTGGTAAAGCTCGACACCTGACCGGCCAGTGCCCGGCGGTAGGCCTCCCGCAGCTGGGGCAGGAAGTGCAGCGGGCCGCCGAGGAACACGAGGTTCCCGCGGATCGGGTTGCCGGCGGCGAGCCCCGAGATGGTCTGCAGTGCGACGGCCTGGAACACCGAGGCGGCGAGGTCGGCGTGCGCGGCGCCCTGGTTGAGCAGCGGCTGGAGGTCGGACTTGGCGAACACGCCGCAGCGCGAGGCGATCGGGTAGAGGTTCTCGTAGCGGGAGGCGAGGTCGTCCAGGCCGGCGGCGTCGGTGTGCAGCAGCGTGGCCATCTGGTCGACGAAGGCGCCGGTGCCGCCCGCGCACGTGCCGTTCATGCGCTGCTCGGGCACCGGGGTCAGGTAGGTGATCTTCGCGTCCTCCCCGCCGAGCTCGATCACCACGTCCGTGCCCGGGACCAGTGCCCGGACCGCCTCCGTGCTCGCGATCACCTCCTGGACGAACGGCAGGCCGGCGAGCTGGGCCACCTGGACCCCGCCCGAGCCGGTGACCGCTGCGGCCAGCGGGTCCTCGCCGAACCGCCCCGCGACCGCGGCCAGCAGGCTGCGCAGCTCGCCGCGCACGTCGGCGTTGTGCCGCCGGTAGTCGCGGAAGACGACCTGGCGCCCGCGGAGCACGACCGCCTTGACGGTGGTCGAGCCGATGTCGAGGCCCAGGCGCAGGGAGGGCATGAGGCCATCGTGCCCCATCGAAGGGGACCGCGAGGGCCGGGTTCGCGGATCGACTGGCCCTCAGGCCACGTCGACGTCGACCACGTGGTAGCCGGTCGGGCCGTCGGGCAGGACCCCCTGGACCGCGGCCGGCTGGGGCACCCCGGATCCGTCGAACGCGCGGGCGGCGAGCCGGTGGCGCCCGCTGGTCGCGTTCCACGGCAGGTACCACTGCCGCCAGTAGTCGAGGCCGACGTCCGGGCCGAGCCGGGCGTCCTGCCACGGCCCGCCGTCCACCTGGACCTGCACGCGGCTCACGCCCCGGTGGGTCGCCCAGGCGACACCGGCGACGACCGTCGTCCCGGCGAGGATGCGCCCGGTGGGGGTGTCGATGCGGGTCGCGGTCTTGACCGGCGCCTGCTCCGCCCAGCCCCGGGTGGTCCAGTACGCCTGTTCGGCGGCGAAGGTGGTCACCGTGAGCCGGGTCAGCCACTTCGTTGCGCCCACGTACCCGTAGAGGCCGGGCGTCACCAGGCGGGCGGGGAAGCCGTGCTCCGCGGTGAGCGGACGTCCGTCCATGGCGATCGCGACCATCGCGTCCCGCCCGTCGAGCAGGACAGCGAGGGGGGTGCTGGCAGTGAAGCCGTCGGTAGAGGCGCTGAGCACCTGGTCCGCACCGGGGGACGGCTGGGCGCGGGCGAGCAGGTCGGCCACCCGGACACCGGTCCAGCGCGTGCTGCCGCAGTAGGGACCGCCGATCTCGTTGGAGACGCAGGTGAGGGTGATGTCCCGCTCGATCATCGGCAGCGCCAGCAGCTCGTCGCAGGACAGGGAGAACGGGCGGGCCACCATGCCGGTGACCTCGAGCCGCCAGGCCCCCGGGTCGAGCTGGGGCACGAGCAGGGCGGTGTCGATCCTGTAGAAGTCCTTCACCGGCGTGCGCAGCGGCGTCACCCCGGCGACGGTCGCCTCCAGGCCTGCCGGCAGCGGGGGAGCCGGGGTCGCGGCGGACGGCAGGGTGACCCCGGCCGGCGGCCGGCCCCCGGCCCCGCCGAAGGTCGCCGTGACGGCCGCCGCGGCCACCCCCGCGCCCGCGGTGAGCACCAGGCGACGGTCGGGGCCGGCGTGATCCGGCGGGTGCGACAGCGTGGACGCCCTGCGGTGGTGCCACCGGAGGATCCCGGCGGCCACCAGCGCGGCGGCCAGGCTGGGCAGGAAGGCGAGCGGCCCGGCGTCCGGACGGGTGAGCGCCGCGGCGATGCCGGTCGCGCCGAGGAGGGCAGCGGTGAGGTCGCCCAGCGGCCGCCACCGGCGAGAGCCCAGCCCGGCGAGCACGCCGAGAACGCCGACGGCGAGGGCGACGACGGCCACGAGAACGGCCTTGTCCGCGGTCCCCAGGGTGGACGCCGCCCACTCCTTCAGTGCCGGCGGCGCGAGGTCGATCACCGCGGAGCCGACCGCGATCAACGGGGCCGAACCGGGCGCGACCAGCGCGCCGAGCACCTGGCCCGCAGCGAGGCCCGCGCCGGCGGCGGTGAGCCCGGCGAGGCCGCTGTCGAGGCGGGTCACCGGGCCAGTATCCCCGCGCCCGACGGGCCGTCCGGGCGCGGGGGAGTGGGCACTGTTGCCCAGGCGGGGCTAGTGGGGTGCGGCGTGTGTGGACGCGCGCACGATCAGCTCGGGCCGGAAGAGCAGTTCGGTGCGCGGTCCGGGATTGCCGTCCATCTCGCCGAGCATGGCGGCGACCACCGCCTGGCACATCGCGCCCACGGGCTGGTGGACGGTGGTCAGGGGCGGGTCGACGAAGGCGATCAGCGGGGAGTCGTCGTAGCCGATCACCGAGACGTCCTCGGGCACGGAGAGCCCCTTGCCCCGCACGCCCCGGATCGCCCCCAGCGCCATCAGGTCCGACCCGCACACCAGCGCGGTGTGGCCGGACTCGACCAGGCGCTCGGCAGCGGCGTGTCCCCCTTCGAGGGTGTACAGGGTGCGGAAGATGTGGGGCTCGGGGTCGTCGATACCGAGGTGGTCGGCCAGGGCCGTGCCGAACGAGGCGATCTTCCGCTGCGCGGGCACCAGGCGGTCCGGGCCGATCACCAGGCCGACGCGGGTGTGCCCGAGGGAGGCCAGGTGGCGGATCGCACTGTCCATGCCGGCCGCCTCGTCGGTGGCGACGAACGTGCCGTCCACCCCGGGCGCCCAGCCGTTGACGAACGCGAGCGGGATGCCCCGTCCCCGCAGGTCGTGATAGCGGTCGAGGGACGCGGAGGAGTCGGCGTGCAGGCCGGAGACGAAGATGATCCCGGAGACGCCCTGGCCGAGCAGCAGCTCGATCGACTCGTCCTCGGTCGTGCCGCCGGGGGACTGTGTGCACAGCAGCGGGGTGTACCCGTGCTGCGACAGCCGGGACTCCAGGCCCTGGGCGAAGGCGGGGAAGATCGGGTTGTTGAGCTCGGGAACGACCACCCCCACCAGTCCGCTGGTCTTGTGCCGCAGGATCGCGGGGCGCGCGTAGCCCAGCATGTCGAGGGCTGCCAGCACCGAGCCGCGGACCTCGTCGCCCACGCCCGGCTTCCCGTTGAGGACCCGCGAGACCGTGGCGGTGCTCACGCCGGACAGTTCCGCGATGTCGAGCAACCGGGGCTTGGGCGCCCCCGCTGCGCGCTTGTGTGCCATCTTGCTCCGTTCCCGACTGCATCGTCGCGGCAGAAACGTATCGGATCAGGGGAGGTCCCTGTAACCGTTATCATCTCGACTCGGTAACGATCGCGCAATGCGTTGCGCAAATCCTGCAACGCGGTACTACGCTGCCGGTACACAGCCGCCTCCCTCGGCGGCCGATGCCATCAACGAAGAGGAGCATGATGCGAAGGAGCATCGTCAGTCTTGGAGTCGTCACCGCGATCGTGGCGCTCAGTGCATGTTCAACCACGCCCGCCGCACCGTCGTCCAGCGCGCCCGCCTCGCCGGCGTCCAGCGCCGCGGCCGACTACAGCGGCACCACCCTGACGGTGTGGGTCGACGACACGCGACTCGCGGCGACCCAGGCTGCGGCGAAGGCGTTCGAGACCGCCACCAAGGCCAAGGTCGAGCTCGTCAAGAAGAACTTCGCAGACATCCAGGCCGACTTCACCTCCCAGGTGCCCACCGGTAAGGGCCCGGACGTGACGATCGGCGCGCACGACTGGCTGGGCAACCTGATCCAGAACGGCGTGGTGGCCCCGATCGAGCTCGGCGACAAGGCCGGAGAGTTCGCCCCGGTGGCGATCCAGGCCTTCACCCAGGACGGCCAGGTGTACGGCGTCCCGTACGCGATCGAGAACATCGGCCTGATCCGCAACACCAAGCTGGCTCCCGAGGCTCCGGCGACGTGGGACGACGCCCTCGCCGCCGGCAAGAAGGCCGGCACCAAGTACCCGATCCTGCTCCAGCTCGGCACGACGGGCGACCCCTACACGGCCTACCCGCTGCAGACCTCCTTCGGCGCCCCGGTGTTCACCCAGAACGCGGACGGCTCCTACACCAGCGAACTCGCCATGGGCGGCGCCAACGGTGAGAAGTTCGCCCAGTGGCTCGCCGACCAGGGCAAGTCGGGAGTGCTCGACACCGCGATCACCTACGACATCGCGGTGGACGCCTTCGCCAAGGGCAAGTCGCCGTTCATCATTGGCGGCCCCTGGATGCTCGAGAAGTTCAAGGGCCTCGACCTGGCGATCGACGCGATCCCGTCCGCCGGCGGCCAGAAGGCCTCGCCGTTCGTGGGCGTCCAGGGCTTCTTCATCTCGTCGAAGTCGGCCAACCCGATCGTGGCCAACGACTTCCTGACCAACTACATCGCCACCACCGACGTGCAGTACTCCATGTACGAGGCGGGGCAGCGCACGCCGGCCCTGACCAGCGCGGCGGAGAAGGCGGCCGGCGACACGCTCACCGCCGGCTTCGCGAAGGTGGCCGCGGACGCGGTGCCGATGCCGTCGATCCCCGAGATGGCCTCCGTGTGGACGTTCTGGGGCGTGACGGAGGCGAACATCGTCTCCGGCAAGCAGCAGCCGGTCGCCGGGTGGCAGAAGATGATCTCCGACATCCAGGCGAAGATCAAGAAGTAGGTTGTCGCCGGGGGGCGCCGAGGGATCGGCGCCCCCTGCCGCACACCCGCATCCACCGACGATCATGACTGATCTGATGGAACCGGCGGTCGGCGAGACCGCACCCGTGCAGAAGAAGGCCTGGAGCTCACGCGAGTTCGGTGTGGGGTTCGTGGTCAAGCTGTTCCTGATGGCGCTGGTGAACGCGCTGGGGATCTTCATCCTGCTGGCAGCCTGGCGCGAGGGTTCGTGGGCGGTCTTCGGCGCCATGCTGGTGATCCTGCTCGCGCTCGACTGGGTGTACTTCTCGCGCCGGCACACGCTGCCGGCCAAGTACATCGCCCCGGGCGTCGTCTTCCTGCTGGTGTTCCAGGTCTTCGTGATCCTGTACACCGCCTACATCTCGTTCACCAACTACGGCGACGGGCACAACCTCGACAAGGAACAGGCGATCGCCTCGATCCTGTCCCAGAACGAGAAGCGGGTCGAGGGTTCGGCCGCCTACCCGCTCACCGTGGTGTACCGCGGCGAGGAGCTCGGCTTCGCCATCGTCGACAACGGCACCGTGAAGGTCGGCACGGCCACGCAGGCCCTCGAGCCGGCTCCCGGGGCGACCCTGGCCGGCACGCGGGTGACGGCGGTTCCCGGCTACACGATCGCCACGCAGCAGCAGGTCTTCAGCAACCAGGCTGCCGTGACCAGCCTCCGCGTCCCGTTCAGTGCGAACGCCGCCGACGGCTCGATCCGCACCCAGAACGGCACGACGGGCTACCTCTACACGTCGGTGTTCGTCTACAACGCCGCCGTCGGCACCATGACCGACACGGCGTCCGGCACGGTCTACACCGCGAACGACCGGGGCCAGTTCGTCTCGGCCGACGGCAAGTCGCTGGCGACCGGCTGGCGCGTGGCGGTGGGGTTCGAGAACTTCACCAAGGCCGTCACCGACGAGCAGTACGCGGGCCCGTTCTTCCGGGTCCTGGCGTGGAACCTCGCCTTCGCGCTGCTGTCGGTGCTCACCACGTTCCTGCTGGGCCTGTTCCTGGCCATCGTCATGAACGAGGAGAAGGTGCGCGGCCGCAAGATCTACCGCACGCTCCTGCTCTTGCCCTACGCGCTTCCGGGCTTCCTCTCGGCGCTGATCTGGTCGGGTCTGCTCAACACGAAGTTCGGCTTCATCAACCAGGTCATCCTCGGCGGGGCGGAGATCCCGTGGCTGGACGACCCGTGGCTGGCGCGGCTGTCCGTCCTCGGGGTGAACCTGTGGCTGGGCTTCCCGTACATGTTCCTGGTGGCCACGGGAGCCCTCCAGGCACTGCCGGCAGACATCAAGGAGGCCGCGAAGGTGGACGGCGCCGGCCCGGTGCGCACCTGGCTGTCGGTGACGGGGCCGCTGGTGCTGATCACCACGGCGCCGCTGCTGATCGCCAGCTTCGCGTTCAACTTCAACAACTTCACCCTGATCTACATGCTCACCAAGGGCGGGCCGCGCTTCGGGGACACGTCCGCCCCCATCGGTGCGACCGACCTGCTGATCACGATGGTCTACTCGATCTCGGGCGTGGACGGCTCCGCGCCGAAGAACTACGGCCTGGCCAGTGCGTTGTCGATCGTGATCTTCGTGCTCGTCGCGGTGATCGCCGGTCTCGGCTTCCGCCAGACCCGCAAGCTGGAGGAGGTGCTGTGATGGCCGCGACAGCGAAGGCGATCGCGCCCGCCGAGCGACGCAGGATGACGCCGCGGAAGTGGCTGAGCCACCTCGGGTGGCGGCACCTGGTGGGCCTCGTCGCGGTGGTCTACGCGGCGTTCCCCGTGGTGTACGTGGTGTCCGCGTCCCTGACGACCGACGGGACGCTGACCGGCTCCAACCAGCTGTTCCAGACGATCTCGGGGGCGAACTTCGCGGCTCTCAACGCGACGAAGTTCTGGGCATGGATGGGCAACACCCTGGTGATCGCTGTCGCGACGGCGATCGGCACGGTGGTGATGGGAGCCGCGGCGGCGTACGCGTTCTCGCGCTTCCGTTTCACCGGACGCCGCGCGGGGCTGACCAGTCTCCTGATCATCCAGATGTTCCCGCAGGTGCTCGCTTTCGTCGCGATCTTCCTGCTCCTGCTCACGCTCGGCGAGGTCGTGCCTGCGCTGGGCCTGGACTCCCGCCTCGCGCTGATCATGGTCTACCTGGGCGGAGCGCTGGGGGCGAACACCTTCCTGATGTACGGGTTCTTCAACTCCGTGCCGATGGAGATCGACGAGGCGGCCAAGATCGACGGCGCCACGCACGCCCAGACCTACTGGACGATCGTGCTGCCGCTGGTCGTGCCGATCCTCGCCGTGGTGTCGCTGCTGAGCTTCATCTCGTCGTTTGCGGAATTCGTCGTGGCGCGGGTCGTGCTCCAGACGGAGGAGAACTGGACACTGGCGGTCGGGCTCTACAGCATGGTGTCGTCGCAGAAGGACGCGAACTGGGGCCTGTTCGCCGCCGGGGCCGTCGTCGCGGCGCTGCCCGTCCTGCTGCTGTTCCTCTTCCTCCAGCGCTACATCGTGTCCGGCCTCACCGCGGGAGCGGTCAAGGGCTGAGCGCGGGGGAGCGGTCACCCGGCTTCGCTACGCGCGTTTCACGACGCTGCGCGAACCCACGCAGCGTCGTGAAACAGACGTAGCGAGGGCGCGGTTCATCGCGCCACGACGCGGCGCTGTATCGGACGGTCTCTGACACCGACTGAGCGGCCCGGCAGGGGAGTGCGACTAGAGGCCGAGGGCCACCGGTAGCAGGAAGAGCACGCCCATCGCCCAGATCACGTGCGTGATCACCGGCGCGAGGACGCCGCCGGTGACGCGGCGCTGGAGGCCCACCACCACGCCGACGAGGGCGGCGGAGAGCACCATCACCGGCAGCCCGGTCGGGATCGTCGTGAGGGCGTAGACGAGGGTCGTGACGAGCATCGCCTGGCGGCCGCCCACGGCCGCGTACAACGCGCCACGGAAGAACAGCTCCTCGCCGATCGCGTTGAGCAGCGTGAGCAGCACGACGACGGGGAGGAAGCTGAAGTAGGACGGCACGAGCAGGACGGCCAGCTGGTCGCGCAGGGCCGGCACGGGGCTGGCGAGGGCCGCGACGCCGAGGAAGAGTCCCAGCAGGAGGAGCCCCAGGATGACGGCCTGGAGGACCCCGCGGCTCGCGCGCTGCCCGTCCCTGCTGTTCGCACTGCCGAGGTAGAGCTTGCCCGACAGCAGGCCGCCGACGATCCAGGTAACGGCCAGGGCGAGCGTCGCCGCATAGTAGGCGGGGTTGCCGGGGGACAGCCGCAGGCTCCAGGCCAGCATGAACGAGCCGACGGCGAGCGTCACCGAGGAGATCCAGCGCCGTTGGACCAGGGCCTCCGCGGACTCCTCGTGGTCCCGGTCCACCCGGTCGACGAGAGCGGCGCGGAAGAACGCCCGCAGCTCGGTGACAGGGTTGATCACAGTACTGTTCCTTCGCTCGGGGCGCCGGGGGGCACTGGGCGACATGCTAGTGGTCCCGGACCGGCCGTCCCGGAAGGTGGGGGACCGGACGCGCGGGACGTCGTGTCGGGGGCCCTCCGGTGGGCCCGGAGCGGCGGACGGGGCGCTCTCACGGCGCCTCCGAGCACAGGTCGGCCAGCACGACATCGCCCCGCAGCCCCGCGAGGTCGGCAGCGGCGAGTTCCACCGACACCTCGGGAAGCCCGCTGCCGCAGTAGAGGACCGAATGTCCCAGCAGGCCGAGGTCGAGCACGAGCGTGGCCCTGGGATCGTCACAGGCGGGCGTCACTCCGCCCGGCTCCATGCCGAGGACGGCGAGGGTCTCGGTCCCGGCCGGACGCAGGGACGTGCGGGGGACGCCGAGCGCGCGGGCCAGGTTGCCGTACCGCAGGCGTGCCCGTCCGGGGATCGCGGCGAGCACGATCCGTCCGTCGGGCAGGGTGAAGGCCAGCGTCTTGGCGGAGGTGTCCACGTCGAGCCCGGTCAGGTGCAGTTCCGACTCGGTGCGTGCGGCCGGGTGCTCGTGCAGGCGGTGAGCCACACCTGCACGGGCGAGGACGGTGGCGGCGACGGGAGTGCGTGCGCTGGTCACAGCAAGGAGTGTGCCCGATCCACGCTCAGCGGGGACCGGGCACCGGACAGTCGTGCGTCAGATGGGGCTCAGAAGGAGCGGACGTGCACGGGGATCGCGGTGAGTCCGCCGGGGATCGGCGACCAGGCCGGACGCGCGGGAGCCGGCGGCGTCGGGGCGGGTGCGGGGGCCTCGTCGTAGACGACGACGCCCTGGTACTCGGGGTGGCAGCGAAGGACGTGCTCGACGCCCAGTGCGCGGCTGTGGAAACGGTCGTCGCAGGCGGCGCAGATGAAGCGTTCGTCGGTCTGGACCACACGGTCCAGCCAACGGTCGAACCGGGCGACCAGCTGGGTGAGGCTCATCTCTTGCGTCCGATCAGTGGGGGGCTTCAGGGGACCGGTGAGGCTCGGGGGAACCTCTTCAAGTGTCATAATGTTCCTTATCGGACAACCTGGGGAGTTCTCCGGCAAGGCTTCTTCCGCCTGCCTCCGGCGTGCGGGGATCCCGGTGTTCGCGGGCGTTCCGGACCGTTGGCCTGCGGGTGTTCGTTCTTACGGACTGAAGGTGGAGAAGAAGGTCGCCACCGGGGTGAACAGGCCCTGGGTGCCGATACCCAGTGCCGCGACGCCCACGATGACCACGGCGGCGATGAAGGCGACGAAGATGCCGTATTCAACGGCGGTCGCCCCGCGCTCCGGGTTCCATTTCCTCACCCCTCGATACTAATGCACCGACCATTGCCGTGAAAAGCCCGTTTTCGCTAGTGAATAGGGCATTTTCAGCGACATTCTGTCCCCCTCAGGGGCGACATTTCCCCGATTATGTCCCCCGTGGGGAGGACATTTGTCCCCCGTTGGGAGGACACGGCCCTGCAGCGCTCGTCCGCCCGCTCCGGACGCACGACAGCCCCGCCGCCACGGGTTTCCCGGGTGCGATGGGGCTGGTGGGCCCGGCCGGCTGTAGACCGGCCAGGGCGTTCCTACAGGTTGATCATGTGTCCCGCGATGCCTTCCACGGCCTCCTTGAGGGCCTCGGAGAGGCTCGGGTGCGCGTGGATGTTGCGTCCGACCTCGTCCGCGGTGAGGTCCCACTGCTGGGCCAGTGTGAGTTCGGGGAGCAGTTCGGACACGTCCGGGCCGATCATATGGGCGCCCAGGATCTCGTTGTAGCGGGCGTCCGCGACGACCTTGACGAAGCCGGTGGCATCGCCCAGGCCGTGCGCCTTGCCGTTGGCGCTGAACGGGAACTTGGCGACCTTCACCTCGTAGCCGCGCTCGGCGGCCTGGGCCTCCGTGTAGCCGAACGAGCCGATCTGCGGCTGGCAGTACGTCGCGCGCGGGATCATGTCGTAGTTGATCGGCATGGTCTCGGCCCCGGCGATGGTCTCCGCGGCCACGACGCCCTGGGCTTCCGCGGTGTGGGCGAGCATCAGCTTCATCGTGACGTCGCCGATGGCGTAGATGCCCGCGACGTTCGTCCGCATGTAGTCGTCGATCGCGATGGCCCCACGCTCGGTGAGGGCGACCCCGGTGTTCTCCAGCCCGTAGCCGGTCGTCCGCGGGGCGAAGCCGAGGGACTGGAGGACGCGCTCGGCCTCCAGAACCTGCCCCTCTCCCCCACCGGCCGGGCTGACCCGCACCCGCACGCCGTCGGAGTGCTCCTCGATGCCGTCCACCTTGGTGGACGTCAGCACCTTCACGCCGAGCTTCTTGTACGCCTTGAGCAGCTCGGCCGCGACCTCGGGGTCCTCGTTGGGGACCATGCGGTCGAAGTACTCCACGATGGTGACGTCCACCCCGTAGTTGGCGAGGACGTAGGCGAACTCGGTGCCGATCGCGCCGGCGCCGCAGATCACGATCGAACTGGGCAGGCGGTCGGAGAGGATCTGCTCCTCGTAGGTGAACACCCGCTCGCTGCGCTGGGTTCCCGGCAGCATCTTCGTGGTGGCGCCGACGGCGATGATGCAGTCGTCGAAGGTGATCGTGTCCTCGCCGTTGTCGGTGGTGACCGCGATCGTCCGGGCGTCGGTGAAGGTGCCCCAGCCGTTGATCTCGGTGATCTTGTTCTTCCTCATCAGGAAGTGGACGCCCTTCACCATGCGGTCCGACACCGCCCGGCTGCGATCGAAGGCGGCCTTGAAGTTGAACCGCACCTCGCCCTCGATGCCGAAGGTCGACGCCTCCTTGGTGAAGATGTGGGCGAGTTCCGCGTTCCGCAGCAGGGCCTTGGTCGGGATGCAGCCGACGTTCAGGCACACACCGCCCCACCACTGCTTCTCGATGACGGCGACGCTCTTGCCCAGCTGGGCCGCACGGATCGCAGCGACATAACCCCCCGGACCGGCACCGAGGACGACGACATCGAAGTGTTGGGTCATGATGGTCACCTTAACCGACCGGGGCGAGCGTTGTCGGGGCGTCGCCGGGTGCCGGTCGGGGTATTGCTGCACATCCCCCGGAGACTGCGTGGGACGGCCACTTCTGCGGCGGGGCTCGGCGTTCATATCCCATATGACATAAGGTGCGTGGCGTGGCAGACCTCCTCCCGAGCAGCATCGGCACCCTGATCCGGGACGCGCGCAAGCAGCGCGGCCTGACCCAGCAGGAACTGGCGGACGTGCTGGGCACCTCGCAGAGCGCGGTGCACCGGATCGAGTCCGGCGGGCAGAACCTGAGCCTGGAGATGATCAACCGGATCGCCGGCGCCCTGGACTCCCCCCTCATCCACGCGGGTCCCGCCGGACCCACGCACCTGCGCATCCACGGCCCGGTGACGCTCCACGGCTCGATCGCCGTCCGCTCGTCGAAGAACGCGGCGGTGGCACTGCTGTGCGCGTCCCTGATCAACCACGGCCGGACCGTCCTGCGCGGCATCGCCCAGATCGAGGAGGTCAACCGGATCCTCGAAGTGCTCACCAGCATCGGCGTCCGGGCCACCTGGTCGGCGGACAAGTCCGAGCTGGAGCTGGTGCGTCCGGCCCGGCTCGATCTCGCCCGGATGCACGCGGAAGCCGCGCGCCGGACGCGCTCGATCATCATGTTCCTCGGCCCCCTGCTGCACTCCGAGGACGCGTTCGACCTCCCCTATGCCGGCGGCTGCAACCTCGGCGCCCGCACCGTCACCCCGCACCTCCAGGCGCTGCGCCACTTCGGGCTGACCGTCCGCACCACGCAGGGCCTCTACCACGCGGAGGTGCACCCGACGCCGGAGGCGGACCGGCGCATCACCCTCACCGAGCGCGGCGACACCGTCACCGAGAACGTGCTGATGGCCGCGGCCCAGTTCCCCGGGAGCACGGAGATCCGCAACGCCTCGAGCAACTACATGGTGCAGGACCTGTGCTTCTTCCTCGCCGAGCTCGGCGTGCGGATCGAGGGCATCGGCACCACGACGCTCACGGTGCACGGGTTGGACCGGATCGAGGCGGACGTCGCGTTCTCCCCCTCCGAGGACCCGATCGAGGCCATGAGCCTGATCACGGCGGCCATCGTCACCGGCTCGGAACTGACCGTGCAGCGCGCGCCGATCGAGTTCCTCGACATCGAGCTGGCGATCCTGTCCGAGATGGGCCTGGACTTCACGCTCAGCCCCGAGTACCGCTCCGACAACGGCCAGACGCGGCTGGTGGACATCACCGTCCGCCCGTCGGTGCTGCATGCCGCGGCCGACAAGATCCACCCGATGCCGTTCCCAGGGCTGAACATCGACAACCTGCCGTTCTTCGCGGTGATCGCTGCGGTGGCAGAGGGCCGGACGATGATCCACGACTGGGTCTACGAGAACCGGGCGATCCACCTCGTCGAGCTCAACAAGCTCGGCGCGGACGTCCAGCTGCTCGACCCGCACCGGATCGTGGTGACCGGCCCGACGCGCTGGCGCGGGCAGGAGCTCATCTGCCCGCAGGCGCTGCGTCCGGCCGTGTGCCTGCTGCTGGCGGCGCTGGCCGCGCGCGGGACGAGCGTGCTGCGCGACGTGTACGTGATCAACCGCGGCTACGAGGACCTGCCCAACCGGCTCAACGCCCTCGGCGCGCGGATCGACGTCTTCAAGGACTGAGCCAGAGCCTCGTCACCCCCGGCGGCACGGCATCGCCCGGCTCCACCCTTCCGCCGAGGGCCAGCCTTGACGCCGAGGGCCAGCACCAGGGAGCGAGCCCTCGACCTCAAGGCTGGCCCTCGCGAACGGGGGCTGGCCCTCACGCAGGAAGGCTGGCCCTCAGGCACGGGGGTGACCCGCGGGGAGCGGGTGGTGGGCGCGGTCAGGGGTGGTCGGGCGGCGGCGGGATGGACGCCAGGCCGGGTGCCCGTCCGGGCCACACCAGCAGGACGCGGCACGGGGCGTGGTCGACGACGAAACGGGTGTGCCGGTCGAGGCTGCGGGGTCCCAGACGCGACAGGTCGCCGTCCCTGGCCAGCACCAGCAGGTCGGCGTCCGCCGCCGCGGCCGTCACCTCCCTCTCGACGCGGCCGGTGCGCAGCTCCACCTCCGCCGGACGTCCGAGGCGGCCGGCAGCGGCGTCGAGCATCGCCCGCGTCGCCTCCTCAGCGATCGCCGTGACCCGTGCACCGGGGTCACGACCGGCACCGCGTCCCCACAGGCCGGTGCGCGCACCGGAGACCTGGGCGGCGACGTCGCCGGGCACCGCGGCCAGCAGGCGCACCTCGGCGTCGGGGAAGAGATCCGTGACGGCGTCCACGCACGCCGGCCAGGTGGCCTCGGTGATCCAGACCAGAACCTTCACAGTGCACCTCCGAACAGTCGGACCGACGCCCACAGCGCCAGCACAGAGACGACGATGGCGACCGGGGTCGCCAGCAGCCCGAGCAGGGTGAACTCCCCCAGCGGCGCCTCGTGGTCGTGCGCGTGCACGATCCGGCGCCACAGCAGCGTGGCGAGCGATCCCACGTAGGTGAGGTTGGGGCCGACGTTCACCCCGATGAGGACGGCGAGGACCGGCCCCACTCCCCCACCGGTGGCCAGCGGGAGCAGGATCAGCACCGCCGGCAGGTTGTTCACGAGGTTCGCCAGCACCGCGGCGAGGCCGGCCCACCACAGCAGCGCGACGAGGGAGTCGTCGCCGGGGACGAGGTGTGCCATCGCGTCGGCGAGGCCGTTGTCGACCACCGCCTTCACCACGATCCCCAGCGAGAGGACGAACGCGAGGAACGGCAGGTTGAGCGCTCCGGCCACCTCCGGGACGCGGACCTGACCGCGACGGACGGCCCGCACCGCGAGCACGAGGGCGCCGGCCGCCGCCACCCACGCCACCTCCACCCCGGCCAGCGACGCGACGACGAAGCCGAGCAGGGTGAGGGCGAGCACCGTCGCGCTGAACCGCGGCAGCGCCACCTCGTCGGACACGGCAACCCCCGCGCCCGCGGAGACCGTCAGATCGCCGGCGAAGTACCAGCGGAAGGCGAGGTACTCCACGACGAGGACGGCGAGCCACGGCAGCAGCATCACCAGGCCGAACTGGACGAAGCCGATGCCCAGGGCGGTCATGGCGAGCAGGTTCGTCAGGTTCGACACCGGCAGCAGCAGCGAGCCGCCGTTGGCCAGGTGGGTGCACGCGTAGACGTGCGGCCGTGGCCGGACACCGACCCGGGCCGCCGTGGCGAAGACCACCGGGGTGAGCAGCACGACCGTGGCGTCCAGGCTCAGGACGGCCGTCGTGATCGCGGCGACGGCGAAGACCAGCAGGAGCAGGCGGTGCGGCTCGCCGCGGCTGCGGCGGGCCATGAACTGCCCGGCCCACTCGAACAGCCCGTCGCGGGCGCACAACTCGCTGAGCACGAGGACCGCCGCCAGGAACCCCACCACCGGGAGGAGTTGGGCGGTCTCCTCGGCAGCCTGCGACCAGCCGAGCCCCCCGGTGAGCAGGACGACGGCCGCGGCCGGGACCGCGGCGACGGCCTCCGGCAGGCCGCGGGGACGGATGACGGCGAACGCCAGGACGGCGACCAGGAGGATCGCCGCGAGGGCTTCCGCGCCGGGCGACATGGGCTAGCGCAACCGCTCCACGTCGAAGTGGAAGTCCGGGGCGACGAGCTGCTCCTGCGCCTGCACGAGCAGCAGTTCCGTCGAGCCGGCCTCGGTGGTCGCCTTCAACAGCGAGTACACCGCGTCGGCGGTGCGTCCCATCGCCTGCCCGACGTCGTCGCCCTCGAGGTGGTGGGCGAGGAAGAGGGCTGCGGTCAGGTCGCCGGACCCGGTGAAGTTCCGCTCCAGCCGCGGCGTGATCACCTGCCAGGCGCCGTCGGCGGTCACCGCGAGCATCCGGATCTCCTCCGGGTGGTCCCCCTCCAGCACGGTCGAGGTGACCAGCACGACCTCGGGCCCCTTCTCCCGCAGGGCGTCCGCGGCGTCCAGCACCTCGGCGACGCTCGTCGTGGTGCGCCCGGTGAGGAAGTCGAGCTCGAAGTGGTTGGGGGTGACGATCTGGGCCGCGGGCACCACCTTGTCGCGCATGAACTCCGGGATGCCCGGACGCACGTAGATCCCGCGGCCCACGTCGCCGATCACCGGGTCGCAGCAGTACACGGCGCGGGGGTTGCGCTCACGCACGAGGTCGACGGCCCGCAGCACCTCTGCGCCGACCGCTTCCGCGCCCTGGTAGCCGGACAGCACGGCGTCGACCCGGCCCAGCACGCCCCGCTCGTCGATGCCGGTCACCACCTCTGCGATGTCGGACGCGGCCAGCAGGGGCCCCCGCCACGCGCCGTACCCGGTGTGGTTGGAGAAGTGGACGGTGATCACCGGCCAGACCTCGACCCCGACGCGCATGAGCGGGAAGGTCGCCGCACTGTTGCCGACGTGGCCGTAGGCCACCGAGGACTGGATGGAGAGGATCGTGGTCACGGCGACATTCAACACGCCGCGTGGGGTTTGGGCGAGCCGTGGGCCGCGCGGCGGGATGGACATAGAGTGCAGCCGTGCAGCGCCGTCACCATCCGTACCTGGCGAGCGGGTTCGCCGCGATGGCGCACCGCGGCGGTTGGGTCACCCCCGACGACGTGCCTCGCGAGAACACCGCCTACGCCTTCCGCAGGGCCGTGGAACTCGGCTACCGCTACCTCGAGCTCGACGTGCACGCCACAGCGGACGGGCGGCTGGCGGTGTTCCACGACGCGGTTCTCGACCGGGTCACCGACGCCAGCGGAGCCATCGGCGACCACTCCTGGGCGGAACTGGCCGGCGTCCGGATCGGGGGCATGGACCCCATCCCGCTGCTGGAGGAACTGCTGGAGGAGTTCGGGTCCACGTTCCTGAACATCGACATCAAGGACGACCGCTCCGTGGCGCCGCTGGTGGACGTGCTGCGCCGCTTCGGCGCCACCGACAGGGTGTGCGTCGGGTCGTTCTCCGGAGCCCGGCTGGCCGCGTTCCGGCGCGCCGCCCCTGAGGTTCTGACCTCGGTCACCCCCGGCGGGGTCGCCTGGGCGACGCACGCCTTCGGCCTTCGCCGCCTGCGGCTGGACAAGGGCGCCGCCTTCCAGATCCCCGTCCGCGACGAGCGCACGCCGCTGGAGCTCGTGCGTGCCGACGTGCTGCGGGTGGCGCACGCCACCGGCCGCGTCGTCCACGTGTGGACGGTCAACGACGAGGCGGAGATGAACCGCCTGATCGACCTCGGGGTCGACGGGCTGGTCAGCGACGACATCACCACCCTGAAGAGGGTCCTGGTGGCACGAGGACTGTGGGAGGGCGCGGCATGAGGAGCACGAGGGAACAGCGGGCCTGGTACTGGTACGACTGGGCGAACTCGGCCTTCTACACCACCACGGCGACGGTGTTGATCAGCCCGTACCTGGTCAGCCTCGCCACCAACGCGGCCTGCCCGGACGTCGGCTCCGGGCAGTGCAGCCGCCCGGTGCTGCTGCTCGGCCTGGTGCCGGTCCTTCCGGGCGCGCTGCCGTCCCTGCTGGCGACGCTCAGCACCCTGATCTCCGCCGTCGTGCTGCTGTTCGTCGGGGCCGCTGCCGACCGTTCCGCCCATCCGCACCGCTGGCTGGGCGCGACGGCCTGGCTCGGCGCCGCCGCCGGGTCGCTGATGTTCTTCCTCATGGGGTCGAACTGGGAGCTGGGCGCCTGGTTGATGGTGATCAGCCTGATCGCCTTCGGCGCGTCCATCGTCGTCTATGACTCGATGCTGGTGCGCATCGCGGGTCCCGACGAGCGGGACCGGGTCTCCAGTCGCGGCTGGGCCTGGGGCTACGTCGGCGGCGGCCTGCTGCTGGCGCTCAACTTCGCCCTGATGAGCTTCTACCCCGCCCTCGGCATCGACAAGGCGATGGCGGTGCGGATCAGCCTGCTCTCGGCGGGCCTGTGGTGGGCCGCCTTCACGTTCATCCCCGTGCTGGGGTTGCGCTCGCTGCCCCGGGAGGTGCCGGTGGAGGTCGCGCGGCGCAACCCGTTCCGGCAGCTGGCCGCCACCTTTGCCGAGATGCGCCACTACCCGCAGACGCTGGCGTTCCTGCTCGCGTTCCTGTTCTACAACGACGGCATCCAGACGGTGATCGTGTCCTCCAGCGTCTACGCGATCCGCGAGCTGGGCATCGAGGAGAACCTCGTGCTGGCCACCTTCCTGCTCACGCAGTTCGTCGCCATCCTCGGTGCGCTCGGGTTCGGGTGGGTCGCGGCGCGGATCGGGGCGAAGCGGACGGTGCTGATCGGCATCGGCATCTGGCTGGTGGTCGTCCTGGTCGGGTTCGGGATCCCGTCCGGCGTCGTCGGCGCGCTTTTCGGACTCGGTGCGGCCATCGGGCTGGTGATGGGCGGCACCCAGGCGCTGTCCCGCTCGATGTACAGCCAGCTGATCCCCGCCGGGCGGGAGTCGGAGTACTTCAGCTTCTACCAGGCGATGGAGCGCGGCACGAGCTGGCTGGGCACGCTCGCGTTCGGCCTGGTGTTCCAGTTCACCCAGTCCTACCGGCTGGCGCTGGTGGCGCTGGTGGTGTTCTTCCTCGTCGGCGGCGCGTTGCTGGCGAGGGTCGACATGCGCAAGGGAATCACCGACGCCGGGAACGTGTTGCCCAAGGTGTTGTGACGGCATTGCCCGTCCCGGATACCCGGGGACGCGGCCCCGAGCGATTTGGGGCCGCTGGCTAGCGTGGCAACGGAGGGAGACACCATGGCTGATCGTGCACTGAGGGGATCCGGGCTCGGATCAAAGAGCCACGCCGACCCGAGCGGCGTGGAGCTCGCGCCGCGCCAGGAGGTCGGCTTCGACTGCCCGAAGGACCACCACTTCACCGTGGTCTTCTCCGAGGAGGCCGATCTGCCGACGACGTGGGAGTGCCCGCGCTGCGGTGAGGTGGCCCGACGCTCCGACGGCGCGGAACCGGAGGTCAAGGAGACCAAGGCACCCCGCACCCACTGGGACATGCTCCGCGAGCGCCGCTCGATCGAGGAGCTGGAGGACCTGCTCGCCGAACGCCTGGGCGAGATCCGCGGCGAGGACCGCTGACGGTTCCGGGACGCCGGTGAGGGGTCACGGGCGCCCCAGCGTCAGTCCTCGATCTCCCCGCTGATCACGCGCGGCTCCTGCGTGCCCGTTCCGGGCGCTGCGTCCGGTTGCTCGACCGTCTCTCCCCTGACCACCGTGTCGGGGCTGAACCGTGCCCGCATCACGCCGAGGTCGAGGCCCTGCCTCGCGGCGTGGCGGGCGACGACGAGGCCGATCAGGCGCCGGGCGAGGGGACGCGTCCACGGCAGCAGGCAGACCAGGCCGACCAGGTCGGTGAAGAAGCCGGGCAGGATGAGCATGAGGCCACCGACGAGCACCAGGGCGGCGTCGGCGAGCTGGCCGCTGGGCATGCGTCCGGTCTCGTAGGCGTCGACGAGCGCGCGCCAGGCCTTGCCGCCCTCCCGCAGCATGAGCCAGGTGCCGAGCACCGCCTCGGCGAGGAGGATCGCGAGCGTGGGCAGCACACCGATCCGGGTGCCGACGGTGGTCAGCAGCCACACCTCCGCCACGGAGACCAGGACGAAGCCGGCGACGAGCAGGGGCAGCAGCCACCGCCGCGCGCGGCGGGGCGCCGTCACGATCGCGCTCCCCCGGCCTTCCGCTGCTCGAGCCAGCGGGACACGCGCCCGCGCAGTCGACCCACCGCGCGGCCGGCGTCGGAGGCGGCGTTCTTCGCAGCCGGGCCGACCGTGTCGGCCACCCTCCCGGCCGCGTCCCTCGCCTGCCCGAGACGGTAGGTGACACCCCACCGCGTGGTCAGCAGCATCGCCTCCGCGACGATCGCGCCGCTCATCTTGGAGTCGCCGTACTCGCGCTCGATGAAGGTGATCGGCACCTCGGCGACGGTGAAGCCGTTGCGCAGCGCCCGCCACACGAGGTCGACCTGGAAGCCGTACCCGGCAGCCTCGACGCCGTCGAGGTCGATGCCGCGCAGCGTGTTGGCCCGCCAGGCGGTGAACCCGCCGGTGGCATCCTTCACGCGCAGGCCGAGCATCAGCCGCGTCCAGAGGTTGCCGCCCCGGGAGAGGAGCTCGCGGTGCAGCGGCCAGCCCTTCGTCGCGCCGCCACGCACGTAGCGGGAGCCCTTCACGGCGTCCGCGGTGCGCAGGCGCTCGAGCATGGCCGGCAGGTGCTCGGGCTGGTGCGACCCGTCCGCATCGTGCTCGACGAGCACGTCGTAGCCCTCGTTCAGGCCCCAGCGGAAGCCGGCGATGTACGCCGCGCCGAGGCCCTCCTTGCCCTTGCGGTGGAGCACGTGGATGTGATCGTCGGACGCGGCGAGCTCGTCGGCGAGCCGCCCCGTCCCGTCCGGGGAGTTGTCGTCGGCGACGAGGATGTGCGCCGTAGGTACCGCCGCCCGGATCCTGCCGGTGATCGGACGCAGGTTCTCCGATTCGTTGTAGGTCGGGATGATGACGAGCACTCGCTCAAGCGACGCTGCCGAGTCGGCCATTCTCTTCTCCAGGTGACGGTGCGGATCTGCCCATTCTGCCCCATGCGAGAGCGAGCCCGAGGCCAAGGAGCGACAGGACGACGATCGCGAGCTCGAGGGCCGGGGCGAGCCAGGTGGCGGGGGTGAGGCCCGTGCGCTCGGGGAGGGTGACCACCCCGGAGGCGCCCACGTGTTCGGGGCCGGTGAAGGCCACCGAGCCGTCGGCGTTGATCAGGCCGGACACCCCGCTCGTGGTGACGACCAGCACTTCGCGGCGCAGTTCCATCGCCCGCGCGCGGGTGATCGCGAACTGCTGCTCGATCTGGCCGGTGCCCTGGTACATGGCGTTGCTGGACTGGACAAGGATGAGCTGGCCGCCGTACCGGACGGTGTCGTACGCGAAGTCGTCGTAGACCAGGTCGTAGCAGACCATGATGCCCAGGGTGGTCCCGCGCCCGTCGGGCAGGGTGACCGGCAGCGCCCCCGGCACCAGCCCGGGCACCGACTGGGCGCCGACGTAGGCCAGCTCGGGGACCAGCGGCAGCAGCAGGGAGCGGTACGGCACGAACTCGCCGAACGGCACGATGCCGCGCTTGACGTAGCGCGCCAGTTCGCCCTGCTCCGGATCCCACCACAGGGACGCGGTCTGTCGCTCGTCGGGCCCGGGGCCGTCGAGGATCGCGCCGAACAGGATCGGGACGCCCAGCCGGGCAGCGGTCGAGCGGATCAGGGTTCCGGTCTGGGCGTCGCGGTAGGGGTCCATGTCCGTGGTGTTCTCCGGGAACACCACGAAGTCGGGAGCCGGCAGCTCTCCGGCGTCCACCTTGTCGCGCAGACGGCCGGCCTCCGCAGCGTGGTTGCGCGTGATCGTCCGAGGCTCGCCCAGGCCGTAGACGCCGCCGCCCGGCGCGCCACCCTGCACCCAACCGACGTTCGCCGTGCCCACCTGGGCCCCGGCGGGGACGAGGCCGCCGGCCGCGGAGAGCAGGGCGGCCGCGGCCAGCCCGGCGATCGCGACCAGGCCGCGCCGGCGCGTCCAGGCCTCGAGCAGCCAGACCGCACCCTGCGCGACCAGTGCGGTGAGGAACGACAACCCGGTCACGCCGATCAGGGGCAGCACCCCGGCGAGCGGGGAGTCGACCATCGCGTAGCCCAGCCGCATCCAGCCGAAGCCGGTGAACGGGAACCGGGCGAAGGTGAACTCCACGGCAACCCAGCAGCCCGCGGCGAGCAGGGGCCACCACGGCAGGCGGAAGGCCACCTTCAGCAGGCCGCCCAGCACGCCGTAGAAGACCGCCTCGACCATCACCAGGCCGACCATCGCCTGGACGAAGATGACCTGCATCCAGCCGACGCCGAGCAGGAGGAACCCGACCCCCCAGGCGTACCCCAGGCCGATCGCCCCGGCGACCCGCCGGGCGGCGAGCACGACGAGGGTGAGCCCGGCCACGCCGAGCGGGGTGAGCGGCCACCAGCCGTGGGGCTGGAACCCGAGGGCAGCGAGGGCGCCGCAGACGAGGGCGATCGCCGTCCGCAGGGCACCAGGCATGCCCGCCAGCCGATCGATCACGCAGCGAACCCTACCGGGCCGGTGGGAACCTCCCACGCCGGGGCCCCTGCGGCGCTGACAAGCGGCGCCCCGTGCGGCAGCATGGGGCGATGGCCGAACCCCGTCTGCTGCTGTTCGACACCGCGTCGCTCTACTTCCGGGCGTTCCACGGCGTGCCGACCACCCTCCGGTCGCCGGACGGGCGTCCGGTCAATGCGGTGCGGGGGTTGCTGGACTTCCTCGCCCGGTTCATCACCGCCTACGCGCCGACGCAGGTCGCCTGCTGCTGGGACGACGCGTGGCGTCCGGCCTGGCGGGTGGCCCTGCTCCCGTCCTACAAGGCGCACCGCGTCGCCTACCGCGACGTCGAGCAGGTGCCGGAGGAGCTCGTCGCACAGGTGCCGCTGATCCGCGAGGTGCTGGCCGCCCTCGGCCTCGTCGTGGTGGGCGCGACCGACTGCGAGGCCGACGACGTGATCGGGACGCTCGCCACCGCCTCCGCCGTGCCGACCGACATCGTCACCGGCGACCGCGACCTGTTCCAGCTCGTCGACGACGACCGGTCCGTCCGCGTGCTGTACGTCGGCCGCGGCGTGGCGAACCACGACCGGGTGGACGCGGACTGGCTGCGCGCGAAGTACGGCATCGACGGCGCCGGCTACGTCGACTTCGCCGTGCTGCGCGGCGACCCGTCGGACGGCCTGCCGGGCGTGGCGGGCATCGGCGAGAAGACGGCGGCACGCCTGGTGGCCGACCACCGGGACCTCGCGGGGATCATGGCGGCCGCCGCGTCCGGGCGGCTCTCCCCCACCCTCACGGCACGCCTCGCCGCGGCCGTCGGATACCTGGGTCCCGCGCAGGAGGTGGTGGCCGTGCGGACCGACGTCGCGCTGCCGCCGCTGGACCTCACTCTGCCGAGGACGCCGTCCGACCCGCAGCGTTTCGCCGACCTCGCAGAACTGCTGGGCCTCGGCGGAAGCGCAGAGCGCATCGTCGCGGCGCTCGCGCGCGGCTGACGGACGGGCCGTCGGCTCAGCCGGCGCGCAGCACGTAGACGGCCGACCCGCCGGTGATGTTGGCGAGCCGGTCGCTGGGCAGCGGCCGTCCCGTGGGGTGCAGCACGATCCGCTGCTCGATGACCAGCCCGAGGCGCGCGAACAGCTCCTCGAGCTCGACGAGGGTGGTGTGCCGCAGGTTCGGGGTGTCGTACCAGGCGTGCGGGATCTCCCGCGACATCGGCATGCGGCCGCGCAGCAGGCGCAGCCGGTGGCGCCAGTAGCCGAAGTTGGGCACCGACACGATCAGGCGCCGGCCGATGCGCTCCATGTGCTTGAGCACCTCCACCGGGCGGTGCAGCGTCTGGACCGTCCGCGAGAGCACCACCACGTCGTAGGAGTGGTCGGCGAAGTCGGCCAGTTCGGAGTCGAGGTCGAGTTCGATCACCGGCACGCCCGCAGAGATCGCTGCCAGCACCAGCGGCGGGTCGATCTCCACGCCGGTGCCGCGACAGCCGTGCTCCGCGATGAGCTCGGCCAGCAACTCGCCGGAGCCGCAGCCGAGGTCGAGCACGCGGCTGCCCGAAGGGATGAGGCCTGCGACCAGGCCGAGGTCGGGACGCAGCGTCATCGCCGGACCTCCTTCAGCGCGCGGTCGAGGTAGGCCCGCAAGGTCGCGTGGTAGGGCTCGACGGCCAGCAGGAACGAGTCGTGGCCCCACGTCGAGGGGATCTCCCGGAACGTCACCGGCTGGCCGGCGCGTTCCAGCGTCCTCACGATGCGGCGGGAGTGATCCGTCCCGAACCGCCAGTCCGTGGCGAAGGAGAGCACCAGCCACTTCACCGCGCGGTCGCCCACGCGGGCGAGGGCCTCCGGGTCGGCGAACGGGTCGAAGTAGTCCATCACCCGCGTGAGGTAGAGGTAGCTCAACGCGTCGAACCGCTCCAGGAACGCCTGCCCCTGGTGGTCGAGGTAGCTCTCGACGGCGAAGTCGATGCCGAAGCCGGGCTCGTGCGCGTCCGGGTGCGGCTGGCGTCCGAACTTCTCGGTGAGCGCGTCCTCGGACAGGTAGGTGATGTGGGCCATCATCCGGGCGATGGACAGGCCGGTGTCAGGGTTGACGCCGGCGGCCGCGTACGCACCGTCCACGAAGTGGGGGTCGGCCATGATCGCACGGCGGGCGACGGCGGAGAAGGCGATGTTCTGCGCGGTGAGCCTGCTCGATGCGGCGATCACGACGGCGTTCGCGACCTCCTCGGGGTGGTCGAGCGCCCACTGGAGCACCTGCATGCCGCCGAGCGAGCCGCCGAGGGCCGCCAGGAGCCGCCCGATGCCCAGGTGCCGCACAAGCGCCCGGTGCACCTCGACGAGGTCGCGCATCATCAGCACGGGGAAGTCGAGCCCGTACGCGGCGCCGGTGGCCGGATTGGCCGAGGAGGGGCCGGTGCTGCCCTGGCAGCCACCGATCAGGTTCGCGCAGACGACGAAGAAGCGGTCGGTGTCCAGCGGCTTGCCGGGGCCGATCAGGTTGTCCCACCAGCCCGGGCGGGTGGCACCCTCGTGGTAGCCGGCCGCGTGCGCGTCCCCGGTGAGCGCGTGGCAGATGAAGACGGCGTTGTCGGCCGCGGGCGACAGGGTGCCGTAGGTCTCGTACGCGACGTCCACCGGGCCGAGCGTGCCGCCCCGCTCCAGGCGGAGGGGCTCCTCGCCGGTGAACAGGCGCACGGTCCGGGTGCTGACCAGGCCGACGGACCCGGTTCCCGGCTTCGCTTGCATCCTGTTGGTCCTCTTCCCACGCGCTCGGCGGGCTCACTATAGCCGCGTCGGGTGGCACCTCCCCGACGTGGAACAATGGCGTGGCACGCAGCGAAAGGGCGAGTGATGAGCGAATTGGCTGACCGGATGCAGGCCGACCTGGTGGCGGCGATGAAGGCCAGGGACGACCTCGTCCGCTCGACGCTGAGGATGGCGATGACCGCGATCAAGAACGAGGAGGTCGCCGGGACCGAGGCCCGCGAGCTCTCCGACAACGAGGTCCTCGGCGTGCTCAACCGTGAGGTGGCCAAGCGTCGCGACTCGGCCGAGGCCTACACAGCAGGCAACCGTCCGGAGCTGGCCGAGAAGGAACTGGCCGAGGTCGAGGTGCTCCAGCGCTACCTGCCCGCCGCGCTGACCGACGCCGAACTCGACGCCATCGTCGCCGAGGAGGTCGCCGCCGCGGCGGCCCGGGCCGGCGAGGCGCTCACCATGCGCCAGATGGGCCTGGTCATCAAGGCCGTGAATGCCCGCGCCGCCGGACGCGCCGAGGGCGCCAAGGTCGCCGCGAAGGTCAAGGCCGCACTCAGCTAGCTCCTCGCCCATCTCCGTCCCGGCCGCCCCTCCCCCCGTTCCCGCTGCCGATCGCAACTCCCGCTACCGGAATTTCGGTAGCGGGAGTTGCGATCGGGGGCAAACGCGGGCGTGGGGGTGGGAAGCGCGGGTCAGGCAGGGCGGTAGCGCCAGAAGGCGGGGACGGCAGCCGCGACGGCAAGGGTGAGGACGATCACCAGGAGGCCGCCGCCGCCGATGGCCCAGGCCGTGCCCACCAGGCCGGCGGCGTAGCCGTGGAGGACGTCGGCGATCCGGGGGCCGCCGGCCACCACCACGATGAACACGCCCTGGAGGCGGCCGCGCACGGCGTCGTCGGCGGCGGCCTGGAGCATCGACTGCCGGAACGCTGCGGACGCCATGTCGGCGGCGCCCCCGACCACGAGGAACGAGACCGCTGCCACCAGCATCGGCAGCTGCCAGCGTCCGGCGAGGGCGACGGCGGCCCCGAGCCCGGTGATCGCCGCGCCCCAGACCAGGATGCAGAGCACGACCGCCCGTCCCTGCCGGGTGACCCGGGGCAACCACCCTGAGAACACGCCCCCCAGCACCGAGCCGATCGGGATCGCCGCCATCAGCCAGGCGAACTCCGTCCCGCCCTCGATGGGTCCACCGAAGGCGACATGGGCCACTTCCGGGGCCAGCGCGCGCGGCATGCCGAAGATCATCGCGACGAGGTCGACGACGAACGAGGTGAGCAGGATGGGGTGGCCGCGCAGGTAGGCGAAGCCGTCCACGACCGAGCGCAGGCCGGGTGATCCCACCCGGTTCTCCACGGGCAACCCGGGCAGGCGCCAGACGGCGGACAGCGTCGCGAACAGCGTGAGGGTGTCGATGAGGTAGAGCCAGCTGTAGCCGACGACGGGGATCAGCGCGCCACCCACCATCGGCCCGGCGATCGCCCCGGCCATCATCACCGTCATGTTCAGCGAGTTCGCCGCAGGGAGCTGTTCGACCGGCAGCAGGCGGGGCAGGACGGCGCTGCGCGTGGGCTGGTTCACCCCGAAGAACGCCTGCTGGAGGGCGAAGAGGCCCAGCATCACCCACACGTTGCGCAGGTCCAGGGCCGCCTGGAGCCAGAACAGCCCGCTGGTGACGATCAGCCCGACCGTGGTGACCTGGAGCAGGAGGCGCCGGTCGAAGTGGTCCGCGAGGGCGCCGCCCCACAGTCCGAACACCACCAGCGGCACGAGCCCGAACAGCCCGGTCAGTCCGACGTACCCCGAGTTGCCGGTGATCGCGTAGATCTGTGCCGGCACGGCCACGACCGTCAGTTGCGCGCCGATCACCGTGATGATGTTGGCCCGCCACAGCCGACGGAAGGGCGCGTTGGCGAGGGGTGTGGTGTCCGCGAAGAGTCCCCTGATGCCTGCCACGAGCGCGGAGCCTAGCCGAGTGTGCCGGAGAGCCGGTGCTCCCGGAGCGTCCGGTACCCGGCGCCACCGGGGAGCGAGCGCGAGTGGACGAGGCTGAACCCGTCGACCGTCCAGGCCTGCGGAGGGAGGGCGTCCAGGACACGCAGCCACCGGGTGGCCGACGCCGGACGGGTCCGGGCGAGGGTGAGGTGCGGACGGAAGCGCCCGCCGTCGACCTCGACGCCGCACCCGGACACGGCCGTGCGGCAGCGGCCGGCGAGGCGGGCGAGCGGGTCGGACCCCTCGCGGACGCCCAGCCAGAGCGCCTTGGCGTGGTCGGGATCGGGGAACGCGCCGGCTCCGGCCACGACGACCTCGAACGGCGGGGTCCGCTCCGCCACCGCGTCCAGGGCCTCGGCGAGCGCGTCCAGGGCCGTCTCGGGGACGGCCGGCATGAAGGCGCACGTCACGTGCCAACTCTCGGGCAAGGTCCAGCGCAGCGACGGGTCGGCATCGCGCCGGGGCTCGAGAAGCGTGTCCCAGGCCGCCACCACCGGCGGGGGCGGGACGACGGCCACGAACAGGCGCAGGCTCACGACAGCAGTTGCAGCAGCTCGTCCCGGTTGCGACGGAGCTGGACGGCGCCGAAGACCATCACCGCCCCGGCAGCGAGCATGAACACGCCCACCGTGACCGCGAGGAAGGCCGCGCCGGTATCGGGGTTGACCAGGAAGTACAGGCCGAGCAGCGCGGTGATCGCCCCCGAGATGAGCACCCACAGCCAGCTGCGCTGGCCGGTCGAGCGCAGCTGGATCGCGACCGCCACCTGGAACAGGCCGACCACCAGCGCCCACATGGCGAGGAAGATCACGATGACCGCAGCGAGGGTCTGGGGACGCGCGATCGCCAGCAGGCCGAGCAGGATCCCCGCGATGCCCTCGAACAGGATCCAGCCCCAGCTGGTGCCCCGGAAGAAGATGCCGGTGCCGAGCGCCACGAGGCCGTCGATGAGGCTGAAGACGCCGAAGACGGTGAAGAAGGCCTGGACGGTCACCCCCGGCCACAGGATGGCCACCAGCCCGAGGGCGATGGCCAGCACACCCCGCAGGAGGTTCAGCCACCACAGCCTCGAGACGAGGGCCTCCGGGGTGGTCGTGCTCATGAACTGCTCCTTCCGTGGGCGTCCTCCGGGAGTCTAGGGCGTCACCCTGCACCTGCGGTCACGCATCTACCCAAGCCATGCACGAATGCGCACGTTTCAGGTGCATGGTGGCAGCCGCGTGAAAGCGTAGGACAGACCCCTGACGCCCGGAGCACCACATGCCACCACGGAACTGGCCGCGTTTCGCCGGCCTGGCCGCGCTGTGGGGTGCCTCGATGGTGGCGCTGTGGATCGCTGTCGGCGGGCTCGGCTGGGCCCTCGCCGCGGTGCTGCAGTGCCTGGTTGTCGCGGCCACCGTCGCCCTCGCGTCACGAGGTGCCGGTGCCCGGGTGCGGCTGGGCGGGCCGGCCGTCCCCGTGCTGGTCACCGCGCTGGCCCTCGCCGTCCAGTCGGCCGGACTCGCGGTGGCCCTGGGACGCCTGGGCGTGGCGCCGGCGGTGCTCGTGCTCAGCGCGATGCCACTGTTCGCGGCCCTCACCGGGCAGGTCTGGGGCATCGACCGGATCACGGGCGTCACGGCGGCGGGGCTGGGCGTGGGCTTCCTCGGGTTGCTCTTCGTGGTGGCCTTCCCCGCGGACGGGGATTCCTGGGCCTTCATCACCGGGGTTCTGTGCGGACTCGCGAGTGCGCTGGCGGCCGCCTTCGTCAGCCGCTACGGGCCGCGCCGCCTCGGGGCGGATCCGGGACGGGCGGTGACCGCCAACCTGCTCGCCGCAGCCGTGCTCTCGCCCTGGCTCGTGGTGGCGGGCATCGGCATGCCCGGCCTCGGGGAGGTCGCGGCGCTCGGGCTGATCGCCCTTGCCGCCGTGGGCATCGCACCGATCCTCATCGTGCCGCCGCGCGATGCCGCGGCCGCCCGCTTCACCAGCGGGGTGAAGCTCACCGGCATGGTCCTGGCCCTCGGCGTGGGGCTGGTGGCCCTGGGCGACCGGCTGACCGCCCTGCAGGTGGTCGGCGCGGTCCTCGTGCTGTGCGGCACGCTCCTGGTGAGCGCCCTGCTGCCGCCCCGACTGCTCAGGCGGTGGCGGTCTTCGGGCGTCCCCCGGGCCTGAGGCCCTACGCTGCTCGCATGGCCGATACCGAGCAGACGAGGGCCGAGCTGACCGACCCCTCCGCCGACGGCGCGGACGGTGCGTCCGGCGTCCCCTCCCCCGCCCCCACGCCGACGGGCGGGACGCCTGTGCCGACCCCCGCCCCCGTGCCGACCGGCACGCCCGCGGCGCCCACCTCCCGTGTGAGCAGGGTGTTCGTCGACTTCGGGCACCCCTTCGTCTGGGGCTTCACCGCGACCGTCGGCGCGCTGGTCGCCTGGTCACTCGCGGGGGCGATGGCGTCGCTGTCGACCGTTCTGGTGTCTGTCGGAGCCGCGCTGTTCATCGCCATGGCCCTCGATCCCATGGTCCGCTGGCTGGAGGGCCACGGGATGTCCCGTGGCCTCAGCATCGCCGTGGTGTTCGTCGGCTTCGCCGTCGCCTTCGGAGCGGTGATCGCGCTGATCGTGCCGACGGCTGTCGTGCAGATCTCGCAGTTCGCGTCCGCCGTGCCCGGCTACATCTCCGACCTCCAGGACGCCGCGTGGTTCAAGAACCTCGTCGCGGCCAGCGGGCAGAGCGACATCTACCAGAACCTGCTGAACCAGGCGCGTGCGTGGCTGTCCAACCCGGCCAACCTCCTCGCCATCGGCGGCGGGGCGCTCGCGGTGGGCACCGGGGTCGTGAACGCGGTCTCCGGCACCCTGATCGTGCTGGTGCTGACGCTGTACTTCCTGGCCTCGCTGCGGACGATGATGCACGCGATGACCCGGCTCGCGCCGGCACACGCCCGCGCACAGCTGGGTGAGATCACCGAGCAGATCACCGAGTCGGTCGGCGGCTATGTCTCCGGCATGGCGGTCCTGGCGTTCTTCAACGCCGTGTTCTCGTTCATCCTGCTCACGGTGCTCGGTGTCCCGTTCGCCGCACTGCTCGCCTTCCTCGCCCTGCTGATCACGATGATCCCGATGGTCGGGCCGGCGCTGTTCTGGATCCTCGCGACCAGCGTCTCGCTCTTCCACTCCTGGTGGATCGGGCTGATCTTCGCCGCGGTCTACTTCGCCTACATGCAGGTCGAGGCCTACGTGATGACCCCGCGGGTGATGACGAAGGCCGTCGACATCCCCGGCTCCCTCGTCCTGATCGGCGCCATGGTCGGTGGCACCCTGCTGGGCCTGCTGGGCGCGCTGGTGGCGGTGCCGGTGACCGCGTCGCTGCTGATGATCGTGAACAAGGTCTATGTGCCACGGCAGGACGAGAAGCTGGTGCGCTGGGGCTGATCGAGCGCCCTCCGCGGGTACAGGGCCTTGCGGCGCGGTCGTAGCCTGAACCCGACACCGAGGAGGCGCACGATGCAGTTGGGCATGGTCGGACTGGGACGCATGGGCGGCAACATGGCCGAGAGGCTGCGCGCCGCGGGCCACGAGGTGGTCGGCTACGACACCAATCCCGAACTCTCGCAGGTGCCCGACCTGGCGGGCCTGGTCGCGCGGCTCACGGACAGCCCGCGCGTGGTGTGGGTCATGGTGCCGGTGCAGTTCCTCGACCAGGTGCTGGACGACCTCGGCGCACTGCTGTCCGAGGGCGACATCGTCATCGACGGCGGCAACAGCCGGTGGACCGGCGACGCACCCAGGGCGGAGAAGCTGGCCGCACGCGGCGTCCGTTTCATCGACTGCGGGGTCTCCGGCGGCGTGTGGGGAACGGAGTACGGCTACGCCCTGATGTGTGGCGGCGACGCTGCGGACGTGGCCGTCGTGCAGCCGGTCTTCGACGCGCTGAAGCCCGCCGGCGAGCACGGCTTCGTGCACGCCGGCTCCCATGGTGCCGGTCACTTCGCGAAGATGGTCCACAACGGCATCGAGTACGCGATGATGCAGGCCTACGCCGAGGGCTGGGAACTCCTGGAGAAGGCGGACGTCGTGACCGACGTCCCCGCGGTGTTCGACAGCTGGCGCGAGGGAACCGTGATCCGGTCCTGGCTGCTCGACCTCATCGCTCGCGCCCTGGCCGACGACCCGGGCCTGGAGCGGATCCGCGGCTACGCCGACGACTCCGGCGAGGGCCGCTGGACCGTCGACGCCGCCATCGACCTCGGCGTGCCGGTGCCGGCCCTCACCGCCGCGCTGTTCGCCCGCTTCGTCTCACGCCAGGACGAGTCGCCGGCCATGAAGCTCGTGGCGGCGATGCGCCAGCAGTTCGGCGGCCATGCCGTGCAGTCCGAGTCGCCGGACGTCGCCGCGGTCTGAGCCGCGTCAGGCGGTGTCGTCGCCGCCGTCCTCCCTGCGGTGGGCCCTTTTCTGCTGCAACCGGGCCTGGAACAGGCTCACGAGCGAGGCGACGAAGGCCAGGTTGAAGGCCATCTGGACGGTGACCACCGCGCGGGCCACCTGCCCCGTGGCCGACACGTCGCCGAAGCCCACCGTGGACACCGTGGCCATCGACAGGTACAGCGCGTCCAGGCGAGTCGCGAGGCCGGTGAACTGGCCGGGGTCGGACGCCGCGAGCAGGAGGTACACGGAGGCGAAGCTGACCAGGGCGACCTCGAGGATGAGCGCCAGGTGCACCAGTTGCAGTCGCTTCTCGGCGCGGCGCAGCTCGTCCACGGTCACCCACGCCACGAGCGCGAGGCCGGCCAGGCTTGCCACGATGCCGGCCACGAACCCGATCGGGGCGTCCTCGCTGACCGGCGAGAGAAAGTAGATCACCAGGACCGCCACCGGCAGCGCCACGCGGTTCAGCCAGGGGCGCCGCAGCCCCGTCCCCGCGTTCGCGCTCACCGGAGGCCCACCTGGGCCACCACGATGCCCCCGGTACCGGACGGGTTGTCCATGGCCGCCAGCTCCGCCCCGGCGTCGGCGAGTCCGACGACGCGGCCCAGCAGCGGCCGCGGGTCGAGGGTGCCCCCGGCGATCAGGTCGAGCATCGCGGGGTAGTCGCGGGCGGCCATCCCGTGGCAGCCGGCGAGGCGGAGCTCGCGGGACACCACGACGTCCCAGGGCAGCGGTGTGGCGAGGTGCTCACCGAACATCAGGCCCACCTGAAGGTGGCGTCCCCTGCGCCGCAGCCCGCGGATGGACGCGGTCGCCGTTGCGGCAGAGCCGAGGGCGTCCATCGAGACGTGGGCGCCGCCTCCCGTCCGGGCGACCACGGCGTCCACAGGGTCCGCACCGACCGGCACGGGCCAGGCTCCGAGCGCTTCCGCGCGCGCGAGGGCGTCGCCGGAGACGTCGAGCGCCAGCACGCGCGCCCCGAGCGCGACCCCGATCTGGACCGCGGACAGGCCCACGCCCCCGCAGCCGTGGACGGCGAGCCACTCCCCTTCGCGCAGGCCGGCCTGGGCGGTGAGGGCGTGGTAGGCGGTCGCGAACCGGCACCCCAGGCTGGCCGCGGTGACCGCGTCGATGGTGTCGGGCAGGCGCACGAGATTGAAGTCGGCGGCCGGCACGGCGACGTACTCTGCGAAGGACCCGGGCCCGGTGAAACCGGGCTGGGTCTGCGCGGGGCAGACCTGCGCCTGGCCGGCCAGGCACCACTCGCAGCGTCCGCAGCCGTTGACGAACGGGACGGTGACCCGCTCCCCCACGGCGAAGTCCCGGACGCCCGGTCCGACCTCAGCGACCACCCCGGCGAATTCGTGGCCGGGGATGTGCGGGAGCGCCACCGGGTCGTGCCCGCGCCACGCGTGCCAGTCGGACCGGCACACCCCCGTCGCCTCCACGGCGATCACGGCCCCGTCGGCCGGGCAGGCCGGCTCAGGGACGTCGAGGAGTTCGGGCATCGTCCCGATCGAGGAGTAGACCACTGCGCGCACGGGAGCGTTCTACCAGACCGGGCGGCCCCCGACGCGACGGTGCCGACGGGCGAGCCCTGACCACCCGCGAGCCCCGGCGGGCCTCACTCCCCCGTGTCGCCGACGTGGGGTGAGGAGTGGCGGCGCGCGAGGACGATGGCGTCCTCCAGGTCGGCCGGCTGCCCGTCCGGGCCGGTGGCGGACCGCTGGCGCGTCTCGGCCACCAGCGCCTCCCACTCCGTCGGACGCAGCCCGAGGGCCTCAAGCTCCTCGTCGGGGGTGTGGAAGTCGTGGTGGTGGCTGTCCAGCGCGGTCGCCCACGGCGGGGGTGCGGCGTGGGTCACCAGGAGCAGGTAGCCGCCCGGCGCGACCGCCCCGGCGGCCCTGCGCAGGATCTCGTCGCGCGGCAGCTCGACCGGCGATTGCAGGAAGAAGGCGCTGACCAGGTCGAACGTCCCGCCCGGGGACCACTCGGCCAGGTCCTGGGCGACCCAGGTGATGCGGTCAGCGGGGACGCCGAGGTCGGCGGCCGCGGCCCGTCCCCGCTCGACGGCGGTGGTGGAGATGTCGACGGCCGTCACCCGCCAGCCCTGCTGCGCGAGCCACACGGCGTCCCCGCCCTCACCGCAGCCCAGGTCCAGCGCCGTGCGTGGCGTGAAGCCGGAGACGAGGTCGACCAGCACCTGGTTGGCCCGTCCCGACCAGACCTGCGGCCTGCTCGCGTAGCGCTCCTCCCAGAACTGCACCGCTGCCATGGTTCTCCTCCCTCACTGGCCGCCCATCGTACGGCGCGTCCGGGCTGTCCTCCGCGCCGTGCGGCGCGCGTGACACGAAGCAGCAATTGAGCCCCGTCCCGTCCCCTGCGCCCGGCCCGGCCGCCACGGCTATCGTGAGGCCGACACCACGGCCGGCGGAGGTTCGATGGGTCCCGACAGCGCACAGTCGCGGCGGTGGGGAGCGGTGACCGTCGTCGCTGTCGCCTGCCACGCCGCCCTGCAGGCCTGGCTGGTGGTGGCGGCACTGTCCCCGGGCCTCCTCGCGTCCGTCCCGCAACCCCTCGCCTGGATCGCCCGGCCGGGCTCGGTCGGGGCGATGACCGTCGTCCTCGGAGTGGGCGCGGTGGCCTTCGGGCTGGTGGTGGCGACGCGCTGGAGGGCCCCCGCGCGGGTGCCGTTCCTGCTGTCGGCCTGGAGTGCGGGGACGGCCGTGCCGCTCGCTGTCGCCGCCTACCTCCCGTGCACCGGCGACGGCCCACCCCTGTGGGACGCGCTCAGCAACGCCTTCGCGCTGTTCCTCGGCTCGTTCGAGCAACCCTTCGGGCCCGGTCAGGCCTGCGCCTATCCGACCCCGCTGGCCCTCCAGGTCGCCCGGCTGCTCGCGATCCTGGCCACCCTCAGTGGAGCGACGTCCGTGCTCTTCTCCGTCTCCCGCTCGCAGCTCGACCGGCTGGCCGCCCTGCGCGCGCGCCGCCTGGTGGCGGTGGTGGGTGCGGACGCGTCGTCGTGGCCGCTCGTGCAGCACGTCGCCCGCTCGGCCGGACGCGGCGTGCGGACCGTCCTGCTCACCGGCGAGCCCGAGGCCCACGCCCGGGCGGCCCCGAGCGACGGCGTGCTGGTGTGGCGCACCCCCGGCGACGACCCGCTCGCCCTGCGGGACGGGTTCCCGTGGAGGCGGGCGGTCCGGTGCTACCTGCTGGCTTCCGACGGGGGCGCCAACCGCGCGCTCGCCCGCCAGTTGCGCGAGGCACTGCCGCCCGGCGCGCCCGGCTCCCCGCGGCTGCCGGTCGTCGCCCGGATCGACGACCCGTGGCACGCCGACGACTTCCGCCGCGGGTCCATCGGCGATGCGCGCGTGGTGTTCGACGCGGTCGGCACGCACGAGTCCACTGCCGGGCTCCTCGTGGAGCGGATCCGGGGCGTGCCGGGGGTCACCGACCTCCTGCTGGTCGGCGAGGGCGCGCTGGCGCTGGCGGTCCTGGCAGAGCTGTCGCAGGCCGGTCGCGAGGCCCGGTACCTCGACGGCGCCGCGGTCCTCCCGCGGGTGCGGCTGTTCGGTCCCGGCGCCGCCGACCTCCTCGCCGACCACCGGGTGCGCCAGGGGCGGTTCGCCTCCGACCCGGTGGCCGTCGACGTGGCGTCGGGCAAAGCGTCGCTCGACGATCTGGAGCCCGCTCTCGCCGGTGTCGGCACGGCCGGCGGGCGCGCCGTCGTCGTGGTGGCGCAGGAGGGGTCGAGACTCGGGACGAGGCTCTCCGTCCGGCACCCGGAGCTGTCGGTGTTCGAGCTCGCGCAGGGCGCCGGGGAGCTCGGCGGGGAGGAGACGGCGGCCGGTGGCCTGGTCGAATTCGCCCTGGCCCTCGCCCCGTCCACCGGCAGGGGCGCGGACGCCTGGGAGCGCGCCGCGCGGGCCGTCCACGAGCGCTACCGCCGGCGCTTCCCGAGCGCCGCCCACGCGAGCCCGTGGGAGGAACTGCCGGAGTTCTACCGGGAGTCGAACCGCCGGCAGCTGTCGAGCATTCTGGACGGCATGGTGGCGCTCGGCCGCACGTGGTCCCCCGCCTCCCCGGAGGACACCCCGTTCGACGAGGCGCGCATCACCTCAGGCAATGACGAGGACCGGATCGCCGAGGGATCGCGGCTGTTCCAGCTCTCCGAGCAGGAGGTGGCCGCCCTCGCCGCCGCCGAGCACGAGTCGTGGCGCGCGCACCACCTCACCGAGGGGTGGCGCCAGGGGCCGCGCCGGGACGACGACGCGCGGCGGCACCCCGACCTGTGCGGCTGGGAGGAGCTCGCGGAGGCCTCGCGGCGCAAGACCATGGCCGGAGTCGTCGACACGCTCTTCCGGCTGCGCGCCCTTGGCTACCGGGCCGTGCCCGCCGGGCCGGCCGTGGGCTGGGCGCGCTACCGCCGGGTGGGCGAGGTGCAGGCGTCCCGGTTGGACCGGCACCACTCCTGGCGGTCCACGGACGGCGCGGACCTGGCCGGCGTCCCCGGTGACTGGCTGGTGACCGACCCGTCGGGAGGGACGCGGACGGTGACGGACGCGAGCTTCCGCGCGACCCACGAGCACGATCGCGGCGACACCTGGCGCCGGACCGGCGTCGTCGAGGCCCGTCCCGTCCTTCCGGGCGAGCGCGTCGACACGCAGGAGGGTCCGGTCGACGCACGAGGCCCGGGGTGGGTCCTGCGGGACGGGGACGGGCACGCCTGGGTCGTCGGGGAGGAGCACTTCCGGGCCGCCTACGCCCCGGCCGGCGGCCCCGCGGCCGCGGTCAGCGCTGGGCCAGCCACTCCTCCAGGCGGGACGGGTACGCGGTCATGATGATGTCCGGGCGCTGCGCGGTGAACGTCGCCCACTGGGCGGGGTCGTTCAGCACCCACACCATCACCTTCACACCGATGGCCTGGAGCTCCCGGAGGTAGGACGGCGTCGCCACACCCTGCTCCACGCCCACGGCCCACAGCCCTTCGTCCGCCAGCGACGAGGCCGGGACCTGGCGGCCCGAGACGAACAGCATCCGCTTGTACGCGGGCGCGGCCCGGGCGACGTCGTCGAGCCACTCGCGCGAGAACGAGGTGATGACGGTCCGCTCACGCAGGCCGTAGCGGACCGGCGCGGCCAGGAACTCCTCGCGCTGCGCCGTGGTCTGGGCGGTCTTGACCTCGAGGAACACCATGGCCTTCCCGCTGGCGGCGGCGATCCCCTCCAGGGTCGGGTCGAGCCGCGGCACGGGGTACTGCGCGGGGTCGGTGGAGGTCGGCTTGGACTTGCAGAGCCGGTTCAGGTCCTTCCAGGTCGTCCGGGACACGCGCACCGCTGCGCCACCGCAGTCCAGCCCCTTGGTGGCCTGTTCGTCGTGCACGAGGACGGCGACGCCGTCGGAGGTGAAGCGGACGTCGGTCTCCACCGAGAACCCGTCGGCCGCCGCGGCCTCCATCGCCTGCTGGGTCTCGAACTGGTGCTTCTCCAGGCCCCCGCGATGGGCGAGGATCATCGGCACGGCGGCGTCGCCGCCGGAGGCCGGGCTGGGCGTGGTGGTCACCGGGGCCGTTGGGGTGGCCGGGGCGGATGCCTCCGGTGACGGGGTCGCCGCCGCGACGGGCGTGCCACGGGGCCACAGGACGACGGCGGAGGCGACGAGCACGAGCACCGCCACCGCCGCGCCCACCAGGACGAGCACCCGGGGACGTCCGGGTGCTGCGGGGCTCCCCGCCTGCGGCGACGATCCCCCGACGGGCCGGACGGGCACGGCACCACCGGGCTGGGCGTCCGGGGGTGCGGGCCCCGGGTCCGCGGGCGGGCCGAAGACCGGGAGCGGGGGGCGAGTCGTGGCGGAGGGCGCCGCCGATGGTGGTGCGGTCGATGGCGGTGTCGCCGACGGGGGTGTGGCCGGGGCGGGAGGTGCCTCCTCCCGGGCCGGGGTGCGCGCGTCCCCACCCGGAGGGTCGGAGGCCGATGACGCGTCTGGCGGAGGCGCGGACGGCGCTGCCGGCCCGGGCGCGACGACCGGCACCACGGCGGGCGGCCGAACCGCGGGCGCATCCGGGGGCGGGACGGCCGGCGCCGCCTCGGGGAGCCGGGCAGCCGCCCCCGTACCCATGGTCGCGGCGAGGGTGGCGAGGAGCCGATCGGTGTTGAAGCCGACCGGGCTGATCTCGACCGCCTGGCGGCGGGTGAGGGGCAGCAGGTCGGGCGGGAGCTCGTCCGCCTGTGGCATCGCCGCGCCGTCGACCAGGATCGGGACGACCCGCACGCCGCGGGTGAGCGCGGCGGTGAGCTCGAGGCGGACGAAGTCGTCGGGGTCGTCGAGCCTGCGCCGTCCCCGCGCGTCGGTCATGGTGGCCCACCGGTTGCCGATGAGAGCGAGCAGGACGTCGCACGCGGCGACGGCGTCGGTGATCCGCTCCACGAAGTCGTCGCCGGGGTCGATGTCGTCGACGTCCTTGAAGACCGACCCCGCGCCGAAGCGGGCGACGAGCACCTCGTAGAGCTGCCGGGCCGGCCAGGCCGTCTCCTGGCGCCGGTAGCTGATGAAGATCTTGCCCTGCCTGCCCTCCGGCACTGGGGCCCCTTCCTCCCAGGGAGGTTGTCGCCATGCTAGGCCGGGAACGCCTCCGTCCGACGGTGGCAATTTGGCACCCGGCCGGGCACTCGCCGCGGGACGAGCGGGCCTCCGGCGGCGGACGGCGGGTCGGCGTAGGGTGCGAAGTGACCGCCGGGACGCCCGGGGGCCGGAAGGAGCGGGCCATGCAACCCTCGATCGTGATCAACCGCGAGTACGGCAGCGGCGGGCGCGAGGTGGGCCGGCTGATCAGCGAGCGCACCGGCATGCGGTTCTACGACACGCTGATCCTCCAGGAGGCGGCCAGCCGCCGCGGCCTGCCCGCGGACCTGCTGTCGAGCTTCGACGAGCGCATCGCCACCGGCCAGTTCTTCGACCTGTCGATCATCGGCGGGTCGGACCCGGAGACCTACTCGCTGCCCTTCCGCATGTACGCGGCGATCGCCGAGGTCGTGACCGAGGCCGCCCAGACTGCTCCGGCCGTGTTCATCGGACGCTGCGCCGACCAGATCCTGCGCGACGCGAACCTCCGCTTCCGGAACGTCTTCATCTACAGCACCGACCTGGAGCGCAAGATCGAGCGCGCGGTCGAGGTGGACGGGGTGGCACGCAAGGACGCGGAGCGCCACATCGCACGGATGGACAAGGCCCGCGTGCGCTACCAGCAGTTCCTCACCGGGACGCGACTGGGCGACTACCGCACGTACGACCTGTGCCTGAACACGGGTCGCCTGGGCTACGCGACGTGCGCCGACATCATCCTGGCCGCGGACGCCGCCGCCCCGTCCTGAGCGACCCGGGAACCGCCCGCTCCCTGCCCCGGGCGAGCAGAATGGCAGCATGAAGATCATCGACAACGGTCCCCTGCCCAACGTCTTCGACCTGGAGACGGCGACGGTCGAGAACACCACCTACCGGACGGTCGCCTGGACCGGGAGGTACCTCCAGGTGACCCTGATGTCGATCCCGCCCGGCTCGTCCATCGGGCTCGAGGTGCACCCGGAGACCGACCAGTTCGTGCGGATCGACGCGGGTCGCGGGCAGGTGCTGATGGGTCCGGCGGAGGACGACCTCGGCTTCCGCGCCGACGTCAGTGACGGCTGGAGCGTCCAGGTTCCCGCCGGCAGCTGGCACGACATCGTCAACACCGGCGAGGAGGACCTGCGCCTCTACGTCGTGTACGCGCCGTCGCACCACGCGTCCGGCATCGTGCAGCAGACCTCCGCGGACGCAGAGCGCGACGAGGACTCCGGCCGCGACGAGCCGCCCTCCTGGACGGTCCAGCCCTCGGTGCCGACGGACGGGAAGTCCTGACCTCAGGCGTCCGACCGGTCGAGGACGAACGCCGCGACGTCGTCCAGCATCTCGACGAGGTGTTCTGGCTGGCCCGTCCACACCTGTCGGGAGGTGGGCAGGCCGGCGAGGATCATCGACGCGGTGAGGTCGTCGATCGCCATCCCGCGGGGCGCGGGGCGTAGTGCGATGGCGCGGGCCCGCTCCCGCTGCACCGGGCTGAGCCCGTCCCACCACGTCTGGAGCGCGCGTGCATCGGCCATGCGCTGATTGTGGCCGTAGCGCGACGCTCCCGTGCGGTGCGAACGCTGGACGGACGCGTCCCGCACGAGGGCACCGTCCCGGCAGGGCCGTTCCCGCGTCCGGGCGCGGACGGTCTCAGCGAGGCAGCTGCTGGAGGTACTGCTTCATCTCTGCGATCTCGGCCAGCTGGGCGTCGATGATGCGCTGGGCGAGGTCCTTGACCCTGGGATCGCTCAGGCGGGCCCGCTCGCTGGTCAGCACGGCGATCGAGTGGTGCGGGATCATCGCCTCCATCCACTGCCGGTCGCCGATCGTGGCCTGCGTCCGGACCAGCCAGAGGCCCGCACCGAACAGCACCACCGCCGCGGCGACGACCGTAAGGTTCATCAGCCGGTCGCGGTACATCCGGCGCATGAAGGCCAGCATGACGACGGCCATCACTGCGGTCGACATCATCGTCATGAACAGCCGCGTCCAGCTGAAGTAGGCGTGGTCGAGCTCATAGGTGTTGAAGTACATGACCACGTACATCAGCACGGCGGAGGTGAAGATCATCGCGGCGAACCGGAGGTAGGACCGGCGATCCTGGCGGCGGCCTGGCTGGTCGGTGCGCGGGGCGTCCATGGGGGTCTCCTCTCTCTTCGGGCCCGGGTGTGCGTGCCCTCCGTCCCCGTACCCCCGGGCAGGCGGGCCGACGCGCACCGTCAGGATGCGTGGGGTGCGTGCAGGGCTGCGGCCGCGGGGTTCACCTGCCCGGTCCGTGCCGGCGGGGTTCACCTGCCCGGTCCGTGCCGGCGGGCTAGTGGTCGTGGCGGTGGTGGGCGTCCGGGTAGTGGGGATGGGCGTGGCTGAGCTCGGCGTGCTCATGGGCGTGCCGGTGCCCGCGGCTGGTGACCGGCGGGGCGTCCGGGCCGTGCGGGTGGTCGTGGTGGCCGTCGTCGTGGGTGTGCCAGTGGTCGTGGGTGAGCGCGGGGTGGGTGTGCTCGTGGACGTGGCGCTCGCGCAGGTGAAGCCAGACCCCGACACCCATCAGGGCCCCGGCCACCAGGAGGGGCACGGTGACGGGGTCGCCCAGCGCAACGGCGAGCACGGCACCGAAGAAGGGGGCGACGGAGAAGTAGGCGCCCGCGCGGGCGGTGCCGAGGTGGCGCAGGGCGACGATGAACAGCGTGAGGCTGACGCCGTAGGCGAGGAAGCCGACGCCGGCGGCGGCAGCGATGTTGGCGGCGGCGGGGAGGGTGGACCCGAGCAGGAGGGCGAGCACGAGGTTGGTGGGCCCGGCGACGAGTCCCTTGACCGCGGCCAGCCAGGTGGCGTCCGTCAGCGACACCTTGCGGGTGAGGTTGTTGTCGATCGCCCAGCCCAGGCAGGCGCCCAGGACGGCGAGCCCGGCCCAGGGCGAGCCGAGCTCGACACCCATCGGGACGACGAGCACGACGGCACCGGCGACGATCGCGAGCATGCCGAGCGCGACCCAGCGGTCGACGTTCTCACGGAACACGACCCAGGCGATGAGTGCGGTGAAGACGCCTTCGGCGTTGAGCAGCAGCGACGCCCCCGTCGCCGGAAGCTGGGTGAGGCCGACCATCAACAGCACCGGAGCGAGGACGCCGCCGAACACGACGGCGCCGGCCAGGGGCAGGCGGTCGGCGCGCGGCAGGCGGACGCGTTCTGCCCGCCGGGCCAGACGCCAGGCGGTCAGGCCGAGCCCGGAACCGGTGTAGAGCAGCCCGGCGAGCATCCACGGGCTCACCGAACCCAGCAGGAGCTTCGCGACCGGGGCGCCCGCGCCGAACAGGAGGGCAGCCACCAGGGCTGCGCGGACTCCCGCGTTGCGCATCCGGGCCTCCTCTCGTGGGCCGAGTCGACTGATCCGACGTTCGGCGGATCACCAACCTAGCGGTCCGGGTTCAGCAGCTTCGCCATGGCGAACTCGTCCACCGGGGTGCCATCGACGATCAGGGAGTGGCGCCGCAGGCCCTCCTCGACGTAGCCGCAACGCCGGTAGAGCCCGATCGCCGCGGAGTTGTGGGTCATCACCGTGAGCTCGAGGCGGGCGACGCCACGCTCGGTCGCCCACCGGTCGACGGCCTCGAGCAGGCGGCGTCCCCAGCCGCTGCCCCGGGCCTCCTCCAGCAGCCCGATCACCACGTACGCGCTGTGCCGGTTGCGCCGGAACGGCCCCCGCTCGGCATGGACGAAGCCGAGGGCCCTGCTCCCGTCGAAGACGACCAGGTAGCAGTGGTGGTCCGGATGGAGGAGGGAGAGCCACTCCTGGAGCAGGCGGGGGTCGTCGGAACGCTCCCCCGGCTCGAGCATCATCGTGCTGTTCTCGCGGTCGAGCTCGCACAGCATGCGCGTGACCGCTCCCGCCTCTTCAGGGGCCGGAATGCGGATCGTCGGGTTCACCAGACGATTGTCCCCGCCTGCGATCCCGTCCGGGCCGCGTCGCGCGAAGTCGGGGGCGTGGCCGTCCGGCCGGGCCACGGGCGCGCAATTCTGCGCGGTGACCGTGCCCTGGCGCGCTACTAGCCTCCAGCGCAGGGGGGTTGTCACGTGGCGTCGCCTGAGGAGACCGCAGCCGGGGACGGGCCGGTACCGCACGCCGGGACGACGGCCGGGTCGGCGCCGCAGCGTCGCCGGCTGGTCGCCAGGACGGTCACGATCACGGCCGTGGTCACCTTCGTCGCCACCCAGCTGGCGGGCTGGGCGATCAGCCGGGTCGCCGACAGTGTCGCGGGCGCGGCCACGCCCGCCCTGTCGGTGGAGTCGTCCGGCCCGATCGTGAGCCCGTGGGACGTGACGATCCCGCAGTCGCCGGACGAGGTGGCCGGCGCGTTGGTCCGTCCGGAGACGATCGCGCGGTGGGCGTTGAACCAGGGCGGTGGGCCGTCGAACCGCGTCCGGATCGAGCTGGTCGTGAGCGGCACCAGGGATCGCGCCGTCCTGCTCGAGGGGATCAGCGCGACCGACGTCGACTGTGCCACGCCGCCGGCCTGGACGGCGATCGCGGCCACCGTCGGCGGCGAGGTTCCGGTGCGCGAAGTGGAGATCGACCTCGATGCGGGACGGACGCAGGGGACGCCGAAGGCCGACCCGTCGTTCGGGGAGGAGTTCCGCTTCCCGCTTCAGGTGTCCTCCAGCAGCCTGGAGTTCTTCACCGTCACCATCCGGAGCACCTCCGCCGACTGCCGGTTCCGGCTCCGCGTCGACTTCCGTGACGGCGGCACCCGCGGCAGCCAGATGGTCGACGACGGCGGCCGGCCGTTCCGGGTGATCTCGCCCCGCTCGGCGGCGGCCCACATGGAGTGGCACGCCACCGACGGCGGGCTGTGGACACCGACGAAGGTCGTCCCCTGAGAGGAGGAACCCGTGCGCAGGTCGATCGCAGCCCTGGGCAGCGGAATGGTGCTGAGCTGCCTGCTCACCGCGTGTGCTGACCCGGTCTCCGCGCCGTTCACCCCGGACTCCGCGACCGAGCAGCTGGTCACCCAGACCCAGACGGCGCTGGAGTCGTACTGGTCCGGGCAGCTGGCGACGTTCAGCAGTGCGCCGTTCGAGGCGCCCACGCGGATCGTGTTCTACGACGACGAGCACGAGCCGGTGGTCGAGGGCTGCGCCCTGGCGCCGGGCGACTGGAAGGGAAACTCGTTCTACTGCCCCGGTGACGGGGTGCTCTACCTCAACCCGGACCTGTTCGCGGCGCTGGCGGACCAGCTGAAGACCCCGGCGCTGGGCGGGGTGGTCGTCCACGCCCACGAGTTCGGCCACCACCTCGCGGAGGTGGACGGGGCGAGCTTCGTCACCCCGACGATCGGCGGCGAGCTGCAGTCGGACTGCTACGCGGGGGTGTTCCTCTCCGCGGTGCAGGACGGTGACGTGGCGTTGCCGGCCCTGGGCGACTTCGACCTGTACGACGCCATGCAGACGATCCGCCGTCTCGGGACGGAGGGCGTGGACTGGGACGACCACCTCACGTGGTTCGCCGAGGGTGCGCACGGAGGGCCGGCCGAGCGGGCGTACGCGATGGCGCTCGGCGTGATCAGCAAGGATCCCCGCCTGTGCCAGGCCTACGAACTGACCGCGCCGATCGACACGATCAGTGTCGGTGCCTTCCGGTTCACCCCTCCCCCGGCCACGACCGACACGGTCTTCGGGCAGGTGCACCTGATGCGGTCGCAGGCCTTCCCCGACCTGATGCTGACGGTGTCGCCCCGGCAGGTGCGACCCGGACCCGCCGGCCCGGCGCTGGACGGGCTGTTGCCCGCGTACTTCGGCGGCGTGCCCGCGCAGCGCATCGGCGCCGTGGAGGACTTCGTCACCATGGACGGGCTGGCCTCGGCGAGCCAGCGCTACCAGCAGGACGCGGCGGCCGGCCCGAGGCACGGCGTGCTGGTGCTGGCCACGCGCGGGACGGGGACGTCCATCGTGCTGGACTTCAGCGCCGCCGGGCCCAGCCCCGCCGACGAGGGCTGGGAGGACCTGGGCAACGCGGCGTTCGCGTCCCTGTGGGGCGTCTACTTCGACGGCTGAACCGTGCGGGTGCCCGTGTGTATCGGGCCACGAAACCGCAAGGACGCCCGAACCTGCCAAAACGCGGGTCCAAACGTCCTCGATGTCCTGAGACATCGCACAGTCGGGCTGACAGGATTTGAAGGTGCCCTTGGTCCATCTGCTGAGGGTCGTAATGGCTAGGCTATCTACCGTAGCCACTAGGCCTTTTGGTAGCGATGCGGAGTCGGTCCTGATGCTCTGAGTGGGCTGAACTGGGGTCGTGTAGGGTGTCGCTATTGCACGTTTACTGCACGACGTCCAACGGTCGCTACTGCACGCAGAGGGGTCTTCAGACAGTGCCGTGCTGGCAAGCGTGAGATCGGAGGTACCCCATGACTCCATTGTCCCAGCCGTCAGCAACTCCGGCGAGCCCTGCGCCGGTCGCGGCTGCAACAGACCGAGCGGCGGCGTCGTCGTCGCCCAGAGGAGGAAGCGCTGAGAGTTCGAAGCGGACCCGCCGTGGGTTCGGCATGGTGCGAAAGCTCCCCTCTGGCCGCTACCAGGCCAGCTACCTGGATCCGAACGGCTTGCGGATCAACGCCAGTGCCACCGAGAACGGCAAGCCCGTCCCACTCACCTTCCTGGACAAGAAGACCGCGGAGGCCTGGCTGAGCCTGCGGCAGACCGAACTTATCGAGCAGCGGTGGAAGCCTCCAGCGGCCCGCGAACCCGACGAGATCTTGTTCAGTGAGTACGCCGACCGATGGCTGGCCTCCCGGGAACTGAGCCCCAGGACCCGGTCGGAGTACCGCAAGGTCCTTGACGGCGTGCGGCTGGCCGACTTCTCCGGCTACACGCTGGACCAGATCAGCCCGGCGATGATCAAGCGATGGTGGACCGCCCACGATGACGGCCATCCCACCGCCCGCAAGAAGGCCTACGACCTACTCCACGCCATCCTGGCCACTGCGTCCCAGCAGGACGAGGACACCGACGCTCCCCCGCTGATCACAACCAACCCTGCCCGGCTCTCGGCGAAGACGAAGAACCGCACGCCGACCAGCCGCCCGAAGGGCAGCATCCGTCCCGCCAGCCTCGCCGAACTCACCAAGATCATGGACGAGATGCCCCCGCGCTACGCCGCGATGGTGCTGCTGGCCGCCTGGTGCGCCCCCCGATTCGGAGAACTCACCGAACTCCGCCGCCGCGACCTGACCATCAACACCGACACCGAAGGCAACCCCGTCGACGGCACCCTCACCATCACCAGGGCCGTGGTGTGGCCCGAACCCGACACACCAGTGGTAAAGAGCCCGAAGAGCCTCGCGAGAGAAGTCGCCATCCCACCGCACATCCTCGCTCCCCTACTCCTCCACCTTGACGAATACGCTGCACCCGGCAAGGACGGGCTGCTGTTCCCCGCGGTCGAGTCCGGCGGCCACATGAAACACGGAGCCCTCTACAAGGTGTTCCGGCGGGCCCGCCAAGCTGCCGGTCGCTCCGACCTGCGTTGGCACGACCTACGCCACACCGGCGCCACCCTCGCCGCCCAAGCCGGCGCCACCCTCGCCGAACTCATGAACCGCCTCGGCCACTCCACCGTCGGCGCCGCCCTCATTTACCAACACGCAGCCGCAGGCCGCGACGCCGAAATCGCAAGACGACTCTCCGCCATCGCGACGAATAGCCCCCTCTAGCCAGAAGCCATCCGAACCGACCGCCTCACAGACGGCAGCGCGGGCTCGATTCCGGTTGGAGAGTCCGACGTTGCGCACCGCTCCCGTCCGGCACAGATCATGGAGTTGGCACGATCAGGCCAGGGGTGGCTCCGACCACAGACCGAGCCCCTGCAGCTGCAGCTGCAACTGCTCCGCGTCCACGTCTCGACCGCGTGGGGCTTGCCCCCGGGTCTTGGACACGTGGAATCCAGCAGGTGCTGGAGGAAGCGAGATGATCAGGATCATGGCCAGGAAGAACTACTCCGATGAGTTCCGCCGGCAGGCCGTCGACTTGTACGAGTCCACTCCGGATGCCACGTTGCGGGGTATCGCTGCCGATCTCGGGGTGTCCCGGGGCACGTTGGCGGACTGGGTGAAGACGTTCGGGACGGGCTCGACGACGATGCTGCCGGCGGAGCGCACGACCAGCGGCGCGAGGCCGGCCGCCACCGAGACGGCGGCGGTCAGGATCGCCCGGTTGGAGGCGGAGAACGCCCGGCTGCGGGCCGAGAAGGTCAAGGTCGAGACTGAGCGGGACATCCTGCGGAAAGCAGCGAAGTATTTCGCTGGGGAGACGAACTGGTGAACCGCTTCCAGTTCGTCGCCGACCACCAGCACGCCTACGAGGTGAAGCGGTTGTGTGCGGCTGTCCAGGTCGCACGTTCGTCGTTCTACGCCTGGGTTGAGGCCGGCCCGGCCAGGGCCGAGCGGGCCGCGGCGGATGCCGAACTCGCCGAGCGGATCCGGACCGTGCAGGACCCGAAACAGGGTGGAGATCGGGCCTACGGGGCACCCAGGGTGACCGCCGAACTCAACGACGGCGTGCCGGTCGCCGACCGGGTCAACCACAAGCGGGTCGCCCGGGTGATGCGCGCTCACAGCCTGGCCGGGATCCGGCTCCGTCGCCGGGTGAAGACCACTGTGCCCGAGCCTGCCGACACCAAGTACCCCGACCTGCTCAAGCGGGACTTCACCGCCGAGGCGCCCAACCAGCGCTACGTCGGCGACATCACCTACCTGCCGCTGCCCGAGGGCCGCAACCTGTACCTGGCCACCGTGATCGACTGCTTCTCCCGCAAACTCGCCGGCTGGCAGGTCGCCGACCACATGCGCACCCAGCTCGTCGAGGACGCCCTGAAGGCCGCCTGCCGCGACCGGGGCAGCCTGGCAGGTGCGGTGTTCCACAGCGATCACGGAGCGGTCTACACCTCGAAGTCGTACGCCAAGCTGTGCGGCCAGCTCGGCGTCACCCAGTCCATGGGAGCGGTCGGCACCAGCGCCGACAACGCGATGGCCGAGTCGTTCAACGCCACCCTGAAACGCGAACTCCTCGACGGCACCGCCACGTTCACCGACGAGACCAGCTGCCGGCGCCACGTGTTCCGGTGGGCCACCCGCTACAACACCCGCCGCCGCCACTCCTGGTGCGGCCACCAATCCCCATCCACCTACGAGGCCCACCGGGCCACTACGCTGCCCACCGCGGCATAATCAACCACAACCGTGTCCACGATCCGGGGCGAAGGCCCGCGGACCTACACCAATTGAACACCCCAGGTGGCGGCGGCTGCGCGGTATCCACCAAGACCTGGCAGGCGCGCTGTAACGTGGGCGGCAGGACAAGGAGGCGGCGATGAAGCTGCTGCGACCTGGCCTGTGGGCCATGGAGTCATCAAGTTCATGGGGCTGTGAGACCTACCTGTTGGCCACTGCTGGACGGGTCTTCCTCGTCGACCCGGGCCCGTCCTTCCAGCTCAATCCCTTGGCCCGCGAGTTGAGAGCGTCGGGGCGTTCCCCCTACGACGTCACCGACATCCTGCTCACGCACTACGACTGGGACCACACCCACTCGGCGGCGGAGTGGCGGCGCCGGACTGGTGCCACGGTGTGGCTGGGCGCAGCTGACGCCGAAATCCTGCGCACCGGCAGCGTGCCCGGCACCCGGCTGCGCCGGTTCGCGTGCTGGCTCTTTCGGATGTCGGAGCTTCCCCAGGGCACGGTCGAAATGAACGGCGAGGTGACGGTTGCCCCCGGGCTGACCGCCCTGCCGACCCCGGGACATACTCCGGGCCACTACGCGTTCGTGTGGGGGGACGTCGCCTTGATCGGCGACGCGGCGGTGAGCGGACCCGACGGCGAACTACTCCCGTTCACCCCCAGGCAGCTGATGACGGACCCGGACCAGGCGGATGCGACACGAACCAAGCTGACAGCCCTGCCCGTTCGGATGTTCGGCCCGGGACACAGCCCAGCGGTGGAGCGCCAACGCCTTTGACTCGACCCACCCAACCCCGCCGACTCGAACGGGACGCCACAGCGGAAACCAACAAGCGAGTCCACCCGTTCCGCAAGATCACTGACACGGCCGGCACGAATCGACCGACCCGCCCCCAACCCCATGGCCGCAATCGGACCACGACGAATGCGCGGAATTGGCTTGCGACCGGATCCCCTCCCTACTACCGGGGTCACCCTTTCTGCCGTTGTCGCCTTTGTGGTCGCCGGGCTGCGTAACTTCTGGGGATGCTGCGTCGATTACATAGGTAAGAGGCGAGCACCCCGGCGCCTTCCCCCCACCAGTAGGAGTCATTGCGATGGCAACACACACCAGCATGCGAACGATCGCTGTGGTCGGCACGATGGGACTGATGAGTCTCGGCCTGATCACACCGGCACACGCCTCCACCCCCCAGGAAGGCGCCGCAGCCACCTGCAACGGGCTGACCGTGACAATCACCTCCTCGGCTCGCCACATCCGCGGCACGAACCGGGCCGACGTCATCCAGGTGACCGGATCAGGGCGCCATGTCGTGCATGCACGGGGCGGTGACGACACGATCTGCGGATCGCCCGGTGCGGACATCATCTACGGCGGCGCCGGCAACGACACCATCTTCGGGATGGGTCGCGCCGACCGGCTCCACGGCGACAGCGGCAACGACCAGCTCAACGGTGGCGCCGGCAACGACCGCGAGTACGGCGACAGCGGTGACGACACCATCGTCGGCGGCGACGGTGACGACGCGCTGAGCGGCGGAACCGGCAAGGACGAGATCGACGGCCAGGACGGCGACGACCACGAATACGGCAACAGCGGCGACGATGCCATCGTCGGCGGCGAGGGCGACGACGTCCTTCGGGGCGGGACCGGATCGGATGAGATCGACGGCCAGGACGGCGACGACCACGAATACGGCGACAGCGGTGACGACTCGCTCCTCGGCGGCGCAGGCCAGGACTACCTTCGCGGCGGGAACGGCAACGATGAGGTCGACGGCCAAGACGGCGACGACGAATGCTACGGCGACAGCGGTGACGACTCCGTCAACGACGACCAGGGCGAGAGCGATGACCAGGGTGAGGACACCCAGGACGGCCAGCACGGCCCCGAGGACCCCGAAGAGCCGTAAGCCACCACCTCTCGGTGGTGGACGGGGTGTCTGCGGATCACCCGCAGACAACTCCTGACCGGACACCAAACCCGAACCAGGATCACCACGAGAGGCCCGACGCACACGCGTCGGGCCTCTCGGTATCTACTCAAGAACCTCACTAATCGGACAGCGCCAGGCAAGACAAAGGCGGCTAGTCGTCACGAACTTACGTCCGGGCTCCGAATTGTTGAATCTCGGGGTCTTTGCGCGAGGTGATGCGTGACTTGCGTCGCCCGAAGGGTCTTCGGCTGGAAGACCCCGACACACACACCAACGAACACCTAGTCTCGCTCGGACTGATTGTGACGCTGAGCGCTTACCCCTGGTGGCCGGGTACACCAAGTCGCGGCAGACTGTGGTGATGGGTACCTCGTCGGGCTCACTCCTTCATTCGGCCTGGAGCGTCCGCTCCCGGGTGATCGCCGCCGTCGTCGCGCTCACCGGCATCGCCTTGGCCATGTCCGGCACAATCGTGTTCACCCGCGGCGATGCGCTCACCGAGCAACGGGTCGGCGCCGACCTCGGCCGCGCTGCGGAAGAGTTCCGAACCCTCGCCACCCAGGGTCTCGATCCGGATACCGGGCACCCCTTCGCCGCCGCTGAGCCCCTGTTACGCGTCGCCGTTCAGCGCTCAGTGCTGGCGCCGGCGGAGGGCGTGTTCGGCGTTGTCGATGGCCGGGTGCGCTGGACGGCGCAGCGCGGGGTGCAGCTCAGGCCGGAGGATGACCCGCAGCTGGTCCGGGCGATGCTGGGTCTGGCCGGCGCCGACAGCACCAGCCAAGGGCGTCTCACCACCTCCGTCCGCGACTACCGCTACCTGGTCGTTCCGGTGAGTTTCGGGACTGCGCAGCCCACCGGTGCGCTCGTCCGTGCCGTCGACTTCAGGGCCGAGGAGGGGCTACTCAGCGAAGTGTGGCGCAGCTACCTGTTGGTATCGCTGGCCTCCTTGCTGCTCGTGGGCCTGCTGATCTGGGTCCTCGTCGGCAGGCTCCTGGAGCCAATCGCGTGGATGCGGCGAACCGCCGAGCGAATCTCCGACACCGACCTGAGCCAGCGCATCCCGGTGCGCGGCACCGACGACGTCTCAGCCCTCGGGGTTACAGTCAACGGCATGCTCGACCGGCTGGAGGGTGCGGTTGGCGCGCAACGGGAGCTACTGGACGACGTCGGCCACGAGTTACGCACCCCGTTGACGATCATCCGGGGCCACCTGGAGCTGCTGGACCCCGCGGATGAGGAGGAGGTTATCGCCACCAGGGCGCTGCTTTTGGACGAGACCGACCGGATGCGTCGGCTTGTGGACGACCTGCTGGCTCTCGCGAGGGCCGAGCATCCCGAGTTCATGCAAGCGGAGGGAACCGATGTCGCCAGGCTCACCGACGAGACTCTGGCCAAGGCGACTGGGCTCGGCCCGAGGCATTGGGTGCTCGACGAGCTGGCCGACGAGGAGTTGGTGCTGGACTCCCAGCGGATCTCGCAGGCCTGGCTGCAGCTGGCGGCCAACGCGGTCAGGTTCTCCTCGCCGGATTCCACGATCGGACTGGGAAGCCGGATCGAGGGCGACCAACTCAGCCTCTGGGTCCGCGACGAAGGGGTGGGAATCAGCGCAACAGACCAGGAGCGGGTGACCCGTCGTTTCGAACGCGGGGAAGGCGCTTCGGTCGCCGGCGGCAGCGGTCTTGGGCTGGCGATTGTTGCCGCCATCGCGCGCGCCCATCACGGTCGAGTGGAGATCGAGTCCGAGCCGGGGCACGGTTCCAGGGTCAGTATCGTGCTGCCTGTCAGAAAGGGGAACTGACCCATGAGCCAGATCCTGATCGTTGAGGACGAGCCGCGGATCGCCGCCTTCGTTGCCAAGGGGTTGCGGGCGGCCGGGTTCACCACTTTGATTGAGCCCTCCGGTGAGGCGGCGCTCCAGCTCGCCATCACAGAACCGATCGACCTGGTGGTTCTGGACGTGGGATTGCCGGACATCGACGGTTTCGAGGTGCTCGCCCGACTCCGGGGCCAGGGCGTGACAATTCCGGTGATCATGCTCACCGCAAGGTCATCGGTGGCTGATCGGGTAGCCGGCCTGCAATCGGGGGCCGACGACTATGTGCCCAAGCCGTTCGCATTCGAGGAACTGCTGGCCCGCATCCAGCTGCGCCTACGCACGGATGCCGCAGGTAGATCATCGATGGTGCTGGTGCACGGCGACCTGTCACTCGACCTCGGCACCAGGCGCGCGCGTGTGGCCGGACGTAGCGTCGACCTGACCGCTCGAGAGTTCACCCTGGCGGAGATGTTCATGCGCAACCCGGACCAGGTACTCAGCCGAGAACAGCTGCTCTCAGGAGCCTGGGGCTACGACTTCGACCCGGGTTCGAACGTGGTGGACGTCTACGTCCGCTACCTGCGCCGCAAGCTCGGCGCGGACTACTTCGAGACCGTCCGAGGAATGGGTTACCGGCTGACCTAGCCTGGGGTGTGGGCACTCGGCGGGCTCACCGGTGAGGGCCCGGTCAACGGTGATTCGGTCGGGTTGCCCGGACGAGTCGCGGTTGGCCCAGAGGTAGTCGCGGTCGGCTCGGTGCTGGTCGAGCTTTCCGAACCGGGCTTGGCCGAGGGCTGCTGGGTGCTGGTGACGGTCACGGCCGGCCGCGGCTGCGCTGGCAGTGCCTCGGTGGTGGCCTCGCTGGCGATCAGGCCAACGCTGAACGCCGTGAGTCCGATCGCGCCCGAAACCACCCAGGTGGTGTTGGCCCTCGACATGCGCACGGGTGCCCCTTTCCTCATTTCCACGCTAGTCGCAGCCATCCAGGCAGTTCCAGCGTGCCGAGATTAGGGTTCTCTCATCGCCGGTCGGCCGGCCCAGGCTTCGGCCAAGTCGAGTCGATGCTCGGCCTGGTCCCCCTCGCCTCCTGCGACCAGGCTGACGAGCACGGCGGCGACCCTGGCGGTGAGCGCTGCCGGATCCACCCGGCGGGCAAGCTCCCCGGTCCAGGTCGAGACGATGTCGTCGACCCCGCCGTAGTGCGCAGGCGAGAGGCCCGGCAACACAGCCAGATGGGCCAACAGGCACGCCAGATCATCCTCCCTGAGGCCCGGACCGGCCGCGTCCAGGTCGATCAACTGGAGGCTCGGACCCTCGACCATGATGTTGGCCTCGTAGAAGTCGCCGTGGGTGGGGACCACCGGACCCACCGGGGCGGTTTCCAGAACGCGCCGGACGCGGTGGACCAGGCGGGCCAGCCGGTCAGCTGACCCAGGCAGGCGCTGGACGGCTGCCGCGGCGTGGAAGTCCAATCGGTCCGCCCACGAGGGGCGCCGGGGCAGCAGCAGCAGGCCGGCCGGAAGCCGATCGAGAAGTCCAACCAGGGCTCCTGGCGTCGGCAGATCCGGGTCGCTAGACCCCGCCAGCAGACTCGCCAGGGGCCGACCGGCCGCAGCCGGCGTCAGCAACACGCCCGCCGTCGGGCGGCTGGTTCCCTGCGGGGTGAGCCCGTTAGCGGCGAGTAGCTCCTGTCGCGCAGCCAGCCGGTCTGCGCGCGCCGGGCTGAGCACCTTCAGGTAGCAGACCGCACCGTCGGCGTTGACCCTGAGCACCGCCCGACGCAACGGGCGGTAGCCGATCAGGGCCAGGTCAATGGCGGTCGGTGTTGTATCGAGCCAGCCCAGCACCGTCTCCGGGTCGCAGGCTGCCGCGAGACCGGGGAGCATCGGGTCATCGGGGTGCCGCCACACGCCGAACCTGAGGTCGCCCCGGCTAAGCGTCACGGCCGGTGAACCGACCTCGGCGGTGGTGGCAAAGAGGTGCTCTACCACCTGGCCGCCTGGAGTCGGGTACCCGACCTGGTAGCCCGCGGTTACTTCCGCCCCGGGCCGGTACTGCCAGTTGGTCAGGTCCGCGCTGAAACCTTCCAGCTCCGCCAAAGGACTGCCGGTGAGGGCGGCCACGAGCAGCCCGATCGCCTCCGGGGACTGGAGCAGTTCCGCGGCGGCGATCAGGTCATTCACCAGACCAGTGTGGCTGCGTCCCAGCCCTGCCGCGGTCGGAGACTGCAGCGGGACCGTGGACGTGGCCGGCGCGGTCATCCGATCAGTCCGCCGTTGGGGCGCTGGGTGCGCTGTTGGGTGTGTTCGGGCTGTTGGCCGTGTTCGGGCTGTTGGCCGTGTTGGGGCTGTTGCAGGTGTTCGTCGCGTTGGCCTTGCTTGGGGCGTTCGGGGTGTTGTCGATGGGCGCAGTGTTCGCGGTCGTCGTCGTTTGCGCTGACGCGGACGGGGAATCGCTCGGACCCTGGCTAGGAGTGACGGTAACACTCGAGCTTGCGCTCGTGGTGGGAGTTGGAACAGGGGTCTCAGCCATCGCCAAAGACGCCCCACCAAGCATCGAGAGGCCGACGGCACCCGTGACTGCCCACAATGCAGTGGAACGATTGATCTTCATGTTGGTTCCTTTCGCCTTGCTGATCCGATGCTTCGAGTTCATCGCGCGGTCGTTAACCCACCGGGAGAAGCCGGTGAGAGTCCTCTCATCGGGCGACCCGGGTCCGCTCTCTGGATCGCGGTGTGACCACTTGCGCGACCGCCACGCCGTCCTCCAGGAGCGGCTAAGCCAGATCGAGGGACCGCTGGCCGATTTCGTCGACGACATCCGCGAAGCCGGTATCACCGCGTGCCGAGCGTCGCGGTCGTGCTCCACCCCGGTACCACCACCACTCCCCTGGCCCTGCGCGCCATTGTCGCCTTCAACCGCGCGTTCCCCGAGCACGTGATCATCGCGCAGATCACGCCGGCCATGGCTCGTGAGCTGGGGCTTCTTCGGCATGGAAGGGTGGTTGTGGGGGCCGAACTCGACGGGATGGACGACATCCAGCTCTCACGCGAGGCCCGCACCATCGACGCTACGCGTTACACCCGCCGACAAGCTGCGAGTCGTGGCCGCCCTGCAGGCGGACGAGCAGGTGGTGGCCATGACAGGCGACGGAATCAACGACGCCCCCGGCTCAAGAAGGCCGACATCGGCATCGCGATGGGTATCACGGGTACCGACGTCACCAAGGAGGCCGATGCGATGACCCTCACCGACGACAACTTCGCCTCGATTGTTGCCGCAGTCGAGGAGGGCCGCGCGGTCGTCGACAGCATCAAGAAGTACCTGATGTACCTGCTGTCATCCAACATCGGCGAGATCGGGCTGATGGCCGGAGCGGTGCTCCTGGGCCTGCCGCTACCCCTGTCCGCCGTCCAGATCCTCTACGTGAACCTAGCGACCGACGGGCTGCCCGCCCTCGCGCTCGCCGTCGACCCGCCTCAACGAGGCCTGATGGACCGCAGGCCGCGAAACCCGCGCACCGGTATCTTCACCCGCCCCGTGTTGGGGTGTGGTCCACCGCGATCAACCTCGGCCTGTTCATCGGTGCGCTCAACTCTGGCCGCAACCTTCATGAGGCGATGGGCATGGTCTTCGTCTCACTCGTCCTGATCCAATTCTCGTCAAGGCCCTTCGCGAACGCGTAGCTGAACCTGGCGGTCCTGTGTGAGGTGGCCCTTCTCATCGCGATCGTCGATTTCCCCCCGCTCCAGGGCCGTTCGACACCTTCGCTCTATCCCCAGGGGACTGGCTCCTCGTCGGAGCCCTGTCGGCCACCGTCATGCCAGTACTCGAGCTGGTGAAGCGGATCGTGCGGAAGGCATGGTTGGGTACCGCGGAGCATTGAGGTCCTGACCCTCAACATGTACACAATGCGTCCGACTTCGCCGGCAAGAAGCAGCCGAAGCTCCGCCTGAGCAATTCGCGACGGTATGTACCGCTGACTTGACATTGACACTGCCCACCAAGTCGAGCAGCGCCATTGGAGCCAGCACAGAGCACCCGAACGGCGGGTAGGTCAAGCCGAGAGCATGGCCGGTGGGGTGCCCGATGAGAGGACTCTCATCGGGGTCTCCCGGTGGGTTCACGACCGCACGATGTACTCATGGCATCGCTTCATCCACTTGTCGCGGATGGGGTGTCGCTCCTTGGTGGGGGGCGGGGGGAACCAGATCGACGAGTGCTCGGCTCGCTGACTGGTAGTCGAGGAAGGATCGCCGCATGAGTCGCGTTCGTTCTACCGCGTTCGCGTTCGCCGGACTGTTGGCCACGCCGGTCCTGTTGGCCGGTTGCAGCAGCGGCTCCGGGCCAGTGGCCACCGTGACCGTCACGGCCACCGCCGAATCGACAACCAGCGCCCGGTCCAGCACGCCGGCCAGCGCCGCGCCTTCCAGCACCTCCCCGGACAGTAGCCAGGGGCTGACAGCAAAGACTGCGATCGACGCCGCGCTGGCGAAGGTGCCCGGCGGTGCCGCCGTTGAGGGCGGACGAACCGACGAAGGCGCGCAACAGGTCTGGTACATCGTGGTTCGCGACAAGGACGGGGTCGGAACTGAGCTGTACCTCAGCTCTGCCACCGGGGAGCTGGTGCGTCAACGACCAGCCAGCCTGTCCCGCCTAGCCAGCGGCGAGCTTCCCACGTTGACTGCGCGGCAGGGTCTCACCGCGGCCATGGCCGAGGTGCCCGGAAGCCAAGCGCTCGAGTTCGACCTCGAGACCGAACACGGCATCATCGCCTGGTACGTGGTGGTCGGCGATGCCCGTGGCCTGACGGAGGTCTACGTGAACGCCGACACAGAAGCGATCATCTCCACAGAACGCGACAGCTGAAGGACCGGCGCACCGAAACAGCATGGCCCGCGACCCCTGGGTGAACATTTCAGAACGGCCATGGAAAGCAAAGGCGGACCAGGTCGATCAGGTTGCCATCGATCGAGAGGCAAGAGAGCAGGGGTGGCGTCGCGGAGCCTGACCCAAATCCAGCCCGGGGCGCGGGGTGTTGGCGAGTCTGAACGCGGGTCACTGGCGGCGGGACGATCCGGGGAGGCTCAAGGACGCCACTCGCGTTCAGACCGAGTCGGATCTGCCGGGGTTCCCGCGGTGTTCCCGCGGCCGAGCACGAGCTGGATGTGTTCCTGGACAAGTGGGGCCGGCCCTACCCAGCGATCGTGCGATTGTGGCGCAACGCATGGGGAAGAGTTCACCCCGTTCCTGGCCTACGACGTCGAGATCCGCTGGGTGATCTGCTCCACCAACGCCATCGAGTCCTTGAAGGCCAGGTTCCGCCGGTCGGTCCGGGCCAGGGGCCACTTCCCGACCGAGCACTCCGCCATGAAGACCCTGTACCTAGTCACCGGATCACTAGACCCCAACGGCACCGGTCAGACACAATGGGCAGTCAGGTGGAAGCCCGCCCTCAACGCGTTCGCCATCACCTTCGCCGACCGTATGCCGGCGGCCGAGAACCGCCGAAGATGAACGCCATTTGCACCGTTCATCGGACAGACCATTCACTACAGATGCGCGATCTACGGCTATTGGGGCCGACACCGCCTTCTGCGCAACAACGCTTGAGCTCTTCAGAAACGACCGATTTGTCGGAATCGAACAAGAGACGGCGACCACCGGCCACCGTCCGGCATCTCGGACATGGCCGCAACTGCCGATCTGCGGGTGTTTCGTTATGGCGGAACACCGGGCGGCAAGGGTTCGCTGGTCTTAGGGGCTCGGTGGCGGCCGCCACCGAGCGAAGCAGGGTCTCCCGTTGCCTGCCCTCCTACCCAACTGCGAGCGTAGTGTGGGGAAATGGCCTGGTTCCTGAGCTGGGTTCGGCGTCACGACGTTGTGGCGTTTCCGCTGATCACGTTTGGCCTGGGGTGGCTGTTCTATGTTCCGGCCGCCTTCGTCATCGCTGGACGCCCCGAGCGGTATGGGTGGCTCGTCTTCTTCCAGACCCCCGGGGCGACGGCCGCCCTTGTCTCCGGGATCCTGGTGCGACATGCGAGAGGGGGCAGGTCCGAGGCCCGGGAGGCGTGGCGTCACTACCTTGAGTGGAAGGGTCACCGGTGGTGGTGGTGGCTGGGCGCAGTCGCGCTCATGCCGACGCTTGCGGTTCTGGCGGGCCTCGGCCATGGATCGTTTGGCGCCGGCCTGTCCGACCTGTGGAGCCGGTTGGGTTGGGTCACCCTGTTGCTCCTTCCGCTGATCGGGATCGCGCAGTTGGCCACCAGTCCGCTTCTGGAGGAGTACGGCTGGCGGGGCTTCTGGCAGCAGCGACTCCAAGACCGCCTTCCGGCTTGGGGAGCGAGCGTGCTCGTGGGCCTGCTGTGGGGTCTCCACCACGTGCCGGTCGCACTGGCCGTCGGCGCCGACCCCTGGCGTGCGGTCGTGGGTGCGGTCGGGCCGTCGGTGCTGGCGGCGTGTGAGTATGTCAACTCGACTTGGCCCCACCAGGACGGCTTGAGTTGGCCCCACCTGCTCGGGTGTGGGCGAGGCGGTAGCTGGTCGTGCCGGTTTCGATGATGGTGGCGTCGTAGGTCAGGCGGTCGA
>NZ_CAXWGX010000028.1:0-304028 GCF_964266745.1 Propionicimonas sp. T2.31MG-18
GGGGTGAGGCGGAGGGTGGGGTGGGCGGAGGGGCGAGGCGGAGGGTGGAGGGGGTGGGGGAGGGGCGTCAGCGCTGGACGCGGGCGTTGCCGTCCCAGATCGCCCAGACCTGGGCCTCGTCCGCGGGGGCGGCGTAGTCCGTGACGGAGGTCGCGGCGAGCGCCCCGCAGGCCCACCCGAACCGGGCGCAGCGTTCGACGTCCCAGCCCTTGACGATGCCGTACAGGACCCCGCCGACCGAGCCGTCGCCACCGCCGATGCGGTCGAGCACGTCGATGTCGCGCAACGGCAGGACGGCGAACTCGCCGTCGTGCCAGAGGATGAGCCCCCAGCGGTGGTGGTTGGCGGAGACGACCTCGCGCAGCGAGGTGCCGATCCAGCGGGCGGACGGGTAGCGCTGCGTGATCCGTCCGATCATGGCGGCGAAGGAGGCGGTCTCGGACTCGATGTCCGCACCGCCGGCGGCGGGTCCGGCGATGCCGAGGCAGAGCTGGAAGTCCTCCTCGTTGCCGTAGAGGATGTCGCACAGCCCGGCCAGTTCGTCGAACGTGCGGGAGAGTTCCTCCTCGCGACCCTTCCAGAACGAGGCGCGGTAGTTCATGTCCATGCTGACGACGGTCCCGTGGGCCTTCGCCGCCCGGGCGAGCTCCAGGCAGAACTGGGAGGTCTTGGGCGAGAGGGACGCGATCAGTCCGGACAGGTGCAGGATCTTCACGCCCTCGGTGCCGAACAGGGTCTCCAGGTCGAACTGGTCGGCGCTCAACTCGCGGCCGACCTCGCCCGCGCGGTCGTTCCAGACGCGGGGCGCGCGTCCGCCGAACCCGGCGTCGGCGATGTTGAACTGGTGCCGGAGCCCCCACGCGTCGCCCTGGGGCAACTCCGGGCCCTCGTAGCTGAGGTTCCGGGCGCGCAGGTTCGCCTTGATCAGCGCCGCGACGGGCGACCCGGCGACGAACGCGGTCAGCACCTTGGCGGGCTCCCCGAGCGAGGACAGGACGGACGCCACGTTGGTCTCCGCGCTCGTCGCCTGGAGCAGGAAGCGGTCGGAGGTGTGCACGGGCTGGCGTTGCTCGGGCGTGAGCCGGACCCCCATCGAGGTGGGGACGACGAGCGCCCAGCGGGCGTCGGTGCGCAGTTCCATGGTCATCCTTCGAGGTCGGTGAGGTCACGGGCCCGCGCGAGCACGGCGTCGTGGACGCGGCCGTCGGTGGCGAGCCCCGGGTCGAGGAAGGCGAGGACGCCGGACACCGCGTCCTCGAGCGTACCGCCGACGAGCGCCCGCACCTCGACGGCACGGACGTCGGTGACGGGCGCGCCGTGGCCGCGCAGGTGCAGCACCCAGGCCGCCAGCACGCGGGCCGCGCCGGGCGCCGGCCTGCCGGCCGCGGCCTCCGCGCGCAGGGTGGGCACGATGCGGACGGGCAGCTTCAGCGAGCCGTCCGCCGCGATCTGTGCCAGCGCGTGGCGGATGTTCGGGTTGCGGTACCGCTCGAGCAGGGCGCCGCGGTACCGGACGAGCTCCCCCGACGGCAGCGGGATGTGGAGGCACGCCTCGTCCCACCACTGCTCGACCCAGGCGAGGCAGCGGGCGTCGGCGATGGCGTCGGCAACGGTCTCGTGCCCGAGGATCGTCCCGGCGTAGGCCAGCAGCGAGTGCGAGCCGTTGAGCAGGGCGAGCTTGCGCCGCTCGAAGGGCGCGACGTCGTCGACGATGCGCGCTCCGGCGGTCTCCCAGGCAGGACGCCCTGCCGGGAACCGGCCCTGGATGACCCATTCGCTGAACGGCTCGGTCGGCACGGGGGACGCGTCCTCCGCACCGGTGGCGGCGCGCACGGCTGCGCGGAGGTCGTCGGTCGTCGCCGGGGTGATGCGGTCGACCATGGTGGTCGGGAAGGTGACGTTCTCCTCCAGCCAGGGCAGCAGGGTCGGGTCGACGGCCGCGGCCAGGTCGGAGACGACGCGCTGCAGCGCCTCGCCATTGTGCGAGAGGTTGTCGCAGGACAGGACGGCCAGGGCGCCGGCACCGGCGCCGCGACGGGCGAGGAGCCCGGCGACGATCCGTCCGGGCGCGGTGGTTACCGGGGCCACGGCGTCCGCGCGCAGGGCGGCCACGTCGCCGGCGACGTCGGGACGGTCAAGGGCGAGCCCGCCACCCGGGCCGCGCAGGTAGCCGGCCTCGGTGACGGTGAGCGTCACCACCGCCAGGGCGGGGGAGCGGAGGTAGTCGAGGAACGCCGCGTGCTCGTCGGCCGCGTGCACCGCGGAGATGCTGGAGACCACCTCGAAGGCGTCCCCGGCCGCCCCACGGGTGACCAGCGTGTACAAGCCGTCCTGGGGACGCAGCGCGTCGGCCATCGCCGACGAGCGTCCGGTGAAGGCCGCGATGCCCCACTCCGCGGCGTCCACGGCGTGCCCGGTGTACCAGGCCTGGTGGGCGCGGAAGAAGTTGCCCAGGCCGAGGTGGACGATGCGGACGGGGGCGGCGGGGCGGCCGTGCCCGGCCCCCCGGGAGAGGGTGGGGATCGCGGTCACAGCTTGAACGCCTTCCGTGGGTTGCCGGCCACCAGTTCGGTGGCGCTCTCGACGGCCTCGTCGATGGTGAGCCGGTGCTCGCCGACGAGGCGGGCGAGGTAGCCGGCGTCGACGCGGCGGCTGAGGTCGTGGCGGGCGGGAATGGACAGGTACGCCCGGGTGTCGTCGATGAAGCCGGACGTGCGGCCGAAGCCGACGGTCTCGGTGATCGCGGAGCGGAAGCGGACCATCGCGTCGGGCGCGTCGATGAACCACCAGGGCACGCCGACGTACACGCTGGGGTAGAACCCCGCCAGGGGAGCGAGCTCGCGGGAGTAGACGGTCTCGTCGATGGTGAACAGCACCACCTGGAAGTACGCCGACGTCCCGAACGCAGCGAGCATCGGCTGGAGGGCCCGGGTGAACTCGACCTGCAGGGGGATGTCGGCGCCCACGTCGGCGCCGAACCGCTCGAAGCTCGGGGTGTGGTGGTTGCGGTAGACGGCGGGGTGCATGGTCATCACCAGTCCGTCGTCCGCGGCCATCCGGGCCTGCTCGAACATGAAGGCCCGTCGCAGGGTGTCGGCCTCCGTGGTGCCGATCGTCCCCTGCCGGGCCGCCCGGTACAGGCGGTCCGCCTCGGCGGCGTCCAGCGGCTCGACGCGGGCGTCGGCGTGGGAGTGGTCGCTGGAGACCGCGCCGTGGGCGCGGAAGTAGGCCCGCCGGTTCTCCATCGCCGACACCCAGCCGGCCCAGCTGCCGGTGTCGATCCCGCTCACCTCGCCGAGCCGGTCGACCAGCTCGTTCCAGTCGGCGCGGGCGGGCTCGAGGTAGCGGTCGGGACGGAAGGTCGGGGCCACCTGTCCGGTCCAGGTCGGGTCGGCCCGCAGCCGGTCGTGGGCGGCGAGGTCGTCGCACGGGTCGTCGGTGGTGGCGAGGAACGACAGGTTGAAGCGCTCGTAGAGGGCACGGGGACGGAACTCCGGCAGGCGGAGCTTCGCGTCGATGGCGTCGTACAGCTCGTCCGCGGTCTCCGCGGACGGGGCCAGGTCGAGGCCGAAGATGTCGACCAGCTCGGATTCCAGCCAGAAGCGCACCGGGGTGCCGCGGTAGGCGTCCCAGTGCGTGCAGAGCAGCCGGAACGCCTCACGGGACTGCTCGGGGCCGAACTCGCGCTGGCCGACGCCGAGCTGGTCCAGGCCGACGCCGTTGGCGTGCAGGAGGCGGTTGACGTAGTGGTCCGGCGTGATCAGCAGCGACGTGGGGTCGCTGAACGGCTGGTCGTCGGCGAGCCACTCGGCCGGCACGTGGCCGTGGGGGGAGACGATCGGCAGGTCGCGCACCGATTCGTAGATCTCCCTGGCGAGAGGTCGCAGTCCGGCGTCGGCCGGCAGCATCCGGTCGGGGTGGAGGTCGAGTCGAGCCATGCCCCCATCGTTCTCCCGGGGACGCCGGGCGCAAACGCGTTGCCGCGAGTTGCCTCGTCCTGTTGCCCCCGTGCGTGCGCGGCGGCAGTGTGGGGGCATGAGCCAGAGCGTCGACGTCATCGCTGAACTCGCCTCCTCCGCCGCCGTGCTCGGGAGCGCCGACCACGTGCTGACCGACGACCAGGTGCGGGAGTTCGTCCACCAGCAGCTCGCCGCCCTCGACCTCGACGGGCGCAGCGTCTGCCTCGTCGTCCCTGACGGCACCCGGTCCAGCCCGCTGCCGCTGCTGCTGCGGGCCGTCCACGGCGCGCTCGCCGGACGCGTCAGCGCCCTGACCGCGGTCATCGCGCTCGGCACGCACGTCGCGATGACCGAGGAGGCGATCGCCCGCCACCTCGGCTACGACGACGGCGGGCTCGAGGCGACCTATCCCGGGATGACCGTGGTGAACCACGAGTGGTGGCGCCCGGAGACCTTCGTCGAACTCGGCACGATCAGCGCCGAACGGGTGTCCGAGCTCAGTGACGGGCTGCTGTCGGTGCCGGCCCGCGTCGCCCTCAACAAGGCGGTGGTCGAGCACGACGTGGCACTGGTGATCGGCCCGGTCTTCCCCCACGAGGTCGTCGGCTTCTCCGGCGGCAACAAGTACTTCTTCCCCGGGATCGCCGGCCAGGAGATCATCGACCTCACCCACTGGGTCGGCGCGCTGATCACCAGCGCCCAGATCATCGGCACGCTGGGCATCACCCCCGTCCGCGCGCTGATCAACGAGGCGGCGGACATGATTCCCGCGGAGAAGCTCGCGCTCTGCGTTGTGGCGAAGTCCGGCACGCACGACCTCCACGCGGTCGCCTTCGGCGGCACGGAGTCGGCCTGGGCCGCCGCGGCGCAGATCTCCGCGCGCACCCACGTCCGCTACCTCGACGCCCCCGTGAAGCGCGTCGTGTCACTGATCCCCGAGAAGTACGAGGACATCTGGACGGCGGCGAAGGGCTTCTACAAGCTCGAGCCGGTGGTGGCCGACGGCGGCGAGGTCATCCTGTACGCGCCGCACGTGCGGGAGATCTCGTTCGTGCACAAGGAGATCTACGACATCGGCTACCACTGCCGCGACTACTTCGTGAAGCAGTGGGACCGGTTCGCCGGGGTGCACTGGGGCGTGCTCGCCCACAGCACGCACCTGCGTGGGGCCGGCACCTACGACGAGGTGGACGGCGAGCGCTGCCGGGTGCAGGTGACGCTGTGCACGGCGATCCCGGAGGACAAGGTGCGCGGTGCGAACCTCGGCTACCTATCCCCGGACGACGTGGACCTGGCCGCCTACGAGGCCGACCCCGACACCATGGTGGTGCCCAACGCGGGGGAGACCCTCTTCCGCCTGCGCTGACCGGTCGATCCGCGCACCTTGAGCTGGACCGGCATCGCCATGGCCTCCTCCGCGCGGTGCCGGGCGCCCTTGATCAGCGCGACCACGTTGTTCACGGCCGTCGCGCCCATCTGCCGCATCGGCGCGGCGACGGTGGTGAGGGACGGGAGCACGAGCCGCGAGATCAGGATGTCGTCGAACCCGATGACGCTCACCTGCTCGGGGATCCTGACCCCCTCGGCGAGGAAGCCGTGCATGACCCCGATCGCCATCAGGTCGTTGTAGGCGATCACCGCCGTCGGCAGGCGCTCGAGCAGCACGCGGGACGCGGCCAGCCCGCCCTCGAAGGTCGGCAGGAACGGCCCGACCTTCTGCACGCCGAGACCGGAGGACGTCCCGAGGTCGCGCAGTGCGCGGAACCTCATCCCGTCCGGCCAGGAGGCTTCCGGGCCGGCGACGTAGACCACCGAGTCGTGACCGAGCTCGCGGAGGAGCTCCACCGCCGCCCGCATGCCGCCGGCGTTGTCGGTGACCACGCTCGGCACGTCCAGCAGCGCGCGGTTGAGCACCACCATCGGCCGTTGCTTCGCGATGTTGCGCAGGGCGGAGTCGGACATCCGTGAGCTGCCGATGACGAAGCCCTCCACGACGGGCACGAGCCGCTCCAGCGCCGTCCGCTCCCGCGTCCCCGATTCGCGGCTGTCGGCCAGCAGGATCTCGTAGCCGGCCTCGGTGGCGGCGAGCTGTGCGCCGCGGATGAGCTGGGAGTAGAACGGGTTGGCCACGTCGGAGACCATGAGGCCGATCAGCCGGGTCTGCGACGTGGAGAGGGCCTGCCCGATGGGGTTGGCGCGGTAGCCCAGCTCATCGGCGATGCGCCGGATCCGCGCCGCGGTGTCGGCGTTCACACGGCCGGGACGGGCGAACGTGCGGCTCACCGTGGACGGCGCCACCCCCGCCGCCTTCGCGACGTCGTAGATGGTGACCGCGGTGTGTGGCTGCTCCGTCACCGCACCAGCGTAACGCCGAGCAACCGACGGCAACTCGTTGTCGGGCAGGGGAGTGTTTGGTTGGGTGGAGTGGTGGCCGCCCGGCCGCAGCACCGTCCGTGAGAAAGGCCGTCCATGACCAGTCCCCTCCCCGCCTCCGACCTCGCCGACGTCGGCGTGGTGGGACTCGCCGTGATGGGCAGCAACCTGGCCCGCAACTTCGCCAGCCGGGGTCACCGGGTGGCCCTGTTCAACCGCACTCCCGGCCGGACCCGTGAGCTTGTCGCCGCGCACGGCGACGAGGGCGCCTTCGTGCCCTCGGAGACGGTGGCCGACTTCGTGGCCAGCCTCCAGCGGCCCCGCCGGATCATCATGATGGTCCAGGCCGGTGCGGGGACGGACGCCACGATCGACGCGCTCGTGCCGCACCTGGAGACGGGTGACATCCTCGTCGACGGCGGCAACGCGCACTTCCCCGACACCATCCGGCGCGAGGCCGCGCTGCGGGAGAAGGGCCTGCACTTCGTCGGCGCGGGCATCTCCGGCGGCGAGGAGGGCGCGCTTCGGGGGCCGGCGATCATGCCGGGCGGCCCCGCCGAGTCCTACGAGGTGCTCGGGCCGCTCCTGGAGAGCATCGCCGCCCAGGTGGACGGCGTCCCGTGCTGCACGCATGTGGGCCCGGACGGAGCCGGCCACTTCGTGAAGATGGTCCACAACGGCATCGAGTACGCCGACATGCAGCTGATCGGGGAGGCCTACGACCTGCTCCGCAGCGGGCTGGGCGCGACCCCTGCCGAGATCGGCGACATCTTCGCCGAATGGGACTCCGGCGACCTGGAGTCGTTCCTGATCGAGATCACCGCGCAGGCGCTGCGCCACGTGGACGCGGAGACCGGCCGTCCCTTCGTCGATGTGGTCGTCGACGAGGCCGGCCAGAAGGGTACCGGCCGGTGGACCGTCCAGAACGCGCTCGACCTGGGGGTCCCGGTCACCGGCATCGCGGAGGCCACCTTCGCCCGCGCGCTGTCCAGCTCGCTGCCCCAGCGCGAGGCCGCGCGCCGGACCCTGCCCGCGGAGGCGGACGCGCAGGTGGTCGACGACCGGGCGGCGTTCGTCGAGGACGTCCGCTCGGCGCTGTACGCCTCGAAGGTCGTCGCGTACTCCCAGGGGTTCGACCAGATCGCCGCGGCCAGCGACACCTACGGCTGGGACATCGACCGTGGCGCGATGGCGCGCATCTGGCGTGGCGGCTGCATCATCAGGGCCCGCTTCCTCAACCGGATCACCGAGGCCTACGAGCGCGACCCGGGGCTGCCGCTGCTGCTGTCCGACCCCTACTTCGCCGACGCGGTCACGGCCGGCCTCCCGGCGTGGCGCCGGGTGGTGGCCCGGGCGGCGCAGGCCGGCATCCCCGCGCCGGCGTTCGCGTCGTCGCTGGCCTACTACGACGGGCTTCGCGCGCCGCGCAGCTCCGCGGCACTGATCCAGGCCCAGCGCGACCTGTTCGGCGCGCACACCTACCGCCGGGTGGACCGGCCCGGGGTGTTCCACACCCTCTGGTCGGCCGGAGGGGACGAGGTCGAGGTGTCGGGCCTTGCCGGGGCGGGTGCCTGAGTGCAAGGTGGACGCATGACCGAGGAGCTGCCTGCGGAGATCGCCACCCTGGCCGACCGGGTGGGGGTCGCCCTCGGTGAGCCCGAGCGCCTCGGGGTCGCGTTCTCCGGTGGGGTCGACTCCTCGGTCCTGCTGGCCCTGGCCACCCGGAGCCTCGGCGCCGACCGGACGCTGGCCATCCTCGGGGTGTCCTCCAGCCTCGCCGCCTCTGAGCGCCGCGCCGCGCACGAGGTGGCCGCGGAGATCGGCGCCCCGCTGGTGGAGCTGCGGACGCACGAGCTGGACCGGCCCGAGTACCGCGCCAACGGCCCCGACCGGTGCTTCCACTGCAAGACCGAGTTGTTCAGCCGCATCGACGACAGCGTGGCGCGCCGCTACCACCTCACCGCGATCGCCTACGGCGAGAACGCCGACGACGCGCGGCGTCCGGACCGCCCGGGTTCCGCCGCGGCGACGAACCACCGGGTGCTCCGGCCGCTGGCCGAGGCGGGCCTGGGCAAGGACGACGTGCGCCGGGTCGCTCGCGCCCTGGGGCTGCGGTCGGCCGACAAGCCCGCAGCACCCTGCCTCGCGTCCCGCATCCCGCACCACGAGCCCGTGACCGCGGCCAAGCTGCGGCAGGTCGAGGACGCGGAGGAGGTGCTGCACGCCCTGGGCTTCACCGAGGCGCGGGTGCGCCACCACGGCGAGACCGCGCGCATCGAGGTCCCGCCCGGCGACCTGCTCAGGGCCGTGTCCGAGCCGGCCCGCACCGAACTGGTCCGTGGGGTGCGGGCGGCGGGGTTCCGCTTCGTGTGCGTCGACCTCGCCGGCGTCCAGTCGGGTGCCTTCACCCTGCCCCTGCTCACGCCGTCGTTGCGCGGCGATGCCTGAGCCCGGCGAGGCGTGGCAGCCGCCGCCGGAACTCCAGCAGGTGGCCGACCTCGACTTCGACCGGGAACGCCGCCGCGGGTACGCCGAGGCGGTCTACTGCGCGTCGAAGACCGCGGAGCAGGTGCGCCGCATCGCCGCAGCGGTGGCCGACAGGTCGGCCCGGACCCTCTTCACGCGCGCCACGCCCGAGCACGCGGACGCCGTCCGCAGCGCGCTACCCGACGCCGCGCACGACGCCGAGTCGGGGCTGCTGTGGTGGCCCCCGGCGATGCCCGAGCCCACGGGTGGCCTGGTGGTCGTGGCCGCCGCGGGCACGTCCGACCTGCCGGTGGCACGCGAGGCGGAACTCGCCGCACGCTTCCTCGGACGGCCGACCGAGCTGGTCGTCGACGTGGGCGTCGCCGGGCTGCACCGCATCCTGCGGCGTCTCGACCTGCTGCGCTCGGCGTCCGCGGTGGTGGTGGTGGCCGGGATGGACGGGGCCCTCCCGAGCGTCGTCGCCGGGCTGGTGTCCGCCCCGGTGGTGGCCGTGCCCACCTCCGTCGGGTACGGGGCGGCCTTCGAAGGGCTGGCTGCGCTCCTCACGATGCTGAACGCGTGCGCCCCCGGCGTGGCGGTGGTGAACATCGACAACGGGTACGGCGCCGGGCACCTCGCCGCGCAGATCGCCGCGCCCCGCTCCTAGCCCGGCGGCCGCCGTCTCGGTCGTGCGGGCCGGGCGGCGCGAGACCCGCGACGTTCACTCCGGGCGCCGTGCCCCCGGCAGGAGGCCGGCGGCGGCCGCCGCGGCCTCCGCTGCGGCCATCACCGCGCGCTCGGGGCGACCGGTCGCCCGGGCGGCCGCCGCCACGTCCTCGAACTCGGGGGTGGCGGTGGCGATGCGTCCGCCGGCCAGGCCCAGCTTGATGCGGACGGGCTGGCCGAGCACGCTGAGCTGCCGCCACTCCCGCTCCAGGGGACGCTTGGTCGTGGGGGTCTCCCGCAGCCCGAGAGTGGGCACCAGCTCGTAGACGAGGCGTCCCAGCGGCCCCGCGAGCGCGGGCCGGCAGAGCACCTCGAGGGTGTGCGCGGGCCGTCCCTTCTTCATCAGGATCGGCGTGAGCCAGGCGTCGTCCGCGCCGGCCTCGAGCAGGGCGGCGAGCACGCCCGGCCACAACCGGGGGTCCAGGTCGTCGACGTTCGCTGCCAGCAGCGTCGCGGCCTGCGCGGCGGGCCCGCCCCCGGTGAACTCGCCGAGGACCACCCGCACCACGTTCGGGCGGCCGGGGTCGTCCCGCGTCCCTGCGCCGACGCCGACGGCCCGGACGACGCCCGCCGGCAGCTCCGCCCGGGGCGTGGCCAGGGCGGACACCAGCGCCATGCCGGTCGGGGTCGTCAGCTCCCCGCGTCCGCCGGCGACGACGGGCCAGCCGGTGGCGAGCTCCAGCACCGCGGGCACAGGGACGGGGATCTGCCCGTGCGCGGCGCGCACCGTGCCGCTGCCGAGAGCGACCGTCCCGCAGCTGAGCCCGGCGAGCCCGAGGTCATCGACGGCTGCGCAGACCCCGACGATGTCGGCGATGGAGTCCCAGGCCCCGACCTCGTGGAAGTGCACCTCTTCCGGGTCGATGCCGTGCGCGCGTGCCTCGGCGGCCGCGAGCGCGCCGAACACGGCCAGCGCGGAGGCACGCACCGGCTCGGGCAGGTCGGCGCCCGCGAGCATCGAGCGGATGGTCGACCAGTGGCGGTGGTGCTGGTCCTCGACGAGCACGACCACGTCCAGCTTGGCGGCGCGCAGGCCGGCGCGCCGGACCTCGCTGAGCTCTAGCCGGACCGTGTCGGGCAGCACGGCCTCGACGGCGGCGACCACCGCCTCCAGGCGCGCCCCGGCGTCCAGAAGGGCGGCGAGCAGCATGTCGCCGGCCAGGCCGTTGCCGGCGTCGATCCATGCTGAGAGGCTGGTAACGAGCGGGTTCTTCTGGCTGGTCACGGTGCGATCGTAGGTCGGTCGGTGGCCGGCGGAGGTGCCGGCGAGGAAACAGGTGGCAACGAATGTCGGCCGGATCAGGGCCGTCCTTACAGTCAAGCCAACCTCGCACGGACAGTGCCTGACTCGAAGGATCTTCAATGACGACGACCGCTACCTCACCCAGCCACCTGGGTGCACTGGAGAAGCAGCCGGCGACCGCCATCGCAGGCTACGGCCTGGGCGACTTCGCAATGAACCTGGCCTTCTCCATGACGACCTCGTTCCTGCTCTACTACCTCACCGACGTCGCCGGCCTGACCGCCGCCGCCGTGGGCACGATGTTCCTGGTCGTCCGTCTGTGGGACGCCTTCACCGACCTGTTCGCCGGCCGCATGGTCGACAAGACCATGACCCGGTTCGGCAAGTTCCGCCCGTTCATCCTCTGGTTCGCGGTGCCGGTGCTGTTCCTCAGCTTCCTGAACTTCAACGTCCCGAGCGAGGGCGTGAAGTGGCTCGGCGTGTTCGAGTGGCAGCTCGATGACGCGGGCAAGCTGCTCTACGCCTACCTGGCCTACGCGATCCTCGGGCTGGTCTACTCGCTGATCAACATCCCCTACGGCTCGCTGGCCTCCGCGATGACCCAGTCGGTGAACGAGCGTGCCAAGCTCGTCGCGTCCCGTGCCTTCGGCTCGGCCATCGGCGGCGTCTTCCTCGCCTACGTGGTGGCCCCCCAGATCTCGGCGCTCCAGAAGACCGCGCCGAAGCTGGCCGCGGACGCCGACGCGGCGGCGAAGGCCGCCTACGAGGCCGCGAAGATCGTGTACCGGCAGAACGTCCAGAACGTGTTCACCGTCACCACGCTGCTGTTCATCCTGATCGGCTCGGTGGCCTACTTCCTTACCTTCCTGTGGTGCCGTGAGGCCGTCGTCCGCACCACGCCGAAGGTGAGCATCAAGGAAACCTTCGAGACGCTGCGGCACAACAAGCCGCTGGCCTACCTGTGCGCCGCGAGCTTCTTCTACCTGATCGGGCTGTTCGCCGTGGGCGGCTCGACCGCCTACTACGCCCGCTACGTCCTGGGTGACATCGGGCAGACCGCCAACATGGTCCTGGTGAACTCCGGCATCGCGCTGCTGATCACCCCGGTCATCCCGTGGATCATCAAGAAGCTCGGCAAGAAGACCGTCTTCCAGTGGTGCGGCATCTTCACGATCATCGGCGGCATCGCGCTGGCCTTCGTGCCCAGCGGCGCGATCGCCCTCGCCCTGGTCTTCCTGGCCGTGAAGGGCATCGGCGCCTCGCTGATCAACACCGTGATGTTCGGCCTCGAGGCCGACACCGTGGAGTTCGGCGAGTGGAAGTCCGGCAAGCGGTCCGAGGGTGCCACCTACGCGATCTTCTCCTTCACCCGCAAGGTCACCCAGTCGATCGGTGGCGCCGTCGGCGCCTGGGCCCTGGCCATCGGCGGGTACCTGTCGGCGTCCGCCAGCAACCCGAACCCCGTCCAGCCGGAGTCGGCGATCTTCGCGATCAAGTTCACGATCGGCATCCTGCCGGCCATCTGCGCGGCGATCGCGATGCTGATCTTCTGGAGGTACCCGCTCACCGACAAGCTGTTCGGCAGCATCCGCGACGAGAACGAAGCCCGCAAGATCGCCCTCGCCGCCGAGGCGGTGCAGAGCGACTGAAGGGCCCCCGCCGCGCGGTAGCCGGGCATCCCGCCCGTTCCTGCCCCCGATTGCCACTCGTGCCCCCGGAATTCCGGGGGCACGAGTGGCAATCGGGGGCGAACGCGGGCTGCGGGGTGGGCAGCGCGGGTGGGCGGACGGCGAACGCGGCCGGCGCGGGGACGCGGGCAGCGCGGGTGGGCGTCGGCGGACTGGGCCGGGTGGGGGTGGGACGACGGGCTGGTCGACGGCCTCGGCCAGGTACAGCACCGCGTGATCGGGGTTCACCGGAGCATCCATCAGGCCGACGGCGGCGAGCGCGGCCCAGCGCCCGGCGAGGTCGAGTAACTCCGTGGCGACCGACGGCACCGGGTGGGCGAGCGCCAGGTGGTCCACCTGATATCCGTCCGGCCCGATGTGGTGAGCTGTGCGCGGGTGCGCAGCAGCCCGGACGGCGCCGGCTCGACCTCGATCACCATCTGCAGGCGCGCCGATGTCAGGACGGGCTCCGCGCCGGAGGCCGCCACGGGGACGCCGTCCACCCGCAGCGCGGTGGTGGTGAACGGGGGCGACCAGTCCCGACCGCCACGCGAGCCGCGCAATCCCGGTCGTCCTGCCCAACCGGTGTGGTGTTCGGGGAGCACGGCGAGGCGGACGGGTTCGTCCACCTGGTCCGGAGGACGGGCGGGCACGTGGGGCCGAGGTGATGGTGTCAGCCCTCGCGGACTCGCCCCGAGCTGCCGCGGGCGACGAGTTCGCCGGCCCACAGGCGCGGGCCGTCGGGTGCGGGCTCGCCGCCGATCAGCCCGATCAGCTGCCGGGCGGCCGAGGCGCCCATCTCGGCGGCGGGGGCGGCGACCGTGGTGAGGCTCGGCTCGGACACCTCCGCGCGGACGTCGGCGCTGCCCAGCGACACCACGGACAGCGCATCGGGGATGGGCAGACCCATGCCGGGGGCGGCCTGGAGCACACCGAGCGCGGCCTCCATGGACAGGCAGACCACCGCTGTCGGCGGCTCGGTCATGTCCCCCAGCTCGGTGAGGACGTCGCGTCCGACACCGAAGTCGGCCTTCGCGTGGATCACGGAACCGGTCACGTCGTGGGCCTCGCAGGCCGCGGCGAAGCCCGCCTCGGTGCGGATCGTGGCACCGAAGCCGAGCTGGTTGAGCCGCTCCGGCGCGCTCAGCAGGCAGACCCGTCGATGGCCCAGCCCGGCGAGGTGCGCCACGGCGAGCTCGGCCGCACCGGCGAAGTCGCGGTCCGCGAACGGGATCTGCGGATCGGGCTGCGCCGTGCGGCCGATCAGGGCGATCGGCACGCCGGCCTCGCGGAGCGGTTCGATCCGCTCGTCCTCGAGCCGGACCTCCATCAGGATCACGCCGGCAACCAGCCCGGACGCGTGGAGCGATGCGACCTCGTCGATGTCGCGGTCCGCCGTCGGCCACAGGAGCAGGTGGTGCCCCACGTCGCGGGCGGCCGAGGCGGCCCCGAGCACGTACTCGAGGTCGGAGTTGGAGATGCCGCGTTCCTGGGTGGGGAAGAGCAGCGCGATGATCGGGCTGGCCCCGCCGGCCAGTGCCGCTGCCAGGAGATGGGGGCGATAGCCGAGCTGGCGCATCGCGGTGCGCACCCGTTGCTGGGTCGCCGCCGAGATGGGCTTCTTCCCCGACAGGGTGTACGAGACGGTCGCCTCGGACACTCCGGCCAGCCTGGCGACATCGCGTCGCGTCGCCATGCGTCCACCTTCCTGAAGAGCCGGGCAGTCGGTGGAGGCCTCGCTCCACCGTGCGCTATTAGATCACCCCGGAAGTCGTCGTGTCCGATCTATTGACGCGCGTCACCAATCCGTTCTACCCTCGTGTCGAGGCCAGCACGCTGAACGGTCATCGGTCCCGAGGGAGGGTCCGGCGGACCACAGACAGGCCTCCCAGCCGACCACGATCCACAAGGAGTCCACATGCAAGCGAGCACCCCGCGGCGGCGCTCACGTCTGATCCTGGGCGCAACGCTCACCGTGACCGCGGCCCTCACCCTGGCTGCCTGCGCCGGGAGCGCCGGCGCCCCGTCCTCGAGCGGGTCTGCTCCCGCCGGTCCGGTGACCATCAAGGTCTGGGCCCAGGAGGGCCAGGCCGGCGAGGTCCAGGCGGCCAAGGACGAGGTGGCCGCCTTCAACGCGGCCAACCCGGACATCAAGGCTGAGCTGACGCTCGTGCCCCAGGCGACTTACGGCCAGACACTCGCGTCCACCGCCGTGGACGCGCTGCCCGACGTCTACGAGTTCGACGGTGAGACCGCCGCCGCCCTCAACTACGCGAAGAAGCTCGCTCCGCTCGACGGCCTCGTGTCGGACGCGGTGTTCGCCGCCCAGCTGCCGTCGATCGTCGCGGAGGGCACGATCGACGGCAAGAAGTACTCGGTCTCCCAGTACGACTCCGGCCTCGCGCTCTACGGCAACAAGGCGATGCTGAAGGCCGCCGGCGTCACCGACATCCCCACGACCATCGAGCAGGCGTGGACGGCGGACGAGTTCACCACCCTGCTCGGCCAGCTGGCAGCGAAGTCGAAGTCGGGCAAGGCCCTCGACCTCAAGGAGCAGTACGCCGGCACGTGGCCCGGTTACGCCTTCACCCCCATCGTGAACTCCGCCGGGCAGCCGCTCGTGCGGGCGGGCAAGGCCGTGGGCGCCCTGAACGCGCCCGAGGTCGTCGCCGCGATGGCGAAGGTCGCCGGCTGGCGCCAGTACGTCGACCCGAACGCCGACGACAAGGCGTTCACCGAGAAGCGCGTCGCACTGGCCTGGGTCGGCCACTGGGCCTACCCGGACAACAAGAAGGCGCTGGGCGATGACCTGGTCGTCATCCCGCTGCCCGACTTCGGCAACGGCACGAAGAGCGGCCAGGGCTCCCACAGCTGGGGATTGGGTGCGGCGTCGGCCAACAAGGAGGCCGGAGCGAAGTTCCTGGAGTTCATCATGCAGGACAAGTGGGTCGACCAGATCACCCAGGCCAACGGTGCCGTCCCGGGGAACACCTCGGTGCTCAACGCCAGCAAGCTGTACGGCCCCGGAGGCGACCTCTTCCTCTACGGCCAGCAGCTCGCCAAGACCTGCGGCTCGGCCGACCCGACGCCGGCGTGCGTGACGGTGCCCCGCACCATCAGCCCTGCCTGGCCGGTGATCAACAAGCAGTTCAGCGACGCCTTCTGGGCCATCTACGGAGGGGCCGATCCGCAGCGCGAGCTGGACAAGGCCGCCAAGGCCATCGACCAGGACGCCGCCGACAACAACAACTACCAGTAGTCCGAACCCTCACCCCTACCTCCCGGGGGTGGCGCACCTCGCTTCGCGCCACCCCCGGGGGCAACCTCCAGGAGGCTGGAAATGCAACGCTCCGTGACGCGGCGGAAGAAGCGCTTCGGCGAGGACAACCTCGCCGCCTGGATGATGAGCCTCCCTGCGCTCCTGCTCCTGCTGCTCTTCGTCGTCATCCCCTTCGGCATGGCCTTCGTGCTCTCGATGCAGAACGTCCGCCTGGACGGCGCCCGTCCGAACGTCTGGATGGGGCTCGAGCAGTACCGGCGGATCCTGCTGGACCCGGACACCAGCCCGATCTTCTGGCGGAGCCTGCTGAACAACTTCGTCTTCGCCCTGATCGTCGTCCCCGTCCAGACCGGCCTCGCCGTGATCCTGGCCGTGCTGCTGAACCGGAAGGTGCGCGGGGTCGCGTTCTTCCGCACGTTCTTCTTCCTGCCCGTGGTCTTCCCTATGGCGCTGGTGGCGACGATCTGGAGCCTGATCTTCGCCCGTGACAGTCTCGGCCTGCTCAACGGGTTCCTCTCGGCCGTCACCTTCGGCGCGGTGGGTCCCCAGGACTGGCTGGGCAACCCCTACCTCGCGCTCTCCTCGATCGCCCTGATGTCGATCTGGGCAGGGGTGGGTTTCCAGATGATCATCGTGCTCGCCGGCCTGCAGGGCATCCCGACCGAGCTCTACGAGGCGGCCTCGATCGACCGGGCCGGCCCCTGGAGCCAGTTCTGGAACGTCACCGTGCCGGGACTGCGCAACACCCTGGTGTTCGTGGTGATCGTCACAACCATCTTCTCGTTCCGGCTGTTCGACCAGGTCTACATCATGACCAGCGGCGGCCCCGAGGGTGCCACCTCGACGGTCATGTACCGGGCGGTGACGTCGGCCTTCATCGAGAACAACGTGGGCAGGGGATCGGCGATGACCGTCGTGTTCGTGGCCATCATCATCGCGATCACCGTCATCCAGCAGCGGGTGCTCCGCCAGGACAGGGAGGTCCAGTAATGCTCCAGACCGTTCCGGAGGCCATCGCCCCCGCGCCCGCACGAGCGAGTCGCCTGACCATGCGCCGGCGCAAGGCCCTCACCACGGCTGCCACCTACGCCGCCCTCGTGGTCACCTCGGTGATCTTCGTCGCCCCGATCGCGTACATGGTGATCGGCTCGTTCAAGCCGTCCAGCGAGGTCCTCAACGGCATGGCCGGCTTCGCGCCCACCAACCTGAGCCTCGACAACTACACCCAGGTCCTCGGACGCTTCGACAGCGAGGCCAGCGGCTATTTCGCGGGCTTCTACCTCACCTCGCTCATCGTCACCGGGGTCATCGTGATCGGCGGGCTCGTCGTGAACTCGATGGTGGCGTACGCGCTCGCCCGGCTCCAGTGGCGTGGACGCGAGGCCGTGCTCTCCGCCGTCGTCCTGCTGGTGATCCTGCCGTTCGAGGCCATCGCCGTCCCGCTGTTCTACCTGATGAACGGCTTCCGCAACACGCTCGCTGTGCAGTTCCTGCCGTTCATCGGCAGCGCGTTCTCGATCTACCTGTTCTACACGTTCTTCATCAGCATCCCGAAGGAGATCCAGGAGTCCGCACGCCTGGACGGGGCGAGCGCCTGGCGCACCTTCGTGTCGATCATCGTGCCGATGTCGCGCCCCGTGTTCGCGTCGGTGACCATCCTCACCTTCCTGGCCGGCTGGTCGTCCTTCCTCTTCCCGGTGATGATGATCGACCAGCCCAGCGTCCGTCCGCTGCCACTGGCGATCGCCGTGTTCAAGGGCCAGCCACCCACCGACTGGGGCCAGATCTTCGCCTTCGGCGTCCTGCTGGTGATCCCGGTGGTGGTGGTCTTCCTCGCCTTCCAGCGCTGGTTCATCCAGAGCGTCGCCTCCTCGGCCGTGAAGGGATGAGTGACCGGGCGAGCGACGACGCCTGGTGGCGCGAGGCCGTCGTCTACCAGGTGTACCCCCGCAGCTTCGCCGACGCGAACGGTGACGGTGTCGGCGACCTGAGAGGGGTGACCAGCCGGGTCGGCTACTTCGCGGGCCTGGGCGTGGACGCGGTCTGGCTCTCGCCGTTCTACCCGTCCGGGTGGGCGGACGGCGGGTACGACGTCAAGGACTACCGCGACGTCGATCCGACGATCGGCACCCTGGCCGACTTCGACGAGCTGGTGGCCGCGCTCCACGGGCACGGACTCCGCCTGCTGGTCGACATCGTCCCCAACCACTCCTCCACCCTGCACCCGTGGTTCCAGGAGGCGCTCGCCGCCGGCAGGGGGAGCCCGGCAAGGGAGCGGTACATCTTTCGCGACGGTGCGGGCCGGGACGGCTCGCTCCCCCCGAACGACTGGCCGTCCCACTTCGGCGCCTCGGCGTGGACGCGGGTCGCCGACGGCCAGTGGTACCTGCACCTGTTCGCACCCCAGCAGGCCGACCTCAACTGGGAGTCCGGCGAGGTCCGGGCGGACTTCGAGCGGACGCTGCGGTTCTGGGCCGACCGTGGTGTGGACGGGTTCCGGATCGACGTCGCGCACGGCCTGGCGAAGGACCTGAGCGAGCCCTATCGCGCGGTCGACCGGATCGACCCCGCGCACACCCCGATCGACGGAACGCACCCGCTGTTCGACCGCGACGAGCTCGCCGAGGTGTACCAGGCGTGGTCACGGGTCCTGCGTGCCTACGACCCGCCGCGGATGACCGTCGCCGAGGCGGCTGTCGCGCCGCAGCGCGTCCACCGCTACACGACCGTCGCCCAACTGGACCAGGCCTTCAACTTCGACTTCCTCACCCTGCCCTGGGACGCGGCGGCGTACCGGCGGGCGATCGTGCGCGAGCTCGACCTGGCCACCTCCGCGCGGACGTCGTCGACCTGGGTGCTGGGCAACCACGACTGCGTCCGGCCGGCGAGCCGCCTGGCGATCCCGCCGGGGACCTCGATCAACGACTGGCTGCTCTCCGGCGGCCCCCTCACCCCCGACCAGCGCGTGCAGGGGCTGCAGCGCGCGCGGGCAGCCGCTCTCCTGCTGCTCGCGCTGCCGGGCTCCTGCTACGTCTACCAGGGTGAGGAGCTGGGCCTGCCGGAGGTCGCCGACCTGCCGGCCTCAGTGCTCCAGGACCCGATCTGGGAGCGCTCCGGGCACACCGAGAAGGGCCGCGACGGCTGCCGCGTGCCCATTCCCTGGCGCAGGGACGGTGTGTCCTTCGGCTTCGGCGGACGCGGCCCCCTCCCGCAACCCGAGGGGTTCGGGGCGCTGTCGGTGGAGGCACAGGACGGTGACCCGGCGGCGACGCTCACGCTCTACCGGCGGGCCTTCGCCCTGCGACGCAGGCTGCGCTCCCGGCAGGAACTGCGCTGGCTGGACGCGCCGGCGGGCGCGCTGGCGTTCGCGCGCGGTGGCTGGGTGGTGGCGGCCAACCTCGGAACGGCGCCGGTCGCGTTGCCCGCCGGAGAGCTGCTCGTGTCCAGCGGCCCGTGCGAGGCGGGGACGCTCCCGCCGGACACCACCGCCTGGTTGTGGGCGGGGGGCCCGGTGCGGCCCGACACCCACTGACGGGAGCCGGGGAGGGGCGCCGCAGGGATGGGCCTTCCTCCCCTCGCATCGACACCCTGCCGGCAACGAGCCGAAGGATGTTAGCGTTCCAAGCAAGCGCTCCCAGAAGTGACCCGCCCGTGTGGCTAGGTCAGATAACGAGTTGATAACGGTATCCTCCGACCGATTGTTAGGGCTAACATGTGAGCCTTAACATTTCGCTACGGCCAAGGGCGGCCGTCCGGTGCCGGTGGGTCTACGATCCGCCCCGGTGATGCGAACAAGGAGGTTTGTGTACATGAAGAAGACGTTGGGTCTTTTCGCCGCCGGTGCTGTGGCCCTGGCGATGACGGCCTGCAGCGGTGGCGCCACCCCTGCCGAACCGGGTGCCGCCGGCGGTGCGCCGAACAAGCCGCTCGACCAGCTTGTCGTGGGCTTCGCCCAGGTCGGCGCGGAGAGCGGCTGGCGGACGGCGAACACCAAGGACATCCAGGAGTCGTTCAAGACCGCGGGCATCCAGCTGAAGTTCTCCGACGCGCAGCAGAAGCAGGAGAACCAGATCAGCGCGATCCGCTCCTACATCCAGCAGGGCGTGGACTACATCGCCTTCTCCCCGGTCGTGCAGACCGGGTGGGACGCCGTCCTCCAGGAGGCGAAGACCGCCAACATCCCGGTGATCCTCACCGACCGCGCGGTGGACTCCAAGGACACCTCGCTCTACGTCACCTTCCTCGGCTCCGACTTCGTCGCCGAGGGCAAGAAGGCCGGTGAGTGGGTGACCAACGAGTACAAGGACGCCAAGGAGCAGGTGAGCATCGTCCAGCTCGAGGGCACCACGGGCTCCGCCCCGGCCATCGACCGGGCGACCGGCTTCGCCGACGTCATCAAGGCCAACCCGAACCTGAAGGTCGTCGCCAGCCAGACCGGCGACTTCACCCGCGCCGGGGGGAAGCAGGTCATGGAGGCCATGCTGAAGTCCCAGCCGAAGATCGACCTGGTCTACGCGCACAACGACGACATGGGCCTGGGCGCCATCGAGGCCATCGAGGCCGCGGGCAAGGTTCCCGGCAAGGACATCAAGATCGTCACCGTCGACGCCGTCCACGACGGCATGGTCGCCCTGACCGAAGGCAAGATCAACTTCATCGTGGAGTGCTCCCCGCTCCTCGGCGCCCAGCTGATCGACGTGATCAAGAAGCTCAACGCCGGCGAGAAGGTCGAGGCGCGCATCGTGACCAACGAGGGCACCTTCACCCAGGAGCAGGCCAAGGAGGCCCTGCCCAACCGCAAGTACTGAGCCCCTGCGCAGTACCTGAACCCCGCCCCCGGGTGGGTGCGCGGCCTCCGCGCACCCACCGCGGGCGTGGCCCATGATTGGTGCAACCTGACGAGATGAGCAACGATGCCTGACAGCGCAGCGACGCGCGCCGGCACCCCCGGCGCCGGTCCCGACCCCGTGGTGGAGATGACGGACATCTCCATCAGCTTCCCGGGCGTGAAGGCGCTCGACGGTGTGGGGTTCCGGATGTTCCCCGGAGAGGTCCACTCCCTGATGGGGGAGAACGGCGCCGGCAAGTCGACTCTCATCAAGGCGCTGACCGGCGTCTACGGCGTCGACGCGGGGGAGATCCGCCTCGCCGGGGAGAAGGTGCGGTTCCACAACCCGGCGCAGGCCCAGGCCGCCGGCATCAGCACCGTGTACCAGGAGGTGAACCTCCTGGGGAACCTCACGGTGGCGGAGAACGTGATGCTGGGGCGCGAGCCCCGCCGCCTGGGCGGCATCGACTGGCGGGCGATGCGTCGCCGCGCCGCGGAGATCCTCGAGGGCCTCCACCTCGACATCGACCCGGGCTCGCTGCTGAACTCGCACTCGCTGGCCGTCCAGCAGCTGGTGGCGATCGCCCGTGCGATCGACGTGCAGGCGAAGGTCCTGATCCTCGACGAGCCGACGTCCAGCCTGGACGTCGAGGAGGTGGCGGAACTCTTCCGCGTCATCCGCTCGCTGAAGGAGCGGGGCGTGGCGATCCTCTTCGTTAGCCACTTCCTCGACCAGGTCTACGAGATCAGTGACCGGCTCACCGTGCTGCGCAACGGCCAATTCGTGGGGGAGTACCTCACCGAGGAACTGCTGCGCATCGACCTCGTGCAGGCGATGATCGGCCGGGAGCTCTCCACGCTGGAGGAGATCGGAACCAAGGTCCACTCCGCAGACAGGGACCTGTCGCAGGACGCGGCGCCGGTGACCTTCCTCGCGGCGAAGGCCGTCGGGCGCAAGGGGGCCATCGCGCCCACGGACCTCACCATCGGGGCCGGCGAGGTCGTCGGGCTGGCGGGCCTGCTGGGCTCGGGTCGGACGGAGCTCGCGCGGCTCGTGGGCGGGGTCGACCGCACCGACACCGGCCAGCTCACGGTGAACGGGTCTCCCCTGCGCCTGCGGACGCCGCGGCAGGCCATCAAGCACCGGATCGTCTACTCCTCGGAGAACCGCCGCGCCGAGGGCATCGTCGACGAGCTGAGCGTGCGGGACAACATCGTGCTGGCGCTCCAGGCCGACCGCGGCTGGTTCCGTCCGATCCCCCGCAAGCGGCAGGACGAGCTCGCGGCCAGCTACATCGAGGCGCTGAACATCAAGACGCCCCACGCGGATGCCCTGGTGAAGAACCTCTCCGGCGGCAACCAGCAGAAGGTGCTGCTGGCCCGGTGGCTGGCGATCGCCCCCCGGCTGCTGATCCTGGACGAGCCGACGCGCGGCATCGACGTCGGCGCGAAGGCGGAGATCCAGAAGCTGGTGTACTCCCTCGCCGAGAACGGCATGAGCGTGCTGTTCATCTCCGCGGAGCTGGAGGAGGTCCTCCGGCTGAGCCACCGGATCGTCGTCCTGCGCGACCGACGCAAGGTGGCCGACCTGCCCAACGACGGGCTCCGTGTCGACGACCTCCTCGCGGTGATCGCCGAGGGCGCATCCGAACCCGAACTCGAGACTGGAGCGGCATCGTGAACCTGGTCTACAAGGCCCTGGGGCACCGGCTCTTCTGGCCCCTGGCGATGCTGGTGGTGCTGCTGGCCGTGAACGTGATCGCGGTCCCTGGCTTCCTGTCGATCACCGTCAACAGCGAGGGGCACCTGTTCGGCAGCCTCATCGACATCGTCCGCAACGGGGCGCCCACCCTGATCATCGCCGTCGGCATGACCCTGGTGATCGCCACCCGTGGCATCGACCTCTCTGTGGGCAGCATGTGCGCGATCGCCGGCGCCCTCGCCTGCTCGATCATCCTCGCCTCGCCGACGCCGAACGACGTCGGCACCGTCACCGTTGCGGTCCTGCTCTCGCTCGCCCTGGCGCTGGTCCTGGGGGTGTGGAACGGCTTCCTCGTCGCGGTCCTGGGCATCCAGCCGATCATCGCCACGCTCATCCTGATGACGGCGGGGCGCGGCATCGCGATGCTGATCACGGAGGGCCAGATCCTCACCGTGAACAGCGCGCCGTTCAAGTTCATCGGCTCGGGCTTCCTCGCCGGGATCCCGGTGGCGACCATCGTGGCCGCCGTCGTGCTCGCGCTGGTCGCCCTGCTCACCCGCCGGACGGCCCTCGGCATGCTGATCGAGTCGGTGGGCATCAACCCGGAGGCCAGCCGGCAGGCCGGCGTGCGGGCGCGGGGGCTGCTGTTCACCGTGTACGCCCTCAGCGCCGTCCTCGCCGCCGTCGCCGGGCTCATCCTCACCTCGAACCAGACCGCGGCCGACTCCAACAACACGGGCTGGCTCATCGAGCTGGACGCCATCCTTGCCGTCGTGCTGGGTGGCACGTCGCTCAACGGCGGCCGCTACTCCCTCACCGGCACGCTGGTCGGGGCGCTCGTGATCCAGACGCTCATCACCACGGTGTACACGGTGGGGATCCCGCCGATCGCCACGATGGTGTTCAAGGCCGCTGTGGTCGTCGCCGTGACCCTGCTCCAGTCGTCGCGGGTCTCCTCAGCGCTGGCGCGACGGCGATCACGGGGGCGACGTGCCGAGACGGTCGGGTCCGCCGCCGAGGCGGTGGCGCGATGAGCGCGGTCTCCGTCCCCACCTCGGGCGTGGGCAGGCTGTGGTCACGCACCGTCGACGTGTTCACCAGCCCCAAGTCCGGGCCGGTGCTGGTCACCGCCGTCCTCTTCGTGGTGATGTTCCTGGCCGGGGGAGCGCGCTACCGCGGGTTCCTCTCGGCGACCACGATCCTCAACCTGATGGTCAGCTACTCCTACCTGATCGTCCTGGCGGTCGGCATGAGCTTCGTGATCATCAGCGGCGGCATCGACCTGTCGGTCGGCTCGGTCCTGGCGCTCTCCACCATCATCGCGGCCCGGCTGCTGCAATTCGGGTGGAATCCGATTGTCGTGATCCTGCTCATTCTCGTGATCACCTCCGTGCTCGGACTCCTGGTCGGGCTCATGGTGCACGTCTTCGAAATACAGCCATTCATCGCGACCCTGGCTGCAATGTTCCTCGCGCGCGGAATGTGTTACATCATCGCCAAGGAATCGATCAGCATCACCGATCCGTTCTTCTCCTGGATGGCGAAGACCCGCATCGTCCTCGGCTACCGGATGAGCATCACCCCCAGCGTGGTGATCGCGCTGGTCGTGCTCGCGATCGCGGTGTGGGTGCTCCAGTACACCCGGTTCGGCCGGACGACCTACGCCATCGGCGGGGGTGAGCAGTCCGGCATGCTGATGGGCCTGCCGACCTCGCGCACCAAGGTGCTGGTGTACGTGATCAGCGGGTTCTGCTCGGGCCTGGCCGGGGTGCTGTACGCGTTCTACACGCTGTCGGGCTACGCGCTGACCGGCGTCGGCACCGAACTGGACGCGATCGCTGCGGTCGTCATCGGCGGGACGCTGCTGACCGGCGGCTACGGCTTCGTCCTCGGCTCGGCCCTCGGCGTCCTCGTGCTCGGCCTCATCCAGACCATGATCACCTTCGAGGGGACGCTCAGTTCCTGGTGGACCAAGATCTTCATCGGCGCCCTGCTCCTGGTGTTCATCATCCTGCAGAAGGTCCTGACGTCGAGACGGGCCTGAGTGCCGACGTGTCGATAGCATCGGGCGCGGAGAGGACGCCCAGCGGGCGCAGGCCCGGGGCAACAGGCGCCGTGACGACCGAAGAGGAACGCACCAAGGCGGCCACGATCTTCGACGTGGCGCGCCTGGCTGGCGTATCCCACCAGACGGTCTCGCGGGTGCTGAACGAGCTGCCCAACGTCCGTCCCGCGACCCGCGAGCGTGTCGAACGGGCGATCAAGCAGCTGCGCTACATCCCCTCGCCCGCGGCGCGGGCGCTGGTCACCCGTCGCTCCCGGACGATCGGCCTGATCACGACGGGCCTGCCCGAGTTCGGCCCGTCCACGACGGCGGTGAACTTCAACGAGGCGGCGCGCGAGGAGCGGTACGCGGTGATCATGGCGAGCCTCCTGCAGCTCGAGGCGAGTGCCTTCCGCCAGGCGGCGGAGACGCTCGTCCGCCAGAACGTCGAGGCGATCGTGCTGATCACCTCGAACCGGTCGGCGCTCGGCCTGCTGCAGGGCATGGACCTCGGGGTGCCGTTCCTGGGCGTGGTGTCGCAGGGCTCCGGCATCCACCGCGTCTCGCTCGACCAGTACGCGGGCGCGAAGCGGGCGGTCCGGCACCTCATCGACCTCGGGCACACGCAGATCCGGCACATCGCCGGTCCGGTCGAGTCGATGGACGCGCTGGAGCGCATCCGCGGGTGGCGTGACACCCTCGCCGAGCACGGGCTGGTCGCCCACGAGCCGCTCTTCGGCGACTGGTCGGCCGCCAGCGGCTACGAGGCGGGACGCAGGCTCCTCGGCGAGGAGTTCACGGCGGTGTTCTGCGGCAACGACCAGATGGCGCTCGGGCTGATCCACGCGCTCACCGAGGGGGGACGCTCCGTGCCGGGGGCGGTGAGCGTGATCGGCTTCGACGACGTCCCGGAGGCGGCCCACTTCTCTCCGCCGCTGACCACGATGCACCAGGACTTCGCCCAGCTCGGTCGCGACGCGATGGAGGTGGTGCTGGCCGTGCTGTCGGACGAGCAGGCGCCCAACCCGCTCCAGCGCGTCCCCCAGCTGGTGCTGCGCGCGAGCACCGCGCCGGCCCCCTGAACCGCGCCGTCCGCGACGCGGGATCGCGCACCTGTGGAATGGGCGGATTGCGCCGTCAGTTGTGGACGGGAGTCTGCCGCGTTCGCTGCTGTTAGCGCTATCGGAATCGACTCAGTTAGCGTTATCATTTCGTCACCAACTCGCGCACCAACCCCGGTTGAGAGGTCGATGATGATCCACATTTCGCGGCAGGCCCGTCGTGGCGGGACGCGTCGATGAGCGCCGCCGGCAAAATCGTCCTGGAGAATGCGGACCTCCGCATGGAGCTGCGCCGCCTGGGCGCGACCCTCGCCCGGCTCGACCTGCGCCTGGCCGACGGCTCCTGGCGCAACGTCGTCCTCGGATCGGCGTCCGAGGCGGACTACCTCGGGCCGAACATCTACCTCGGGATGACCGTCGGGCGCTTCGCCAACCGGATCGGCGGCGCGCGGTTCGTCCTGGACGGCACCGCCCACGAGGTGGACGCGAACGAGGGGCCGAACCAGCTCCACGGCGGCACGCAGGGCTTCCACTCCCGGGTGTGGGAGATCGCCGGCCAGGGGTCGGACTGGGTGGAGTTCTCGCTCTGCAGCCCTGACGGCGACCAGGGCTTCCCCGGTGAACTCGAGGTCTCCGCCCGCTACGAACTGTTCCCCGGAGGGGCCAAGGTCGCCTACCGGGCCACCACCTCCGCGCCCACGGTGGTCAACCTCACCAACCACGCCTACTTCAACCTCGACGGCGAGGCCTCCGGCAACACTGACGACCACTACCTGCAGGTCCGCGCCTCGCGCTACACGCCGAACCACGACGACGGCATCCCCACCGGGGAGATCCGGGACGTCACGGGCTCGGCGATGGACTTCCGCGGCTGGCGCCACCTCGGCTCCGCGCGCGTGGCGGCCGAGGCGGAAGCGGTCACGCGGCGGGGAGGGTTCGACCACAACTTCGTTGTGGACGGGTCAGGCATGCGCGAGCACTGCCGGCTGATGGGCTCCCGCGGGCTCACGCTGACGGTGATCAGTGACCAGCCCGGCCTCCAGGTGTACTGCGGCGACCACTTCGACGGCACCCAGGTCGGCACGTCCGGGACGGGCTACGTCCGACGGGCCGGCGTCGCCCTGGAGACGCAGGCGTTCCCGGACGCGCCGAATCAGCCCCACTTCCCGAGCACGGTGCTCCGGCCCGGCCAGACCTACCGGGCGACCACCTGCTGGGTGCTGGGGGAGTCGTCGCCGGTCGTCGAGGAGGCGCGGCCCCGCCGCAGGGGGTGATTCCGGGGGCGCACGGCCGGCGTCCGTGGATGGAATTCACCATTGGGCGAGCTTGCGGGAGGTCGCCGATTGGGCCGTCCGCGATAACTTACGGTACCGTAGGGTAACGCACACCACCCGATCGGACACCGTGACAACGAACCTGCAGCCCGTGGTCATCCAAGGCGGCATGGGTATTGCCGTCTCCTCCTGGACACTGGCGCGTGAGGTGTCCCTCGCGGGCCAGCTCGGCGTGGTCTCCGGCACGGCCCTGGACGGCGTCCTCGCGCGGTGCCTCCAGGACGGCGACCCGGGCGGCCACCGCCGCCGGGCCCTTGCGCACTTCCCGTCGCCCGCGATGGCCGAGCGGGTCCTGGCCAGCTATTTCATCGAAGGCGGGCGCGCGCCGGACCGACCGTACCGGCCGCACCCGACCCTCACGATCTCGCCGGGACGGGCCGCGGTCGAGCTCAGCCTGGTCGGCAACTTCGCGGAGGTGTGGCTCGCCAAGGAGGGGCACGACGGCCTCGTCGGGATCAACATGCTGGAGAAGATCCAGACCGCCAACCCCTCGGCCATCCTGGGTGCGATGCTCGCCGGCGTCGACCACGTGATCATGGGCGCGGGCGTCCCGCGCGAGATCCCCCGCCTGCTCACCGACTTCGCCGCCGGGCGCGCGGGGCGGCTGACCATCGACGTCGCCAACGCGACGCGGACCCATCGCGCCGTCCTCGATCCGGTCGACCACCTCGGCGACGACCTGCCCCCGCTGCGTCGCCCGCAGTTCCTGGCGATCGTGTCCCTGCACGTGCTGGCCGGCTACCTCAACCGGGATCCGGAGATCCGGCCGGACGGCTTCGTGGTCGAGGGGCCCCGGGCCGGAGGGCACAGTGCCCCGCCGCGCGGGAAGCTCGTCCTCGACGACGCCGGCGAGCCGGTCTACGGCGCGAGGGACGATGCGGACCTGGCCAAGGTGGCCGAGCTCGGCCTCCCCTTCTGGCTGGCCGGCGCCTACGCCTCGCCGGAGAAGGTGGCCGAGGCGCTGGCGGCGGGGGCGGCCGGGGTCCAGGTGGGGACGCTGTTCGCGATGGCGGCGGAGTCGGGACTGCGCCCCGATCTCAGGCGGCAGGTGCTCGCCGAGCTGGCCTCCGGCACGCTGGTGGTCCGCAACGACCCGCGGGCGTCGCCGACGGGCTTCCCGTTCAAGGTGGCCGAACTCGGGGGAACCCTCTCCGACGGCGAGCTGTACGCGGACCGCTCCCGGATCTGTGACCTGGGCTACCTGCGCTCGCCGGTCGAGCGCCCCGACCAGACGATCGGCTACCGCTGCGCGGCCGAGCCGGAGCACATGTACCTCCGCAAGGGAGGTGACCCGGCCGACCTGGCCGGACGCACGTGCCTGTGCAACGCGCTGATGGCGAATGTCGGACTCGGCCAGGTCCGGCGCAGCGGCTACGTCGAGGATGCCGAGGTGACGCTCGGCTCTGACCTGGCGTCCGCCCACCGGCTCATCGAGCGCCATCCGGCGGGCTGGACCGCGCGTGAGGTCGTGGAGTGGCTGGTGCCGGAGCCCGCGCGCCGGTAGCCCCGCGGGGTCAGCGTTCCGCGGCCCTGGCCAGCCCCTGGAGCAGGAGGTCGAGGGTGAACTCGAACTCGTTCTGGCTGTCGCACCAGCCGAGGGGGTCCTCGGCGTTGTCGTGAACCTCGGCGGCGACCATCGCGGTCAGGTGGGGCAGGGCTTCGGCCATCGCGGCGAAGTCGGCCTCCGCGGCCTCCTCGTCGAGGGTGCCGCCGGCGGAGTCGGGGGAGAACAACTCCTGGGTGAACCCGAGGACCATGGTGCCGAGCGCGTGGATGGCCCGGTGGGCGAGGTGGTAGCTCAGCCGGCCGCGGACCATGGTGGCCAGGATCTCCTCGTAGTAGGGGTACAGGCCCGCGGGGATGCTCCGGCGGGAGCCCAGGAGGCCCGGCGCCCACCGGTGGCGCACCATCACCGTGCGGGCCGCGAGGCACCGTGCACGCAACGCCGTTCGCCAGTCGTCGTCGTCGCGGACGGCGGCTCCGACGGCGGTGGCCACCTCGGCCAGCACGGCCTCGGCGAGCCCGTCGAGGAGCTGGTCCTTGCCCGGGACGTGGTGGTAGAGCGACATCGGCTCGACGCCGAGGTCGGCGGCGAGCCGGCGCATCGTGAGGGCGGGGAGGCCGTCGGCGTCGGCCAGCGCCATCGCCGCTGCGACGACCCTCGCGGGCGTCAGCGGGAGCCGGATCTCGCTCGTGGTCACGTCGCCCTCCTCACCTCTTGCGCCAACCTTACACAGTATGGGAACCTTACGCAGTAAGGCAGCCTTACAACGTAAGGCCCAACCGGAGGAGCTCTCACCCATGACCACCACCACACGTCGCCCCGAGGCGACCGCGCCCACCCTGATCCGCACCGCGCGCACGACCGGCCTGCTGTACCTCGGGCTGGCGATCACCGGACTCGTCGGGTTCATGCTCGTGCGGAACCAGATCTTCGTCCCCGCCAGCCCGGACGCGACGCTGGCGAACCTCGTCCAGCAGGAGTTCCTGGCGCGGCTCGGCGTCCTCGTCGAGATGGGCATCGTCCTCACCCAGGCCCTGGTCGCGCTGTGGTTCTTCCGCCTCTTCTCCAGCGTCGACCGCTTCGCCGCCGGCGCGATCGCCGCGTTCGGCCTCGTCAACGCAGTGGCGATCCTCGGCAGCGCGGCCGTGCTCGGGGCGGCGCTCGACGTCAGCCAGGACCCGTCCCTGGCCGCCGGCGGGGCGATGGCGCCCACGGCACAGCTGCTCTACGTGGTGAGCGGCCACCTGTGGAGCGTGGGTGGGATCTTCTTCGGGCTCTGGCTGATCCCGATGGGCTGGCTCGCCCTGCGCTCCGGCTGGATGCCCGCCGCCCTGGGCTGGACCCTGATGATCGGCGGTGTCGGGTACGTCGCCAACGCGATGCTCGGCTCGCTTCTGCCCGATGCCGGCCCCGTCCTCGACCTGCTCACCCTCCCGGCGACCGTCGGCGAGTTGTGGATGGTGGGCTACCTCTGCATCAAGGGCGTGCGGCGTCCCTGACGCGGGCGGTGGCGTTCACGGGTGCTCGGACGGGTGGTCTCGTGCGACCGAGGGTTCAGTCGCTGCGCATGTCCTGCCGGATCGGGTGGCGTACTCGCTCTGGTAGTCCTCGTAGCGCTCTCGATGACGTCGCGACGCCTCGGGACGAGGGGTGAGTACCCCCGCCGTCCGGCCGGCGTACCCGGTTGCGCTCGGAAGCTCGCCGAGGTGTTCGAGAGCCAGGACGGCCCCTCCCATGAGGGACGCCTGCTGGGTGCCGTCGAGCTCGACATCCCTGCCGAGGACGTCGCAGCACATCTGAGTCCAGCGGGGTGAACTGAGGATCCCACCGGAGAGCCTGAGCCGCTCGGGGGTGCCGTGCTGCTCAGCCAGGGCCTCGTAGCACTGCAGGAGGTTGAAGAGCACCCCTTCCTGTGCAGAGCGGTACAGCGAGTGGAGGTCATGGTGCGCGGTCAGCCGCCGGAATTCCGCCCGCCGCGAGTCGTCCCAACCCGGGGATCGCTCGCCATGGATGAAGGGAAGGAAGAGCGGTTCGTCGCCGGCCATTCCTTCGCCCTCCAGCCAGTCGTAGGAGGATTGGCCGCCCGCGATGTTCTCTCGGAACCAGTCGAGGCAGTTGCATGCCCCCGACGTCGCTGCGCCACTCAGCCAGCCGTGGGTCGAGACGTAGCACCAGGTGGATGGGCCCGGGGGACGCGGGGTGTCACTCGCCAGGCGCAACGCTCCACTGGTGCCGACCGACACGGTCAGGACGCCGGGCTGCAGCGCTCCGGACCCGAGCTGGTTGGATGCTCCGTCGGCGATCGTCAGGAGGACGGGTGCCCCCTCGGAGAGGCCCAGGAGGCGAGCGCCCCTCCGCGAGAGCGGACGGGCCTGTCGGGGGTCGGTCAGCGGGGGCAGCTGTCTGACCCGGATACCGGCCCAGTCCAGAAGCTCGTCGTCGTAGGCCCGGTTCCGGGTGTTCAGGAGCCCGGACCCCGAAGCGAGGCACGTGGTCTGCAGCCACTCGCCGGTCAGGACCCAGTTCAGGTAGGTTCCCTCGTCGAGGACGAGCTGGTCGCCCAGGCGCACGGCGTCCTCCCTCAGGCGCCGGAGCGTGAAGGCCGGGTAGATGGCGCTCACCCCGCAGCCGCTGCGCTCGCCGAACCACGCGGCAAAGCCTTGTTCTCCGCGCAACCTGCGGCAGGTCGTCGCGGCGAAGCTGTGGGACCACAGGTAGACCGGTGATGACGGGCGAAGGTGGCGGTCGGCAAGGAGGAGCCCGTGCCATGTGCCGACAAGGGAGACCGCGGAGACCGTGCGTCCCTGGAGGACGCGTCTGCCGAGCTCGAGCACGGAGGAGACCACGTCGTCCGCGTCGTGAGTGCCGTATCCTGCGTCGCCGCGTCGGTACGGCGCGGTGAGCACGGTCGTCGCGAAGGTGTCCGTGTCGAGGATCATCGCCTTGGCCGACGTCGTGCTCGCCTCGAGAACCAGGATCAGCATCGTCGGAACCGTCTCGTCTGGGACCCGCACCAGGAGGGGCAAGGGCGCGTCCCGCACCGCCCGTCCGGTCGAGGGCAGGGGCGGACTCGTCGACCGACGAGCGGTGCGGGACTGGGAGGAACAGCCTGGCGGGGCTGGCGGTGCTAGAAGACGGTGCGGACGATCCCGCCGTCGGTTCGCAGGACGGCGCCGTTGATGGCGCCCGTGGCCCCGCCGGCGACGAAGGTGACAAGGGCGGCGACTTCCTCGGGGAGGATGAGCCGACCGATGATGGACGTCGAACGGTTCTCCGCCATGAACCGCTTCTCGGCCTCGTCGTAGGGCAGCTCCGGGAAGAGGTCCTGGACGAAGTGCTCCACCCCCGTGGTACGGGTCGATCCGGGCAGCACGGCGTTGACGGTCACCCTCGTCCCCCGGGTCGCCTCCGCGAAGATCCTGCTCACCGCCAGCTGCATCGTCTTGGTGGCGCTGTAGTGCGGGAGTTCGGGTGCCGGGGTCAGGGCGGCCTCGCTCGCGATGAACACCACCCGCCCGCTGTCGCGGGAGAGCATCCCGGGCAGGTAGTGCCTGGTCAGCCGGATCCCGCTGAGGATGTTGATCTCGAAGAGCCGCAACCACTCCTCGTCGGGAAGGTCGAGGATCGACCCGGCGTCGTACACACCCAGGTTGTTCACAAGGATGTCGACATCGGGCAGTTCGCCGATCAGGCGCTCGGTCCCGTCCCTTGTCCCACAGTCCGCGACCGCGGCCCGGAGGTCGGCAGCGGGGTGCAGGTCGCGGATCGACTCGATGGCGCCGGCGACGCCGGCCTCCGAGCGTCCGTTGACGAACACCCGGGCGCCTTCCGCAGCGAGCGACCGAGCGATCTCCAGGCCGATTCCTCCGGTGGACGCCGTCACCAGCGCGGTTCGACCGCCAAGGTTGAGATCCATGGCGGCTAGATCCTCGCCTCAGAGATGTGCTGCGCGATGAACGCCCGACCCGCGGCCGCCACCTCGTCCGGATCGTGCCAGGGGTCGCGCCACAGGGCGACGAGGTTGGCGAGGTCCGGGCCGAGGACGCTCGGGGAGAAGGTCTCGAACGTGATGGGGCCGGTGTACCCCATGCGGCCCAGAGTTCCGAACACCAGCTTCCAGTCGGTGTTGCCGGTGCCGAGGGGGCCGCGGTTGCTCTCCGCGATGTGCACGTAGCCGAGGACGTCCTTGACGGCGAGGAAGGCCTCGCCCAGGTTGCGCTCCTCGATGTTCATGTGGAACAGGTCCGCGTGCACGAACAGCGCATCCGGCCCGGCGGCCCGAACCACCTCGGCGGCCTGGTCGAGCGTGTTGATGAAGTTGCTCTCGTAGCGGTTGAGTGCCTCGAGGCCCACCCGGATCCCTGCCGCGCGAGCCGCGTCTGCCACCCGGGTGTAGCTCTTGACCGCCTGCTCGAAGGCGCCGGCGGGGGGAGCGGCGGAGTAGCGGGCCACCGCGGAGAAGCCCGGCCCGCCCAGCTCGGTGGCACCCATCTCCTTCGCCAATTCGATGCTGCGCAGGAGCAGGTCCTCGCCCTTCTTCACCACCGCCGCATCGGCGCTGCCGATGTCCGCCTCGCGGGTGCCCGTGGACGCCGCCACGACCTTGAGGCCGAACTCCGCTGCCAGGTCCGCCGTCATCTTCGTGTCGATCGTCTCGTAGTCGAGGATGAGGACCTCCAGCGCGTCGTAGCCGGCGCGCTGGGCGCGCGCAAACGCATCCCGGGCGGTTGCCGGGGTCCATTCCGGGGTGAAGACAAGCATGTGGACGCCGAGCTGGTTCATTCCGATCTCACTTTCTCGTGGTGGTTGCGAGCTTCTGGGTGGGCATGAGCCCGGCGACGCGTGCGGACACGGTGGGTCGCCAGATGTCGAGGGCGACGGCCAGCAGGATGATCGCGCCGATGGCGACGGACTGAACCGAGGTGGAGACTGCGTTGAGGTTGAGGCCGTTCTGGACAACCACGATGATCAGCACACCGACGAGGGTGTTGACGATGTGGCCGCGGCCGCCCGCGAGACTGGCTCCGCCGACCACCGCTCCGGCGATGGCCAGCAGCTCGATGCCGGCGCCGTAGTTGGGTGAACCGGAGTTCAGGCGGGCCGCCAGCAGGACGCCACCGATGCCGGTGCAGGCGCCGGCGGCCACATAGGCCAGCATCCGCACCCACTTCACGCGCACTCCGGACAGCCGCGCGGCCACTTCGTTGCCGCCGAGGGCATAGATCTCGCGGCCGAACTTCGTGAAGTTGAGCACGACCGTCGCCAGGGCGTAGAGCCCGACGACGTAGAAGAACGGCAGCGGGATACCGACGAGTTGCCCGTAGAACAGGTTGCCCAGTTCGGGGGAGAGGGAGAAGATCGGCGAGCCCGGCGGGACGGTGAGGGCGAGGCCCTTGTAGGCGCTCATCCCGGCGAGGGTCACGATGAAGGCCGGGATCCGGAGGTAGGCGACGAGGGTGCCGTTGAGCGCCCCCATGAGGGCCCCGAGGAGGATGGTCACGAGGACGGAGATCCACAGGGGCTGCCCGAGCGTCTTGATGGTGAGTGCCAGCACCATGGTGAGCACGGCGATCATGGATCCCGGGCTCAGGTCGATGCCGCCGGTGATGATGACGATGGTCGCGCCCAGGGCAACCACGCTGAGCACGGCCACTTGCAGCGCGATGTTGCGGAAGTTCTCGGCACTCCAGAAGGAGGGTGTCGTGACCGCGACTACCACGACGATCAGGACGAGTGCGGCGAGCGGCCCGGCGAACTCTGCGATGTTCAAGCGCTTCATGATGCGTGACTTTCCTGGTGGGTTGGGGAGTGGTGCTCGGCTTCGGTGGCGCTCACGAGGTCCGCGTGCCGGATCTGGTCGACGGCCTTCACGGCGGTGACGGTTCCGTGCCGGACCAGCGCGACGCGGTCGCTCATGGCCAGGAGCTCGTCGTGCGCAGAGCTGATCAGGATCACCGACTTGCCACTTCGGGTGAGGTCGTTGATGAGGTGGTAGACGGCGAGGCGGGCGCCGACGTCGATGCCCTGGGTCGGTTCGTCGAAGATGACGATCTCTGCCTGGGCGAACAGCCAGCGGGCGATCAGGACCTTCTGCTGGTTTCCGCCGGAGATCAGGTTGACGAGTTTCGAGATGGCGGCCGGCGTGATCTCCAGGTCGCGGATGTAGCGGCCCGCCACGTCCCGCTCCGCCCCGTGGCTCAGGAGCACCCGGGGCGCGATGCCCCGGAGGTTGGCGATCGTCAGATTGGGGCCTGCGGAGAAGTTGAAGAAGAGGCCTTCGGACTTGCGGTTCTCCGGGACGAGCGCAATGCCTGCCTTGATCGCGTCGTGCGGGCTTCGAAGGTTCAGCGGACGCCCGTGGAGGAGGACCCGTCCGGTGGTGAGACGATCCGCGCCGAACACCGCGCGCGCAATCTCCGTCCGTCCGGATCCGATCACTCCGCCCAGGCCGAGGACTTCGCCGCGACGCAGGTCGAAGCTGACGTCGTGGACGCGCTCCGCGGTCCCCGCGCCGCGCACCTCGAGCACGACCTCGTCGGTGCTGTTGTGCTCCTTGGGGAAGTGCTCGGAGACGTCGCTGCCGATCATCCGGGTGACGATGTCGTGGACGTTCTTCGCGGTTTCGCCGGGCGCGCTGACCACGCGGCCGTCCTTCAGGATGGTGAAGTCGTCGACCAGCCCCACGACCTCGTCGAGCCGGTGCGACACGTAGAGGATCGACACCCCCCGCGCGGCCATCCGGTGGAGGAAGCCGTGGAGAATGGCCACCTCGCCCTGGCCCAGCGCGGTGGTCGGCTCGTCCAGGATGAGCAGTTCCGCGTTCTGCGACAGGGCCTTGGCGATCTCGACGAGCTGCTGCTCCGCGACCGAGAGGTCGGCCACCTTCGTGTCCGGATCCAGTTCGAGGTCGAGCTGACGGAGTACCTCTTCCGCCTTCCGGCGCACCTGGCTCCAGTCGACGAGCCCGAGCCGGCGGGGGTGCCGGCCGAGGAAGATGTTCTCGGCCACCGTGAGTTGGGGCACGAGCGAGAACTCCTGGTACACCGTGGCCACCCCCGCTCGCCGGGCATCCGTGGGGCTGCCCAGCGAGACGAGGTGGCCGTTCTTCCTTATCTCACCCTCGTCCGGAGCCTGCACTCCGGAGAGGATCTTGATGAGGGTGGACTTCCCGCAGCCGTTCTCACCCAGCAGGCCATGGATCTGGCCGGCCCTGAGCGTCAGGTTCACGCTGTCGTTCGCGCGCACCCCCGGGAACCGCTTCGTGATCCCGGTGAGCGCCCACAGCGGCGTGTCCAGCGGATGTGTGGCTGTCATGGTCGTCACCCTCTTGTGCGTCGGTCAGTACTTCTTGGACGGCTTGGGGTACAGGTCGGCAGGGTTCTGCAGGATCGTGACCGCGTTGTCCTTGGTGACGATCTCGGTGGGCGAGTTGACGTAGCCACCCGTCGACTTCTTGTTCAGGAGGTCGACGACGAACTGGCCGGCAACGCGGCCCATCTTCACCGGGTTGGTGTTGGTCGTGGCGGTGACGCCGTCCCCGTTCGCGATGCTCTCGATGGCGGCGGTGTCACCGTCGTAACCGAGGACCATGAGGTCGCTGCGACCCAGGGTCTTGCCGGCGAGCGCCGCACCCTCGGCCATGTAGTCGTTCGAGGCGTACAGCACCTGGATGTCCGGGTTCGCCTGGAGGAGGTCCATGGCCGCGGTGTTGCCCTTGTCGACGCTCCAGCCGCCGTTCACCCGGGCCTTGAGCTTCCAGGACGTGCCCTTGATGCCGTCCTCGAAGCCGCCCGCCCGCTCCGTGGCGAGGTAGCTCGGCTCGCCGTCCAGGATGCCGACGGTGCGCGCCTCACCGTTCACCGACTTCACAGCCCACTCGGCGAGCGCCTTGTTGGCCACCCGCTGGGTAACGCCGACCACGCCATGCACGGGGGTCGGGTAGTTGGGGATGTCGGAGTTGATGATCACGACCACCTTGCCGGCGTCCACGGCCTTCTTCACCAGCGGGGCGAGGGAGTGTTCGTCGAAGCTGATCAGGAGGATGGCGTCGACATCGGCCCGGGAGGTGACGTCCTGGAGCATGCCCAGCTGGGCCGCCTGGTCGCTTCCCGCGTAGGGCGACAGCATGAAGGTGTTGATCCCCGGCACGGTCTTGAGCCCCTCGAAGAGGGCGACGTGGTAGTTGAACTCGGTGCCCATCGGAAGGTAGGCGATCGTGGGCGTCCCGCCCTTGTAGGAGATGTTGTCCAGGGTCGCCTGGGACCCGCTGTCCAGCGCCGTGGGTGCGGGGTACTCGATCGGGCCGGACGCAGTCGCGACGGACGTCGCGTCCGGCGTCGCGGGTGAATTGCTGGCTGGGGACTGGCCTCCGGGTGCTGCCGAACACGCGGCAAGTCCGAGGACTACCGCCGCGATCGCAGCGGAGTAAGCCAGTCGAAGGGGCTTGGGCTTGAGAGCCATTCGGAACCTCCGGATTTGTGCGCCGTCCTTGGCGCTTCAGCTGGCGAGGGACGTCCAGGTCGGTTCGTCCCGCACCGTCAAGTGTTGTACAGAAAGTTCTGCGACGTCAAGACTCAAACGTGGGAGTTCCTGCGAAGATGGGACGCCCCGTGTGGCCAAAGGAGTAACCACACGGGGCGTTTCGGCTGTCGTGCGCCGCGCTGGGGGCGCCCTGGCCGCACGTGCGGTGCGGCTGGACTGTGCGTCCTGTCCGACGAGCCTCAGCCAGCGTGCCACGAAGGTTTCGCCGTTTCAAGGCGTCATCGTGGGAGATTCTGCGATTTGGTGCCCCGAGCGGGCGATCACGCCCACCCGGTCGCGGTGGGGGAAGGGCGGCTAGACCCTGGACTGCTTGATTCCGGCGGCGTACGTCTCCTGGAGGTGCGCGAGCGTGTCATCGAACCGCCGAGCTGCGAAGGCGGCATACAGGACGTCGATGACGAGCAGCTGGCCCCACTTCGCTGCGACCGACTCTCCGTACAGCGCGCCCCCGGACGGGGTCGCGGACGTGAAGAGCACCGCTTCGGCACTCTTCGCCGCAGGGGAATCGGGGCCCGAGGTGATGGCCAGGGTCTTGGCGCCGTGCGCGCGTGCTTGCCGGATCACCTCCACGATCGTGGCGGAACGGCCGGAGTCGCTCAGGGCGATCACGAGATCGCCGGCGCCCACGATCGTGGCGAGCATGGCCTGGAGGCTCTGGTCGCGGTACAGCGCACAGCGCTTGCCTGCCCGGATGAAGCGCATGACGCCCTCTTCTGCGGCGATGCTGGACGATCCCATGCAGGCGAAGGTGATCAGGTTGGCATCGTCGATCATCCGGATCGCGGCCTCGAGTGCACCCGGGTCGAGGCGCTGTGCGGTCTGCTGGAGGGACTGGGAGCTGTTGATGGTGATCTTGCGGACGATGTCGTCCACGGGATCGTCCTTGGCCAGGCCGTTGTACACGTACTCCGCTTCGGGGGCGTGGTTCGCCACCCGGCTCGCATACGCAGCTTCGGTGATGCCGAGCCGGAGTTCGCGGTAGCTGCCGAAGTCCAGCTCGCGCGCGAACCGGGAGACGGTGGACTCGGCCACGTCGGCCGTCTTGGCCAGCGTCGTGATGCTCATCAGGCGGGCCGTCTCGGGATCGCGCAGGATCAGCTCTCCGACCTGCCGAAGGGCCGCCGGCATGTACGGCAGCTTCGCGGCGATCCGGTGCAACACAGGCGCGTCGGTATCGCTGGGCTCTCGGACGTCGCTCATGTGCAGACCTTCCTCTCGCGGGTGCACTCCCAGCAGGGTAAACCGAAGAAACTTCTTTCGCGGGGACGTCGGAGGGGGTTGACAGGAATCGAAAAATCTTCCATGCTACCGACGTGACGTCGAAACTACCGCCAACGCCGGCGAGTGCGGAGGAAACTCTCCTGCCTGCCGCGACCCACCAGTCCCGGTTCCCCCGGCGGCTGAAGGCGGACGCGGCGGTTGACGTCGGACTGCTGCGCGGGCCGCTTCGTCCCATAGGTAAGGCGTTGGTCTGGCTCGGCGCGGCCGGCTTCGGCCTGCTCTTCGACGGTCGGCTGGTGCTGATCGACCCGTACCTCTCGGACAGCCTGGCGGCGAAGTACCAGGGGAGGCTCTTCCCCCACGCGAGGCTCTTCCCGCCGCCGATCGCGGCAGCGGAGATCGGCGATGCCGACGCCGTGCTCATCACCCACGGGCACACCGATCACCTGGACCCATGGACGATCAGGGACCTGGCGTGCCGGACCTCCACACGCTTCATCGTCCCGCGCGCCTGCCAGGAACTCGCGCTCGAGCGCGGCGTGCCGGAGCAGTGCCTCACCGGCGTGGCCGACGGAGACGTGGTCCGGGTCGACGGGCTCACCGTCACGGTGCTGCCCTCAGCCCACGAGGCGCTGGCGACCGACGCGCGCGGCGACCACCTGGCCCTCGGCTACGTCATCGACACGGGCGGCACCCGGATCTACCACTCAGGAGACTGTGTGCCCTACCCGGGCCTGGCCGACCGGCTTCGCGACCTCGCGGTGGACATCGCCCTCCTGCCGATCAATGGCCGCGACGAGTACCGCACGAGCAACGGCGTGCCCGGCAACTTCACGGTCGCCGAGGCGGTCCAGCTGTGTCGCGACGCGGCGATCCCCGAGTTGCTGTGCCACCACTTCGGGCTCTTCGACTTCAACACCATCCCGCCCTCGGTGGCGCTGGCCTACCTGTCGGCCGTCGACGACCTCGGGTGGACCCTGCCGGCGGTCGGCGCCGGCTTCGTCATCCAGCAGGAGGCTTCATCGTGACCGTTCCCCTGACCGACGTGCTCCGCAGCGTGCGGGTCGTCCCCGTCGTGGCGATCGACGACGCCGAGGACGCGGTCCCGCTCGCCCGCGCGCTCGCCGACGGCGGCCTGCCCGTCATCGAGGTCACCTTCCGGACCGACGCCGCGGAGGAGTCGATCAGGAGGATCTCGGCCGAGTGCCCGGACGTGGAGGTCGGCGCCGGCACCATCCTCACCCCGGTCCAGGCGCGGGCGGCGAAGGCGGCCGGGGCCCGCTTCGGGGTCAGCCCCGGCTTCAACCCGGTCGTTGTGGCGGAGTGCCTGGAGATCGGTCTGCCGATCGTCCCCGGCGTCAACTCGCCCAGCGGGGTGGAGGAGGGGCTCTCGCTCGGCCTGAACCTGCTCAAGTTCTTCCCCGCGGTCCCCTCCGGCGGGCTCCCGATGGTGTCGGCCCTGGCTGGACCGTACCCACAGGTGTCCTTCATGCCCACCGGCGGCATCACGGAGGCCACGCTGGGGGAGTGGCTCGCCCAGCCGAACGTGGCCGCGGTGGGTGGCACCTGGATAGCGCCCCGGAGCGCGCTGACGCACAAGGACTTCGCCGGCATCACAGCGCGGGCACGAGCTGCCCGCGAGCTGGCCCAAAACCAACACTGAGAGGAAGCACCCCATGAGCACGACCGAATTCATCCCCAACTACGTCCCGGTGCAGGGCACGGCACTCGCGGGGAAGGTCGCCGTGGTGACGGGCGCCGCATCCGGCATCGGCGAGGCCGTCGCCCGGACCTTCGCCGCCAACAAGGCCAAGGTCCTCCTGGTCGACCTCGACGCCGACCGGCTCGGCCAGGTCGTCGAGGAGATCCGCACGCACGGCTGGGAGGCCGAGGGCTTCGTCGGCGACGTCACCAGCGAGGAGACCGTCATCGAGTTCTTCGAGAAGGCCAGGGGCTGGGGGTCGGTCGACCTGCTGGTGAACAGTGCGGGCCGCGACTCCCTCGCCCCCCCGGTGACCCAGGTGACCCTCGACGAGTGGAACAAGACCATCGGCCCGAACTTGACCGGTGTCTTCCTGTGCTGCCGCGAGGCGTTCCGGATCATGGAGACCCAGCCCACCGGCGGCCGGATCATGAACATGGGCTCATCCTCGACCAGGATCGCCTCCGGTCCGGGCCACAGCCCCTACCGGGCGTCCAAGCACGGCATGCTCGGCTTCAGCAAGAACATCCTGCTCGAGGGCAAGGACAAGAAGATCGGCGTCACGGTCATCAACCCCTCGCACGTCGCCACCCCGATGACCCAGATCATCGACACCGGGCTGTACGACGGCGACCTGCCGGCCTACATCGACGGGTGGCTGGACGAGAAGGAGATGAAGGAGGGCATCTACGCCAGCTGCATCGACGTCTCCAACGTCGCGGAGGTCACCCTCTGGGTCGCCACCCGCACCCCGGACGTCACCGTGCCGACGATCTCGCTCTACCCGACGCACAAGGCACACCGCTACGGCATGGAGGTCTGAGCCGATGAAGGCAGCTGTGGTCGCCGCGCCCGGCGTCCTCGACTACACCGACGTGCCCGAGCCGGCGCCCTTCGGGGAACGGCCGGTCCGGGTCCGCGTCGGTGGTGTGGGGCTGTGCGGGTCCGACCTGCTCAGGTACGCCCACGGGACCGCCTACCACTACCCCCTGGTCCTCGGGCACGAGTTCTCGGGGATCGTGGAGGAGCCCGCGCCCGGTGGCCGTCTCGCCGCCGGTGACCGGGTGGCGGTCTTCCCGCTCCTGCCGAGACCGGACGATCCGTTCACCGAGGTGGGTGACTGGGCGCTGGGCAGCGACTACGACTACTTCGGTTCCCGCCGCGACGGAGGGATGGTCGAGTGGCTCTGGGTGCCGGAACGCAACCTCGTCCCGGTGCCCGCGGACCTGCCGCTGCTCGTCGCGGCGACCGTCGAGCCCGCTGCCGTCGCCCTGCACGCCGTACGCAAGCTCACCGTCCCGCCGGCCGGGGTGGCGCTGGTCATCGGTGCCGGCCCGATCGGGGCGTTCGCGGCGCAATGGCTGCGCGTCCTCGGCTGGACGCGCGTGCTGGTCGCGGACGTCGACCCGCGCAAGCGCGCGGTGATGGAGCGCCTCGGCTTCGAGACGATCGCCGCCGAGCAGGGGGATGCCGTCGAGCTGGCCCGGGCCGCCAACGGCGGCAGTGGTGTCGACGCGGCCGTCGAGGCCAGCGGGTTCCCGCAGACGTTCCTCCAGTGCCTCGAGGTCGCAGGGCCGCACGGCCAGGTCCTGGTCCTCGGTGACCTCAAGGGCGACGCGACCATCCCGCGCGCGCTCATCTCCTCCCTCATCCGGAGGGAGCTGACCGTCCTCGGCACCTGGAACTCCCAGATCACCCCGCAGGGCCGGAGCGAGTGGGACATGGTCGTGCACCACCTCGCGGCCGGCACGGTCCAGAGCGTCCCGCTCATCTCGCACGCCCCTGCTCTCGCCGAGGTTCCGGACGTGATGGCCGCCATGGCCGAGCGCCGGATCTGGACGAACAAGGTCGTGGTGGCCGTGGCCGAGGAGGCCCGCGGCGAGGCCGCGGCACTGCACATCACCGAAGGAGAGGACTGACCATGAAGGCAGCAGTCTTCGAGGAGCCGGGACGCGTCGTCGTCCGCGACATCCCCAAGCCCGAGATCGCGCCCGACGAGATCCTGATCGAGGTGCGGGTGGCGTCCATCTGCGGCACGGACCTGCGCATCTCCCGCTACGGCCACTTCAAGCTCCCACAGGGACAGCACCGGGTGCTGGGCCACGAGGTCGCCGGCGTGGTGGTGGAAGTGGGCCACGAGGTGGTCGGCTTCTCCCTCGGCCAGCGCGTGACCGTCACGCCCAACGTCGGCTGCGGACGGTGCGAGTTCTGCCGCCAGGGGCTCAATAACATGTGCCCCGACTACGAGGCGTTCGGCGTCACGATGGATGGCGGGTTCGAGGAGTACCTGAGGGTCCCGGCCTTCGCACTGGGCAACGTCTTCCACATCCCGGACGGCGTGTCGGACCCGTCGGCGGCGCTCACCGAGCCGTTCTCGTGCTGCCTGCGCGGTCAGCGTGCGCTGGGCGTGGGGTACTCGGACACGGTCGTGATCGTCGGTGCCGGCCCGATCGGGATCTTCCACACCATGCTGGCCCGGCTCGCCGGGGCCCGGAAGGTGATCGTCAGCAACTACGGGGCCGGGCGGCTCGCGATGGCACGGGACGCCGGCGCCGACGTGGTCGTCGATGTCTCCACGGAGAACCTGGCCGAGGTCGTCCGCGCCGAGACCTCCGGACGTGGCGCGGATGTCGTGATCACCTGCGTCTCCAGCCCTGCCGTGCAGACCGAAGCGGTCGAGTTGCTGGCCAACCACGGCCGGATCAACTTCTTCGCGGGCCTCGGGGCCGGCGGTGAGGTGCCCATCAACACGAACCTGCTGCACTACAAGGGCCTGGTCCTCACGGGGACGACGGGCAGCAGCAACTACGACTACGTCCAGGCCATGCAGCTGGTCGCGGACCGCCGGGTCGATCCGTCCACGTTGGTCACCAGGACGTTCACGATCGACCAGATCAACGACGCCATGGAGTACGCCGCCTCCGGAGACGGTATGAAGGCCATGGTTCTCTTCGGCGATGGTGCAGGGAGGCAGTCATGAGCAAGAAGGCGGTGCTGGCCCTCGACGCGGGCACGACCAGCGTCCGGGCGATCCTCTTCGATCACACCGGCGAGATCCTCGCGGTGGCCGGCAAGGAGTTCCCCCAGATCTACCCGAAGCCGGGTTGGGTGGAGCACAACGCGATGGACATCTGGAACAACCAGCTCACGGTGGCCAAGGAAGCGCTCGCCGGCGCGGGGCTCACGCCCGCGGACGTCGCCGCGATCGGTGTCACCAATCAGCGGGAGACGTCCCTGCTGTGGGACCGCTCCACCGGCGAGCCGCTGATGAACGCCATCGTCTGGCAGGACCGCCGGACGGCCGACTACTGCGACTCGCTGAAGGCGCGGGGGCTCGAGGAGCACGTCCGTGCGACGACCGGACTCCTGATCGACGCCTACTTCTCGGGGACGAAGCTCCGCTGGATGCTCGAGAACATCCCCGGCGCCCGCGAGCGGGCCGAGCGGGGGGAACTCCTGTTCGGCACGATCGACACGTGGTTGCTGTGGAACCTCAGTGGTGGCGAGGTCCATGTGACCGACTACACCAACGCCTCCCGCACGATGCTCTTCGACATCCATCGCCTCGTGTGGGACGACACCCTGCTCGACGAACTCGGGATCCCGCGGGCGGTGCTCCCGGAGGTCCGTCCCAGCAGCGAGGTGTACGGGCAGACGGCAGCGGACGTCTTCCCCGGGGTCCGGATCCCGCTGGCCTCGTCCATCGGCGACCAGCACGCAGCTCTCTTCGGCCAGGCCTGTTTCGAGCCCGGCATGATCAAGGCGACCTACGGCACGGGCGCGAGCCTGGTGATGAACACCGGCGAGACGCCCGTCCGCTCCGACACCGGCCTGCTGACCATTCCGGCATGGGGCCTGGACGGCAAGGTCGAGTACGGGCTCGAGGGCCTGATCTTCTGCTCGGGGGTGACGGTGCAGTGGCTCCGTGACGAGCTCCGCATCGTCTACGACTCCGAGGACACCGAGTACGCCGCGAGGCGGGTTCCCGACACCAACGGTGTCTACTTCGTGCCCGCCTTCACGGGTCTGGCGGCGCCCTACTGGGACCCCTACGCCCGCGCCGCGATCATGGGCCTCACCCGGGGAGCGAGCCGCAACCACGTGATCCGGGCAGCCCTGGAGTCGATCGCCTACCAGATCTGCGACGTCATCTCGCTGATGGAGGACGATTCCGGCATCAAGGCTCGTCAGATCCGGGTCGACGGCGGTGCCGCACGCAACAACTTCCTCATGCAGTTGCAGGCCGACCTGCTCGACGTCCCGGTGGTGCGGCCCACGATTGTGGAGTCCACCGCCCGTGGGGCAGCCTCGCTCGCCGGTCTGGCGGTCGGCTTCTGGGCCGATCGTGCCGAGTTGTCGGCGGTCTACGCCGTCGAGCGCGTCTTCACCCCCGACATGGCGCCCGAGCGGAGGGCGGCCATGTACGCCGGCTGGAAGAAGGCCGTCAGCCGGGCCCTCGACTGGGAAGCGCACTGAGGCGTCCCTCTTCCGTCCCCATCCACTCATCCGAAGGAGCGCAGTACATGCCCCTGCTTCAGCCTGCCCGCACGCCGACGATGTACTTCATCGGCGTCACCACCGGATCGTCGTCGATCATGCGGGTGTTCCCCCGCTGGGCCGAACACCTCGGCATCGATGCCCGCATCACAGGCATCGACCTCCCGCTCGACGCCGACCCGGCTGCCTACCGCGAGGTCGTGTCGTTCATCAAGAACGACCCGTTGTCGCTCGGCGCCCTGGTCACCACCCACAAGCTCAACCTCTTCAAGGCCAGCCGGGACCTCTTCGACGGCGCGGGGGAGGACACGCGCCTGCTCGACGAGGTCAGCAGCATCTCGAAGCGGGGAGCCGAACTCTGGGGCCACGCGATGGACCCGCTCACCAGCGGCTTGTCGCTGCTCGCGATCGTCGGGGAGGACGCCTGGCGTGGAGGCGAGCACCTGGTGCTCCTCGGCGCCGGCGGCTCGTCACTGGCGCTCACGCTCTTCCTGCATCGCCGCAAGGTCGCCGGGGAGTCCGTGCCCGATCGCGTCGTCGTGACGAATCGGCGCGAGCACCGGCTCGACGAGATGCGGCAGATCCACGCGGCGATCGGGTTCTCCATCCCGATCGACTACATCCTCGCTCCGGACCCGCAGGTCAACGACGCGGCCGTCTCCCAGGCGCCGCCGGGATCGGTCATCGTCAACGCCACCGGGCTGGGCAAGGACCGGCCCGGCTCGCCGCTCACCGACGCGGTGAGGTTCCCTGCCCGGGCGATCGCCTGGGACTTCAACTACCGGGGCGATCTGGTCTTCCTCGACCAGGCGCGCTCCCAGGCGGCCCCCGCCGGTCTCGGGATCGAGGACGGCTGGGTCTACTTCCTCCACGGCTGGACCCGCGTGATCAGCGAGGTCTTCCACATCGACATCCCAACTGCGGGGCCCGAGTTCGACAAGCTCGGGGAGATCGCCCGCGGCGCAACAGAGAAGGGCTAGACATGACCACCACCACTGTCCCGGCAACCAGCACCAACTTCGACCTGCGGACCGGCCTGAACGATCAGCGGCAACCCCTTCGTCGTCGCATCTCGGACATGGCCGCCATGTTCTCCGACGAGGCGGCTGCCCGATCGAAGGCCGCAGTGAACGACGAACTGATGTACGAGTTCTACGACATGGACGTGCCGCCCACCTCGGGCGACATCGCCTACGGCACGAGCATCGTCTACCCGGGGCGCATCGGCGACGAGTACTACATGACGAAGGGCCACTTCCACGAGGTCCTCGACACCGGCGAGATCTACTTCTGCCTCTCCGGCGAGGGCTACATGCTCATGGAGAACCCCGAAGGAGACGTGCAGTGGGAGAGGTTCGTCCCCGGCCAGGGGGTGTACGTGCCGCGCCGGTACGCCCACCGCAGCATCAACACCAGTGACTCCGAGCCGCTGATCACCTTCTTCGCGTTCCCCGGCCACGCCGGGCACGACTACGGAACGATCGAGGAGAAGGGCTTCCGGAAGCTGTGCGTCGCCGGCGCGAGCGGGCCCGAGTTCGTCGACAACCCGAAGTGGAAGGCCGAGGCCTGACATGGGCGTGGCCGGACTGATCGCGGTGACCCCTCGGTCGCTCTCCGAGGCCGGGCACCCGAGCCTTGCACGGCTCGAGGCCGCAGGCTACGAGGTGGTCTTCCCGGCCCCCGGCCGCACTCCGACGCTCGCGGAACTGGAGGCGGTCCTGCCCCGGTGCGTCGGCTACCTCGCCGGCGTCGAGCAGGTCCCGTCTGCGCTGCTGGAGCAGTGCCCAGGGCTGCGGGTGATCAGCAGGAACGGGGTCGGGGTCGACAACGTCGACCTCGACACCGCGGCGCGGCTGGGCATCACGGTGGTGCCCGCCCTCGGCGCGAACTCGCAAGGGGTGGCCGAACTCGCCCTGGCCCTCGCCTTCGGGGCGGCGAGGATGATCCCGTGGTCGGACGCCAGGCTGAAGTCCGAACGCTGGCAGCGGACCCGTGGCCTGGAGCTCTCCGGCCGCACGCTCGGGATCGTGGGGCTGGGGCAGATCGGCCGCCGGGTCGCTGCCATGGCCGCCGGGATCGGGATGCGGGTGATCGGCCAGGACGCCTATCCCGATCGAGGCTGGACCACGCCGTCCGGCTTCGAGTGGGTCGGGATCGAGTCGCTCATCGCCGGGTCCGACGTCATCACCCTGCACGCCCCGGGTGGAGATCGACCGCTCCTGGGTCGTGCGGAGCTGGCTCGCATGCGGCCGGGGGCGATCCTGGTCAACACGGCCCGGGCGAGCCTCGTCGACCAGGCGGCCGTGATCGATGCGCTGGACTCGGGGCACCTGCGCGCCTACTGCATCGATGCGCACGAATCCGAGCCGCCGGCCGACTACACGCTGGTCCACCACGAGCGTGTCATCGCAACTCCGCACGTGGGTGGGTTCACCGAGGAGAGCGTCGAGCGTGCCGCGGCCGCGGCCGTTGACGGGCTGTTGCGAGCGCTGTCGGGCGATGCGGGCGACTGAGGGTCCGACCACCCTGCTGCTGGTCCGGCACGGGAGGACGGCGTGGAACCGGACCGGTCGCTGGCACGGGCAGGCGGACGTCCCGCTGGACGACCTGGGCGCCCGCCAGGCGATCGCCCTGGCCGACCACATGCGGAGGCTGCGACCGGACGTGGTGGCCAGCTCGCCGCTTCGCCGGGCCCGGGACACGGCGGCGACGCTCGCCTCCGCCATGATCGACCCACCCCCGGTCCTCCTCGACGACCGCCTCAAGGAGGTCGATGTGGGGGAGTGGGAGGGCCTGGTCGATCGCGAGGTGCTCGATCGGGATCCGTCGTTCCTGGCCGCCCGCGGCGAGGACCGCCGGTTCTCCGACACCGGCGAGAGTCCCACGGAGTGCGGCGCTCGGGTCGCCAGTGCTCTGGGCGACCTCGCTGCCGTTCACCGGGCAGGCCTGGTCCTCGTGGTGAGTCACGCCTACGCCATCCGGGCCGCGGTCGGGACGCTGCTCGGGTGGGACCTCGCGCCGACCCAGTCGCTTTCCGGGCTGTTCAACTGCGCCCATGCGGAGCTCCGTGCCTTCCCTTCCGGCTCGTGGGAGCTGGTCTCCTGGAACAACTGCGATTCGCGGATCCCGGGCCAGCGAAGCGGTGAGATCAAGGTGCTCTGACTCGACACCACGTCACGTTCAGGTAAAAATTTCCGCGATAGTGTTGACCAACGCCAGAAAATACTGCCAATCTGGTCCCACGCGATGCAGCGGTCAGCGGGACCGCTCCGCAGCTCGGGAGGTTCCAAGACATGACCATCAGCGCGAGTACCGTCCGCCTCCGAACAGGTGTGGGCGCGGCCGTCGTGAGTATCGGCCTTCTTCTGACCGCATGCAGCGCAGGCTCGGGCGCGCCGTCCGGGGCCTCCCAGGCGCCGGCCACCGGCACCGCAACGGCGGCGTCGGCCGATCTGGCAGCGTTCGAGGCGACGGCGCAGAAGGCCGTGGACGCGGCGAAGGCCCCCCAGACCCCCGAGACCGCCCCGGTCCCGACCGGGGGCCCGGCTCCCAAGGCGGGCGTCAAGCTGGTGATCATTCCCTGCTCGATGGCGGTCGAGGGCTGCGCACGGTCCGCGCGATCGGCCAAGGAGGCGGGCGAGCTGCTGGGCTGGGACGTGAAGATCGACGATCCGTCGCAGGGCCAGGGTGGACCGTCCGCCGCGATCCAGCGGGCCGTCTCCAGCAAGGTGGACGCGATCATGACGACGTCCATCGACGCCGGTGCGGTGAAGGCCGACATCAAGGCTGCCCGGGACGCCGGCATCGTGGTCGTGTCGAACATGGCGGGCAACGTGGACGACCTCTACCAAGCCATCGTCCCGCCGCTCGAAGTGAACTTCGACGCCGGGTACCTCCTCGGCCAGCAGGCGTTCCTCAACGCGAAGAAGACGTTTGGGCAGCCGGTGAAGGCCGTCGTCTTCGAGGATGACGAGTTCGCGACGGTGCAGCAGCGGATCGCCGGGTTCAAGAAGTTCATCGCCGACTGCGCAGCGGCCGGGGGCGGCTGCGCCGTCCTCTCCGAGGACAAGCACCTCGCTGCCGACATCGCCACGAGCCTGCCCAACCGGGTCGTCCAGACGATCAAGCAGCACCCCGACTACAACACCCTGTTCGTCGGGTTCGACGCGGCCCTCAACCAGGTCATCACCCAGGGCCTGATCCCGGCGAACCTCGCCGATCCCACGAAGGCCCAGGCCTTCTCTGTGGACTGCGACGTCGCCAATGCCAAGATCGTGGCCGAGGGCGGCATCCAGAACGCCTGCATCGGGTTCGCCTTCCAGCGCGCCGGCTACGGGCACGTCGACAACATCAACCGGCTCGTGCAGGGGCAGCCGGCAGCGGATCAGGGTCTCGTCGGCAAGCTGGTCGTCAAGGAGAACGCCGCAGGCCTGACGGAGAAGGCCTGGGACGGCGACTTCGACGCCATCCCGCTCTACAAGAAGGCCTGGGGCCTCGAATGACCTCATCCGCCCTGGCGGAGGACAGCTCCCGCACGGCTCTGGCCGTGCGGGGGCTGTCCAAGACCTTCACCGGGCAGCGGGCGCTCGACCACGTCGATCTCGACCTGAGGGCGGGCGAGGTCCACGCCCTGCTGGGAGAGAACGGGTCCGGGAAGTCGACGCTGATCAAGTGCCTGGCCGGCTACCACTCCCCGGACGACGGCGGCTCGATCACCATCGGAGGGGAGCCGGTCGAGCTCCCCCTCACCCCCGCGCAGGCCACTCGGCTCGGTCTCGTCTTCGTCCATCAGGACCTCGGCCTGATCCCGAACCTCTCGGTGGCGGAGAACTTCGCGATCAGCCAGCGGTACAACACCGGTCTGCTCTCCCGCATTCGCTGGGGTGCCGTCCGCAAACGTGCGCTGGAGGTGCTCGGACGCCTGAACCACGCCGACATCGACATCGACAGTCCCGTCTCCAGGTTGCCCGTTGCCACCCAGACGATCGTCGCCATCGCCCGGGCGCTGAGTTCGGCCGAGTCCGGCGCTCGCGTGCTCGTCCTCGACGAGCCGACGGCCGCCCTGCCCGACGACGAGGCGGAGAGGCTCTTCGCCGCAGTGCGCCACATCGTCGCGTCCGGGGTTGCGGTGTTGTACGTGTCGCACAAGCTCCACGAGATCCTCGTCCTGGCCGATCGTGCGACCGTGCTGAGGGACGGTCGACGGATCGACACGGTCGAGTGTGCCGGCCTGCGCGAGCGCGACCTCGTGCGCCTCATCGTCGGTCGGGACGTGGAGATTCCGCAGCGGGCGGCCCGCGTGAGGTCGACGGAGCCGGTGATCGAGGTGGCCAACCTCCGTGGCAACCGGCTGAAGGATGTGACCTTCGCGATCAACAAGGGCGAGATCGTCGGACTGGTGGGGATGCTCGGCTCCGGGCGGAGCGAACTGGCGCGCATGCTGTTCGGTGCGCAGTCACCTGCCGCGGGGCAGATCCGGCTCTCGGGACGCGCCGTGGAGCTCACGTCGCCTCGCGCCGGGCTTCGGAACGGGATCGCCCTGGTGCCGGAGAACCGCCGGCGCGACGGCGGCGTCCTCGACCTGCCCATCTCTGTGAACCTGACCCTGCCCGCCGTCACCTCCTTCTTCCGCAACGGGCGCATCTCGAGGCGGCGCGAACGAGCAGTGGTGGCGGACCTGATCACCCGTTTCGGCGTCAAGCCACCCGTGCAGTCACGTGCGTTCAAGTACTTCTCCGGCGGCAACCAGCAGAAGGTCGTCATCGCGAAGTGGATGCACACCGAACCCCGGCTGGTCGTCTTCGACGAGCCGGTCCAGGGCGTGGACATCGGTGCCCGCGTCGAGATCTTCGACCTCGTCGGCGAAGCGGCGGCGGCCGGGACGGCCGTGCTCCTGATCTCCTCGGAACTGGATCTGATGCTGAGCGTCTGCGACCGGATCCTGGTCATCCGCGACGGCGCGCTCGTGGCCGACCTTCCGAACGAACACCTCACCCGCGAACAACTCACCGAGCTCATCTACTTCGGGAGCCAAGAGGACCCGCTTGGCAAGGACCTCCAAGGGAGCGACGCATGACCACTCAACTCTCCACCGATTCCGGCCCGCAGGCTGGGGCGCGAACCCGGACCGTGCGGTTGCCAGGAGGGCGGACCGAGCCGCTGAAGCTCTTCTCGGCACGCATCGCCCTCCCGGTCATCCTGCTGTTCTTCGTCATCGTCTTCTCGGCGTTGCGTCCCGACACGTTCGCGACGGCGTCCAACCTGACGACGGTGCTGAGCCTCCAGGCAGTGCTCACGATCCTCTGCCTCGGGCTGTTGCTGCCGCTGATCGTCGGCGAGCTCGACCTGTCGATCGCCGGCAACCTGGGGTTGTCGGTGATCCTGGTCACGGGCCTGACGTCGCAGTCCGGCTGGCCGCTCGTCCCTGCGCTCGTCGCCGCGGTCGGAGTCTCGACCCTCATCGGTCTCGTCAATGGCCTCCTGGTGACGCGGATCGGCATCAACTCGTTCATCGTGACGATCGCCATGAGTGCGCTGATCACGGGCTTCATCGGTGGCTACACCCAGGGGAACGTCTTCTACTCCAACATCCCCGAAGGCCTGGTGGCCCTGGGACGGGGCGACTTCCTCGGTGTCCCCAAGCCGGTCGTCTACGCCGCGCTCGTCGCGCTCCTCCTGTGGTACCTGCTCTCCAGCACGCCGCTGGGCCGCTACTTCTACGCGATCGGTGGGTCGAAGGACGCCTCAAGGCTCAGCGGTGTCTCCGTGAAGAACGTCACGCTCCTGGCGTTCGCGGGCGCCGGCTTCCTGGCGGGCGTGGCGGGAATCGTCCAGGCCGGAATTCTCGGGAGTGGGAACCCGACCGTCGGGAGCCCGTTCCTGCTTCCCGCCTACGCCGCGGCCTTCCTTGGGGCCACGGCCGTCCAGCCGGGCGTGTTCAACGTCTGGGGAACCGTTCTGGCCGTGATCACCGTCCAGGTCGGCACCACCGGCCTGGTGCTGCTCGGTGCGCCGTTCTGGATCGAGCCGGTCTTCCAGGGTGGTGCCCTCCTCATCGCGGTCATCGCCGCACGGTGGCTGAAGGGGGAGGAGATTTAGACGCGCACGGACCGACTCCGGGTCCGCCTCCGCGGCGCTGGGCCGTGAAGGGTGGAACGGATCCGGCCCTCTGAAGGAACCTCGACGTCAACCGCAATCTAGCTAGGGGACACGAACCATGAACATCGACCTCACCGGCACGACGGCCGTCGTGTCGGGATCAACCCAAGGAATCGGACTCGCCATCGTCCAGGGCCTGGCCGGCAGCGGCGCAGCCGTCGTGCTCAATGGACGGAGCGAGGAGACGGTCGCGCGCGCCGTGGCCGCCACCAGGGCCGCTGTGCCCGGAGCCGCCGTCACCGGCGTGGCCGCCGATCTGGCGACCGCTGTCGGGGTGGACGTGCTGCTGGAGCGCGTGCCGCGGGCGGACATCCTCGTCAACAACCTCGGCATCTTCGACCCGCGGCCCTTCTTCGAGATCGATGACGCCGAGTGGGCGAGGTTCTTCGACATCAACGTGATGAGCGGGATCCGCCTCTCCCGTGCCTACCTCCCCTCGATGATCGAGGCCGGCTGGGGGCGTGTGGTCTTCGTCTCCAGCGAGTCAGCCCTCCAGATCCCCCCGGAGATGATGCACTACGGGATGACCAAGACCGCCCAGCTGGCGGTCTCCCGGGGGCTGGCCGAGATGTGCGCCGGGACCGGGGTGACGGTGAACTCGGTCCTGCCTGGTCCGACGGCGAGCGACGGAGTCTCCGACTTCGTCTTCAAGCTGGGAGCCAAGCCGGGCCAGACGCCTCAGGAGGCCATCGACGAGTTCGTGCGTACGGAGCGACCGACCCAGCTCCTCCGGCGCGCCGCAACGCCCGACGAGGTCGCCAACATGGTCGTCTACATCTGTTCGCGCCAGGCGTCGGCCACGACCGGCGCAGCGCTGTCCGTTGATGGCGGCACCCGCCGCTCGATCGTCTGACGTCCATGATGCTGCCGACGAGCCGGCCGGCCGGACGCCTGCACGGACGCTGTCGTCCGCGTGCGGACCGGGCCGGGAGGGCGGACTGATGCCCTCGGTCGATGTTGCCGCAGCGCTCCGCGCCGTCCGGTTCATGCCGGTGGTGACGATCGAGGACGCCGAGGACGCGCTCCCGCTGGGTGAGGCGCTCCTGGAAGCCGGGATTTCCCTGGTGGAGGTCACCTTCCGGACGAAGGCGGCCCAGCGCGCCATCGCGCGCCTGCGTACCCGTCTCCCCGAGCTGCTGGTTGCGGCGGGCACCGTCCTGGGCACGCCGGTCGTGGAGAAGGCGATGGACGCGGGCGCCGCGTTCGTGGTGTCGCCCGGCCTCAACCCCACCGTGGTCGACTACTGCCGCTCCCGGCGCATTCCCTTGGTACCCGGCGCGAACGCACCCAGTGAGATCGAGATCGGGCGGGAGCGCGGGGTCGCGGTGTTCAACTTCTTCCCCGCGGAGACGTCGGGTGGCGCGCCGCTGCTGCGCGCGCTCACGCGTCCGTTCGTGGGAATCGAGTACCTGTGCTCAGGCGGCGTGACGCTGGCCAACCTGGGCGACTACCTCGCCATCCCGCAGGTGCTGGCGTGCGCCGGGAGCTGGGTCGCGCCCCCGGAGGCCATCGCCCAGCACCGGTTCCCGGAGATCACCGAGAGGGCGCGCGCCACCCTGGCAGCCATCGCGCCCGGCTGACCGGTGGAGTGCGACACTGGACCGTGCAGATCGACGAGGGCGCGGTCGACGCCGCAGCGACCGAAACCGGCTTCACGGGCGTGGTGGCGATCGACGTCGGGGACGAGCGAGTGCTGGAGCGGTGCTACGGCTTCGCTCACCGGGCACTGGCGGTGCCCAACACGCCGGACACCAGGTTCGCGCTGGCCAGCGGCAGCAAGACCTTCACCGCGCTGGCGGTGCTGCGCCTCGTCGAGCAGGGCCGGCTCCGGCTGAGCGATCCGGTGCGCCCGATCCTCGGTGACCACCTGCCGCTGATCGACGACGCGGCGACGATCGAGCACCTGCTCACCCACACCTCGGGGATCGGTGACTACCTCGACGAGGAAGCCGACTGGCAGCCCACCGACTACGTGTTGACCGTGCCGGTGCACGTGCTCGCCTCGACCTCGGCGTTCCTGCCGATGCTGGAGGGGCGGCCGCAGAAGTTCTCCCCCGGCGAGCGGTTCGGCTACTGCAACCAGGGGTTCATGGTGCTCGCGCTGGTGATCGAACGGGTCGCCGGGACCGGCTTCCACGAGTTCGTGGACAGGGAGGTGTTCGTCCCCGCGGGTCTCACCCACACCGGCTTCCTGCGCTCCGACGACCTCCCCGGCGATGCGGCGCTGGGCTACTTCGAGAAGGCGGGCAACCACACCAACGTGCTGCACCTCCCGGTGCGCGGCAACGGCGACGGCGGCGCGTACACGACGGTCGCTGACCTGCACCGGTTCTGGCGGGCCCTGCTGGCCGGCCGGATCGTGGGGCCGGAATTCGTCGCCGAGCTCACCCGTCCCCGCAACGACGTGCCCGAGGAGGCCATGCGCTACGCCGCCGGCCTGTGGCTGCACGCCACCGGGCCGCAGCTGATCATGGCCGGCTACGACGCCGGGGTCGCGGCACGATCCATCCACGACCCGGCATCGGGGACCACGGCGACGGTGCTGAGCAACAGCTCGCGGGGCGCCGGGCCGGTAGTCGACGTCGTCCAGGGGTTCTTCGACTGATTCCCGGGCGGGCGATCCACCAGTCCAGCCTGCGATGCGACCTGCGGCGCCGCGACGTGACCCCAGTCACGGGGGTCCTGGCCCTGAAGACCTCCCCTGATCTCAGCACTGCGAGTGTGCGGCGGGCACCTCCTGCGAGGAGGCCACTACCGAAGCTGCGCGACCCGGGTGATGAAGGCGCCTGCCGCCACAGCAAGCACAGCGCCAGCCGCCCAGAGCGGCGCGTAGCTGTGGGTGGCGGCGATGATGGCACCCCCGAGGATCGGTGCCACCGCCTGTCCGAGATTGCCGGCGAGGGCGCTGAGGCCGAGGTCGCGCCCAGCGTCGTGCTGGTCCTCGATGATGCCGATGAACATGGCCTGGTCAAGGGCGAGGAAGGTTCCTAGGGCTGCGCTGGTGAGCACACCCTGGACGAAGAGGGCGGGCAGCGTCGGCCAGGCGAACGGGACCAGGAAGGCAGTGCCCAGGACGAGAGCCGAGGTGATCGCGATCGGCTTACGCCTGCCCGATCTGTCTGCCAGCCGGCCGGCACCGAGCATGGCGCCGAGGGCCAGGGGTGCCGCGGCGAGGGTGATCCAGGGGATGGTCCGGGCCGCCTCGAGCGCCGTCATGGCGGGCTGGATGTAGCTCTGCATGAGGTAGAGCGAGTAGGTGGCCGTCATGCCGGACCCGACGGAGACGGCGAGCTTCGCGGCCCAGAGCCACCGGTAGTCGGGGCGTGTGAAGGGTGCGAGAAGCTCGATGACGATCGTCCGCCTTCCCGGCCGTACGCCAGACTGCTGACGGGATTCCTTCTGCGTCAGGGCGAAGAGCAGGCACGGCACCCCGAGAGCGACGGCGAGGAGGAAGTAGGCGTCGAGGCCCGCGACGGCAAAGAGCGTGCCCACCAGGAAGGAGCCCGCCAGTGACCCCACCAGGCTCGCGACTCCGGTGAGCGCGGACGCGGAGGCAACCCGGTTGTGGGGAACCCGGTCGGCAATGGTGGCTGTCAGCGGACCCTGCGCGACGTTGATCGCGGTCTGGCTGATCGACCAGCACGCGATGAGCCAGCCGATGCTGGGCGAGTAGCGAAGGGCGATCAGGAAGCCGGCGCCGATCACTGATCCTCCGGCTATCCACGGCGAGCGGCGGCCCCAGGGCCCGGCTGTGCGGTCGGAGAGAAGGCCGACGACAGGCTGCGCGAGCATTGTGCAGAGGACGCCGATGGACGTGACGAGCGAGAGGTCCTGGGCGCGCTCGGTCTCGAAACCGTCCAGCAGCGACAAGAGGCGAACCTGGTCACCGACGGGCGTCGCGCCGCCGGCGCGAAGCTGGGCGCGAAGATTGGTGAGGGCGGACAGATCGACTCCTGCGTCGATGCCGCGGAACCACTGGTGGAAGACCAACTCCTGTACCTGGATGGGCAGAAGGATGCTCCCGACCGCTCCCCAGACGAGGAAGATGCCGGTGACGGCAGTTGCGTACCACGCGAGATAGCCGGTGAGGTTGGTCTTCGGCCCCGGGTGACCGCTGCCTGGTTGCGCTCTGGTCACGCCGTGCGCATCGCTGTCGGTCCTGAGCGGCGACGGCGGCGCCGTGCTGATGTCGCGTCGAACAAGGGTGGCTCCGGTGGCAAGGAGGTCAGGTGACGCTCAGTTGGCGCATATCCCGCGCAAAGGCTCGTGTCGTCGCAAAGGCGGGCAGGGGCGTGGGGGTGGCTGCGGCGATTCCGAGGGCGATGGCCCCGTGAAGGTCCGCGCCCTCACCGAAGGCGCCGAGTTCGACCCGCAGGTGGGGCGAGGTCCCCGGGAAGGTGTACGCGTCGAGGGCCTCCTTGACGCCGACGATGAACGGGGCACCTGCTGACCCGAGGGCTCCGTCGATCACCAGGCAATCCAGGTCGGCGACGCCGACCAGTCCTGCGATGGCGCGTCCGAGCTTGCGTCCGGTGCGGCGCAGGAACACCTCGACGACCGGAACCCGATGAGCAGCAGCCTTCTCGATGTCGGCGAAGGAGGTGACCTGGGGGAACACCTCCCGGAGCTCGCGGACCATTGCATCGCCGTTGATGACCCGCCCGGCACACCCCACAAGGCCGCACCAGCACAGCCAGTCGCCCCCTTCGATCGGAAGGTGGCCGACGTCTCCCGCGTGACCATTGGACCCCGAATGGATGCGGCCCTCGATCACCAGGCCTCCACCCGTGGCCGTCACAACCCGCACATAGAGCAGGTTCCGGGCCCCCTGGCCGGCCCCGAAGGTGAGTTCGCCGAAGGCGGCCAGATTCGCGTCGTTGTTCACGAGCACCCGACCACCGAGCACCTCGAGACCGTCGATCGGCTCCGCCGGGCCCAGCCGCGAGACGACCACTGTGCGCTCGCTGTCGTCGTCGTCCGCGACCAGCCCGGCCACCAGGGATGCCGCGGTCGCGAGTTGTGTGTCGATCGGGGTGAAGTGCTCGCAGGGGCGGCTCTGGCGCGACCTGATCGTTCCGCTGCCGTCGGCGACAGCGACGGTGACGGCGTCGTGGCCCAGGGAAACGGCGAGAAACGACCCCTGTGGCGGCGCGAGCCGGAGCAGCTTCGGCGGCCTGCCGGCCACGCGGCCCTCAGGATCGTCGGCGGACTCGGTGATCAGTCCGGCCCCCAAGAGATCGGCAACGAGCCCGGCGCCGGCTCCCCGCGAGAGTTCCAGGAGCGAACAGATCTGGACGCGGGTCAAGGGTCCCAAGGTGGCGAGCAGGCGAAGTACCTGCTCGCGGCGAAAGGCGCGACGTTGCTCGTTGCCGGCCGTAGCTGGGGCGACCACGACCGCATCCTACGACTTGCGCGACCTTCTGGCCAGCAAGCGCGAAGAACTCCCGAGATGCGACCGTGCGAAGGCTCCGAATTGCCCTTGACGCGAGCAAAATAGGCACCATATGGTGACCGGCGACGATGGTTCAGCCCGGAAACAGAACTGATTGTTCGCCCAGTGGAGTTGGGTCGCCCGGGGCTGACTCGCCGTCGCTCAGATGGACGGCCACCACGGTGGTGGCAGCCCGGGTCGGCTCAGAGCCGAGAAAGGACCCACATGAAGTCCCCAACCATCCGGTGGCGCAAAGCCGCATGCGCGGTATGCCTCAGCATCGCCATGTCCGCCGGAGTCCTGTCTTCGACAGGGATCTCCTTGGCTCAGGCCGAGGCCATCCCGGTTGTCACCGGCAACTCCCGGGTCGACGGCCTGCTGGCCCAGATGACGCTGGACGAGAAGCTCACGCTGATCACGGGCAAGTCCGTGTCGTCCGCGCCGGATCCCGAGAACCAGAGCCAGGCCGGCTACCTGCCCGGGATCGAGCGGCTCGGCATCCCGTCGCTCACCCTGGCCGACGGGCCGCCCGGCGTCGTCACCAAGGAGGAGTCAACCGGAATGGTGTCGACTCAGGGCCTGGCGGCGACCTGGAACACCGACCGCGCCTACGCAGACGGCAAGGTCATCGGGAAGGACGCGGAAGCCCTGGGCCAGGACGTCGTGCTGGAACCGTTCATCAACATGAACCGCGACACGAGCGCGTCCCGCACCTGGAACACCTTCGGCGAGGACCCTTACCTGACCTCGAGGTTGGCGGCCGCCACGGTCAAGGGCATCCAGAAGAACGGGACGATGGCGCAGGCCAAGCACTACGTTGCGGCGGACGGTGCGAACAACATCCTGATGGACGAGCAGACCTTCCACGAGGTCTACGCGGCACCGTTCGACGCCGCGATCCAGGCGGGCGTGAGTTCCATCATGTGCGCCTACAACGCCACCAACGTCAAGGGAGAGACCGACACCTCGGCCAAGATCAGCATGTGCGGCAGCGAGTACCTCCTCACGACTGCGCTGCGCGACGAGATGGGCTTCACCGGCTTCGTCACGTCCGACTGGGGCGGCACCCACGCGACCGACAACCTGGCCGCCGGACTCGACATGGAGATGCCGGGCAGCAGCTTCTTCACCCCCGACAAGGTCAAGGCGGCGATCGACGCCGGTTCCGTGACCGAGGCCCAGGTGACGACGGCCGTGGGTCGAATCCTGTACACCTACGACCGGTTCGGTCTTCTGGACAAGGCGCCGAAGCACGCCGTGACCGCCGAGAACCGTCGCTACGACAATGCAGTGATCGAGGAGACGGCCGAGCAGGCGGCGGTGCTGCTGAAGAACGAGAGCAACATCCTGCCGTTGAGTTCGAGCAAGACGGTGGCGTTGATCGGGCCGGGCGCGGGTCAGACGATCGCCACCTACGGCACCGGCGAGAAGTCCGGGGGCATCGCGGCCGAGCAGCAGGTCGGCACCTACGACGTCCTCGCCAAGCGGCTGGGAACCAAGAAGGTGTCCTACGCGGTCGCCAACGACATGACCGGGGAGCCGGTCCCGGCGTCGGCGTTGTCCCATGACGATGAGCCGGGTCTGGTCCGGACGACGACCGGGGCCAGTGACACCACGGTCGATGACCAGGTGTGGTTCACCAACGAGAAGGGCAACGCCCTGCCCGCAGGCAGCGTCAACAGCTGGAAGGGCACGCTGACCGCCCCGGAGGACGGCAAGTACTGGATCAACGTCGGCGTCCTCGGCAGCACCGCTTCGATGAAGATCGACGGCAACTCCTACGGCGGCGGCGGCTTTGGCGGCGGTGCCCGCTATGGCGCCCTGCACGCCAACGAGGGGAACGGCCCCATGCCGGCGACCGACAACATCGCGAACTTCCGGTACGAGGTCACGCTCACCGAGGGCGACCACACGATCGAACTCAGCAACGCTCTCGACAAGAGCAACGACGCCGTGCAGATCCGCCTGTCCTGGGTGACTCCGTCGCAGCGGACGGCGAACCGCCAGGCGGCGATCGATGCTGCGAAGGCCGCCAAGGTTGCGGTGGTGTTCGCGTACGCGACTCAGGAGGGCGACCTGTCCTCGGCGCTGCCGGAGGGTCAGGACCAGCTGATCGAGGACGTGGCGGCGGCGAACCCGAACACGGTGGTCGTGCTGAACAACAACCAGCCGATCGCGATGCCGTGGCTGTCGAAGGTCAAGGGTGTGCTCGAGATGTGGTTCCCCGGTGACCGTGGTGGCTGGGCGACTGCCAATGTCCTGCAGGGCAAGGTCAACCCCGGTGGCAAGCTGCCGATGACCTGGCCGAAGAGCATCGGCCAGGAACTCGCCCACCAGGACGACCACCCCGAGCGGGCAAGCGCAGGTGTCGGCGAGTCGTGTGGTTTCGTCGGTGGCATCGCCAATCCGTGGAACTGCCCGGTGACGACCTACTCGGAGGGACTGAACGTCGGCTACCGGTTCTTCGACAAGGAGGACCAGACCCCGCTGTACGCGTTCGGCTACGGCCTGTCGTACACGAAGTTCAGCTACTCCTCGCTCAAGGTGCGCAAGGCGGGCGACGGTGGCCTCAACGTGTACGTGCGGATCAGCAACAACGGTAGCCGCACCGGTGACGCGGTGCCGCAGGTCTACCTGGGCAGGCCTCGTGACGTCCCGTCGGGGGTGAAGTTCGCCAGCACCGCGCTTGCCGGTTTCGACCGGGTCACGATCAAGGCGCACCACAGCAAGTACGTGAAGATCCACGTGCCGCTGCGGCAGCTGCAGTACTGGGACAGCGAAGCCGACCAGTGGGTGAAGGCCACGGGCCAGCGGACCCTCAGCCTCAACAGCAGCGCGACCCGCACCGAGAGGATGACCGCCATCACCGTGAGCTGATCCGATCGAGCTCACATCGAGTGAGTCGCGAGTGAGTCACGGCGGTACCGGGTGCCCGTCCCGGTACCGCCGTCGGCTGCAGCGCCGAGGCCAACGGCGGATCGGCTGGACGCGAATCGCACTCCCTCTCCCCACAACGCCCCAAGGAGGCCTCCTTGAGCCCAGCCGTCGACATGGCGTCCCCCAGAGACTGGGCCATGGAGCACATCTACCGGCTCATCCAGGAATCGACCTCCATGACCCGCCCTGCTCTCGTGGCCCGCAGCGGTCTTCCCGCCAGCACGGTGGGCCACGCGGTCGCCCGCCTTCTCGACTCGGGGCGGATCGTCGAAGGGGAACGGCCGCCCAAAGGGCCAGGAACGGGAAGTGGCCGACCACCTCGAGTCTTCCGCGTCCCTGTCGCCCCGTCCGTCGGCGCGGCCATCAGCTTCCGAGCCGACCGGATCGATATCGCGATCGGGGACGCGCGCGGCAGAGTCCTGACGACGTCGACCATCACTCTCGAACCCGGGAGAGGAGGGGACGAAGCCGAGTTGGCGTGCGACGGGCTCGAAGCGTTGTGCCAAGCCCGGCAGGTGAGCGCGCTCTCCGGAGTCGTCGCCGGACTGTCCTCGAGTCGTGCCCGCCTGCTCGATGGCGGGTCTCGCGCAGCTCTCCGCTCGGCGCCGCACCGTCTCGGCAGGAGACTGGCCGACCGCCTGGGCGACACCGCTGTGGAGATTGACAGCCGGATCTACCTGGCGACCTACGGAGAACTCCACCTCGGTACCGGACGATGCCACGAGAACTTCGTCCTCTGTCACCCGGCTGAGCCGGACGAGGTGGGAATCGTCCTGAACGGGAGGGTGTACCGGGGAGGGGTCGGGATCGCCGGACGGCTACCGGCAACGCGAGGGTTCGCCGGTTCCATCGCCAGCGTCTGCACCCTGCTCAATCCGACGGCCGTCGTCATCTCAGACGACGGATCGGAGGCCGTTGCGTCGATGATCAGCACTGTGCGACAGGCAATCGACGCCCTCACCCCGCCGGCCATCGCCGCTGGCGTGGAGGTCGTTGCAGGAGAGCTCGGTGCGGGCGCCGGGGTCCGGGGGAGTCTCCTGCGCGCAGGCCAGGTCCCGCGGGTTGCGAACCTCACGAGGCTCGGTCCATCCAGGTAGGCGGACGCCGGAACTGCGCGGGCCCGGATTCGGGGGACCTGCAGCCGGTGCAGAGGGATGACTCTGGTCACGGAGTAACTTCGATGGTGGAGCTAAGGGGATTCGAACCCCTGACCTTCTCATTGCGAAATGCTCTCAGGCGTGCACGCCACAAGGCCAAATGCCCTCTGACAAGGCGAAGCATAACAAGTGACGTGCGGCCACGGCACCTCTGGCAAAGGTAGATAGCGCACGATGGCGCACGAGCGAGCGGTCTGCCGGGTGAGGGGGACCTTGCTGCCCGCGATCTGACTCGAGCTCAGGGTGGCGGTGACCGTCGTTGGGTCGAGTGGCGCGGTGTCGGAACCGATGGCGCGGATGGTCAGTGTCTGGGTGCCGGTGTGCGTGCAACCGTGCAGGGTTCGTGGACCGCACCCGGCGGTCCACGCGCCGCTGCCTCGGGCACTGCCCGTCCGCGTGCCTACTCCGACCCGCCGAGCTCCAACCCGACAACGGCTCCGATGACGATGAGGGCGGGTGGCTGGACGTCGTGTTCGGCGGCGAGTCCGGCCAGGCTAGCGACCGTGCCGCGGACCACGCGTTGGTTGGGGGTGGCTGCCCTGACGACGATGGCAGCGGGTAGGTCGGGGTTGAGGCCGCGGGCCATGAGCCCTTCGGTGATCTCGGGGAGGTGAGCGACGCCCATCAGGATGACGATGGTGCCTGAGCTCTGGGCGAGCGCGTCCCAGTTCACGGTGGAGGCCGGGTGGTCGGGTCCCACGTGGCCGGACACGACGGAGAAGTTCTGGGTGATGCCCCGGTGAGTCAGGGGGATGCCGGCCAGTTCGGGTCCGGCGATCGCGGAGGACACTCCGGGGATGACGCGGACGGGGATGCCGGCAGCGGCACAGGCCAGCCATTCCTCGCTGCCGCGTCCCAGCACGAACGGGTCGCCACCCTTGAATCGGACGACGCTGGCGCCGGTGCGCGCGTGCTCGATGAGCAGGGTGTTGATGTCGGCCTGGGCCGTCTGGCAGCCGCGCGGGATCTTGCCGACGTCGACGAGGACGGCGCCCGGCCTCGTCTGGTCGAGGCAGGCGAGGGGGGCGAGGTGGTCGTAGAGCACGACGTCGGCTTGTTGCAGGGCGCGCAGCCCGCCGATCGTGAGCAGGTCCGGATCACCGGGACCGCCCCCGACGAGGATGACCTCGCCGGTGGTGCGGTTGTCGGGGCTCATGGGTGTCCTTTCGGTGGCCCGCGGTCGTCGTCGGCCGCGGTCGGGGTCAGCCGGTGCGTCCGTCGGTGCCGCACAGGGCGTTGACGGCGGCAACGGTGACAGCGCTGCCGCCGCGGCGTCCGCGCACGACGAGGTAGTCCATGCCCAGCTCGTTGTCGGCGAGGGCCTGCTTGGACTCGGCGGCTCCGATGAAGCCGACCGGGATGCCGAGGACAGCGGCGGGCATCAGTGCGGGGTCGTCAGTGAGGATCTCGAGCAGGTGGAACAGGGCCGTGGGTGCATTGCCGATCGCGACCACCGATCCGGGCAGCTGGGGCCGCCACAGTTCGACGGCTGCGGCGGTCTTGGTGGTGCCGAGGTCGGCGGCGAGGTCGGCAAGACGGGGGTCGCCCAGCAGGCACACGACGTCGTTGTCGCGGGGCAGGCGGGAGCGGATGATGCCGCTGGCAACCATCCGTGAGTCGCACAGGATCGGGGCGCCGGCCCGGAGGGCATGTCCGGCCGCGGTGGCGAGCCCGAGGGACCAGGCGAGGTCGTCGAGCAGGTCGATCTGGCCGCTGGCATGCACCATCCGGATGGCGACCGCCTGCAGGTCGGCCGGGATGCGGTCGAGGTCGGCCTCGGCGCGGATCGTGGCGAACGACTGCCGGTAGATCTCGGCGCCGTCGGTCTCGTAGCGGTAGCGGCTCATGCGTCGTCCCGCACGAACTGGAGCATCCGGTCACGCAGGGCCCGGGACCGGCGGGGGTCGTGGTCGGCGAGGACGGCGATCGTGGCGCCCTCGAGTTCGGCGGTGGCGGGTGTCCAGGCCGAGCCGAGTTCGGCCCGGTCGGCACGGACGCAGAAGGTGTGCCGGGCTTCGGCCGCGGCCGCGACCTGTGCGTTGAGTTCGGGATCGTCGGTGGCGGCGAGCACGTACCAGGCGCCGTCCAGGTCGGAGGCGAGGTAGCCCCGGTTGTGCCACTCGATCACGCCGTCGTCGACGAGTTGCGCGAGGGCCGGGTGCAGATCGGGGGCGACAACGGTGACGTGGGCACCGGCGGCGAGCAGCTTGGGGATCCGGCGCCGGTTGACGCAGCCGCCGCCGATGGCCACCACCTTGCGTCCGGCGAGCAGCAGACCGGTGAGGTAAGCCGGCGAACCGAGGTCGGTGCGGGCGGTGAGCATGCCTTCGCGGTAGCGCTGCGCGACGACGTCGGCGAGCTCGGGACAGGCGCCGATCACGCCGGCGACCCGCACGCTGGTGTCGGGGTGGATGGCGGTCCAGGCGTCCACCGCCTGCTGCACCCAGGTGCTGAGCCGGCCGGGGAACAGATAGTGCGGCATCACGACGATGCGACGGCTGCCGGTGGCGTGCGCCGTGTCGAGCGCCTCGGCAACGCTCGGGCCAGCCACCTGGATGAACGCGGGCAGCAGGCTGGCGTAGCCGCCCGTCTCGAGCAGGACCCGGCCCAGGCGGGTGTGGTCGGCGTTGGCATCGGTGACGCTGCAGCCGCGTCCGACGAACACCACGCTCACCTCGTGGGCGGCCCAGTCGCCGCGGGCGCTGTCGATCCGTTGGCGGGCCGCGGCCACCAGGCCGGCGGGGGCGCCGAGGTGGCGGGTGTAGACGACGGTGGCGCCCCGGTGGTCGCGTCGGCCGGCCTCGATCGCCGCGGGGATGTCCTCGCGGACGTGGCCTCCGGACCCGATCATCAGCGGCACGACGACGGCGCCGGCCCCGTCGCCGTCGAGGACGGAGGACAGCGCCTGGTCGATGGTGGGTGGCGTGAGTTCCACGAAACCTGCCTCGACCCGGACGCCGGGCAGCAACCCGCGGACCCGTGCGACCAGGGCGTGGCACTCGGCGACGCCGGCGGCGTCGCGGGTTCCGTGCCCGGCGATGACCAGCGGCGGGGCGGTGGTGGGGGTCATCGGTTCATCCAGTGGTAGTCGCGGGGGGTGACCATGACGGTGCGCCCGGCGCCCGCGGTCAGGTACCGGGTGGTCGAGGAGCCGACGACCACCAGGGAGTTCATGTTGACCACGTCGACGTCGAAGTCGGCGATCGTGGAGAGGGTGATCCGCTGCTCGGGGCGGTCGGCCTCCTCGACCACGGCGACCGGGGTCTTGGCTGGTCGGTGCTCGGAGAAGATGGCGAGCGCGTCAGGCAGGTGGTGCAGCCGGGTGCGGCTGCGCGGGTTGTACAGCACGGTGACCAGGTCCGCCTCGGCGGCGGCCCGGAGCCGGCGAAGGATCGTCTCCCAGTCGGTGTGCAGGTCGGACAGCGAAATGGTGGCGTGGTCGTGGCCGAGCGGGGCGCCGAGGATCGCGGACGCAGCGAGGCTGGCGGTGACGCCCGGCACGATGTCGACGTCGATGCCGTCGGTGCCCTGCTCGAGGGTGGGGGAGGCCATCGCGTAGATCGCCGGGTCGCCGGAGCAGACCAGAGCCACGTTGTTGCCTTCCCGGGCGAACTGGATAGCGGCCGCGGTGCGCTCCTCCTCCTTGCCCATCGGCGTGCTGGCGATCCTGGTTCCGGGGCGCAGCAGGTCCTTGACCTGGGCGACGTAGGGTCGGTAGCCGACCACGATCGATGCCGCCCGGATGGCCTGCTGGGCGCGGGGGGTCGTGAGGTCGCGGGAGCCGGGCCCGAGCCCGATCACGGTCAGCTTGCCGCGGGCCGGGAGGCGTCCGATCGCGCAGGTGGCCTCTGGCGTGCGTTGCTTGGGCACCACCAGAGTCGCCCCGCGGGCGAGGACGGACGCCTCCGCGACGCTCGGCGTGCCGACCGCCGCCTGCGCGTGGTCGCTCGGGTTGGGCACGTCGAAGCCGGCGAGGACGCCGGCCGGGTAGGTGACCAGTGGCACGCCGAGGCCCGCGGCCAGTTCGACGAGGCCCGGTTCGTCGGCCTTGGCGTCGACCGTGGTGATCGCCGCCAGCGAGCCGGGGGCAAGCCTCGCGTCGGCGAGCGTCCGGTGCAGGAGTTCTCGCAGGGACGCCGCGGTCGTGCCCCGGTTGCAGCCCAGGCCCGCGACCAGGCTGGGCGGGTTGAGAACGACGGTGGGAAGCGTGGAGCCGGCGGTGGTCCGGTCGGTGACGAGAACGATCCCGACGCAGTTCGGGGGCGACGCGTCGCCCGGGCCCGCGACGACGACATTCGACGGCAGGGCCGGGATCGGCCAGGGCTGGCTGCGGGCGAGGGCGACGGGTTCACCGTCGAGGATGGCGCGGGTGACGCCGGCCACGTCTCCCGAACAGGCCCAACCCAGGGTGTCCAGGCCGGGCAGTCCGGCCGCATCGGTCGCGGTGGTGACCACAGCGGTCGCTCCGAGCCCGGCGGCGATCGCGCGGGCGAGGTCGTTCGCTCCGCCGCCGTGTCCGCCGACCAGGGGGACCACGAACTGGCCGGCTTCGTCGATCACGACCACGCCCGGGTCGGTGCTCTTGGACTCCAGGAGGGGAGCGATGATCCGGGTCGTCGCGCCGAGGGCGAGGTGGCTGACGACCAGGTCGCACTCGGCCCAGGCCCGGGGGAGCCCCTGGACGGCGCCCTCGGGGTAGCGGCGGGTGGTCTCGCCGAGGATGGCGTCGATCTGGTCCGCGCGTGCCCGGCTGGCAGCGCCGCCGGTGACCTGTCCGATCATTCGGGTTCTCCAAGGGTCGGGTATGGGGCGGGGGCGCCCGGGCCGGCGATGCTTCCCGGCCACGGAGCGTCGTCGTCGCTGGGGTGGCGGCTGAGGATCAGCACGACGTTCGGTTCCCGCGGGGTGGCGTCGAGGGCCTGTTCGCTGGTCAGGACGGTGACCTGCTGGTCGTCCTCACCGAGCCGTTCGGCCAGCACGAACCAGCGGCCGATGCCTGCCAGCCCGGCGGCGAGTTCGCGTACGCCGTGGTCCGCTGAGGTGAACACGGCCACCTTGTCGGTGTTCCGGGCGAGGTCGAGCGCTGGTTGGAGGGGGCGGCCGTGCACGCTGACCACCGCGGCGTCATCCCAGGGCAGGCCGATCGCGGCGAAGGCGGCCGCGATGGACGACACCGCCGGTACCACGGCGGGTCGGAGCCCCGCAGCCCGAAGGGCGCGTACCACGCCGAAGTACAAAGGATCGCCACTGGCCACGACGACCACCTCGGCCTCGGCGCGACCGGAGCCCAGCTGCTCGATCGCCGCAGCCAGCGACCCGAGGACGATGCGGCGATCCTCATCGACGTCGAGCCGGTCGAGGTGCCGGGCGCCGCCGACGACGACGTCGGCGGCCGCGGCCGCGATCCGCAGTTCCACGCTCGGGCGCCCGAGGAGCCCGTACACGGTGATCATGCGGGGTCCCGCGTGACCAGCGGCGTGCCGTCGGCGGACCGGTACTCGTGTCGGAACCCGGGGTGGTAAAGGTGGCTGCGAGTGCGGGCGGTCTCGGCGAGGGCGGGTCCCACGAGCACCACGGTGTGCTTCCAGAGCTTGTGCTCCTTCATCGACGCCGACAGTTCGTCGAGGCGGCAGCGCAGCATCAGCTCGTCCGGCCAGCTCACGCGGTAACCGACGATGCACGGTGTCTGGGGCGGGTAGCCGCCGGCCAGCAACTCGTCCTGCAGCACCTTGTTGCGGGCCGCCGACAGGTAGAGGGCCATCGTGACGCCGTGCGCGGCGAAGCCGCGGACGGTCTCCCGGTCGGGCATCGGGGTGCGGCCGCCCTCGAGGCGGGTGAGGATGAGGGTCTGGGATACCTCCGGGATGGTGATCTCGGCGTCCATCCGGGCGGCGGCGGCGGAGAAGGCGGACACCCCGGGGATCGTGCGGTGGGGGATGCCGATCCGGTCGCAGATGCGCCGCTGTTCGGCGGTGGCCCCGTAGATGGACGGGTCGCCGGTGTGGACGCGGGCCACCAGCAGGCCCTCGTCGTGGGCGCGCTGGTAGAGCGGGGTGATGTCCTCCAGCGACTCGCTGGCCGAGTCGATCACCAGGGCGCCCGGCCTGGCGCCGGCGACGATGGCGGGGTCGACGAGGCTGGACGCCCAGATCACGATGTCGGCCCGAGCGATCACCTGCGCCCCGCGCAGGGTGATCAGGTCGGCGGCACCGGGGCCGGCGCCGACGAACACGACCTCGCCGGTCACAGCCGGCCGCCGGTCTCGGTGCGGGCGGGTGCGACGAGGACGGTGGAGAAGTAGGGCGCCCGGTCGGTGTCGACGTCGCACAGCGGGGTGATGGTCTCGCCCGGAAGTCCGACGTCCACCCCGAGCACTCCGTCCCGCCCGGCGTCGCGCACCACGGCGAGGAGGGCGGCGAGCTGGCGCCCGCCCTTGTAGGCGACCACGGTGTCGGCGTGTTCGAGGGCGGTTCGGACGGCCTCGAGGCCGGCGGTAGCCGGCACCAGGCTGAGGCTTTCCTGACCTTCGACGAGCGGGGTGAGGCTGGCCGCGGCGAGCGCCTGCATGGCGGTGATGCCCGGCACCACCGAGACGGTCAACCCCGGTACCGCCGCGCGCACGTGGGCGGCGAGGTAGGAGAACGTCGAGTAGACGCTCGGGTCGCCGACGGTGGCGAACGCAACGGTGGTGGCGCCCCCGGCGAACGCCGCCTCTGCTGCCTGGGCCGACGCCTCCCAGGACTGGCGGCGCTTCTCGCCGACACCCCGTCGTTGGGCCATGCTGAAGGGCACCCGTCGCAGCTTGCCGGCCGCGCCGGGACAACCGGCGAGCACGACCTGCTCGGCGCGCCCGGCATCGTCGCCGCTGGCCTCGGTGCTGGGAACCAGGATGACGTCGGCACGGTCGAGCGCCGCCTGCGCCTTCAGGGTGAGCAGTTCCGGGTCGCCCGGGCCGACGCCCACCCCGATCAGGGCAGGCGTGGAAATGGCAAAGCTGTCCATGGAGCCTCCTCAGGTGTCCTCGCCCGATGTCGTCGCTCTGCAGTGAGGCGAGTTCCTGGCTCCCGGACGAAGCCGGTTACAGTGGCGGGACCGCCCCGGACTTGCCCATCGGGCTCACCGGAGTTCCTCTGCACATCTCTGCGGTGTTCAGTCTGACACACTCGAGTACGGAGAATTACCACCAACGAAAGGTTGGTCATGGCAGCTCGGCGGACCGGCGTCCTCGCGGCCGGACTCGGCCTGGGGTGGCTGGCCGACCAGCTGCTCGGCGACCCGCGCCGCTGGCACCCCGTGGCCGGCTTCGGGCAGCTCGCCGTCGCCCTCGAGCAGCGCCGGTACGCTGACGACCGGACGCGCGGCGTGCTGCACGAGGCCGTTCTGGTGGGCGGCGCACTCCTGTTGGGCGGCGCGATCCAGCGGGTGGTGCGCGATCGGCCCGTCCTGTCCGTGCTGGCCACGGGTGCCGCCACCTGGGCGGTGCTCGGCGGGCGCTCGCTGGCCCGGGAGTCGGAGGCGATCGCCGCTCGGCTGGCCGCCGACGACCTGCCCGGGGCGCGGGCCCGGGTCGCGAACCTGGTCAGCCGGGACCCGCAGTCGCTCGATGCCGACGGGGTCGCCCGTGCCGCGCTGGAGTCGGTGGCCGAGAACACCTCCGACGCGGTCGTCGCGCCCCTGCTCTGGGGTGCGGTGGCCGGCATCCCGGGCCTCCTCGGCTACCGCGCGATCAACACCCTCGACGCGATGGTGGGCTACCGCAACGACCGGTACCGCAACTTCGGGTGGGCGGCGGCGAAGCTGGACGACCTCGCGAACTGGCTGCCGGCGCGGCTCACCGCCGCTTTGGCGACGGCCGCAGCGCCCCTGGTCGGCGGCGACCCGTCCGACGCGGTTCGTGCGGTCCGGGAACACTCCGGGCAGCACCCCAGTCCGAACGGTGGCGTGGTGGAGGCCGCTTTCGCCGGCGCGCTCGGCGTGCGCCTAGGCGGATGCAACACCTACGGCGGGGTGGTCGAGGACCGTGGCGAGCTCGGCTTCGGCCCGGCGCCGGCGCCGGCGGACCTGGCGCGCGCGAACCGTCTGGCGCTGGCCGTGTCGGCCGGTGCCGCCGCGGTGACGGTGGCGCTCGCGATGTCCCTCGGACGCCGACGGTGAGCATCCTGGTGCTCGGTGGCACTGCCGAGGCGCGGGAGCTGGCCGGGCTCCTGGTCGCCGCGGGCGTGCCATTGGTGACCTCGCTGGCCGGCGACGTGGCCGAACCGAGGCGCCCGGCCGGCGCGGTGCGGATCGGTGGCTTCGGCGGGGCTGACGGACTGGCAGCCCACCTTCGCACCCACGACACCACGGCGGTGGTCGACGCCACCCACCCGTTCGCCGAACGGATCACGGCGAACGCCGCCGCCGCGTGTGCCGCGACCGGAGTGGCGTTGCTGCGGCTGTCGAGGCCCGGTTGGGCGGGCCGGCCCGAGGCCGCCGGGTGGCAGTGGGTGGACGGCCTCGACGGGGCTCGCCGCGCTGCCGAACGGCTCGGGGCCCGGGTGTTCCTCGCCATCGGTCGGCAGGGCCTCGCCGCGTTCGCCGGCTGGACGGACCGCTACGTCCTGGTGCGTGTCGTCGACGCCCCCGAGGTCGATGTACCCGGCAGCTGGGAGGTGCTGCGGGCGCGGGGGCCGTTCTCCTTCGAGGCCGAGTGCGACCTGCTCCGCAGCCGCTCGATCGACGTGCTGGTCACCAAGGACTCCGGTGGCCCGACGGAAGCCAAGCTGGACGCTGCGGCGCACCTCGGCGTGCCGGTCGTGGCGGTGCGCCGACCGCCGGTCCCGTCGGGCGTGCCGGTCGTCACCACGGTCGCTGAGGCTTTCGCCTGGGCGGCGGCGCGCTGAGCGCGGTCGGAATCAGCGGCGGCGCAGCAGGTACGTGTCGAACATCCAGCCCTTGCGCGCCTTGGCCTCGGCGCGGCGGGCAGCGATCTCGTCACGCACCTTGTCCAGCGGCCCGGCGATGAGGATCTCGTCGCCCGTGCCGAGGTAGGCGCCCCAGTAGATGTCCAGGCCGGTGGGGTCGATGGTGGCGAACGCCTGCCCGCCGTCCAGCATCACGACCACGTCGTCGATTCCGTCGGGCAGGCCGCCCCGCAGCAGTCGGGCCGGGCTGATCTGCAGTGCCCGGCCCTGCCGGTTGAGCGGAATGCGGTGGCGGGCGGCGAGGGCGAGGACGCTGCTCACGCCGGGGACCACCCGGAGCCGCAGCGGTTGGCCGGTGGGTGCCTGTCCGGCCAGCTCGTCCACGATCGCGAGGGTGCTCTCGTACAGGCTCGGGTCGCCCCAGACGAGGAAGCCGCCGCTACGGCCGTCCTGCAGGGCGGCTTCCACGGCGGCGCCCCACTGCCGGAGGCGCTGGGCGCGCCAGTCGGCGACAGCGGCGTCATAGTCCGGTGCGGTGCGCCAGGGCCGAGGCGGGTCCCTGAGTTCGACGGTTCGTAACGGGGTGTGTCGGTGCTGCGCGATGACCTGGCGGCGAGCCTGCACGAGGTCGTCCAGCTCATCCTCCTTGAGCACGACGAACAGGACGTCGATCTCCCGGATCGCCCGGACGGCTTCGAGGGTCAGCCAGTCGGGGTCGCCGGCGCCGATGCCGATCAGGACGAGTTCGCGGCTCATGACGGGCCTCCGGTGAGGGTGCAGAGGGCACGGACGAGCCGGTCGGCGACGTCGGGTCGAGGGACCTTCACCCGGATCCAGGTGGGGCCGAGACCGGGGAACGACTCGCCGCGCCGTACGGCGAACCCGTGGCCGGCGAGGGGTTCCCTGACCGAGGTCGGCCCGCAGGCGGAGGTGTCGATGAGGACGAACGGTGCGCTGCTGCTGGTGGTGCCGAACCCGGCCTCGGCCAGGGCAGCCACCAGGTGCTCGCGGTGGTGGGCGACCTCGGCGTAGCGCGCGGCCGCCTCGGCAAGTGCCTCCGGGGTGCTGGTGGCCACCATGGCTGTGGCTGCCGGTGTGGAGACGGGCCACGGGGGTTGGGCCGCGGCGAGGCGGGTGATTAGGGACGGGTCGCCGACGACGTAGCCGACGCGCAGCCCGGCCAGCCCCCACGTCTTGGACAGCGACCTCAGCACGAGCATGTCGGGCATCTCCGGGCCGATCAACGACTCGTGCTCGTCGGTGGCGTCCATGAACGCCTCGTCGACGACCAGCAGCCGCCCGCGGGCCAGGGCGCGCAGGTCGTCGCGGCGGTGGAGCCAGCCGGTCGGATTGGTCGGGTTGCCGACGAACACGGCGTCGGCCCAGGCGGGAATGCCGCCGAGGTCGGGGGTGGGGGTTCCCGGCGTGATGGGTAGCAGCCAGCGCTGGACCGCGTGCCCGGCGACGCGGAGAGCGGCCTCGGGTTCGGTGAACTGGGGATGGACGACGAGGGGGTGCGCGGCGGTGAGGGTGCGCGCGATCAGCGTGAACGCCTCGGCCCCGCCGGCCGTCGGCAGGACCATGTCCGGGCTGACGTCGTGCCGGCGGGCGATCGCGTCCCGCGCGGCCGTGACGTCGGGGTAGCTGCCCAGGTTGGCCATGGCGGCGGAGATCCGGGACGCCAGCCAGTCCGGCGGGCCGGGCAGCATCACGTTGACGGCGAGGTCGACGAGGTCGGGCCGGGTGTCCTTGTCGCCGTGGTGGTGCAGGTCGATGCCGTCGATCTGCTGCGGGTGAGCAGGCGGCGCAGCGGCGACGCTGCGTTCCGCGAAGCCGGCCGCGGCGTCGGCGAATCGTTGTGCGCTGCCCGGGGAGCCGGCCCAGTGCTGGTGCAGGTAGGAGGCGTGCAAGGTCGGTGCGCCGGTGCCGGCCGGATCGGTGGAGAAGCCTTCGGCCGTGTCGGCCCACGTCCACGCGGGCGACGTGCCCGTGCCCGGCAGGGTCGCGGTGCGGTGGAATTCGTGACCGGTGACGCTCGTCCCGGCTGCGGCGAGCAGGGTTTCCGCCGGCGCCGTGGCCCGGCGGTAGCCGAGGGACAGACGGGGCGTCATGCGGGCCGACGTGGGCAGGGCGCCGACCATCGGGTGGCCGTCGAGGTGCTCCCCGAGGTAGAGCTGCCCGGCGCACTCGGCGACGGTTGGCAGCCCGTCCGCGATGGCCAAGCCGATCGCCGCGCGGAGGGCGGCATTGCGGCTGAGCTCGACGGCGTGCACCTCGGGGAAGCCGCCGCCGATGTACAGGCCGGCCAGCCCGGGTGGCAGGTGGTCGTCGGTGAGCGGGTCGATCTCGGTGACCCGGCAGCCGGCCGCCTCGAGCAGTTCGGTGGTCTCGGCGTAGCGGAACGTGAAGGCCCGTCCCGCGAACACCCCGACCAGAGGCCGGCCGCTGACCGGGGTGACCACCGCCCCGGGATCCCACGGCGCGGCGTCCAGATCGGGCGCGGACGCCGCCACGGCGAGCACCGCCTGGAGGTCGACGTGTTCGGCCACATGCGCGGCGAGCGCCCCGATGGTGTCGGCGGACTCCCGTCGCTCGGCCGCCGGGACGAGCCCGAGGTGGCGCGACGGCGCGGAGATCGCGGCGCTGCGCGGCACCATGCCAAGCACCGGCAGGCCGGCGGCGGCGAACACTGCGGCGAGTTCGGAGCCGTGACGGGCGCTGGCTACCCGGTTCACGACGACCCCGGCGATCCGCACCCGCGGGTCGAAGCCGCGGAGTCCGAGGGCGGCGGCGGCGGCCGTCCGGGAGGAACCGGAGGCGTCCACCACGAGCAGCACGGGGGCGTCCAGCAGGCGGGCGACGTGCGCGGTGGAGCCGAAACCGTCGCGGCCGAGCTGGCCGTCGAACAGGCCCATCACGCCCTCGATGATCGCGACCTCGGCTGGTGCCGGGGTGAGGGCGCCGTGCACGAACAGCGGGCGCACCAGGTCCTCGCTGGTCAGCACCGGGTCGAGGTTCCGTCCGGGACGGCCGGTGGCCAGCCCGTGGTAGCCGGGATCGATGAAGTCAGGACCGACCTTGAACCCGGCGACCTCGTGGCCGGCGGCGCGCAGCGCACCCATCAGGCCGGTCGCGATGGTGGTCTTGCCTGCCGAGGAGGCCGCGGCGGCGACGACGAGGCGGGGGACGGTCACCATTCGATGCCCGCCTGCCCCTTCTGGCCGGTGTCGAAGGGGTGCTTCATCTTGGTCATGTGGGTGACGGTGGTCGCGATCCCGATCAGCTCCGCCGGGGCGCCACGTCCGGTGACCACCACGTGCTGGGTGCCGGGACGGTCGCGGAGAGTGGCGACCACGTCGGCGACCTCGATCCAGCCCCAGGTCAGCGGGTAGGTGAACTCGTCCAGGACGTAGAGGGTGTGGCGTTGCGCGGCGAGACGGTCCTTCACTTCGGCCCACGCCTCGCGTGCGGCCGTGGACTGGTCGGGTTCGGCGTCGGGCTTGCGCACCCAGCGTCGGCCTGCACCGGTCGCGAACCACTCGACCTCGCCGCCGGCGCCGGTGCGCCGGTGTTCGGCACCGAGCGCCTCGAGTGCGACCTGCTCGCCGGAGAGCCACTTGCCGGACTTGACGAACTGGAACACGCCGATCGACCAGCCCTGGTGCCAGGCACGCAGCGCCAGCCCCATCGCCGCCGTGGTCTTGCCCTTGCCCTCGCCGGTGTTGACCACCAGGGCCGGACGCAGCCGCCGCTCGCGAGTGCTCAACCCGTCGTCCGCGACCTGGGCGGGCGCGCCCTCAGGCATGACGGGTCGGGTGCCGGCTGGTGCTCACGGGCCATGATTGTGCCCCATCTGGCTAGGGTGCTCGGCATGAACGCCGATCTGCCCGCCGTGCGCCAGCTCAGCGCCGGGCTGCCCGACGAGGCCTTCGCCACCGACGGCCTGCTCACCAAACGGGTGCTGCGAGCCCACGCCCTGGCCATGCTGTCGCCGGTCGGGGACGAGTTGCTGTGGGATCTCGGCGCCGGCACGGGCAGCATCGGCATCGAGTGGTGCCGCCTCCATCCCGGCAACACGGCGGTGGCGGTGGAACGCGACCCCGACCGTGCCGCCCGCATCGCGGCCAACGCCGCCCGCCTCGGAGCCGCCCACCGGGTGCAGGTGCGGGTGGCGACGGTCGCCGACGTGCTGGACGATCTGCCTGCGCCGGACGCGGTCTTCGTGGGCGGCGGGGTGGAGGCCGGCATCCTGCACGCCTGCTGGGACGTCCTCGCTCCAGGCGGGCGGCTGGTGGCGCACAGTGTCACCGCCGAGTCCGACGCCGTCCTGCTGGAGGCCTACCGCCGGTGGGGCGGCGACCTCGCCCGGATTGGGGTCGAGACCGCCGAGCCGATCGGCCGGTTCACCGTCTTCCGGCCGCTGCGGACGGTCACCACCTGGACGGCCACCAGGCGCTGAGCCGCGTCCCCTGCTGCGGGCGACCGCCCGGCGCGGGGTGAGACGCCCATCCCAGAATTGCGCAATCGTGCGTATCGGCGACGGTTCGGTGCAAGGATCGGCCTGCCGTCCACGACACGGAACCCGGTGCGAATCCGGGACGGTCGGGCCACTGTGACCCCAGCGACGGGGGAGTCAGATACGTGCGTGGGCGACGGTTCCTTTAGGCCACGTCACCTAGAAAGGGAACTCGCCGATGCATATCGCTGAGGGATTCCTACCCGTTGTCCACTGCGTCGCCTGGTACGCAGTCTCCGCCCCGTTCGTCATCCACGGCGGCCGCAAGGTCGTCCAGCAGGCGAAGGAGCATCCGGAGTCCCGGCTGCTGCTCGCCGCCGCCGGTGCCTTCACTTTCGTCCTGAGCTCGATCAAACTCCCTTCGGTCACCGGAAGTTCCTCGCACCCGACCGGCACCGGCCTGGGCGCGGTCCTGTTCAAACCACCGGTGATGGCGTTCCTGTCCACCATCGTCCTCGTCTTCCAAGCACTGCTGCTCGCGCACGGCGGCATCACGACCCTGGGTGCCAACGTGTTCAGCATGGGCATCGCCGGGCCGTGGATCGGCTACTGGTTCTACAAGCTGTCCAACCAGCTCAAATGGAACCAGAACGTCGGGGTGTTCCTCGCTCTCGCGTTCGCGGACCTGTCCACCTACCTGGTCACCAGCATCCAACTCGGGCTCGCCTTCCCGGACCCCGTCTCCGGCCTGGCCGGCTCGGTGGCCAAGTTCCTCGGCGTGTTCGCCATTTCCCAGATCCCGCTGGCCATCGCAGAAGGCATCCTCGGCGTGCTGGTGTTCCGGTTGCTCACCGACGTCGCCAAGCCCGAGCTGGAGCGCCTCGGCGTCCTGCCCGGTTCGATGAAGGCGGAGGTGGCCTGAGATGAGCAGGAAGACCTGGACCACGATCGCGCTCGTCGCGGCGCTGGTGATCATCTTCGGCGTGAGCTTCGTCATCGGAGGGATCCACACCAACCCGGACGAACGCTTCGCCGGCACCGACTCCGTGGCCACCTCGACGATCGAGGAGGCGAACCCCGGCTACGAGCCCTGGTTCGAGCCCTTCTTCCAGCCCGAGTCCGGTGAGGTCGAGTCCGGCCTGTTCGCCCTCCAGGCGGCAATCGGCGGCTCCATCCTCGGGTTCGCCATCGGTGGCCTGTGGGGTCGCCGCCGCGGCGAGAAGGTGTCCGCCGGCGAGCCGGCTGCCGACGGCTCCGCGGCACCCGAACCCACGGCCTGATGGCCCACGGCCTGGCGCTGGACCACGCTGCGTGGTCCAGCCCCTGGCGGGCTCGTTCGGTTCGCGACAAGGGCCTGCTGTCGGTCGGGCTGCTGCTCGCCGCCGTCTCCCTGCCGCCCTTCCCCGGCGGCGTGCTGGTGGCAGTGGCCAGCCTTGTCCTCCTGCTGGGCCCGATTCGGGTGGGCTGGGCCCGACTCGGGCGCGTCCTCTGGATCCCGCTGACCTCGATCCTGATCGGCGTCGCCACCGTCGCGGTGAGCGTCAACTGGGATGGCGGACTCCGCGTGCAGCTGACGCCGGAGGGACTGGCGACGGCCGGCGGTCTTGCCGTCCGCGCGTTGGCGGCGACCCTGGCCATGTTCACCCTCGCCTGCTCGACCCCGATGATCGATCTGCTGTCGAGCCTGCGCCACGTACGGGTCCCCGACGCGCTGATCGAGATCGCGGCGCTGATCTACCGCTTCAGCTTCGGGCTCCTCGAGAGCGCCGGCGCGATCCACCAGGCCCAGACCGCCAGACTGGGCTACGCCAGCCGGTCGGCGGCCATGCGCTCGGCGTCCATGGGCGTGGCGGTGCTGTTCCTGCGGTCGTGGGACCGCGCCCGCCGGATGGAGGCCGGCCTCGCCGGGCGCGGCTACGAGGACGCGCTGCGCACCCTTGAACCTGCGCGGCGCCGGTCATCGGCGTTCCTCGCCGCAAGTATCGCGCTGCTGGTGGTCATCGCCGGCGGCGCCCTGGCCTGGGAGGTGCTGGCGTGAGCCACCGTCGACTGTCCGCTTCCGCCCTGGCGGTGTCGTTCGGCCACCGCGAGGTGCTGCGCGGGGCCGACCTGGAGATCCCTCGCGGCAAGCGGCTGGCCCTGCTCGGAGCGAACGGTTCGGGCAAGACCACCCTGCTCCGCACCCTCGCTGGCTCGCAGAAGCCGACCGGCGGCGCCGTCCTCGTCGATGGGAAGCCGGTCACGTTCGACCGGGCCGGGCTGCGCACGCACCGGCAGGTGGTCCAGCTCGTCGCCCAGAACCCCGACGACCAGCTGTTCGCAGCCGACGTGTTCCGGGACGTCTCTTTCGGCCCGCTGAACCTGGGTCTGTCCGAGGTCGAGGTCCGCCAACGGGTGGCCAACGCGCTCGCGGTGCTGTCGATCGAGGACCTTGCCGAGCGTCCGATCCACGAGTTGTCGTACGGGCAGCGCAAGCGGGTCGCGATCGCCGGCGCCCTGGCGATGGAGCCGTGCGTGATGCTGCTGGACGAGCCGACCGCCGGGCTGGACCCACAGGGGGTCGACGAGATGGTGGCCGCGCTGGAGAGCCTGCTGGATGCCCACACGACGGTGGTGATCTCCACCCACGACGTCGAGTTCGCCCTGTCGTGGGCGGATTCGGTGGCCGTCCTGGTTGAGGGACGGGTGCGACATGGTTCGGCGACCGAGCTGCTCTCCGACCCAGAGCTGGTGTCGGCGGCGCGGCTGCGGCAGCCGTTGGTGCTGCAGGCGGCACGGATGCTCGGGGTCGCCCCCGAAGGCGTGACCGACATCGACACGCTCGTCGCCGCGGTGCAGGCTCAGAGCCCCGCGCGCGACAGCATCGCGTCGAGGTCGGCGTGAGCCTCCAGTGCGTCCGCGAGCTGGTCGAGCATCTGGGTGCGGCGTTCGGCGAACCCCGGTGCTTCCGTGTCCGGCCGCCAGCTGGAGCCGACCTCGGCGGCCAGGTCGCTCAGCCAGGCGCGGCGGAAGCCGTCGTTCTCGAACGCGCCGTGCCAGATCGTGCCCCAGGTGTTGCCGACGCGGACCCCGTCCAGGAACGGTTCGCCGCCGGTCGGCTCGACCACCCCGTGGTGGATCTCGTAGCCGACGACCTCGTGGCCCCGCCAGGTGCCGCGGGGGCGGCCCAGCTGCTTCTCGGGGCTGAAGCGCACGCTGGCCGGCAGCAGGCCGAGGCCCGGCTCGGTGCCGCGGGCGGACTCGACCGGGTCGTCGATGACCGCGGCCAGCATCTGGTAGCCGCCGCAGATGCCCAGGATCGGACGGCCGGCGGCTGCCCGGCGCTGCAGGGCGTCGGCCAGTCCGAGCCGGCGCAGCCAGTCGAGGTCGGCGATCGTCGAGCGGCTGCCCGGCAACACGACGAGGTCCGCGCTGTCGATGTCCGGCGGGCTCGCCGTGGCGAACACGTCCAGGCCGGGCTCGGCCGCCAGCGCGTCCAGGTCGGTGGCGTTCGAGATGCGGGGGAACCGGATGGCCGCCACCCGCAGCGTGCCGGCACGGCCCGGCAGCCGGGGCCACTTGGCGAACGCGAGCGCGTCCTCGCTGTCGAGCCACACCTGGTCCAGCCACGGCACCACCCCGAAGCACGGCAGGCCGGTGCGGGCGGTGAGCTCGTCCAGGCCCGGGTCGAGGACCGACTGGTCGCCGCGGAACTTGTTGATCAGGTAGCCGGCCAGGGTCGCGCGGTCCTCGTCGTCGAGGATCCCCCAGTGGCCGTAGATGGACGCCAGCACCCCGCCGCGGTCGATGTCCCCGACGAGCACGACAGGCAGGCCGAACTCCCGAGCCAGGCCGAGATTGACGTAGTCGCCGGCGCGCAGGTTGATCTCCGCCGGCGACCCGGCACCCTCGGCGACCACCAGGTCGTAGGACGCCGCCAGCTCGCGGTACGCCTCGAACGCCGCCGTCGCGAGCCGCGTCCGCCCGGTCGCGTACTCGCCGGCCTCCAGCGTGCCGCCGGGCTGGCCGCGCAACACGATGAACGCCCGCCGGTCGGTGGCCGGCTTCAGCAGCACCGGGTTGTGGAGCGACGACGGCTCGACACCGGCGGCCAGTGCCTGCAGGTACTGGGCGCGTCCGATCTCCGAACCGTCCGGGCAGACCATCGAGTTGTTGCTCATGTTCTGCGCCTTGAACGGCGCCACTCGGATCCCCTTGCGGGCCCAGGCCCGGCACAACCCGGCGGTGATCAGCGACTTGCCGGCATCCGACGAAGTGCCCGCCACCAGGATTCCCGCCACCCGTGCATCCTCCCACGCTTCGACGCGCAGCCCGCGCGCATCGAAACACGCAACCACTGAAGGAGAACACCATCATGAGCAGCCCTGCCGTGCGTACCCCTGTCCAGGCCCCGAGCAATGCCGCGTACGCCGCGGCCCGCACCCTCAGTGACGGTCAGGCCAAGCCGCTCGGCGCACTGGGCGACCTGGAGACGTTGGCGGCCTGGGTGGCGTCCTGCCAGGGCACCTGCCCGCCGCGCCAGCTCGACGACGTCCGCGTCATGGTGTTCGCCGGAGACCACGGGGTCTCCGCGGACGGGGTGTCGGCCTACCCGGCGGCGATCACGCCGGCGATGGTGTACGGGATCGCCAGCGGCCACGCCGGGGTGTCCGCGCTGGCCGCGGCCAACGACGTGACCGTGCGCATCTACGACCTGGGCGTGGCCGTCGACTTCCCCGACCTGCCGGCGGAGATCAGCCGGTTCAAAGTCCGTCAGTCCTCCGGCGCGATCCACCTCACCGACGCGCTCACGCGCGCCGAGGTGGAACAGGCGCTGGCGGCCGGCGACACCATCGCCGCCGAGCAGATCGCGGACGGTGCCCAGCTGCTGATCTCCGGCGACCTCGGCATCGGCAACACCACCATCGCCGCCGCCCTGATCGCGGCGTCCCTGGGCGTGCCGGCCGCGGCCGTCACCGGGCGCGGCACCGGGATCGACGAAGGCACGCTGGCTCACAAGACCGCCCTGATCGAGGCCGCGCTGGCCCGGGCGGGAGCGCGCGTGACCGATCCGGTCGAGCGGCTGGCCGCCCTCGGCGCCGCCGACTTCGCCGCAGCGGTCGGGTTCATCACCGGTGCCGCGCGGCGCGGCGTGCCGGTTCTCCTGGACGGGGTGATCGCGGTCGCGGAAGCGCTGGTCGCCGAGGACTTCGCTCCCGGCACCAAGGCCTGGCTGCAGGCCGGCCACCGTTCCACCGAGCCCGGGCAGGCGCTGGCGCTGGACCGGCTCGGGCTCACGCCGCTGGTCGACTTCTCGATGCGGTTGGGTGAGGGCAGCGGCGCCGTCCTGGCGGTGCCGATGGTGCGCTCCGCTGTCGCCGCGCTCACCGGGATCGCCCAGCTCTCCGACCTGACGTGAGCGCCCTCGCCGGGCTGCGACCGGCGGTGCGTTCGTTTGGTTCGTCCCTGGATGGCGGACTGGTGGTGCGATCAGGCCTTCCCCGAGTTCGAGCGTCGCCTGCTACGGCGGGCTGATTGATGGCCTGGGGGGGGCGACCCGGCGGATCGGCGCGTGCAGGTCGCGGCTTGTCCACGAGCCCACCGAGCGGTCATGAACTGAACAGAGCGCCCGGTGAGCGGCAGGTTCGTGCGGTCGAGGGGAGGTTCAGCTGCTCGCGCTTCGTCAACGATCGAGACCGTGGCTCTCGGTAGAACGGGCCGGTGTCTCAATGGCGTCGACGCAACCCGTCGCCGGTGTGCCCTGAGTTCGGCGGCGCTCGGAACAAGGCGATTCTCATTTTCGAGGGAGAGTTGCTCAAACCAGCGGCGTTTGCAGCTCGCGCTGACGAGGGGGTTCGTTCCTGGCCGGCGATCCTCTAGGCCGATTCCGAGGCGTCTGGATGGTGCACGATGGCGCAAGCGGGGGGTTGGGAATCTCATCAGGCGATGATGCAAGATGCCCTTGAGTAGGGCGGTTTGTGGTGGAGCTAAGGGGATTCGAACCCCTGACCTTCTCATTGCGAACGAGACGCGCTACCAACTGCGCCATAGCCCCAGGTGCTTCAACAGCCCGACCAGCCTAGCATCAGGGCCGCCCGCACAAGAAACCGGGAACGGGGGCGCAGCGAGGCCCGACCGCGGCCCCGGAGGAAGGGTGGCGATCCCGGCGCGGTGAGCGCCGGACACCCGTCCGTGCCTGCCCGGGGAATGGTAGGAATCGGGCATGCATCCGGACCCGCGGGCCGAGCGGCTGATCCGCTACGGCGGCCATTTCTCCGACTTCGTGCCGGCGCGCGCGGCGGGCAGCTACCTCTACGCAGCAGACGGACGGGCGGTGCTCGACTTCACCTCGGGGCAGCTCAGCTCGATCCTCGGCCACAGCCACCCCGAGATCGTCGAGGTGGTGGCCGCGGCGGCCGCCGAGCTCGACCACCTCTACTCGGGCATGCTGTCCGAGCCCGTCCTGCGCCTGGCGGAGGCGCTCACCGACCTCGCCCCGCCGCCGCTGGACCGGGTGATGCTGCTCAGCACGGGCGCGGAGTCCAACGAGGCCGCCCTGCGGCTGGCCCGCCTGGTGACCGGGCGCCACGAGGTGGTCGCCTTCGCGCAGAGCTGGCACGGCGTCACCGGCGGGGCTGCCGCGAGCACCTACGCCTTCGGACGCCAGGGGTACGGCCCGCAGGGCGTCGGCCATCTCGCCATCCCGGCACCGGACCTCCTACGCGGCCCCTTCCGCCGTCCGGACGGCTACGACTGGCGCGCCGAGCTCGACTACGGGTTCGCCCTGGTCGACCGGCAGTCCACCGGCAGCCTCGCCGCGTTCATCGCCGAGCCGATCCTGAGCACCGGCGGCATGCTCGAGCTGCCCGAGGGCTACCTGGCGGCGCTCGCCGAGCACTGCCGGCGCCGCGGCATGCTGCTGATCCTCGACGAGGCCCAGACCGGCATGGGCCGCACCGGCACCATGTTCGCCTTCGAGCGGGACGGCGTCGTGCCCGACATCCTCACGCTCAGCAAGACCCTCGGCGCCGGACTGCCGCTCGCGGCCGTCCTCACCTCGGCCGAGCTGGAGGAACGCGCCCACGAGCGCGGCTACCTCTTCTACACCACCCACGTCTCCGACCCGCTCCCGGCGGCGGTCGGTGCGAAGGTCATCGAGATCATCGTCCGCGACGGCCTCGTCGCCCGTGCCGCGGAGGCCGGCGCCCGCCTCAAGGCCGGGCTGACCGCGCTGATGGACGCCCACGAGTGCGTCGGCGACGTCCGTGGACGCGGGCTCCTGCTCGGCCTCGAGGTCGTCACCGACCGCGACACCATGGACGCCGACCACGCCAGGGGGGCCCGGATCACCGATCGCTGCCTCGAGCTCGGCCTGTCGATGAACATCGTGCAGCGCGAGGGGATGGGCGGGGTGTTCCGGATCGCGCCGCCGCTCACGGTCACCGACGCCGAACTCGACCGGGGGCTGGAGATCCTCGCCGAGGCCATCGCCACCACCGGCTGACGCGACTCAGCGCAGGTCGAGGCCCACGACCGCCCCGATCACGGTGAGGGCCGGTGGCTCCACCCCTGCGGACGCGGCCAGCGACGGCAGGTCGGACACGGTGCCGCGGATCACCCGCTGCCGGGGGCTCGCCGCCTGGGCCACCACCGCGGCCGGCGTGGACGGGTCGAGCCCGCGCTCCACCAGCCCCGCGCAGATCGCGGGGAGCTGCTTCACGCCCATCAGCACGACGATCGTCCCGCCGCCGGCGGCGAGCGCGTCCCAGTTCACGGTGGACGCGGGGTCGCCGGGCCCGACGTGCCCCGACACCACGGCGAAGCCCTGGCTGAGCCCGCGGTGGGTGAGCGGGATGCCGGCCAGTTCCGGGCCCGCCACCGCCGAGGTCACCCCGGGGACCACGCGGACCGGGATGCCGGCCTCGGCGCACGCCAGCCACTCCTCCGAGCCGCGGCCCAGCACGAACGGGTCGCCGCCCTTCAGGCGCACGACCATCGACCCGGCAGCGGCGTGGCGCACCAGCAGTGCGTTGATCTCCGCCTGCGAAGTCTGGCGCCCCCGGGGGATCTTTGCCACGTCCACGAGCAGCGCCCCGGGTTTGGTCTCCTCCAGGCACGCCAGCGGTGCGAGGTGGTCGTAGAGCACCACGTCGGCCTCGCGCAGCGCCCGCAGGCCGCCGACGGTGATCAGGTCCGGGTCGCCGGGGCCACCTCCGACCAGCACCACCTCACCGGGGGTGGGCCCGCTCACCCGGCGTCCCCGAGCAGGTCGAGCAGCCGGTCGCGCAGCGCCCGCGCCCGCAGCGGGTCGTGGGCGGTGAGCACGCCGATCGTGGCGTCGCCGACGGTGCCGGTCGCCGGCGTCCAGGCCGAGCCGAGCCCGCCGGCATCCGCACGGACGCAGAACGTGTGGCGGGCCTCCGCGGCCGCGGCCACGGCGGCGTTGACCTCGGGGGAGTCCGTGGCGGCCAGCACGTACCAGGCGCCGTCCAGGTCGGACGGCTCGAACGCACGCGCCACCCAGCGGACGGTCCCGGCATCGGCCAGCGCGGCGAGGTCGGGGTGCAGCTGCGGTGCCACGACGGTGACCACCGCGCCCGCGGCCAGCAGCACAGGGACGCGACGCCGGTGGACGCCGCCACCGCCCACGGCCACGACCGGCCGTCCGGCCAGCAGCAGCCCGGCCAGGTACGCCGGTGCACCTCCAGCGCTCATCCGCCCTCCTCGGGTGGCACCCTAGCCTGCCCGTGCGCGGGAACGACGGGCGCTCACGCCAGCGGGAACACCAGGCGCGTCACCGTGGTGGCCGGATCCTCGTCCGGTTCGCTGAGGTAGAACTCGAACATCGAGCCGGTGAGTTCCACCTGCTGCTCCTCCAGCCAGGGCATCAGCTCGGCGTAGCTGTCCGAGAGCGTGTCGTACGGCCCGACATGGGTGCCGACCGCCGCCGCCATGGCCGGACGCTGCGTCACGGTCACCCCGGGGACCTCGACGACGCGGTCCACCCCGAAGCCGATCTCGACGTCCACGACGTCGGTCGGCATCCCGAAGTACTCGGCGTAGGCCGGCCCCACCAGGACCGCGCCCGCTCCCGCAGCGGCAGCGGCCACCGACGAGAAGGCGTGGTCGAACACTGTGTGCAGTTCGGCCATCGGGACGTTCGAGCGCACCCCTGCGCTCACCCAGGCCTCCAGGTTCTCGATGTGTGGATCCACCCCGGCCATGCGCCTGCCTCCTCCTCCACGGGGTCGCCCTCCACGCTAGACCGGCGGTCCGGGCGCGTCGATACCACCCCGGGCACCCGCGGGCCGTACGGCGGACGCGGGGTGGCGCCACCCTGGAACCCGTCCGGTATCCTTCGCGCATGCACAGCGACCGGATGCGTGGCCGAATGCCGGCCCCCTGCGGTGCCTGCTGTCGGTGTTGGTGCTGACCGAGCCCGACGACGAGGACGCCCTCGCGGTGTCCGCCCCGCTCACCCGCCCCTCCCTGGCGCTCGCCAGACCCGCAGCCCCGCCCGCACCACCGCACAGGAGCACGACCGCCATGACCCTGACCCGCCTCACCTCCCGCCTCGCCGCAGCGCTCGCCGTCCTCGCGCTGTCGGCCTGCGCCGCCGCCCCGTCCGCCACCACCCCCGGGGCCTCGACGTCGGCGCCCGCGACACCGCAGCGCGGTGGGACGATCACCTACGGGCGCGCCGCGGCCGTCACCTCGTTCGACCTGAACAACCAGATCACCGCCAACAACGCCTTCGCCATCGACAAGGTGTTCGAGCCGCTGGTCTCCTTCGACACGACCGGGAAGATCGTCCCCTGGCTGGCCGAGAAGTGGGACGTGAGCTCCGACCAGCTCACCTACGCCTTCACCCTCCGCGAGGGTCTCCAGTTCTCCGACGGCACCCCCGTGACCGCCAGGGACGCGAAGTTCTCCCTGGAGCGCCACCTCGAGGTGGAGGGGCCTCTGCCCCTGCAGGCGCCGATCGCGGGCATCACCGCCACCGACGACCGGACGCTGACGATCTCGCTGAAGAGCGCCTACACCCCGTTCCTTTCCGAGCTGTCGGGGTTCTCCAACGGGATCTTCCCCGCCGGCTTCGGCGGCCGCAGCGAGAAGGAGTTCTTCGCCGCGCCGGTCGGCACCGGCCCGTGGGTCGTCGAGTCCTGGGACCCCAGCGGTGACACCACCTTCCGTGCCAACCCCCACTACTGGCAGCAGGGCAAGCCGTACGCCGACACCCTGGTCTACAAGGTGGTCGCCGACGACACCCAGCGCATCCAGCAGCTCCAGGCGGGGCAGCTCTCCGGCATCGAGAACGTGGCGCCCGCCACCATCGCCCCCCTCAAGGCCGACCCGAACGTGACCGTCTCCGAGCTGGGCTCCTGGGAGGTCGAGCAGGTGTTCTTCAACACCCAGAACGCCTACTTCGCCGACCGCCACGTCCGCCGTGCGATCGCCCTCTCGCTCGACCGGGACGCCCTCACGCAGGCCGTCACCTTCGGCGCGGCCCAGACGGTGAAGACCCTGATCCCGCCGACCATCCAGTACGCCGCCGACGTGAAGGCCCTCGACAACGACCCTGCCGCGGCGAAGGAGGAACTGGCCGCCTCCGCCTTCCCGCAGGGGTTCACCGCGACCCTGCTGATCGCCTCCGGAAACTCGGTGCGAACGCAGGAGGCCCAGATCATCCAGGAGGCGGTCAAGCCGCTGGGGATCACCCTGAAGATCGAGTCGGTCGAGCTCAACGACTTCCGCGAGCGTTTCTTCGCCTACAAGTTCGACGCGATGATCAACTCCGGGCAGAGCGACGCGCCCGACCCCGACGGGCTGATCGCCTTCCAAACCGATCCGGAGGGGTTCAGCAAGTCGTACTGGACGCACTACACCAACGACCGGGTCACCGCCCTGGCCGCGCAGGGACGCGCCACGCCCGACGGCGAGGAGCGGGCGCGGATCTACGCGGAGATCCAGCAGATCCTGGCCGACGACGTGCCCTACATCCCGCTCTACAACACCAAGAACGTGGTGGCGTCGCTGGCGTCCGTCCACGGGCTCACGCCGCGCATCAACGGCAGTGTCCTGTTCCAGGACGTCTGGCTCGCGCCCTAGCGTTCGCCAAGCCCGGCCCGCGGCGGGGAGAATCAGCCCATGCGTTGGGTGGGGCGCTCGTTGCTCTCCGTCGTCCCGGTGGTGGTCGGCGTGGTGTTGTGCGTCTTCTTCCTGCTGCGGATCGTGCCGGGCGACCCGGCGGCGATGATCCTCGGCGAGCGCGCGACGACCGCGTCCATCGAGGCGCTGCGGCACCGCCTGGGCCTCGACCTGCCCCTGGCCCAGCAGCTCTCGGACTGGCTGGTGGGCGTGTTCACCCGCGGTGACGTCGGCACGTCGCTGGTGACGTCGCAGCCCGTTCTCGGCCTCGTCGGCTCGCGCGCGGGCCTCACCGCGCTGCTCGTGCTGCTGAGCGTCGTGTTCACGGTGCTGATCGTGGTGCCTCTCGCCCTGCTCGCCGCCACCCACAAGGACGGGGTCCTGGACCACCTGGTGCGCATCGTCCCGACCGTCGGCATGGCGATGCCGGCCTTCTGGGTGGGCCTGATCCTCATCCTGCTGTTCGGCGTCCAGCTGCGCTGGCTGCCGGTGGGCGGGGTCGGGACGGGGCCGGGCGAGCCGCTGCGCAGCCTGGTGCTGCCGGCGCTGACCGTCGCGCTGGGCATGGCGCCGCCGCTGGTCCGCGCGCTTCGCGAACAACTCGTCGAGGTGCTCGACGCCGACTTCGTGGTCACGCTGCGCGCCGCGCGGCTGCCGTCCTGGCGGGTGCAGGCCCACGTGCTGCGCAACGCCGCCGTCCCGACCGTGTCGCTGCTGGGGCTCAACGTCGCCTACCTGATCGGCGGCACGCTGGTGGTCGAGAAGGTCTTCGCCCTGAACGGGCTGGGTGCGCTGCTGTTCTCCTCGATCAGCTCCCGCGACTTCCCGGTCGTGCAGGGCATCGCCCTGGTGCTGGCGCTGGCCGTCGTCGGCGTCTCGCTGCTGACCGACGGGCTCGTCGCCCTGCTCGACCCGAGGGTGCGCACGGCATGAGCACCACGACCGCCGCCGTCCGCCCGTCCGTGCGGTGGCTGCGCCGCGCCCGCCGGACGCCCGCCCTCGTCGCGGGGACGGCGATCCTCGTGGTGGTGGGCGTGGTGGCGGTCCTCGCCCCGGTGATCGCGCCGTACGACCCCGCGACCCAGGACCTCGGCAACGGGCTGGCCCCGCCGTCGGCCGCCCACTGGTTCGGCACCGACCAGCTCGGCCGCGACATCCTCTCGCGGGTGATGGCCGCGGCGGCCACCGACCTGCGGATCGCCGTGCTCGCCGCGCTGGTGCCCCTGGTTGTCGGGGTCACCATCGGGCTGGTCAGCGGCTACGTGGGTGGCTGGGGCGACTGGCTGATCGGGCGCGTGGTCGACACCTTCGTCGCCTTCCCGTTCTACGTGCTCGTGATCACGGTGGTGTTCGCCGCCGGTGCGGGGGAGCGGGGCATCTACCTGGCCTACGCCCTCGTGGGCTGGATCACCTACGCCCGCGTGATCCGCGCACGCACCCGCACGCTGTGCGGCGAGGGGTGGGTCCAGGCCGCCCGCGGCGGCGGGCTGTCGCACGGCCGCGTCCTCTTCGGCCACCTGCTGCCCAACGTGGCGCCGCTGGCCGTGGTGCTGCTGATGACCGAGATCCTGCTGATCATGGTGGCCGTGGTGACCCTGGGCTACCTCGGCCTCGGCGTCCAGCCGCCCACGCCCGACTGGGGGACGATGATCAGCGACGGGCAGCTCTTCCTGACCACGCGCTGGTGGGTGCCGACCCTGCCCGGGCTGGCGGTGGTGCTCACCGGGGTCGGGCTGTCGCTCACCGGGGACGGCCTGGCCGACGTGTGGAGGCTGCGATGAGGATCGAGGGCCTGCGCGTGGCGGGGGAGTCCGAGCTGCTGCACGGCGTGAGCCTGGCCGTCGGGCAGGGGGAGGCCGTCGGGCTGGTGGGGGAGTCCGGCTCGGGCAAGAGCCTCACGCTGCGCGCGGTGATGGGCCTGCTGCCCCGCGGCCTGCGCGTGACCGGGGGGACGGTCGAGGTGGACGGCCGGGCCGCGATGATCTTCCAGGACCCGCTCACCTTCCTCGACCCGCTGGTGCGGGTCGGCGACCAGGTCGCCGAGGTGTGCCGGGTGGTCGCCGGCCTCTCCCGGCGGGCGTCCCGCGTCCGGGCGCTCGAACTGTTCGCCGACGTCCGGCTGGACGACCGCGCGGTGCTCGCCCGCCGCTACCCCCACCAGCTCTCCGGAGGGCAGCGCCAGCGCGTCCTGCTCGCCCTCGCCCTGGCGCAGGAGCCCGACCTGCTGTTGTGCGACGAGCCCACCACGGCCCTCGACGTCACCGTGCAGCGGGAGGTGCTCGACCTGCTCGCGTCGCTGCGCGCCGAGCGGGGGCTGTCGCTGGTGTTCGTCAGCCACGACCTCGCCGTGGTCGCCCAGCTGTGCGACCGGGTGGTGGTGCTGCGCGACGGCGAGGTGGTCGAGGCGGGCGACACGCGGGACGTGGTGGCCCGGCCGCACCACCCCTACACCCGGCGCCTGCTGGACGCCGTCCTCCCCCTTCCCGCGCTCGCCGGGGGTCGCGATGGCTGACGGGCTGGAGCTCACCGGGGTGAGCGTGGCCTACGCCGGCCGGCGGGTCGTCGACGACGTGTCGCTGCAGGTGCGCCCCGGGACCATCGTCGGGCTGGTCGGGGAGTCCGGCTCGGGGAAGACCACGCTGGCGCGCGCCGTGGTCGGCACGGTCGGGCTCGCCGGGGGCACCGTGCACCTCGACGGGACGCCGCTCGCCCGTCGCCGGAGCCGGACGGAGCGTCGGGCCGTCCAGCTGGTGCAGCAGGACCCGTACGCCTCGCTGAACCCGCTGCTCACCGTCGGCCGCGTGCTCGACGAACTGCTTCGCGTCCACCGGCTCGCGGAACGGCGCACCGCCTCCGACACCGCCGGCGGGCCAGACGCGGGGGCGTGGCGGCGGGCCCGCTGCGCGGAGCTGATGGGGCTGGTGGGGCTCGAGGTGGACACGCTCGGCCGCTACCCGCGCCAGCTGTCCGGCGGCCAGCGGCAGCGGGTGGCGATCGCCCGGGCGCTGGCCGTCGAGCCGCGCATCCTGGTGGCCGACGAGCCCACCAGCGCCCTCGACGTCACCGTGCAGCGCACCGTCCTCGACGTCCTGGCGGGGCTCTCGGCGCGGGTCGGGCTGGGCGTGCTGCTGATCTCGCACGACCTGTCGGTGATCCACGCCGCCTGCGACGACGTCGCCGTCCTGCGCGAGGGCCGGATCGTCGAGCACGCACCCGCGGCGCGGTTCTTCACCCATCCGTCCGACCCGTACAGCCGCCGCCTGCTGCAGGCGGTGCCCCGGCTGCCGGAGCGCGCGCCGTGAACGTGGCCGAACTGCCGGCCGTCGGGGAGCCCGTCGGCGGTCTCGGCGGAGGCCTGGTGCTGGGCGCGGACGGCGTCTTCCGCGCGGGCGTGGTGCGGATCGACGGCCCGGTGGTCGCCGCGCCGGACGCCGCCGCGTCCCTGCCGGTGGTGGACGTGACCGGGGCCTGGGTGACCCCCGGCTTCGTCGACGCGCACACCCACCTGGCGTGGAGCGACTTCGACCACCCCGACACCGCGCTGGCCGAGCGGGCCGCCGCAACCTCCCGGAACCGGTTGGCGACGCTCGCCGCCGGGGTGACCACCGCGCGGGACGCCGGCGGCTACGACCCCGCGCTGGCCCGGCTCGTCGATGGCGAACCCGGACCGCGGGTGGTCCCCTCGATCGACATCATCGGCCCCGGGGACGCGCGTGGCGCCGCGTACCTCCGCCGGCGGGTGGCCGCCCTGGCCGAGGCCGGCGCCGCGTGGATCAAGGTCGCGGCGACCGGTGGCGTCGGCGCGGGCACCGCGCAGTGCGAGCCGGTGTTCGACCGCGCCGAGTTCGCGGCGATCGCGGGGGAGGCCGCGCGGGCCGCGCTGCCGGTGATGGTGCACGCGTGGGGCGGGCCGGCGATCGACTGGGCGGTCGAGGACGGCGTCGCGAGCATCGAGCACGCCGTCCACCTCACCGCGGCGCAGGCGCGTCGCGCCGCCGCGGCGGGAATCTTCGTGGTGCCGACCGTGTGGATCTACGCCGACGTGCTGCGGCTCGCCCTCGCCGGGGAGCTCCCGGCGTCGCTGGTGCCCGCGGCGCGGACGGCGGTCGCCGCCCACCCGGGCGCGGTCCGCCACTGCCTCGAGGAGGGTGTCCCGCTGGCCGTGGGCACGGACGCCGGGCTGCCCACGCAGCACGGGCACAACCTGAACGAGGTGGCCGCCCTCGTCGGGGCGGGGGTGCCGGTGGACGTGGCGCTGTGTGCGGCCACCTATGGCGGCGCTCGTCTCGTCGATCCGGGGGCGGGGGTGCCGCTGGCGCCCGGCACGCGCGCGGACGTCGTGATCCTCGACCGCGACCCCACCGACGTCGCGACGCTGCGCGATCCCGGTGCCGTGTGCCTGGTGATCCGGGACGGGCGGGTCGCCCACCGGCGCGCTGGTCCCGACGCTTCGTCCTGAATCCTTGAGAAGGCTAACGGCGTTAGCTTAGGTGGTGCTAACACTGTTAGCAAGGAGTTGATATGACCGTTCTCGCCACCCCTGCGCCACGACGGGTCGCGCCGGCACGGATCGCGCAGGTTCTGCTCTGGCTGTCCGCCCTGGCAGCGGCCCTCGCCGCGGCCGGCGGCGTCGGCGAGGTGGTCGCGTCCGCAGCGGCCAGCCGCTTCGTCGAGTTGTGGCGCGTGGTGGGTTTCGCCACCTTCGCCGTGATCTTCGCCGTTCTCGCGGCGAGCGGACGCCGGGTTCCGGCCGGCATCTGGATCGCTGTCATCGCGAACAAGGTCGTCCTCACCGCCTTCGGACTGGCCTGGTCGGCGAGCGCGGACGGCGCCGCCGCTGCCATGTGGTGGGACGGCGCGCTCAGCCTCGCGCTGATCGCGGCCTTCCTGCTCACCAGGGCCCGCCGGTGAGCCGCAGCGACCAGATCGTGGAGGTCGCCCAGGCCCTGCTCGACGAGGCGGGGCCGGCGGGGCTGAGCATGCGGGCGATCGCGACGGCCGTCGGGATCCGGGCGCCGTCGCTGTACCGGCACTTCCCGGACAAGGCCGCCATCGAGGCCGCCCTCCAGGAGCGGGCGCTCCTCGACCTGGCCGACACGCTGGCGGCGGCGGGTCCGAACCTGGTGCCACTGGCGGGCGCCTACCGGGACTGGGCGCTCGCACATCCGCACCGGTACGCGCTGATCTCCGGGCAGGCTCTCCACCGCGACCGTCTCCCGGCGGGCGTGGAGGACGCGGCGGCCGCGCCGCTGCGGGACGCCGTCCACGGGGACGCGGACCGGGCTCGCGCCCTCTGGGGGCTCGCGCACGGGCTGGTGGAACTCGAACTCGCCGGACGATTTCCCCCTGGTGCGGACATCGCCGCAGCCTGGCGAGCGGGGATGACCGCCTTCGGCGAGCACCGCCGCCAGGGCTTCCGCGCCTGACGGTCGGCGGGCTACCGCTGGCTCGGGACCGTCAGGCGGGAGACGTCGACGCGGCGCCGGAACAGCGACGGCCGGGCGGCGGGCGCCGCCGGGGGAGCCGTCGGCGCGGCGAAGGACGGGCCTTCGAGGTCGAAGCGACGGGCGTACTCCGCGGGGTTCGGGAAGGCCACCGGGTGGGCGTTCCAGGCCATCGGCGCCGCGGCGGGCGCGGGCTGCGCCACGACAGGCTGCTCGACGACGGGCTCGGCCGGGGGCTCGACCGGCTCGGACGCCGGCTCTGCGGGCGGCTGCTCCACGACGGGCTGGGTGGCCACCGGGCGGAACCACTCCTCGTCGAGGGCGGACGACGGCTCGCCCACGACCTCGACCACGGGCTCGGGCAGGGCGATCTCGACCACGGGCTCGGGCAGGACGACCTCGACCACGGGCTCGGGCAGGACGGGCTCGGGTGCGACGACGAGGGCGGGCTCGGCCACGGGTTCCGGTTCCGGGTCGGCGACCACGGCGAGGGCCGGAACGGCCTCGATCGGCGCCGGGACCGACGGCTCGACCAGCAGGCGCGCGGGGAGGGACTCGGCGTAGCGACCGGGCAGGGCGTCGACGTGCGCGCGCGCCGGGGCGGGCAGGCCGTAGGAGCGGGTCGGGGCGTGGGCGACGTGCGTCCGCTCCGCCGCCGGCTCTGCCGCGTACCGGGCGCCGGAGGGCTCGACCACGGCGCCACGGGCCGGGGCGGGCCCGGCGGCGATCCGCGACCCGACCGCCTGGGGCGCAGGGACGAGCTCGGCGTCGGCGACGGGCTCGACGAGGCGCAGGTGCCGCGGGGAGTAGTCGGCCTGCGCCGCCTCCTGCTCGAAGCCGAGGAAGCGGGAGCCGAAGAGGGGTTCTGTGATCTGTTGTGTCGTCATCTCTCGAAGTCCACGTTGCTGAAGATCGAATCCTGGAGGGAGGAGCCGGTGTCCCACACGCCGCCGGCGACACCGACGCCGGCCTTCGTCCAGGTCCTGCTCATCACCGACTCGCAGTGGCCGGTGGTCGAACTCATCCACTGCGACACCACCTGGCTGGCGGTGTAGTCCTTCGGGGAGAGGGCGAGGACCTCGCCGAAGGCGCCGGACACGCCGGCGAGCTGGAAGCGGGCGGAGAACCCGGTGGTGCCGTGCGTGACGTGGTCCAGGCCGTCGTAGACGTCCTGCCGGGCGGCCAGGTCACGGCTGTGGGCGAGGGCCAGGTCGGACAGGCCGCCGTTCCAGTGGAGGGCGGGCACCGCCTTCATGGTTTTCGCCGTCCCGTCGCCGTGGCAGGTCTGCGTCCTGGCGCGGCGCTTGTTGATCTCGCTGAGGATCCGGGCCTCGAAGCTGGTCGCCGAGCGCCAGGTGCGCTTGTACTCGACCGTCGTGGTGAGCACCCCCGCACCGGTGGTCAGGCTCAGCACGCTCGTGCCCGCGAGGTTGGCCGGCATCGTCACCGACACACGGGTGTCGTCCACCACGGTGAACCGGGCCGCCAGCGCCGGCATCGCGGAGAACCCGCCCGCCCGCAGGGCGTCGGGCACCTGGGGGGTGAGCGTGACCGCGGTCGTCGCGGCCAGGCCCGACCCGGTGACCTCGATCGTGCCGCCGCCGGCCAGCGGGCTCGAGGCCGCGCAGGCGTGCACGTCGCCGGACTGCGGGGTCACGTGGACGAGCACCTTCGCCGAGTAGCCGGCCTTCCGCGTGCTGGACCTCGGCTTGTAGACCCGGTAGTACCGGTCGCCGGGGCCGTCGGGACGGACGGTCGTGCGGTAGTTGCCCGCGCTGGTCGTGGAGAGCGTCGCGACGGTGGTCCAGGTGGTCTGCCCGACCATCAGCTGCTGCACGCGGATCGTGTGGCTCGCCGGACGCGGCGACACCTTTCCCACCAGGTTCACGCCCTCGCACTCCACCACGGTGGTGTCGGAGGCGGTGAGGCTGACGCTGAAGCTCGCCGCTCGGGCGGGCGTGGCCACGCCGAGGACGCCTGCCGCCAGCGTGAGGCCGGCCAGCAGGGCCGACCCCCTGCGCAGCAGCGTCGTGTGCATTCTGTAGGACCCCTCCCGGAAACGCACTGCGAGCGTCTCACGGCGTCCTGTACGCGGGTAAGGCCCCGTTCGGGTGACTTGGGGGCCCCGTCCGGGAGCGTCGGGGGCTCCTCAGGACAGCGCGTCCCGCAGCCGCTGGGCGTACCCGGACTCCTCGCCGGCGGCGTAGCGCGTCCGTGGCCAGAAGAAGCCGCGCAGCCCATCTCCCCTGCTGCGGGGGACGACGTGCACGTGCAGGTGGGGCACCGACTGGCTGACGACGTTGTTCAGGGCCACGAAGGTGCCCTCGGCGCCGAACGCGGGGCCCATGGCGGACGCGAGCCGCTGGGCCACGGTGAACAGCGGCTCCATCAGCTCACCCGGCAGGTCGATGAGGGTGGCGACGTGGCGGGTGGGGCAGACCAGCACGTGGCCCTTGAACACCGGCCGGTGGTCGAGGAACGCGACGACGTGCTCGTCCCGCCAGACCTCGGTGGCCTCGACCTCGCCCGCGACGATCCGGCAGAACACGTCCTCGTCCATGGACGCGATTGTGCCACCGGCCCGATGCGGGCCCGGATGCGACGACGGCCCCCGCGCAGTGCGGGGGCCGTCGTGGTTGGCTTCGGTCAGAGCGGGGTGATGTTCGAGGCCTGGGGACCCTTGGGGCCCTGGGTGATCTCGAACTGCACCTTCTGGTTCTCATCCAGCGTACGGAACCCGGAGGACGAGATCGCGCTGTAGTGGGCGAAGACGTCGGGGCCCCCGCCGTCCGGGGCGATGAACCCGAAGCCCTTTTCGGCGTTGAACCACTTCACGGTGCCAGTGGCCATGCATTACTCCTTCTTGTGCGTGCGCCCCGACTTCCGGAGCCGCTTGTCGTCCCCGCACCTCCCGAAGGAGCTTTGACCCCGCTTCCCGGCTGGGAAGCTGAGCCGGTACAGCGACTACGCGGAGAACCCTAGCGCCTGTCACCCGAGTGGGGAACAGGTTCAGCGGGCGAGCCGTGCGCCGAAGCTGCCGAATTCTGCTCCACGGGGGCCTCCGGGCCCACCCGGACGGTCAGTGCACCGGGCCGGACGCGGCACCGCATGCGCCGCCGGGGGCCCACCGCGTCGCCGTCCAGCTGGGCCTCGACCGGCTCCCTGGTGACGACCTCCACCGTCTCGGAAGTGAGGTGGACGAGCGCCGGGTGGCCGTAGCGGCGCACCGAGAGGACGTGCAGGCCGATCGCGAGCCAGGCGGAGATCGACCTCGGCGAGGCCAGCACGGTGTCGAGCCGGCCGTCGTCCAGGGCTGCGTCCGGGATCAGCCGCATGCCGCCGGTCAGCTCGCCGCAGTTCGCGACGAGCACCGTGCGCGCGTGCTGGCTGACGGCGCGCTGCCGTTCGGCGGTGACGCGGACGCCGAAGCCGAGCCGGAACAGCGCCGTCGCGCCCGAGATCGCGTAGGCCAGCCAGCCGACCTTCTTCTTCAGCCGGTCGTCGACGCCGGCCATCATCTCCGCGTCCAGGCCCATCCCGGCCATCACCAGGAACACCGCAGGCGGGTCGTCGTCCCAGGCCACCTCGCCCACGTCGATGGGCTGCCCCTTCCCGGTGAGCGCGACGTCGAGGGCGGACGCCAGGTCGTCGACCGGGAGCCGCAGGTTGCGGGCCAGCAGGTTGCCGGTGCCGCCGGGGAGCAGGCCGAGCGTGCAGTCCGTCCCGACGAGGGCACTGGCGACCGCCCGCACCGTCCCGTCCCCACCCAGCGGGCACACCAGTTCGGCCCCGTCGGTCATTGCCGCCCGTGCCTGGCCCTCCCCGGGGTCCTCGACAGTGGTGGAGTACCAGCGGGGGCGCGGCCAGCCGCGGTCGTCGCAGAGCTGGTCGAGGTCGCCCCTGACCTCCTCCACGTCGTCGAACTTGGACGGGTTCACCACGACGGCCCAGGGCCCGGGCGCAGGACGGTCAGGCATGCCGGAACTCTATGTCGTGGCCGAAACCGGCCGCGGCCCACCGATCGGTCGGCATCAGGTGAGCGATGCGGTGTAGATCGAACCGATGGAGGCGGCGAGCGCCGCGTCGAACTCCGCGTCGGTCATGTCGGCCCGAAGACCCTCGGTCAGCGCGCGGCTGAAGCTGGCGATCAGGCCGGCGTTGAGCGCCAGCAGGCGGTTCGCCTCGTCCCGGCCGTAGCCGCCCGACAGTGCGACCACCCGGAGCACCGACCGGTGCGCGATGAGCTCCTGGTACAGGTTCGGCTCGGTCGGGATGGTGAGCTTGAGCATCACCCGGGTCCCGGACGGGAGGTCGGCGAGTCGCTCGATGATGCCAGCCGTCACCATGGCCTCGCAGGCGGCCCGGTCGGGTGCGGTGATGTCCACCTCCGGCTCGATGATCGGCATCAGCCCCGCGTCCAGGATGCGGCGGGCGGCGGCGAACTGCTGGTCGAGCACCGCGTCGATGCCGGCAGGGTGGGCCGACTGCACGAGCGAGCGCATCTTCGTCCCGAAGACGTGGCGCGCTGTGGCGCGCTCGAGCAGGTCGTCGAGGTCGTCCATCGGCGCCATCAGCCGCACGCCGTCCGCGGCCTCGGCGAGCCCCCGGTCGACCTTCACGAACGGGACGATCTGCTTGTAGTCCCACAGGTAGTCAGGGATGCCGACGTCGTCGATGTGGCGGTCCATCGTCTGCTCGAACAGGATCGCGGCAAGCACGCGGTCGCCGGTGAAGGCGGAACTGGTGATGATCCGGGTGCGGAACGCGTGGATCAGGTCGAACATCTCCGCGTCCGAGGAGTACCGCTCGGGGCCGATGCCGTAGCGGCCGAGCGCCCCCGGGGTGCTGCCGCCGGACTGGTCCAGGGCCGCGACGAAGCCCTTGCCGGTCTCGATCCGCGAAAGCTGGCTGGTATCCATGGCTCCTCCTGACACCCGCCGCCGGAGGCCGCCGATGCCCCCGGCGGGGCCGCACATCGACCACTTCCAGCCTAGGCCGGGAGGTCGGCGCGCGCCCGGGCCGGAACCGAACTAGTGTCAGGTCATGAGGACCAACGGTGCGCTTCAGATCATCTTCGCGTTCTTCCTTGGGCTGGTGGTGGTCGCCTTCGTCGGCATCGGCGTCAACACCTTCTACCCCGAGCCGCCCTACACGGGCCAGGAGGGCATGGACTGGAACTCGCAATGGCGGCTGGTCACCGGCATCATCCTGCTGGTCTGCGCCACCCTGTTGCTGGCGGTCTCCCTGTTCCTCCCCGAGGACCAGGGCGTGCTCTCCAACGGAATCCTGCTGGGTGGGGTCTTCACCATGGTCTACGCGGTCGGCATGACCGTCACCAGCGACCGCAGCGTGCTGCGGTTCGGGGTGGTCGCCGTCGCGCTGGTGGTGACGATCGCCATCGGGTACGTCAAGTTCGTCCTCGCCCGGCGGCGGCGGGAGGCCGGTGCTGCGCGGACGGCCGGCGAGGAGGGTGCCGCGGCGGTCTCGGCCGACCTGGCCGGGCGCCTGGCGGTGGTCGAGGGCAAGCTGGACGCCCTCGCGCGCGCCCTCCACGGCTGAGGCCCCGACCGCAGGGTGAGCCGATCTCCGACTGATCCGCGCACCCGCGGTGCGCGGGTGGTTACCCTACGTGCATGAGCCAGTCTCCGTGGCCGCCGCGGATCGGCGACGTGGTCAACGGCCACCAGTGGAACGGCGCCCAGTGGGTGCCCCTCCCGCCCCAGGTGGGCCAGATCGTGAACGGGCACCGCTGGGACGGTCGCCAGTGGGTGCCGCTCACGGCGACCCCGCCGCAGGCCACCGTGCCGCAGGCGCCCGTCCAGCAGGCACCCGCGCAGCAGGCACCGGTGATCGGGCAGGTCGTGAACGGGCACCGCTGGGACGGCCGCCAGTGGGTGCCGGTGCAGCAGGCCCCCGCGATCGGACAGGTCGTGAACGGCCACCGGTGGGACGGTCGGCAGTGGGTCCCGCTCGGACCGCAGGTCGGCGAGGTCTCCAACGGCTACCGCTGGGACGGCGTCCGCTGGGTGCCGGTCGCCCCGGCAGCCCCCGCCGTCGGCGAGGTCGTGAACGGGTACCGCTGGGACGGTAGCCAGTGGGTGCCGCTGGGGCAACCCGCTCCCGCGCAGCCCGCGGCAACCCAGCCCGTCACCGCGCAGCCCGTCCCTGCGCAGCCCGTCCCTGCGCAGGCCGGCCCAGCCCAGGCCGGCCCTGATCAGGCAGGCCCTGCGGCACCGGTGCTGCCCCGGCCCGCCTCGGAGGCCCAGCCCACGGCGGCGCAGTCGGCGCCGACCGCGCGCATCCTTCCCCCGCCCGAGGCCCCCGGCCCGTCGGCTGCCGCTGCCGACACCCCGGAGCGACCCGAGTCGCCTCCGGGGACACCGTCCACCGATGCTCCCGCCACCCCGTCTCCGGCGACCCGGGCACCGGCGTCCGCGATGCCGACGCCGGTGTGGGCCCTGCCGTCCCCGCAGCCGGCACCGCAACCCGCTGCGCCCCCGGTCGTGCCGCAGCCCGTCCCCCCGCAGCCCGCCCCGCAGCAGCCTGTGCCGCAGGGGCCGCTCACCGCGCTGTCGGAGCTGCGCAGGCTGTCCGACGCGTGGCAGTTCGAGTGGGGCCAGAAGGGCGACGTGGTCACGATGCACCGGGTGATCGCCGAGCAGAAGGCGTTCATGATGACGTCGCGGCTGGAGTACCACGCGCGGGTCCGGGTGGACGACGCGCACCGCGAACTGCGGTTCACCGAGTACCTCAAGGAGTCGGGCGCAGGGGTGACCGGCGGCGGGGACGACGACTCGATGTCCATGGGCTTCGGCGTCCAGCGCTCGAGCTACAACACGCGCTCGGACGGGATCGCGGAGGCCATCGAGGAGCAGGTGCAGCGGTACCGGCCGAAGTATCCGATCGACTTCCGCTACGACCTCGTGCGCGAGCAGGCGAAGGGCCTGGCCGACGCCGTCGGCTACGCGTTCCGGTACGGGCCGTTCTGAGCCTCAGGTGCGCACCCGCGCCACCAGGTGGGCGCGGGCGCCGTCCCGGCTGGTGACGGCCGCGGACCACCCGTCCCGTTCCGCCTGCCACCAGGCGCCGACCGTCGAGGGCAGCAGCACCGGGCGCAGGAAGTCCACGTCCACCGCGTAGGTGGCGGGCAGGCGGGCGTCGAGTGCGGCGAGCAGCCGTGCGTGGGTCCACATCCCGTGGATGATCGGACGGGCGAAGCCGAACGCACGCGCCGCCAGGACGTTGGTGTGGATCGGGTTCGGGTCGCCGGAGACGCGCCGGTAGTCGCGGCCCAGGCCCGCGGCCAGGCGCCACAGGGCAATGGGGGAGCGCGGCTCGACCGCGGGCCGGGTGACCTCGTCCGGCTCACCGGCCACCCGGGCACCGGGCGCCAGGTAGGTGCTCACGCCCTCCCAGACCGGTTCGTCGCCCCTGCGGACCTCGCCGACCATGTCGAGCAGCGCACCCCTCCGGTGCGGGCGGAGGTTGCCGGCGCGCACCGACACGTCCAGCACCTCGCCGGCGGCGACCGGACGGTGCAGGCGCATCCGGTTCGACACGTGCACGACGCCGGCGAGCCGGATCGTGGACTCCGGGCCGGAGAGCAGGTGCACGTGGAGCGGGAAGGTCAGCACGTGCAGCCACGTCGGCGGGACGGCGTCCCGCACTCCGAAGCCGCAGACCCGGTCGTAGTCGGCCAGGCGAGCCACGTCCTGCCGAACGCCGGTCACGACGGCGGTCGACCGCGGAAGGCGGGCCGGCCCGCGGTGCAGGGACGGCAGCGCTGCGCGCGCGAAGAGCGGGCCGAGGCGCGGCATCCCGGCCAGGAGGTCGACGTCGGCGTCCATCAGGCGCCGACCAGGTTCTGGCCGCAGACCCGGACGACCTGCCCGGTGACGCCCGCGCTGTCCGGGTCGAGGAAGTAGCAGATCGTCTCGGCCACATCCACCGGCAGGCCGCCCTGGCTGAGGCTGTTCGTCCGGCGGAACACCTCGCGCTGAACGAACGGGATGCGGGCCGTCATGTCGGTCTCGATGAAGCCGGGCGCGACGGCGTTCACCGTGATGCCACGCGGGGCGAGCTCGGGGGCCAGCGCGCGGACGAGCCCCGCCACGCCGGCCTTGGACGCGGCGTAGTTGGCCTGTCCCCGGTTGCCCGCGATGCCGGAGGTGGAGGCGACGCCGACGATCCGGCCGCCGTCGGCCAGCCCGCCCGGGCGCCCGTCGAGGAGGACCGGGTTGATCCGCAGTTCGGCCTCGAGGTTCACCGAGAGCACCTGCGCCCAGCGCTGCGCGTCGGTGTTCACCAGCAGCTTGTCTCGGGTGATGCCGGCGTTGTGCACGATGCCGTACAGGTGGGCCTGCCCGCCGTGCCGGGACGCCACGTGGGCGGCGATCCGCTCCCCGGCGTCCGCGGCGGTGACGTCGAGCTGCAGCGCGGTCCCGTGGAGCCGGTTGGCCAGCGCGGCCAGTGCCTCGCCGGCCGCCGGGATGTCCACGCAGACCACCGTCGCGCCCTGCCCGGCTGCGACTGTCGCGATCTGCGCCCCGATCCCCCGGGCCGCCCCGGTGACCGCGACGATGCGCCCGGCGAGCGGCCGCGCGTCCCCCCGCGCGTCGACCCGCCGTCCGCCCCCTCCGCGTTCGCTGCCGAGTGCAACGCCCGCTGCCGGAATTCCGGCAGCGGGGGTTGCACTCGGGGGCAGGAACGGGGTGGGGGTGGGGGAGGGCGAGAGGGGGAGGCGGGGGGCGACGATCCAGGACTGGCCGTCGACGAAGGCCGAGCGGCCCTCGAGCAGGAAGCCGAGGGTCGAGGCGAGATCGGACGCGGAGGTGCCGGCGGCCACGAACACCAGGTTGCAGGTGGCACCGCGGCGCAGTTCCTTGCCGACGGTGCGGCTGATCCCGTCGAGGGCCTGGCGGACGGCGCGCGCCTCCAGGCCGTCCACGTCGTCGTCGGCGACCAGCACCACCCGCCCGGACGCCGCCAGCGCCCGCAACGCGGGGCGCAGCACCGCCCGGAGCGCCTCGAGCTGATCGATGCGACGCAGGTCTCGCGCGTCGACGACGATGCCGCCGATGCGCCCGGGGTAGGCGGGCGGCTCGGGGCCGTCGTCGAGCAGCGGCTCCCCCGCGCGGACGCCGAGCAGGGCCAGCGTGTCCGACACCAGCGTGGAGCCGGCCAGGGACGCCAGCACCAGCGGCTCGTCCGGCAGGGCCGGCCCGCGACGGAGCACCGGGGGCTCCGCGAGCCCGAGGCGAGAGGCGACGGCGCGTCCCGGTGCCGAGGTGAACGCCCGCTCCAGCAGCCCGGCCATCACACCGCCTCCAGCAGCGCGACGACGCCCTGGCCGCCGGCAGCGCACACCGACACCAGGCCGCGCGCGCCGGTGCCGCGCTCGTGCAGGAGCTTGGCCAGCGTCGCGACGATCCGTCCGCCGGTCGCGGCGAACGGGTGCCCGGCGGCCAGCGAGGAGCCGTTCACGTTCAGCCGGCTGCGGTCGATCGCGCCCAGCGGGGCGTCGAGTCCCAGCCGGTCGCGGCAGTAGCGCTCGGACTCCCAGGCGGCGAGCGTGGCCAGCACGGTGGACGCGAACGCCTCGTGGAGCTCGTAGAGCTCGACGTCCTGCAGCGACATCCCCTGGCGGGCGAGCAGCCGCGCCGCGGCGTGGGTCGGCGCCAGCAGCAGGTCGTCGCCGGCGACGTGGTCAACAGCGGCCACCTGGGCGTCCACGATCCGCGCCAGCGGCGGCAGCCCGTGCGCCAGGGCCCACTCCTGCTCGGCGAGGAGCACCACGGCGGCGCCGTCGGTGAGCGCGGTGGAGTTGCCGGCCGTCATCGTGTCGCCGAACACCGGACGCAGCGCGGCCAGCTTCTCCACGGAAGTGTCCGGGCGCAGGACGGTGTCCCGGGACACCCCGAGGTAGGGGGTGACCAGGTCGTCGAAGAAGCCCGTGTCCCAGGCGCGGGCGAGGTGGGCGTGCGACGCGGCGGCCAGTTCGTCCTGTGCCTCCCGGGAGATGCCCCACGCCGCCGTGGTCGGCGCCTGGTGCTCGCCCATCGACAGCCCCGTCCGCGGCTCCACGACCTGCGGCGCCACGGGCGCGAGGTGGCCGGGCCGGATCGAGGCCAGCGCGCGGAGCCGCTCGGGGATGGTGCGGGCGCGGTTGGCTGCGAGGAGTGCCCGCCGCAGTCCCTCGCTGACGGCGATCGGGGCGTCGGAGGCCGAGTCCACCCCGCCGCCGATCCCGACCGACGCCTGCCCGAGGGAGATCTTGTTGGCGACGTACACGACGGCCTCCAGGCCGGTGCCGCACGCCTGCTGGAGGTCGACGGCCGGGGTGGTCGGGGCCAGCGCGGACGACAGCACGGCCTCGCGGGTCAGGTTGAAGTCCCTGCTGTGCTTGAGCGCGGCACCGGCCGCCACCTCGTCCAGCTCGCTGCCGGCGAGCCCGAAGCGCGCGACGAGCCCGTCGAGGGCTGCGGTGAGCAGGTCGGTGTTGCCCGCGGACGCGTAGCGGGTGCCCGCCTTCGCGAACGGCGTCCGGTTGCCGCCGACGACGACCGGGGTACGGGGAAGCTGCATCGGTCCTCCTTTTATTCGATACCGACGGTAGCAGATACGTCAGGTACTGGGTACTGTGGAGGGGTGACCACCGATGGACGCGACACCCGCTGGGCCGAACACCGCCTCACCCGCAGGAGGGAGCTGGTGGAGGACACGTTGCGGGCGATCCGCAAGCACGGCGCCGGCGTGGGCATGGACGAGATCGCCGCGCAGGCGGGCACCTCCAAGACGGTGATCTACCGGCACTTCGGCGACCGCGCCGGGCTGTACGTCGCGGTCGTGGCTGCCGTCCACGAGTTCATCCACGCCGACCTGAGGGTCGCGCTGGAGCTGACCGACGCCGACGACCTGCGCGTGCTGGCCCACGACCTCGCCGACGCCTACCTCTCCCTGGTCGAGCGCGACCCCGACATCTACCGGTTCGTGCTCAGCCCGCCGTCGCTGGAAGCCGCGTCGATCGACCCCTACGGCGGCCTGCCCGAACTCATCGGCAGCCACGTCAGCCGGGCCTTCGCCGGCCACCTGCGCCGGCACGGCCAGGACCCGTCCTGCGCGACCACCTGGGGCCACGGCCTCGTCGGCTTCATCCGGGCGGCGGCGGACGCCTGGATGGCCACGGAACCCCGCCAGCCGCGCGCGGTCGTGCTGGCAGAGCTCGACGCCTTCTTCACCCCGGCCCTGGCCGTCGGCCTGGCCGCCGTCCCCCCACGACAGGAGCAGGAATGACCACGTTGCTGAACCCGCCTGAGACCGTGCCCGGAGAGGACCTGAGCGTTCTCGGGGCGAGCCTGCGCCGTGCGCTGGACGGCCCCTGGGCCGACCGGCGCGCGGAGGCCAGGGCCGCGTTCCCGTCCGAGAACCTCCACCGCGATCCCGGCCAGTCGATCGAGGAGGCCCGCGACTGGGTGCTGGCCCGGCTGCGCGAGCTGTCGGACGCCGGCTTCGGCGCGGCGGGCATCCCGCGCGACGCCGACGACCCGGCGGACCCGGCAGCAGCGGTGGTGGCCTTCGAGATGCTCGCCCACGGCGACCTCTCCACCCTGATCAAGTCCGGCGTCCAGTTCGGGCTGTTCGGCGGCGCGGTCACTAACCTGGGCACCCGCTGGCACCACGACACGTTCCTGCCGGCCATCACGCGCCTGGACCTGCTCGGCTGCTACGCGATGACCGAGCTCGGCCACGGGTCGGACGTCGCGAACCTCGAGACCACCATCACCTACATCCCGGAGACCGACGAGTACGAGGTGCACTCGCAGACCCCGGGCGCGACCAAGGCCTACATCGGCAACGCCGCGCGCGACGGCTCGATGGCCGTGGTGTTCGGCCAGCTGCTGGTGCAGGGCCGTCACCACGGCGTGCACGCCGTCCTCGTGCCGATCCGTGACGCCGAAGGCAACGACCTGCCGGGCGTCACCACCTCCGACCACGGTGCCAAGGGCGGCCTGCTCGGCGTCGACAACGGGCGGCTCCGCTTCGCCCGGGTGCGGGTGCCGCGGCAGATGCTCCTCGACCGGTACGGCGGCGTGGGGGAGGACGGCGTGTACCGCTCGCCGATCGAGAACCCCAACCGGCGGTTCTTCACCATGCTCGGCACCCTCGTCCGCGGGCGGGTGTGCATCGCCGCCGGGGCGGGGATCGCCGCCCGTCGCGGCCTGTCGATCGCCACCCGCTACGCGCTCACCCGCCGGCAGTTCCCCGCACCCGGCCACCCCGACGGCGTGGTGCTGCTGGACTACCTCACCCACCAGCGACGCCTGCTGCCCGCGATCGCCCGGGCCTATGCGCTCGGGTTCGCCCAGAACGAGCTGACGACCGCGCTGGCGCACGTCCAGGGTGGCGGCGAGCACACCGAGCGCGAGCAGCGCCAGCTGGAGACCCGCGCCGCCGGGCTCAAGGCCCTGGCCACCCGGTTCGCGAACGACACGATCCAGGAGTGCCGCGAGGCGTGCGGCGGCGCCGGCTACATGGCCGAGAACCGCCTGGTCGGTCTCCGCGCGGACGCCGACGTCTTCGCCACCTTCGAGGGCGACAACACCGTGCTGCTCCAGCTCGTGGCGAAGGCCCTGCTCACCGACTACCGGCAGGTCTGGGGGGACCTCGACCGGGTCGGGATGGTCCAGCAGGCGGCGAAGCTGGTCGGCGGGACGGTGCTGGAGCGGACGGCGGCCAACCTGCTCGTCGACCGCCTCGTGGCCACCGCCCGGAGGCGCCCGGAGGAGCTGGCGCTCGTCGACCGCGGCTGGCACGCCTACCTGTTCGAGGAGCGCGAGCGGCATTCGCTGGAGTCGCTGGCCCGGCGGACGCGGCGCGCGGACAGCCGCAGCTTCGAGTCGGTGAACCGCCTCGGCGAGCACATGCTCTTCGTGGCCCGCGCACACCTGGAGCGGGTCACGCTCGAGGCGTTCATCGCCGGCATCGAGGCCTGCGCCGACCCGGAGGCCCGCCAGGTGCTCGAGCGCCTGTGCAGCCTCTACGCTCTCGGCAGCATCGCGGCGGACGCTGCCTGGTTCCTGGAGCACAACCGGATCTCGGCGGGCCGTGCCAAGGCGGTGAACGCCCAAGTCAACGCGCTGTGCGCGGAGCTGCGCCCCTCGGCGCTCGACCTCGTCGAGGGGTTCGGCGTCCCCCGGGCCTGGCTGGGAGCGAGTGCGCTGGACGCGTGACGCCTGTGACAGGTGTGACGAGGGGGAGGACCGGTTTGGCCAACCCGCGCCCGGGGCAGCAGGATGGCCACATGGACTTCCCGGTGCGGCTCGGCTGGTGGCCGGTGCTGCACCTCGTCGTGGCACTGTCGGCCATCTCCCAGGGGGCGATCCTGGTCGGGGTCTGGGCGGCGAACCTCACCCTTGCCGGTGACCCGGCGGCCGGTGAGGCCATCGTCGCCGCCATGGTGGCACTCGGCTGGGTCGAGATCGGGCTGAGCGCCGTGATCGTCATCGGGCTGGCCGTCGGCGCCTGGCTGCACCGGCCCCTGTGGGCCCGGGGCGTGGCGTCGGTGATCATCGGCATGGTCCTGCACTGGGGCTGGTGGCTCCTGGACCGCCGCGTCGACGTGTTCGGCACCGCGGACCTCACCGTCCCCGACATCGAGGCACGGTTGCAGCTGCGGCTGTGGACGATGCTGGGCATCGACGTCGTCTCCGTCGTGGCACTCGTCCTGGGCGGCATCCTCCTGGTGCGCCACCGTCCGCGCTCCCGGGGTGAGTCCGACGAGCTGGACGAGGAGTGGGCTGTCGAGGACGCCGACGAGGCGGGCGCGCGGCGGGCGTGAGCCCGGCGACCCCGCGTCCGGCGTGGCCGCGTGCGGCTCACGACGGCCCCGCTCAGGGCAGCCCGAGCCGCCGCCCCACGGCCGCGGCCACCCCGCCCACGATCACCACGACGATGTACGGCGCCCTCAGGCGCAGCGCGACCGCACCCGCGGCGAGGGCGAGGAGCCGGGAGTCGAGGGCGATCGACTGCCCGCGCCCGACCGCGTTCATCACCGTCAGCGACGCCAGCAGCCCGACGGTCAGCGCCCCGGCCAGCTCGTGGAAGACCGGGCGGTCGAGCAGAGACTGGGGGAGCAGGTACCCGGCGAGCTTGATCAGGTAGGCGGCCAGGCAGGCGCCGAGCACCCAGGGCCACAGGGTCATGGCGCCACCACCGCTCGCCGGCGCCACGCCCACCAGCCCGCTGTCACCGCTGCGGCGACGAGCACGGGGATGCCCGGCGGCAGCAGCGGCAGTGTCAGCAGCGTGGCCAGCGCGGCGACGACCGCGATCGCCACCGGGTCACGGCCGTGCAGCCGGGGCCAGAGCAGCCCGAGGAAGGCCGCCACCGCGGCGCCGTCCAGGCCCCACGCACTGAGGTCGCCGATGCTGTTGCCGACCAGCGCCCCGACGAGCGTGGACGCGTTCCACAGCACGTAGACGCCCACACCGGCCGTCCAGAAGCCGCGGACGCGCTCGTCGTGGTCGTCCTGCGCGGTCGCGGTCGCCGTCGACTCGTCGATGGTGAGCTGGGCCATCAGCGGGATCAGCCGTCCCGGCGGCCGGATGAGCGCCTTGAGCTGCATGCCGTAGACGCCGTTGCGGATGCCGAGCAGCGTCGCCGCGGCCCAGGCCGCCGCGCCCGTCCCCTGGCCGGCGACCACGCCGATGAAGGCGAACTGCGAGCCGCCGGTGAACATCAGTGCGCTGAGCGCGCAGGTCTGCCACACGTCCAGGCCGGAGCCGACCGAGAGCGCGCCGAACGAGATCCCGTAGACGCCGACGGCGACGGCGATCGACAACCCCATCCGGACGGCGGGGGTCAGTCGGCTGCGCACGGCGACAAGCTAGCGCAGCCGGTCGGACGCGCGGCGTCCGCATCTCGCCGCGCCGGCACCGGGGACGCGGGGGAGGGCCTGCTCGGGGGAGAATCGGCCCGACGAACGGACCGACAAGGAGGGACCATGGGCCGCACGCTCCTGCCCACCCGCATGCCAGAGCGCGCGTCCAGCGACCGCGCCGTGCTCGACGCGCTGCTCGACGAGGTGCTCCTCGCCCACGTCGGACTGGTGCTGCCGGAGGGCCCCCTGGTCCTCCCGATCGGCTTCGCGCGCGACGGCGACCGGCTGATCTTCCACGGCTCGACGGGCTCCCGCTGGCTGCGCGTCCTCGCCTCCGGCGTGGACGCCTGCGTCACCGTCACTGCCCTGGAGGCGATCAAGGTGGCGCGCTCGGCGTTCGAGTCGGGGATGCGGTACCGCAGCGCCTGCCTGTTCGGCCGCTGCACGCCGCTGACCGGTGCGGAGGCCGCGCACGCCCTCGACCTGTTCACCGACCGGGTCCTTCCCGGGCGCACCGCGGAGGTCCGGCCGAGTACCCGGAGGGAGCGTGCGGCGACGATGGTGCTGGCGTTCCCGATCGGCGAATGGTCGGTGAAGACCGCCGACGGCTTCCCCGAGGACCCGGCCGAGGACGTCGCCGGCGACGCGTGGGCCGGCGTCGTCCCGCTGGCGACCGGCTACGGCGCCCCCGTCCCCAGCCCGGACCTGCGCGACGGCATCCCCGTGCCGCCCTCGGTGCGCGCGCTCACCGGACGCTGACGCCGGCGACGGCCCGAAACGCGCCGAAGCCCCCGCCGCGGGGCGGGGGCTTCGGGCGAGGGTCTAGCGAGCGTCGTCGGCGACGTAGGAGTCGTCGAACTCCGCCACCAGGGCGGTGCTGTCCTCGCCGATGTCGGTGCCGCGGGCCTTCGCGACGGCCTTCATCAGGTGGTAGAGCACCAGCGCGGTCACCGTGCCGACCGTCACGCCACCGAAGGACAGGCCGCCCACGGTGAAGTTGAAGTTCGCGATGCCCATGATCAGGCCGATCGCGGCCGGGATCAGGTTGACAGGGTTGGTGAACGCCACCTTGTTGTCGATCCAGATCCGGGCGCCGAGCAGGCCGATCATGCCGTACAGGACGGTGCCGGCCGCGCCGATCACGCCGGCCGGGATCGTGGCGATCGCCTGGCCGAACTTCGGGATGAACGACAGCGCGATGGCGATGCCGCCGGCGATCCAGTACAGCGCGGTGGAGTAGACCTTGGTCGCCGCCATCACGCCGATGTTCTCCGCGTAGGTGGTGGTGCCGGAGCCGCCGCCGAAGCCGGCCAGCGTGGTGGCCACGCCGTCGGCGAGCAGCGCGCGTCCCATCGTCTTGTCGTAGTTGTGCCCGGTCATCAGGGCCACCGACTTCACGTGGCCGACGTTCTCTGCGATCAGCACGAGCACGACCGGCAGGAACAGGGCGGCGACGCTGAAGTCGACCGTCGGCAGGGTGAAGGCCGGCAGGCCGATCCAGGCGGCAGAGCCGACGGCGGCGAAGTCCACCTGGCCCTGGATGAGGGCGGCGATGTAGCCGACGACCACGCCGAGGAGGATCGACAGCCGGCCGATCAGCCCGCGGAACAGGACGGTGATCAGGACGATCGCGATCAGGGTGATCCAGCCGGTGACCGGGGCGGCCCAGAAGCCGGACTTGTTCGCCTCGCCCCACGCCGCGCCGGCGAGGTTGAAGCCGATCAGCATCACGATCGTGCCGGTCATCACCGGCGGCATGAGCGCGTCGATCCAGCCGGAGCCGGCCAGGTGCACGACCGCGCCGACGATCGCGAGCAGGATGCCGGTGAGCATGATCCCGAACAGGGCCTTGCCGATGTCGTCACCCATCTTGGACGCCAGCACCGGCGAGATGAAGGCGAAGGACGAACCGAGGTAGCTCGGCAGCCGGTTGCCGGTGATCACCAGGAACAGCAGGGTGCCGACACCGCTGAAGAACAACGTGGCGGGGATCGGGAACCCGGTGATCAGCGGCACCAGGAAGGTGGCGCCGAACATGGCCACCACGTGCTGCGCACCGAGGCCGAACATCTTTCCCCAGCCGAGTCGCTCGTCGGGGGTGACCACGGCCCCCGGTTCGACCGTGCCGTTGCCGTGCAACTTCCAAACAGCCATGTGTTTCCCTTCGCGACGCAGCCCAGAGCCGAGCGAACTCTATTGGCGGCGTTCCCGGGCCCGGAGGGGCCGGTTCGCTGGTGAGATCCCGGTGCACGGGCCGTGGCGTCCACTAGCTTCTGGGGCAGGTTTTCCCCGGTTCGGTCCGCTCGCGCAGAGGCCCCTGGCGCTCAGATCCAGGAGCGCAGCCACATCCGGGCGAGCCAGTCCTTGTACAGCATCAGCTGGTCGGTGAGCACCGGGTAGATGTAGGCGAAGTTCACCACGACGAGGGCAACGGCGACGCCCACGATGATCGCCCCGCGCCTCCGGTAGGGGCCGTCGCGCGGGCCGAGCACCAGACCCATCACCATGGCCAGGATCGTCACCGTGAACGGCACGATGCAGATCGCGTAGAAGAAGAACACCGGACGGTCGGCGTTCGGGAACCACGGCAGGTACGTGGCCATCGCCGCCACGATCGGCAGGCCGAAGCGCCAGTCGCGACCCGCCAGCCACCACACCAGGCCGACGAACAGGGCGAGGAACGCCATCCACCACAGGATCGGCGTGCCCATGCCGGAGATCACCCGGATACAGGTGTCGTCGCCGGTCGCCCAGCAGCCGTCGACGCCCGGCTTGATGTCGTTGACGGCGTCGATCCCGATGGGACGCGCCATCACCAGCCAGCCGATCGGGTGCGCGTCGTAGGGGTGCGTCTGGTCCTTGATGTACTGGCCGGTGTGGAAGTTGTAGATGTCCTGGTGGTACTTCAGGAACGACGCCCACGTCTCGCCCAGGTACTTCGTCCAGGGGCTGTCGGGGTTGTTCTTGCCCCAGTCCCGGTCGTAGCCGCCGGAGGTCAGCAGCCAGCCCGCCCACGTCGCCACGTAGATGAGTGCGGAGACGACGACCAGCTTCACGAACGCGGGGACGCCGTCCACCAGCAGCGCCTGCCAGGCCCGCCAGTCCGCGCCGGCCAGCCGGCGCGCCCCGACGTCCCACAGCACGCTCAGCACGCCCATGGCGGCGAGCACGAACACCGAGTTCCACTTCGTGCCGATGGCGAGGCCGAACAGGACGCCGGCCGCCAGCCGCCACGGACGCCACCAGTAGACGGGCCCGAACCGCCCGCCGAGGTCGGGCATGCCGACGGCCTCGAGGTGGTCGGCGAGCCGTCCGCGGTACGCGTCCCGGTCGGCGAGGACGCAGGCCACCGCCGCGACGATGAAGAACGCCTGGAAGATGTCGAGCAGGCCGATCCGCGACATCACGAACGACAGCCCGTCGAAGGTGAGCAGGACGCCGGCGATGCCGCCGACCAGCGTTGAGCGGGACAGGCGGCGGGCGAACCGGATGGTGACCAGGACCAGCAGCGTGCCGAAGACCAGCGGCATGAAGCGCCAGCCGAACGAGTTCATCCCGAACATCTGCTCGCCGAGGCCGATCAGCCACTTGCCGACCGGCGGGTGCACGACGAACTCCGCCGTGGTCTTGTAGATGTCGACGTCGCCGTTGGCGATCTGGGTGTTCGCGGACTTCGCGTCCGGCCACTCGCGCTCGTAGCCGAACTTCCACAGCGTCCAGGCGTCCTTGGGGTAGTACGTCTCGTCGAAGACCAGCTTGTTCGGGTAGCCGATGTTCACCAGCCGGATGACGAAGGCGATCGCGGTGATGGCGAGCGTCACCACCCAGCCGGCGAGCCGGTCGCGCAGGGCGGCCTGGCCGTCGCGCAGGCGGTCGATCGTGCTGAGGTCGTCGCGGTAGACCGAGCGGCGCAGCCGCCGCCACGGCGCCACGGCGGTCGCTGGCTCCGGCTCGGCCCAGTCCTCGTCGACCCCGGCGTCGTCCGCGGCCGGCGGAACGATGCCCGCTCCCTCGGCGGCCGGGGGTGCGACCGGACCGGCGTCGGGCGGCGACGCCTCCCTGGCGAGGGTGCCCGAGGGGGCCTGCGGGTCGCCGGACGGGGCGTCGCCGCCGTCCCCCCACTCCGCTTCGGTCACGCCGACATCCTAGGTGGCGGGCGGGGGTGGGCGTCCGAGCGCCGCGATCGGGAATACTGCACGGGTGGACGAGGAGCGCGGAGGCGGATCACTGGTGCTGGCCGGCACGCCGATCGGCAATGTCGAGGACGCCTCGCCCGCGCTGCGCGCCGCGCTGGCGACCGCCGACGTGATCGCCGCGGAGGACACCCGCCGGCTCCACGGCCTGCTCACCCGGCTCGGCGTCACCACGAGCGCGCGGGTGGTCTCCTACTTCGACGGCAACGAGGCGTCCCGGGTCTCTGGCCTGCTCGACGCCCTCGCCGAGGGGCGGACGGTGGTGGTGGTCTCCGACGCCGGCATGCCGACCGTCTCCGACCCCGGCTACCGGGTCGTGGCCGCGGCCGTGGACGCCGGGCTGCCGGTGCGCGTGGTGCCCGGGCCGTCCGCTGTGCTGGTCGCGCTGGCGCTCTCCGGGCTGCCGACCGACCGCTTCTGCTTCGAGGGGTTCCTGCCGCGCAAGGGCGGCGAGCGGCGCCGCCGGCTCTCCGGGCTCGCGTCCGAGGAGCGCACGATGGTGTTCTTCGAGGCGCCCCACCGGCTGGAGGAGTTCCTCGCCGACGCGCGGACGGCCTTCGGCGACGACCGGAGGGCTGCGGTCAGCCGCGAGCTGACCAAGACCTGGGAGGAGACCCGCAGGGGCACCCTCGCCGAGCTGGCCGACTGGGCCGCGGCGGGCGTCCGCGGCGAGATCACCGTGGTCGTGGCCGGTGCGGCGCCCGCCGCCGTGTCGATCGAGGACGCCCTCCCGCTGGTCGCGGAGAGGGTCGCCGCCGGCGAGCCGTTCTCCGCCGTCGTCGCGGCGGTCGCGGCCGATGCCGGCCTGCCCCGCAAGTCGCTCTACGCCGCAGCGCTCGCGGCGAGGAAGGAGGAGCGGTGACCGCCCTGCCCCCGAGCCCACAGCCCCTGCCCGTCCCCACCACGGACGCGCACACCCACGCCGACAGCACCCGCGAGTTCAGCGGTCTGGGCGTCGCCGATGCGCTCGCCATGGCCGCGGCGGTCAACGTGACCCGCATCGTCGAGGTGGGCACGGACGTCGCCTCGTCGGTGACCGCCGTCGACCTCGCAGAGACCTTCCCCCCGGTGGTCGCCGCCGTGGCGATCCATCCCAACGATGCCGCCCGGCTGGGCGACCGGCTGGGCGCGGAGCTCGACCGGCTGGCGGCGGTGGTGGGATCGTCGGACCGCGTCCGCGGCGTGGGGGAGACGGGCCTGGACTACTTCCGGACGCGCGACGCCGAGGGTCAGGCGCGGCAGAAGGAGGCGTTCGCCGCCCACATCGCCTGGGCGAAGGAGCACGACCTCGCCCTGGTCATCCACGACCGCGACGCGCACGCGGACGTGCTCGACGTGCTCGCTGCGGAGGGAGCGCCCGAGCGGGTGCAGATGCACTGCTTCTCCGGTGACGCCGCCTTCGCACGGGCCTGTCTCGACCGCGGGTTCTGGCTGTCCTTCCCGGGGACGGTGACCTTCACGGCCAACGAGGCGCTGCGCGAGGCCCTCGACATCACCCCGGACGACCGGCTGCTGGTGGAGACCGACGCGCCCTACCTGACGCCCATGCCGTTGCGGGGACGGCCGAACTCCAGCTACCTGCTGCCGCACACCGTCCGCTTCGTGGCCGAGCGGCGGGGGGCGGACCTCGGCGAGCTGTGCGCCCGCCTGGCCGCCAACGCGTCCGCGCTGTTCGGGGAGTGGTGATGGCCGACGCCCTGCTCGACCCGCGCACCATCCGGGCGCTCGCCGCGGAACTCGACCTGCGTCCCACCAAGCAGCGCGGCCAGAACTTCGTGCACGACGCGAACACCGTCCGCCGGATCGTGGCCGCGGCGGGCGTCCGGGAGGACGACGTCGTGCTCGAGATCGGCCCCGGCCTCGGCTCGCTCACCCTCGGCCTGCTCGAACGCGCGGCGGGGGTCGTCGCGATCGAGATCGAGCACAGCCTCGCCCGGCGGCTGACGCGGACGGCCGCGGAGCGCCTCCCGGGGCGCGCGGACGCTCTCCGCGTGGTGGAGGCGGACGCCCTCGCCGTCGATGTCCTCGACGATCCCCAGCCCACCCTCGTCGTGGCCAACCTGCCCTACAACGTGAGCGTGCCGGTGCTGCTGCACGTGCTCGCGCGCTTCCCTTCCGTGCGGGGCGGGCTGGTCATGGTGCAGTCGGAGGTGGCCGACCGGCTCGTCGCCGGGCCGGGCTCGCGCACCTACGGCGTGCCGTCGGTGAAGCTCGCCTGGTACTGCGCGGCCCGCCGCGTCGGCAGCGTGCCGCCGACGGTCTTCTGGCCGGTGCCCAACGTCGACTCCGGGCTGGTGGAGCTCGTCCGGCGCGAGCCGCCGGCGACGACCGCGTCCCGCGAGCGGGTGTTCGCCGTCGTGGACGCCGCCTTCTCGCAGCGCCGCAAGATGCTGCGCTCGGCCCTCGCCGGGGTCTTCGGCTCCTCCGCGGCGACCTCCGCCGCGCTGGAGTCGGTGGGGGTCGATCCGCAGGCCCGCGGCGAGGTGCTGGGCATCGCCGACTTCGTCCGCATTGCCGAGGTCGTGCCGGGCCCGGTGGGATAGCCTCGCGCCATGGCATCCCCGGTCACCGAGGCAGAGGTCGTCCGCGTCCGCGTGGCGGGCAAGGTCAACCTCTCGCTGCGCAGCGGCCGGCGGCGTCCGGACGGCTACCACTCGCTCTCCACGGTGTTCCAGGCCGTGTCGCTGTACGACGAGGTGGACGCGTCCTGGGCCCCGCCGGGCCGGTTCAGCGTCCAGGTGGTCGGGGAGCAGGCCGACCAGGTTCCCACCGGGGACGACAACCTCGCCGTCCGTGCGGCCCGCCTGCTCGCCCGTACGTGGGGCGCGGGGAAGCCTCTCGGCGCCGACCTGGTGATCCGCAAGTCGATCCCCGTGGCCGGCGGCATGGCGGGCGGCTCTGCGGACGCTGCCGGCGCCCTGCTGGCCTGCGCGGTGCTGTGGGACCTCGACATCTCCCCCGACGAGCTGCGCACGCTCGGCGCCCGCCTCGGGGCGGACGTCCCGTTCTGCCTGGCCGGGGGCACGGCGCTCGGCAGGGGCCGGGGCGACGAGCTGACGTCGGTGCTGAGCAGGGGCACCTACCACTGGGTGCTCGCGTTCAGCGACGGCGAGCTGTCCACGCCTGCGGTCTTCGCGAGGTTCGACGAGCTCGGGCTGGGCAGCGACCACCTCGACGTGCCGGACGGCCTGCTCAACGCGCTCGTCAGCGGTGACGTCCAGGCGCTCGGCCGCTCGCTCGTGAACGACCTCGAGCCGGCGGCGCTGGCGCTGCGTCCCCAGCTGTCACACCTGCTGGAGGCCGGCGACGACCTGGGCGCGGTGGCGTCCATGGTGTCGGGCTCCGGCCCGACCGTGGCCTTCCTCGCCGCCAACGAGCCCGCCGCGGTCGACCTGTCCGTCCGCCTCTCCAGCGAGGGACTGTGCCGCGCCGTCAAGCGGGTCAGCGGCCCCGTCCCCGGAGCCCGCCTGCTCGTATAGCGCTCGCACGCCGGTCCGCCGCCGGTCCCCGCCAGCCTGCCCGCCTCTCCGCCCCGCTTTGGTGAGGGCCAGCCCTCCACGCCGAGGGCCAGCCCCCCATGCCGAGGGCCAGCCTTGGCGCCGAGGGCCAGCGCACAGGGGCGAGCCCTCGGCAACAAGGCTGGCCCTCGGCGGGCGAACGGCGCTCAGCCCTCGGTGGGCGGACGGCGCTCAGCCCTCGGTGGGCGGACGGCGCTCAGCCCTCGGCGGGCGAACGGCGCTCAGCCCTCGGCGGGCGGACGGCGCTCAGCCTTCGGCGACGGGGGCGGGCGCGGGTTGGCGACCCGGCATGATCCGGGCGACCAGGATCAGCCCCGACAGCAGGACGGCCGGCAGGAACATGGTGGGCTGGACGCCGATGGTCTGCACGAGCCAGCCGATCAGGGCCGGGGCGATGAGGAACGTGGCGTAGCCGAAGGTGACCACGACGGCGAGGCCACGTCCGCCGGCGGTGTGCCCGGCCACGGCATACACCTGCGGCGCGATCATCCCGATGCCGAGGCCGACGAGCGACCACCCGACCAGCAGGACGGGCAGCCCGGTGCCGAGCGCGGCGATCAGGTAGCCGGTCGCGGAGCAGGCGCCGCCGAAGGTGGTCACGGCGCGCCGGCCGAAGCGGGCCACGAGGGCGTCGCCGAGCAGCCGGATGATCACCATGCACGCTGCCACGCAGGTGAAGCCGAGCGCCCCCGTGGCCGGGTCGACCTGCGCGATCTCGGTGACGTGCACGCCGGACCAGTCGTTGGCCGTGCCCTCGCCGAGGCCGAAGGCGATCGCCATCAGGCCCAGCAGGTAGGCGGACGCCGGGATCGGCGTCCGCGCTCCGCTCTCGTCGTGGTGGGACACGAGTTCGGTCTCGGGGGTGATCCGCCAGGCGAGGGCGAAGGCCGCCACGCCGAGCACGGCGGCGACGGTGGTCGCGGTCAGCATCGCGGGTTCCGCCGCGCCGCCGAAGAGGGAGGCCGTCGCCACCAGCAGGACGGCCCCGGCCAGGTTGCCGACCGACCACATCCCGTGGAAGAAGCTCATGATCGGTCGGGGACGCCGGCGTTCCACCTGGACGCCGATCGCGTTCATGGACACGTCGATGCCGCCGTTGGCGAGGCCGAGGACGACACCGGCGACGAACAGCGCCGGCAGGGTGGGCGCCCAGCCGATGCCCAGGATCGCCACCACCAGCACCGGCAGCATCGCCAGGGCGACCCGCCGTGCGCCGTGACGGTCTGCCAGGCGTCCGGCGACCTGCATGGACGCGATCCCGGCCAGGCCCATGCACACGAAGAACAGCGCCAGTTGCCAGGGTTCGAGGCCGAAGCGTGCCCTCAGGACGGGGATCGAGGCGGCGTAGGCGCCGATGACCAGGCCGTTGTAGCCGAAGAGCAGGACGACGGCGCCCGCGGCCGTGCGCGAGCTCAGCGGGTGCGGCGTGGTCACGCGCTCATCCTAGATGGAAGCGCTCCCAAAGCCGAGTGGCCTTCGGGATTGGCTGCGGGACGGGCGCCGCCCGTCCGTCTCACCGCTCGGGGTGGGTGTACAGCTTCGGCGCGGGGTCGAGGTTCCGCATGCCGTGCCAGGCGAGGTTGACCAGGTGCGCGGCGACCACCGGCTTGGGCAGCGTCTGCTCCTCCCGGCTGTTGATCCACCACTGCCCGGCGAGCGCGACCAGTCCGACCAGCATCTGCGAGTACAGCGGGGCGGTGGCGGCGTCGAGGTGCCGTTTCTCGAACTCGTCGGCCAGCAGGTCCTCCACGCGCGAGGCGATGTCGGACAGGATCGTGGCGAAACTGCCCTCCGGCGAGGTGCCGGAGGAGTCCCGGGAGAGGATCCGGAAGCCGTTGGGGTTGTCGTCGATGTAGTCGAGCAGGGCCAGCGTCCCCAGCTCGATCAGGGCGCGGGGGTTGGCCCGCGGGGTCGTGATCGCCGTTCGGATGGCGTCGTGCAGGGTGCGCACCTCGCGGTCGACCACAACCGCGTAGAGGCCCTCCTTGCCGCCGAAGTGCTCGTACACGACGGGCTTGCTGACCCCGGCGTGGGCGGCGATCTCCTCCACCGACGTGCCCTCGAGCCCGCGCTCGGCGAAGAGCGCCCGTGCCACGTCGATCAGCTGCTCGCGCCGCTCGCTGCGGGTCATCCGCACGCGGCTGCGCCGCGCACGCGAGGGGGCCTGGGCAGTGGGCATGGCCCAAGTCTGGCCCTGACGAGGCGGGATTGCGAAAACGTTCGCCAAGTTTGCGGGTCGGTGTCGCCCCTTCCAGCCCGCGGGGCGGCCCGGTGCACCCGGCGGATGCACCAGCCCCGCGCGCACCCGTAGAGTTGTCACCGGCCGCCACGGGTGGCCGTTCCCCGGTTGGTCTGCCGGCAGGGCCCGCCTGACTTTGAATCAGGACAAGCGACGTAGGTTCGACTCCTACCCGGGGAGCGCTCACGCCGCAGGACGGCCGGCGCGACGCCGGACCGCGTGGCCGGAGAGGGACGCTCAGCCCACAGAGGTGCGCGCCGGGTCGCCGACGCGGCCCAGGAACAGGCAGGTCCTCGTCGGTGCGTGCATCAGCGCCCAGCTGAAGGGACGATCGAGCACGAGCGAGCGCGGTTCTGTCGGTGCGCCGGCGGCCGCCATCCCGCCCGCGGTCGCCGCTGCGGCCTCGATCCCCTTGGCGTTCACCTCGACGGTGGCCTCGTGCACGACGAAGTCGAGGAAGAGCTTCTCCTGGTCGGTCATGCCGCTGAAGTCGGCCGCGCGCGGATCGAACGCCGTCGGGATCCCCAGCTGCCGGAGCACTGCGGACAGCTCCTGCCGGAACCGCAGCGTCCACGCGGGCAGCTGGACGGCGACCAGCGCCGGGTCCGCGGACAGCACCTTCGCGAACGTGGCGACGGGCACGGGCCCGCCGGACGCGGCGTCGTCGGGCAGCACGAGGACGAGCGCGTACTCCCCGCCCTCGCAGGTGATCGCCGAGCCGCTCACCCCGTCGCCCGACCACCACGGACGCAGTGTGGTGCCGGCCAGCGTGGGAACCTCGACCCGGCGGCCGGCCGCGGTGGTGAAGGGACGCGGCCCCACTTCGGCCAGCGGCTCGTGCCACGGCGCGGCGAAGTGCACGGCGTTCACCAGGACCAGCCGGGTCGACACGTCGAGCATCCCTGCCGAGAGCAGCTCGGGGATCTTGCCCTTGGTCCGGTCCTCGACCCAGGCGTTGATCTCGTGGCGCACCGCGTCGGGGTCGGCGCGGAAATCGGACTGGTGCAGCGGCGCGTCGAAGCTGTCGGAGAGCCGGTCGAGGAACGGCTGCTTCCAGGTGAGGTCGCGCTGGCCCCACAGGGCGTTCCCGGCCTCGAGCGCGCTCCCCGCCCCGGTCGGCAGCAGGCGGTCCAGCGACGGGGGCGGCCCGCCCAGCACCGCCGTCAGTTCGTCGGCTGTGGTGCCCGCCGCGCCCTCGCGCACCATCGCCAGCACGGTCGCGATCGACCACGGCGACAGCACCAGGTCGCCCTGCGCGGGGGCCAGGCGGGCCATCAGCGCGTCGCAGAACGCATCGAACCCGCCGGAGGCGTCGGCGTCAGCCCCGGACGCCGTGGTCGTCCCGGACGCCGGGGGGCGCGCGGAGGGCACGATCGGCGATGCGCAACCGGCGAGGGCGGCGCCGGCGGCCAGCAGGAGCAGTTCCCGGCGGTTCACGATGCCTCCTCGTCCGTCACCCCTATTCCACGCCTGCGCGCTCCGGATTGTTGCGGAACAGCCAACCTCGCGGGCCGGGACGTTCCCGGGGGCGGCCCGGCCGGATGGCGTCCCGACCGGATCGTGGCCAAGTTCGGTCCGTGCCGTGAGCGGGTGGTGCGGCGTCGATAGGATGATCCGGTCTCCCCGGATGTGGCCGGAGCACCGCACATGCCCTTCCCCGTCCGGAATCCCGGAGCCGACGACGACCAACGCTGGGAGTGCCCGTGGCTGATCAGGACGCACAGGATCGGGTGGCGGCAGTCGTCATCATGGCGGCCGGGGCGGGGACCCGGATGCGGTCGGCGGTACCGAAGGTGCTCCACCGCATCGCCGGCAAGTCGATGATCGCCTGCGCGATCGACACCGCGGACGCCCTGTCGCCGGACCGGCTCGTGGTGGTCGTCGGCCACCAGCGCGAGCTGGTCACCGAACACCTGGCCGAGATCGCCCCCCATGTGACGATCGCCGTGCAGGAGCGACCCCTCGGCACAGGGGACGCCGTCCGCGCCGGGCTGTCCGTCCTCCCGGGGATCGCCGGCGAGGTCGTGGTCACCTCCGGCGACGTCCCGCTGCTGGCGCCGGAGACGCTGCGGGGCCTCGTCGCAGCGCACCGGTCCGGCGGCAACGCGGTGACCGTGCTCAGCGCGGTCGTCCCCGACCCCACCGGGTACGGGCGCATCGTCCGCGACGGCGAGGAGGTGCTGCGCATCGTCGAGCAGTCCGACGCCTCGCCCGACGAGCTCGCGCTCGCCGAGATCAACTCCGGCATCTACGTGTTCGACGCCGAGGCCCTCGCCGACGGGCTGGCGGCGCTCCAGGCGGCCAACGCGCAGGGGGAGCTGTATCTCACCGACGTCGTCGCCCACGCCCGCTCGGCCGGACGCAGGGTCGGCGCGCGGGTGCTCGACGACTACCTCCAGACCGAAGGGGTGAACGACCGCGCGCAGCTCGCCGAGCGTGCCGCCGAGCTCAACCGCCGCATCCTCGCCCGCTGGATGGCCGAGGGCGTGACCGTCCTCGACCCGGCCACGACGTGGGTGCAGGCCGGCGTGGACCTCGCCGAGGACGTGACGCTGCTGCCGGGCACCTCGCTGGAGGGCGCGACCTCGGTCGCGTCCGGGGCGACGATCGGCCCGGACACCACGCTGGTGGACGTCGAGGTGGGCGAGAACGCGCGGGTGGTGCGCACGCACGCCGAGCTCGCCGTGATCGGGCCGGGTGCCACGGTCGGCCCGTTCAGCTACCTGCGCCCCGGCACCGAGATCGGCACGAAGGCCCACATCGGCGCCTTCGTCGAGACCAAGAAGGCGATCATCGGGGAGGGCGCCAAGGTGCCGCACCTCACCTACTGCGGGGACGCGGTGGTCGGCGCGGGCAGCAACATCGGTGCCGGCACGATCTTCGCCAACTACGACGGGGTCGGGAAGTACACCTCGACCGTCGGTGAGCACTCCTTCGTCGGCAGCGACTCGGTGCTCGTCGCGCCCGTGCACATCGCGGACGGCGCCTACGTGGCGGCCGGCTCGACGATCACCTCCGACGTGGGCGCCGGCGAGCTCGCGGTCTCCCGCGGCCAGCAGCGCAACATCCGCGGCTGGGTGGCGAGGAAACGGGCAGGGACGGCGTCCGCCGCGGCCGCGGAGGCGGCCCTCGCCCGGGCCGCGGAGGAGCAGGGCGCTGAGGCTGCGGCCGGAGAGGAGGCCGGCGAGTGAGCGGCATCAAGCGCCCGACGGAGAAGCACCTGATGGTCTGCTCGGGACGCGCGTTCCCCGAGCTCGCCGAGGAGGTGGCGTCCCTGCTGGGGGTCAGCCTGGTGCCCACCCGCGCCCTCACCTACGCCAACTCAGAGATCTACGTCCGCTTCGAGGAGTCGGTGCGCGGCGCGGACTGCTTCGTGATCCAGGCCCACCCCGCCCCGGTGAACGAGTGGCTCATGGAGCAGCTGATCATGATCGACGCGCTGAAGCGCGCCTCGGCCCGCCGGATCACGGTCGTCTCCCCGTTCTACCCCTACGGCCGGCAGGACAAGAAGCACGCCGGGCGCGAGCCCATCTCCGCGCGCCTGGTGGCCGACCTGTACAAGACCGCCGGGGCCAACCGGCTGATGTCGGTCGACCTGCACGCCGCCCAGATCCAGGGCTTCTTCGACGGTCCGGTCGACCACCTGCTCGCGCTCCCGGTGCTCGCGACCTACGTGAAGGAGAACTACGACACGTCCGAGATGACGATCGTGTCGCCGGACGCGGGGCGGGTGCGGCTCGCCGACATGTGGTCCGACCAGCTGGGCACGCCACTGGCGATCATCCACAAGCGCCGGGACCCGAACAAGGCCAACGAGGTCGCCGTCGGCGAGGTCGTCGGCGATGTCGACGGGCGGGTCTGCCTGCTGGTGGACGACATGATCGACACGGCGGGGACGATCTGCCAGGCCGCCACCGCGTTGAAGAACTTCGGCGCCAAGGCCGTGATCGCCGCGGCCACGCACCCGATCCTGTCCGGGCCGGCTCCGCAGCGGCTCAACGAGTCCGACTTCGAGGAGGTGATCGTCACCAACACGTTGCCGATCCCCGACGGGGTGAACGTTCCCAAGCTCACCGTGCTCTCGATGGCGCCGCTGCTCGCCCAGGCGATCCAGGCCGTCTTCGAGGAGGGCTCGGTGGCCTCGCTGTTCAACGGCGCCCACTAGGCCGGACGGGTGGACGCCGGGCGGGACCCCGCTTCCTCCGGCGAGCGACCTCCGGCGGCTCCCCGCATCCGCGACGTCGCGGATTTCCGGCGGTCGGTCAAAGGCGATAAGCTTGCGGGGTTGCCTCGGCGAGGGGCCAAAGGGCCCGTGATCGACAAGGCGGAGCGCTGAGCGCCGCCGGCCCATCCCTCGTCGAGACGGAATCTTTACGAGGTTGAGGAGCAGGAAGAAAAGTGTCTGAGAGCAAGATTGCGGCGGTGTCCCGCACCGAATTCGGCAAGGGTGCGGCGCGCCGCACCCGTCGTGCGGGCCTGGTGCCCGCCGTCCTGTACGGCCACGGCACCGATCCGGTCCACCTGTCGCTGCCCGGGCACGACGTTCAGCTCGCGCTGCGCGTGGCCAACGCTGTCCTCGAGATCTCGATCGACGGCGGCAAGAGCCAGCTGGCGCTCGCCAAGCAGGTGCAGAAGAACCCGATCAAGGGCGACATCGAGCACCTCGACCTGGTCATCGTCCGCAAGGGCGAGAAGGTCACCGTCGAGGTCGCGCTCGTCGTCGTCGGCGACCACCCGAGCGACCGCATGGTGATGATGGACCAGCAGACCATCGCCCTCGAGGTGGAGGCCACCCACATCCCGACCTCGGTCGAGATCGACGTCACCGGCCTGGAGATCGGCGACACCGTGACCGCGAAGGACCTGAAGCTCCCGGCCGGCGCCGTGTTCCCGGGCGAGCCGGACGACCTGATGCTGTCCGTCGCCGCCACCCCGAGCCAGGCCGCTCTCGACGCAGAGCTGGCCGCAGCCTCCGGTGAGGGCACCGAGGAGACGGAAGCGGCCGAGGAGGCCTGACCGCCCGCATGTCTACCTGGCTGTTGGTCGGGCTCGGGAATCCGGGCCCGACCTACGCGTCTCACCGCCACAACGTCGGCTACCGGGTGGTCGACGAGCTCGCCCGGCGGGCGGGCGTGCGGTTCACCGGGGCGGCGCAGCTCCGGGCAGAGGTCGCGCAGACCCGCCTGACCGCGTCCGGCATGGGCGGGGTGGGCGCCGAGGCGGAGAAGGTCGTGCTGCTGAAGTCGCGCACCTACATGAACGAGTCCGGCGCCGCCGTGGGCAAGGCGCTCGGCTACTACCGGATCCCGCCGGAGAACCTCGTCGTCGTGCACGACGAGCTCGACCTGGACTTCGGCCGGCTGCGGCTGAAGTTCGGCGGCGGCGACAACGGCCACAACGGGCTGAAGTCGATCCGCCGCAGCATCGGGACGGGGGAGTTCTTCCGCGCCCGCTTCGGAGTGGGACGCCCGCAGGGCAGGCAGGACCCGGCCGATTACGTGCTCAGCCCGTTCCCCGCGTCCCTCGCCGAGGACCTCGCCGTCGAGGTCGACCGTTGCGCGGACGCGGTGGAGGCCCTGCTCACCGTGGGCCTGGACGCGGCGCAGGGTCGCTTCAACTCCTGAACCCGCTGCCCGATCGGCATTCCGGACCGTTTTGGCGTTGACGCCTTAACTGCAGTTCAACAAAGCTCCGCACGTCTTGATCAGGGTTGGGCCCGCGGACGTGCCGACGCTGGTCGCCGTGCCGCCCGTGCGCCCAGCAATCCGCCTTTGACCAGGACTTTCACTCCTTCGACTGCCGCGCGGCACGCGTGCCGGCTGCTCGTCGGGCGGCCGTGCGACCCTCAGTCACCCTTTGGGGGACATTTCACAAAATGTCCCCCAAAGGGTGACTGAATTGAGGAGAAATATCGCGACTCCGTCCCCTATTGTTTCGGCAGGGTCAGCCGGGAGAGGGGTCTTGGCGGTTGGCCCTGTGGTCGTACGCGCACCAGGGGGCCCCGCCGAAAGCAGACGATGGCCACTTCTGGACGCGCCACGGCAGGGCTCTCCGCCCGCGCCGCCCGCCGCTCCCTGTCCGCCGCGCTCAGCCTGATGCTCGCCGCCGGCGGTCTCGCGCTCGGCCCGGCGGCGCTGACGCCGGCGTCCGCGGCGGACGGCGACTTCACCTGTGGCGCCAACGTCATCTACGGCACGTACTCCAGCAACGGCACCACGACGAACCTGTACCGGATCGACGCGGGCACGGGGGCCAGCACGACGGTGGGCAGTTTCCCCGCGTCGGTGAACGCGCTGGCGATCGCCAGGAACGGCAACGCCGCGTACGCGATCACCAACCCCGCGACCGCCGCCGGCCAGGCGTCGCTCTACAAGTACGGGACCGCCGGGGTGTTCAAGACCCTCACCGGGCTCACCCCCTCGGCCGGCATCCCCGGCGGCAGCTTCAACCCGGTGACGGGCGACTACTGGTTCTCGGCGGTGTCGGCGCCCACCGGTGACAACACCAAGCGGGTGTTCAGCTTCTACAAGGTCGACGTCTCCTCTGCGGCGTCGACGGTGAACTTCGCGAGCCCGACCCTCACCTACACCGCGTCCACCGGGAACGCGAGCGTGGGCACGGACTTCGTGTTCGACAGCAGGGGCCGGATGTACCTGGTGGTCTCGACCGACAGCACCGCCTACGACAACCAGCTGCTGACCTTCACCGCGGCGCAGGTGGCCGCGGGCGGCAGCCAGACCCCCGTCCGCATGGTGTACCTCGATGCGGGCAGCGCCACCACGACCTTCCCCGGCGTCGCGTTCGGCTCCAGCGGCCACCTCTACACCCAGGGCGGAACCCGGCTCTACAAGTCGAATCCGACCACGGGCGACGCGATCAGCACCTCCACCACGTCGGTGGGCTTCACCGATCTCGGATCGTGCGCCAACCCGACGATCGTGGACGCCGTGCGCAAGCGGGTGGTCGACCGCGAGAACCCCACGGACCGGTTCACCCTGAGCCTGTCCGGCGGCAGCTTCAGCGCGCCCGTCACCGCCGTGGCCGCGACCCCGGCCACCGGCCTCCAGAACGAGCAGGTGTCCGCCGCGGTGGTGCTGCCGAACACGACCTACACCATCGCAGAGACGGCCGCCAACGGTGCGGACCTCGGCAACTACGTCTCCACGTGGTCCTGTGTCGACGAGGCGGACGACTCCGTCATCGCCTCCGGCACGGGAACCACCGGGACGTTCACGACGCCCGACACGGTGGCCACCGGCCAGGGAGCCACGCTGGCCTGCACCTTCACCAACGAGGTGAAGAACCCGAGGATCGAGATCACCAAGAACGCCTCCGGCAGCCCCACCCGGGCCGGGGACACCATCAGCTACTCCTTCACCGTCACCAACACGGGCAACCGGCCGCTGGCCGGCATCGCCGTCACCGACCCCCTGCTGGGGTCGACGCCGATCACCTGCGCCGCCACGTCGCTGGCGCCGGGCGCCTCCACCACCTGCGCCCCGGCGAGCGCGTACACCGTCCTGCAGTCGGACGTCGAGACCGGCTCGGTCGCGAACACGGCGTCGGTCGCCGCCACGCCGCCCAGCGGCGAGGGTGCGGCGGGGTCGGTCACCGACACCGACACCAGGACGGTCACGATCCCGCGCACGCCGATGCTGAAGATCGTCAAGGCCGCCGGCGGCAGCCCGTACGTCGCCGGTGACACCATCGCCTACACCTTCACCGTCACCAACACCGGCAACGTCGTCGTGACCGGTGTCGGTGTCGACGACCCGAAGCTCTCCGGCGTCACCTGCAGCCCCACCACGCTCACCCCCGGCGCCAGCGCGTCCTGCACCGCGGACGCCTACACCGTGACGGCCGCGGACGTGGTCGCGGGCACGGTCGACAACACCGCGGCCCCGACCGGGGGCAGCGTCGCCGGGACGCCGGCGGTCGACCCGTCCTCGACCCCGTCCGTCTCCGTGGAGCTGGGCACCCTGCCCGTCGCCGTGCCGGACGCCGGCACCACGCCGCAGAACGTGACCATCGATGTGGCACCGCTGGGCAATGACACGCCCGGCAGCACCGGCGGCGGCAGCGCCGGCACGCTCGACGCCACCTCCGTGGTGTTCACCTCCGCGGACGCGACCGACGGCGGCCGGACGCTCGTCGTGGCCGGCCAGGGCACCTACACCGCGAACCCCACCACCGGCGTGGTCACCTTCGACCCCGAGCCGGCCTTCACCGGGGCGGCGACGCCGGTCACCTACCGGGTCACCGACTCCCTGGGCCATTCCGCCACCTCGACCATCGCGATCACCGTCACCCCCGTGACTCCGGACGCGAAGGACGATGCCGCCGCCACGCCGTACCTGACCCCGGTCACCGTCGGACTGCTCGACAACGACACCGCCGGCGCGTCCTCCGCGCCGCTGGTGCCCGGCAGCGTTGTCCTCACCTCGCCGTCGGCGACCGACGGCGGTCGCAGCCTGGTCGTCCCCGGAGAGGGCACCTACACGATCGACCCGGCCACCGGCGCAGCGACCTTCACCCCGGCCGCCGGCTTCGCCGGGCCGGCCACCCCTGTGGGCTACCGCCTCGCCGACGCCAACGGCAGCACCGACACCGCCACGCTGACCGTGACGGTGAACGCCCCGCCGGCCCCGGCGGCCGCGCCGGACACCGCGACCACCCTCCAGAACGTGGACGTCCAGCTGGACCCCCTCGCCAACGACACCGCGAACGGCGGGGCGACGCTCGTCCCCTCGAGCGCGGTGTTCACCGCGCCGTCCGCGACCAACGGTGGCCGGACGCTGCTGGTGCCGGGTGAGGGCACCTACACGATCGACCCCTCCACCGGCCTGGTGACCTTCGACCCGGCGGCGTCCTTCAGCGGCCCCGCGACCCCCGTCGCCTACCGCGTGTCGGACGACCTCGGCCGGTCAGCGGCCTCGACGATCGCGATCACCGTCACGGCGGTGCACCCCGCGGCGACCGACGACGCGGCGCTGACGCCGTACCTCACGCCCGTCGACCTCTTCCCGCTCGACAACGACGCGGCGGGCGACCCGTCCGCCCCGCTCGATCCGGCGAGCCTGGTGTTCATCTCCTCGGCCGCGACCGACGGCGGCAGGACCCTCGTGGTCGCCGGTGAGGGCACCTGGACCGCCGCGGCCGACGCCACGGTCACCTTCACGCCGGTCGCGGGCTTCTCCGGGCCCGCGACGCCGGTGACCTACCGGGTCGGCGACGCCAACGGCAGCACCGCGTCCGCGTCGCTGGCCGTGACGGTCGGCACGCCGCCCACCGCGACGCCCGACGCGGGCACCACGCCGCAGAACGTCCCGGTCACGCTCGACCCGCTCACCAACGACGGCGCCGGCTCCGGCGGTCCGGTCTCCGGCACGCTGGTGGCGAGCTCCGTGGTGCTCACCTCGCCCGCCGCGACCGACGGCGGCCGGACCCTCGTCGTGCCCGGCGAGGGCACCTGGACCGTCGGCCTGCTCACCGGCCTGGTGACCTTCACGCCGGAGCCGGGCTTCACCGGCACGGTGACCGCTGTCGGGTACCGGGTGGCCGACAGCTTCGGCAACACCGCCTCCTCGACGCTGACCATCACGGTCACGCCCGTCACCCCGGCCGCGTCGGACGACGCCGGCCACACCCCGTTCCGGACGCCGGTGACCATCGACGTCGCCGGCAACGACACCGCGGGCGCGCCCTCGGCGCCGCTCGTTCCGGGCAGCGTCGTGCTGGACTCGCCGTCGGCGACCGACGGCGGCAGGACCCTCGTGGTCGCCGGTGAGGGCGCCTGGACGGTGAACGCCGACGGCAGCATCACCTTCACCCCGGAGGACGGCTTCTCCGGGCCGGCGACGCCGGTGGGCTACCGCGTCGCCGACGCCAACGGGACGACGGCGGCCGCCAGCCTGGCCGTCACCGTGGGCCAGCCGCCCGTGGCCAACCCCGACCTCGGCTCGACGCCGCAGGACGTGACCGTCGACGTGGGTCTGCTCGACAACGACACCCCGGGTACCGACGGTGCCGGCCATCCCGGCACGCTCACCGCGTCGAGCGTGGTGTTCACCGCCGCTGCGGCGACCGACGCCGGCCGCACCCTCGTGGTGCCCGGCGAGGGCACCTACCGCATCGACCCGGCCACCGGGACGGCGACCTTCGACCCCGAGCCTGCCTTCACCGGCACGACCACGCCCGTGGCGTACCGCGTGACCGACGGCTTCGGCCACGCGGCCGACTCGACGCTCACCATCACCGTTGCGGCGATCACCCCGGCTGCGGAGGATGACACCGCCCGGACGCCGTACGCCACGCCCGTCACCACGCCGGTGCTGGCCAACGACATGGCAGGCGCGACCTCGGCGCCGCTGGTGCCGGGCACCGTCGTGATCACCACCCCCGGTGCCACCGACGCGGGCAGGACGCTCGTGGTGGCCGGCCAGGGCACCTGGACGGTGGAGCCGGGCGGCGCCGTCCGGTTCGTTCCCGCCGACGGCTTCTTCGGCCCGGCGAGCATCGCCTACCAGGTCCGGGACGCCAACGGCACGCCGGCCACCGCCACGCTCACGGTCACCGTGGGGGGCCCGCCGTCCGCGTCCGACGACGCCGGCACCACCTCCCAGAACGTCGACGTCACGCTCGACCCGCTGGGCAACGACACCCCCGGCACCGACGGTGACGGCGGGGCCGGGACGCTCGACCCCGCGTCGGTGGTGTTCGCCTCCGCCGACGCGACCGACGGCGGACGGACCCTCGTCGTGCCCGGTGAGGGCACCTGGACCGCCGACGCGGCGACCGGCCGGGTCACCTTCGACCCGGAGCCGGCGTTCACCGGAGCCGCGGCCCCCGTCGACTACGAGGTGACCGACAGCTTCGGGACCACGACCGGCGCCCGGATCGCCATCACCGTCACCCCGGTCGTCCCGGTCGCGACCGCCGATGCGGCGACCACCCCGTACCGCACGCCGGTGGACGTCGCCCTGCTGGGCAACGACGCCGCCGGCGCGCCGTCCGCCCCGCTGGTGCCCGCGACCGCCGCGTTCACCTCTGCGGACGCCACCGACGGCGGGCGCACGCTCGTCGTGCCCGGCCAGGGCACCTACGCCCTGGCCGCGGACGGCACGGCGACCTTCACCCCCGTCACAGGGTTCACCGGCGTCGCCTCCCCGGTCGCCTACCGGGTGCTCGACGGCAACGGCACCGCCGCCGTCTCGACGCTCACGATCACGGTCACCCCGCCGCCCGCACCGGCGGTCGCCGATGACGCCCAGCACACCCCGTACCGGACGACAGTCACCACGTCCGTGCTCGCCAACGACACCGCGGGCGGGCTCGCGGTGCTGCTGCCGGGCAGCGTCGTCCTCACCGACCCCTCCGCGGTCAACGGCGGCACCACGCTGGCCGTGGCCGGCGAGGGCACCTACCAGGTGAACCCGGACGGCACGATCAGCTTCACCCCCGCGGCCGGGTTCTCCGGCGTCTCCGGCGGCGTGGACTACCAGGTCTCGGACGAGCTGGGCCAGGTCGGCTCCGCGCGCCTGGTGGTCACGGTCGGCCTCCCGCCGGTCGCCGCGGACGACAGCGCGACCACGCCGCAGGGCGTCCCGGTCACGCTCGACCCGCTGGCCAACGACGTGGCCGGTGACAACGGCGCGGGCACCCCCGGGTCGCTCGACCCGTCGTCCGTCCTCTTCACCTCCGCCTCCGCCACGGACGGCGGGCGCACCCTGGCCGTGCCGGGGGAGGGCACCTGGACGGCCGACCCGATCTCCGGCGCGGTGACCTTCACCCCCGAGCCGTCGTTCACCGGCACGACCACGCCCGTGGGCTACACGTTCCGCGACGGCTTCGGCAACACCGCCACCGCCCTGGAGACCGTGACGGTCGCCCCGGTCACGCCCGCCGCCGCCGCCGACGCAGCCACGACGCCGTTCCGCAGCCCGGTGACCGTGCCGGTGCTGGGCAACGACGCGGCGGGCGCCGCCAGCGCCCCCCTGGTGCCGGGCAGCGTCGTGCTGGTCGACCTCGCCGCCACCGACGGGGGTACGCGACTTGCGGTGGCCGGCGAGGGCAGCTACGAGGTGAACCCCGACGGCACGATCACCTTCACCCCCGAGCCGCGCTTCTCCGGGGTGGCGACCCCGGTCACCTACCGGGTCGCCGACGCCAACGGCACCACGGCGGAGGCCACGCTCACCGTCAGCGTCGGCACCCCGCCGGTCGCGGTCGACGACGCGGCGTCCACGCCCCACGACACCCCGGTGACGCTCGACCCGCTCGGCAACGACACCGCCGGTGACGACGGCGCCGACACCCCGGGCACGCTGGACGCGACCTCGGTGGCGTTCACCGACCCGGGGGCGTCCGACGGCGGCCACACCCTGGTGGTGCCCGGTGAGGGCACCTGGACGATCGATCCCGGCACCGGTGCGGTGACCTTCGACCCCGAGCCCGGGTTCCGCGGCGCGACGACATCGGCGACCTATGCGGTGACCGACAGCTTCGGCCACACCGCGACGGCGGGTGTCGAGGTCAGCGTCGGTGCGCCCACCGTGGCCGCCGACGACGCGGCCACCACGCTCCAGAACGTGACGGTGACGCTGTGCCCGCCGTGCAACGACACCCCCGGTGACGACGGCGCGGGCACGACGGGGAGCCTGGTCGCAGGCTCGGTCGTGTTGACCGCCCCCGCGGCCACCGACGGCGGCCACGCGCTGGTGGTCGACGGCGAGGGCAGCTGGACGATCGACCCGGCGACCGGGGAGGCGTCCTTCGACCCGGAGCCCGGCTTCACCGGTACGACCACCCCGGCCGGCTACCGGATCACCGACAGCTTCGGCAACACGGCCACCGCGGACCTCACGGTCACGGTCACGCCGGTCCGGCCCGAGGCGGCCGGAGACAGCGGCTCGGCGCCCTTCCACACGCCGGTGACGATCGACGTCCTCGCCAACGACCTGCCTGGCGACGACTCGGCGCCCCTGGTGCCGTCCAGCGTGGTGCTGACCTCGCCGGACGCGACCGACGGCGGCCGGACGCTGGTGGTGCCCGGTGAGGGCACCTGGACGGTGAACCCCGACGGTTCGGTCACCTTCACGCCGGAGGCCGGGTTCAGCGGCGACGCCACCCCGGTCGCCTACGCGGTGTCCGACACCAACGGCGAGGTGGCGCACGGCCTCGTCGCTGCGCTGATCGGCTCCGGCCCGGCCGCGAGCGCGGACCAGGTGCGGGGCACGACGCCCGGCGCCCCGGTCGTGGTGAGCGTGCTCGGCAACGACAGCGGCGGCACCGGCTGCTCGCTGGATCCCGCCTCCCTGGTGCTGCTGGGCGCGGACCCCGCGGAGGAACTCACGATCCTGGACGTGCCCGGCGAGGGCTACTGGACGGTGGACGCCGCCGGCACCCTGACGTTCACACCGACCGACGACTTCAGCGGCTGGGCGAGCTGGGCGACCTACCGGATCAGCGACTCGTGCGGGAACCCCGTCACGGCGCAGGCGAGGGCGTACGTGCCGCCGCAGGAGACCGCGATCGACAGCGAGAGCGACGGCGACGGCTCGCTCGCCCACACCGGTGCGGAGGTGGGTGGCCTCACCGCCGCGGCCCTCGCGCTCCTGGGTGGCGGCGTGCTGCTCCTGGCGTGGCGGAGGAGGCGCGAGGCATGAGGACGTGGGGGCCGGTCGTCGCGGTGGTGCTCGTCGCGGCGTCACTGGGGACGGCGGGCTGCGCGGGCACCGACCCCGCAGCGGCGTGCCCGCCGGTCGCGGGCGCGGCCACCACGACTCTCGCCGACGACCGCGGGGTGCTGTCGGCGAAGGTCTGGCTCCCCGTGATCAGCAGCAAGGCAGGGTCCCCGGACTGGCTGGAGCCGCTGGACGTCGCGTCCCGGTCCCTCACCGACGCCGGGCTGGACGGCATCCTGGAGGCGAGGGACGTGGACGCCCGCGCCGTGGCCGTACAGGCTGCGGTGAGCGACATTCCCAGGGCAGCGGCACGGGCGGTGGCCGGCCGCCGGCCGGGGGCCACGCCGCCCGGCCCGTCCGGCACCGCCGACGCCCGCTCCTACCATCTCCTGGTGCCCGCCTCGCCGCTGGGTGACGCGGTCGGTGCCTATTACGCGGCCGCGCTGGAACGCCAGGGCCATGCGGTCTCCACCACGGCGGCCGGCACGGCGGAGGCCGTCACCACGGTCTCCCGCGACAGGGCCGGCGACGTGGCGCTGGTCGAACTGCCCGACCTGGCCGGGACGCTGGGCGCCCTCCTGCCGTCCACCGGGACGGCGGGACAGGTGCGCGCTGCCGCGACGGTGGCGGCCGAACGGTCGCTCGCCCTCGGCGCGCCGAGCGCGGCCAACCGCACGCCGCAGGTGGTGGTGACCCGCGCGTTCGCCGCCGCGCACGGCAACCTCACCGACCTGACGGGGCTGGCGCGGGCCTGTCCGGGGCTGCCGCTCACCGCCACCGACGGCGCGGTGGGGGCGCTCGCTCCGCTGGCCGCGGCCTACGGCCTGGGGAGGGCAGACGCCGATCGAGACGCGGTCGGGAGCCTCCGGTCGGGCCGGGTCGCCGCTGCGCTGGCCCCCGTCCTGCACCACGCGGGCTGAGGGTCCGGACCGGTGTCCGGGCGGTCACCGGCTGTCGGTGGGGCTGGGTATGGTGATGCGGTGATGCTGAGCGGCCTGGTGGACCTCGTCGGCAGCGAGCCGGTTCTGGCCGAGGCCATCGCGGACGCCCGCACCGGACGCCTGCCGGCGCTCGACCTGACCCTGCCCGAGGCCGTCCGGCCGCTGTTCGTCGCCGCGCTCGCCGGGCAGACGCGGCGGCCGCTGCTCCTGGTCACCTCGACGTTCCGCGAGGCGGAGGCGGCCACCGCCGCGCTGACCTCCCTGCTCGGCGAGGACGAGGTGGCCTACTACCCGGCCTGGGAGACACTGCCGCACGAGCGCCTCAGCCCGCGCTCGGACACGGTCGGGCGCCGTCTCGCCGTGCTGCGGCGGCTGGCGGGCAACGACCCCCTGCCGGCGCCGCGGGTGGTCGTCGCGCCGGTCCGGTCCGTGCTCCAGCCGCAGGTGACGGGACTGGGCGACCTGCTGCCCGTCCGGCTGGTGGCGGGGGACGACTACGACCTCGACGAGGTGGCCCGGGGCCTGGTGGACGCGGCGTACCTGCGCGTCGACCTGGTGGAGCGCCGCGGGGAGTTCTGCGTCCGTGGCGGCATCATCGACCTGTTCCCGCCGACGCTCGAGCACCCGGTGCGGATCGACTTCTTCGGCGACACCGTCGAGGAGATCCGGCCGTTCGCCGTCGCCGACCAGCGCTCGTTCGACGCCACGCTGCCCGAGGTCGTCGCGTCCCCGTGCCGCGAGCTGCTGATCACCGAGGACGTGAAGTCGCGGGCAGCGGCCCTCGCCCGCGAGCACGCGAACGCGCCGGGCAACCTCGGCGAGCTGTTCGAGCGCATCGCCAACGGCCATGCGGTCGACGGCATGGAGTCGCTCGCGCCGGTCCTGGTGGACGGCCTCGAGCTGCTCGTCGACGTGCTGCCCGACGACACGCTGGTGCTGCTGTCCGACCCCGAGCGCATCCGCGCCCGCGCCCACGAACTCGTGGTCACCAGCGAGGAGTTCCTGCGGGCGTCCTGGGCGGCCGCAGCGGAGGGTGGCCGGGCGCCGATCGACCTGGGTGCGTCCGCCTACCGCACTCTCGCCGACGTCCGGGCGCACGCGCTGGCGCTGGGGCAGGCGTGGTGGAGCCTGTCGCCGTTCAGTTCCGGTGAGGGGGTCGGCGCGGACGACGGCCCGGCCGGCCTCACCGCCGCCGACGTCTCCGCCGTACCCAGCCGGATCGTGGAGGCGGGGGAGGCGCCGGTGTGGCGCGGCGACACCGAGGCGGCGGTCGCCACCATCCGGGCGGCGGTGGCCGCGGGCCACCACACGGTCCTCGTCGCCGACTCCAGCGGCCTCGCCGCGCGCATGGTCGAGATCCTCTCCGGTGCCGACATCCCTGCGTCCCGCCCCGAGGCGCTGACCGGTGCGCCGCCGGCCGGCCTGGTAACGGTCGTCCGCGCAGAGCTGCGGCACGGCTTCAGCCTGCCCGCGATCGGGCTCGACCTGTTCACCGCCGGCGACCTCTCCGGCCAGCGCGAGGCAGACAAGGCGTCGCGGAAGATGCCGGCCCGGCGCAAGAACCAGATCGACCCGCTGGAGCTCGCCCCCGGCGACCCGGTGGTGCACGAGACCCACGGCGTGGGGCGCTACGTCGAGATGGTGCAGCGCACCGTCGCCGGCGCGACGCGGGAGTACCTGGTGGTCGACTACGCGCCGTCCAAGCGCGGCCAGCCCGGCGACCGGCTGTACGTGCCGATGGACCAGCTGCACCTGGTCACCCGCTACGTGGGCGGGGAGAGCCCGACGCTGGACAAGCTGGGCGGAGCGGACTGGGCCAAGCGCAAGTCGCGTGCCCGCAAGGCCGTCCGCCAGATCGCGGCCGAGCTGATCAAGCTGTACGCCGCCCGGCAGGCGTCCCGCGGGCACGCCTTCGGCCCGGACACGGTCTGGCAGGGCGAGCTGGAGGACGCGTTCGCCTACGTCGAGACCCCCGACCAGCTGGCGGCCATCAGCGAGGTCAAGCGCGACATGGAGCAGGTCGTGCCGATGGACCGGCTGATCTGCGGCGACGTGGGCTACGGCAAGACGGAGATCGCGGTGCGCGCGGCCTTCAAGGCGGTGATGGACGGCAAGCAGGTGGCCGTGCTGGTGCCCACGACGCTGCTGGTGCAACAGCACCACGCCACCTTCGCCGACCGGTACGCCGGCTTCCCTGTGACGGTGTCGGCGCTCAGCCGGTTCTCCAGCCCGGCCGACAAGAAGAAGGTGATCGCCGGGCTCGCGGACGGCTCGGTCGACGTCGTCGTCGGCACCCACGGACTGCTGGCCAACGACGTGACCTTCAAGGACCTGGGCCTGGTGATCATCGACGAGGAACAGCGTTTCGGCGTCGAGCACAAGGAGCAGCTGAAGAAGCTCCGGCTCAACGTCGACGTGCTGTCGATGTCGGCCACGCCGATCCCGCGGACCCTGGAGATGGCCATCACCGGCATCCGCGAGATGAGCGTCATCGCCACCCCGCCCGAGGAGCGTCACCCCGTCCTGACCTTCGCCGGCCCCTACGACGCCAACCAGGTGCGGGCGGCGATCCGCCGCGAACTCGCCCGCGAGGGCCAGGCGTTCTTCATCCACAACCGCGTGCAGACGATCGAGAAGACGGCGTCCCAGCTCGCGGAACTGGTGCCAGAGGCGCGGGTGGCGGTCGCCCACGGCCAGATGAACGAGCACGCGCTCGAGCAGGTGATGGTCGACTTCTGGGAGCGGCGCTCCGACGTGCTGGTCTGCACCACGATCGTCGAGGCCGGCCTCGACATCTCCACAGCGAACACCCTGCTCATCGAGCGGGCCGACCTGCTCGGGCTCTCCCAGCTCCACCAGTTGCGCGGGCGCGTCGGCCGGAGCCGGGAGCGCGGGTACGCCTACTTCCTCTACCCGCCGGAGAAGCCGCTCACCGAGACCGCCCACGACCGCCTGGCCACCATGGCCGCGCACACCGACCTGGGCGCCGGCATGGCGATCGCGATGAAGGACCTCGAGATCCGTGGGGCCGGCAACCTTCTCGGCGGCGAGCAGTCCGGCCACATCGCCGAGGTCGGCTTCGACCTGTACATCCGGCTGGTCGGCGAGGCGGTCGCCGACTACCGAGGCGAGGACGCGGAGCCCGAGCCGGAGATGAAGATCGAGCTGCCGGTGGACGCCCACCTCCCGGCGGAGTACGTCGAGTCCGAGCGGCTCCGGCTGGAGATGTACAAGCGGCTGGCCGCCGTCACCTCCGACGCCGACATCGCGGCCGTCCGCGACGAGCTCGTCGACCGCTACGGCCCCCCGCCCCCGCCGGCGGAGGCGCTGCTGGCCGTCGCGGCGTTCCGCCTCCAGGCACGTCGCCACGGCATCCACGAGGTTGTGGCGCAGGGCTCGATGATCCGGTTCGCGCCGGCCGACCTGCCCGAGTCCGCACAGCTGCGACTGGCCCGCCTCCACCCGGGCTCGCAGCTGCGCAAGGCGCAGAACGTCGTGCTGGTGCCGCGCCCGATGACGCGTCCGATCGGCGGCCAGCCGGTCACCGACGCGGCGCTGCTGGCGTGGGCGGCCAAGGTCATGGCCGACGTCTTCACGCCCGCCGGCAGCCGGTAGGATCACCGACGGCAGAACCTCGATTGGATGGCAACATGAAGAAGCTTGCGGCCCTGGCCACGGTGGGAGTGCTCGCCCTCACTGGATGCACCACCCCCAGCCCGACCGCTGCCGCCTACGTCGGCGACACCCGGATCAGCCAGGCCGACGTCGACACGATGGCCGCGGCGCTGGCCGAGGTCACCGACGACCCGACCGACACGGGTTCGGCCTTCGCCAAGCCCGTCGTGCAGTTCGTGATCGTGTCGAAGCTCGCCAGGACGGGTGCGGAGAAGGCGAAGATCGTCGTCACCGACGCGCAGCGGGCCGCCGTCCACGCCGCCAACCCCTCGCTGGCCACCTTCGCCAAGAACCCGGCGCTGACCACGTTCATCTCCGACCTCGTCGACGCGCAGGCCATCCTGGGCACCGAGTCCGGCCACGCCGCCTACGCCGAACAGGTCGCGTCCACCCCCGTCCAGGTGAACCCGAGGATCGGCGTCTGGGACGCCAAGCAGGGCGCCTTCGTCGACGGCGGCAGCGGCTCGATCTCCAGCGTCGCCCCGCTCGCCCAGGGGTGAGCGAACTCGGCCGGCTCGTGGCGGTGATGCACCGCCTCCGGTCCGGCTGCCCGTGGGACGCCGAGCAGACCCACGCCTCGCTCGTCCGCTACCTCGTCGAGGAGACCCTCGAGGTCGTCGAGGCGATCGAGGACGGCGACGACGACCACCTCACCGAGGAATTGGGAGACCTGCTGCTCCAGGTGGTCTTCCACGCGGAGATCGCCGCGGAGACCGGCCGCTTCGACATCGAGGACGTCGCCGGCCGCATCGCGGACAAGCTCGTCGCGCGGCACCCCTACGTGTTCTCCGGCACCCAGGTGCCCTCGGACCTCATCGGCTCGTGGGAACGGGCGAAGGCGGTGGAGAAGGACCGCGCCTCTGCCCTCGACGGGATTCCCGAGCGGCTCTCGGCACTGACGCGCGCACACAAGGTGCTCGTGCGGGCCCGCAGCCACGGGATCGATCCGGCGCACCTGGGCCTCACCGCGTCCGCCGTGGGGGCCGAGGGGCTGGGTGACGAATTCCTGCGCCTGGTGGCGCGCGCCGAGGCCCTCGGCCTCGACCCGGAGCAGGAGGCACGCGCGGCACTGCGCAGGCTCGAGGCCGGCGTCCGCGACCACGAGGGCGGCGCGACCCCCGTCGACACGACCGGGCCGGCCGGCACCTGAGCCCCGCGTCCACCGAGGCCCGAAGCGTCCGTCCGAGGCGTGGACGGCCCCTTCCACCTTCGCCCTCCCGTCATCCTCCGGGGGCCCCGGCCGGTAGGGTTAGCACCGAAGACCACACCGTCGGAAAGGCATGAATAGTGGCAAGTATCGAATTCGTTGACGCCCGTCAGATCCTCGATTCGCGCGGCAACCCCACTGTGGAGGTTCAGGTCGTGCTCGACGACGGCGCCGAGGGCCGCGCTGCGGTTCCCTCCGGTGCGTCCACCGGTGCGTTCGAGGCTGTCGAGCTGCGTGACGGCGATGCCGCGCACTACGGCGGCAAGGGTGTGCTGAAGGCCGTCGAGAACGTCATCGAGCAGATCGCCCCCGAGGTCATCGGCATGGAGGCTGACGAGCAGCGCCTGCTCGACCAGGCCATGATCGAGCTCGACGGCACCGACAACAAGGGCAAGCTCGGCGCGAACGCCATCCTGGGCGTCTCGCTCGCGGTGGCGCACGCCGCCGCCGATTCGGCCGGCCTGCCGCTCTACCGCTACATCGGCGGCCCGACCGCGAACGTGCTGCCGGTCCCGATGATGAACATCCTCAACGGTGGCTCCCACGCCGACTCCAACGTCGACATCCAGGAGTTCATGATCGCCCCGATCGGCGCGGCGACCTTCGCCGAGGCCCTCGAGATGGGCGCCGGCGTGTACCACGCGCTGAAGGCCGTGCTGAAGGGTCGTGGCCTCGCCACCGGCCTGGGCGACGAGGGCGGCTTCGCGCCGAACCTGGAGAGCAACGCCGCCGCGCTCGACCTGATCCTCGAGGCGATCGGCAAGGCCGGCTTCACCCCGGGCAAGGACGTGGCGCTGGCGCTCGACGTGGCCGCGTCCGAGTTCTACAACGAGGACGGGACCTACAACTTCGAGGGTGGCAAGAAGACCGCCGCCGAGATGACCGCCTACTACGTCGACCTGGTCGCGAAGTACCCGCTGGTCTCGATCGAGGACCCGCTGAACGAGGACGACTGGGACGGCTGGAAGACCATCACCGACGAACTCGGCGACAAGGTCCAGCTCGTCGGTGACGACCTGTTCGTCACCAACGTGACCCGCCTGCAGAAGGGCATCGACACCAAGACGGCGAACGCGCTGCTGGTGAAGGTGAACCAGATCGGCTCGCTCACCGAGACCATCGACGCTGTCACCCTCGCCCACCGCAGCGGCTACACCACCATGATGAGCCACCGCTCCGGCGAGACCGAGGACGTCACGATCGCCGACCTCGCCGTCGCCCTCGGCTGCGGCCAGATCAAGACCGGCGCCCCGGCCCGTACCGAGCGCGTCGCGAAGTACAACCAGCTGCTGCGCATCGAGGAGGACCTCGACGAGGCCGCCCGCTACGCCGGCGCCGCCGCGTTCCCGCGGTTCAAGGCCTGACCCGCAGCACCCGCTCCACAAAGTGGACCGAAACCGCCGACCACGGCGGTCTCGGTCCACTTTGGCGTGGTGGGCCGCGCGTCAGTGGGGGTGCGGCGCGGGGCGGCACCTATCCTTGGGCGGGTGAAGGGACGGGGCCATGGCACGCGCGACGCGTAGCCCGCGCAGCGCGAGCGCCGGTCCGGGCAGGACGCCCCGGCGCCGGGGTGCCCGCCCGTCCAGTCCCGGTTCGGCGTCCGAGCAGCCCGGGCGCGGGGACGCCCGCTCTGCGCCCGTCCTGCGCTGGGGGCTGCGGCTCACGCGGCGTGCCCTGGTGATGTTCCTCGTGGTCGTCGTGCTGGCGATCTCCTTCGTGGGCTCCCTGCGCATCTATCTCTCCCAGCAGCACGACCTGGCGGTCGCCGAGCAGCAGATCCGCGAGCGCTCCGCGCAGATCGCCGACCTCGAGTCGGAGCTGGCGCGCTGGGACGACCCCGACTACGTGAAGGCCCAGGCGCGCCAGCGCCTCGGCTGGGTGATGCCCGGCGAGACCGGCTACCGGGTGGTGGGGCCCGACGGGAAGCCGCTGGGCGGCGGCGTGGTGATCGAGTCCGAGCAGCGCCTCCCTTCCGGCGAACACGATCCGGTCTGGTGGGACCGCCTGTGGGGCTCGGTGCAGACCGCCGACGCACCCACCCGCAAGGTCACCGTCCCCTGACCCGCACGCTCGCCATCGCTCGCCGCCAGACGCTCGTCGCTCGTCCGCGCGCCGCTCGTCCCGCGCCGCTCCTGTGCTCGTCGCTCGTCCCCCAGCGCCCCGCCGAGGGCCAGCCCCTGTCGCCGAGGGCCAGCCTTGTTGCCGAGGGCCAGCACCCCGGTGCGAGCCCTCGGCGTGAAGGCTGGCCCTCGGCGGGCAGGGAGGGGGAACGGACATGCCAGAATGGCGGCCATGGAACCCCTGACCCCCGCGGACGTCGAGAGCGTCGCGGCCCAGCTGGGGCGGGAGCCGCGCGGGACGGCCGGCGTGGCGTGGCGGTGCCCCTGCGGGCGTCCCGGCGTGGTGGCCACCCACCCGCGCCTTCCGGACGGCACCCCGTTCCCGACCACCTACTACCTCACCTGCCCGCGGGCGACGGCCGGGTGCTCGACCCTCGAGGCGCAGGGGGTGATGGCCGAGATGACCGGACGGCTCGCCACCGATCCCGGGCTCGCCGACGCCTACGCCGCCGCGCACGAGGCCTATCTCGCCGACCGGGCCGCCCTGGGAGAGGTCCCGGAGATCGAGGGCACCAGCGCCGGCGGCATGCCGACCCGCGTGAAGTGCCTGCACGTGCTTGCCGCCCACGCCCTCGCCGCGGGACCCGGGGTGAACCCGCTCGGCGACGAGACCCTCGCCCTGCTGGGCGAGTTCTGGGCCCGGCCCTGTCTGGAGGACCGTGACTGACCTCTACGCCGCCGTCGACTGCGGCACGAACTCGGTGCGCCTGCTCATCGCCCGGGCACAGGACGGACGGCTGGTCGAGCTCGACCGCCGCCTGCACCTCACCCGGCTGGGCCAGGGCGTCGACGCCACCGGCCGCTTCCATCCGGACGCGCTGGCGCGCACGTTCGCCGCGATGGCCGACTTCGGCGAGCAGCTGGACGCCCTCGGCGTCCGCCATCGGCGCCTGGTCGCCACATCGGCCGCCCGGGACGCGGCGAACTCCGGGGAGTTCTTCGCCGGCGCGCGCGAGCGCCTGGGAGTGGACGCGGAGATCATCTCCGGCGAGGAGGAGGCCGGGCTGTCCTACGCGGGGGCGGTGAGCGCGCTGCCGTCCCTGCCGCAGCCCGTGCTGGTCATGGACATCGGCGGGGGCTCGACCGAACTGGTCCTCGGCGACGGCGGCACGCCGAGCGCCGCGGTCTCCCTCGACGTCGGCTCGGTGCGCCTGCGCGAACGCTTCCTGCACTCCGACCCGCCGTCCGCGGCCGAGATCGGGGCTGCCCGCCACTACGTCGACGGGTTGCTGGACGCCAGCGGGATCCCCTTCGCCGACGTGGCCACCTGGGTCGGCGTGGGCGGGACGGTGACCAGCCTCTCCGCTCTCGCCCAGGGCCTGCCGGCCTACGACCGGGCCCTCGTCCACGGGTCGTCACTGGCCGCGGACGAGCTCGACGCGCTCACGGCCCGGCTGCTGGCCATGCCGGTCGCCGGGGTGACCGCGCTGCCCACGATGGTGCCCGGACGGGCGGACGTGATCTGCGGCGGCGCCCTGATCTGCCAGACGGTGGGACGCCGCGCGCCGGCGCCCCTGCTGGTGAGCGAGGCCGACATCCTGGACGGGATCGTGCTCGGCCTGCTCTCCCGGGACGCCTGACCCGCGCCCCTAGAATCGCGCCGAGGCCCCCATGGCCCAACTGGCAGAGGCAGGCGGCTTAAACCCGCCCGAGTATGGGTTCGAATCCCATTGGGGGCACGCCCAAACATGCATTTCACAAGGAGAAATACATCGAGGTGACTCGGACCGGCCCGATTCGGGCCCTTATCGGGCCCTTAGGTACCCGCGTCTGTGCGCCAAATGGACGCGCAAGGGCCCGCTGGCGAGTGCCCGCAACAAGGCCGCTCAGGTCCAGGAGCGACGGATCGGCCGCACCGTGGGAATGGGCCGGAACAGCTCGTCGAGATCGGCCGTGCGCACACGGATGAGCCGCTGCCCGAAACGTGATGCCCGCAGCTGACCGTGACGGATGCGTCGACGCAGCGTGTCGACACTGACGCCATAGAGAAGTGCGGCCTGCTGAAGTGACAGCCACTCGGGGGCGGGCTGTCCCCAGACTGTGGGGTTGGCGGTGAGCGCCATGGCAACTCCTTCGTGGGTTCGGTCAGATGCTGATGCCGCGGTCGGGGTCTTGGGATCGCGAGCGTTCTGGGTAGGGGCGGGGTCCTGTGGGGGTGATGGTTTCCCAGTTGTGCCTCTCGGCCTCGCGTTGGGCCCTGATGAGCCCGGTGATGCGGTAGTTGAGGGCGTCGGCGGGGTGGTCGTCGGGCAGGGTGCCTTGTGCTGCGGCGCGCTGAAGGAGGTTGTCGACGTCGCGGCGTTCGGCGAGCTGGGCGAGGCGGGCGGCGAGGACGGGGAGGCGTGGGTCGCTGGCGGTGGCTGGTGCGGCTTGGATGATGCGGGGTGTCCATTCGCGGATGCCGGCTTGGGAGGTGTGGAGTTGTTGGTCGAGGTCGCGCTGGGCGCGGTTCTCGGCCGGGCTGGTGGCGTGGGGGCCGGTGGGTCGAAGGTCGTTGTCGGGCACGCCTTGGGCGGTCCGCCACAGCTGGATGTCGGCGACTAGTTCGGGGTCGAGCCCGGGGAGTTGTTCGGCCCAACGTGGGCGGTTCTCGGCGTCGTTTGCTGCTTGGTGGACTTGCTCGCCGAGTTGGCGGGTGAGGCTGTAGCGGGCGGACAGGTAGGTCTTCCAGTTGGGGTTGTCGAGGAGTTGGGTGGGGATGCCGGGGAGCCAGGGCAGGGGTCCGCGGGTGCGGCCGGCGGAGGCTTGGGTGAGGTCGAGTCGCGAGCACAGGACGGCGGCGGGGTCGTGGGCGTTGTCGAGGCCGCCGAGGGCGACGGCTTGGCGCAGGACGACCGCGGGTTTGTGGCCGTTGGCGGCGATGAGGATCAGTTGGCTGCGCAGTGCCGGCCAGGCGTCGGCTTCGGTTAGTCCGTAGCGTTCACCCAGCCAGTCGATGACTTGCTTGTCTTCGTGGCTCAGGTGGTGTTCGGCGGCGAGGCCGATGGCGTCGAGGTAGCAGGTGACGGCGGGTGCGAGGAGTCGGGCGGGTTGGTCGGCTTGGTCGAGGAGGGTGGTGGCGGAGGCGGGTGCGTCGTCGTGGCTGAGGATCTGTTCGAGCAGTTGGGTCGCGGTGGCAGGCTGGAGTAGGTGGCTGGCGACGGGGGCGGGGTGGGGGTCGGTGTCGTTGACTTGGATCCAGGCGTGGTTGGCGTGCCGGCCTCGGGTGAGCATGGTGTAGGCCAGTTGGCGGGACTCGGTGCCGGTGAGGAGGCCGTGGCAGGTGTCGGCGGTGACGCCTTGGGCGGTGTGGATGGTGGTGGCGTAGCCGAGTTCGACGCTTTCACCGACGTAGTCGGCGGGCAGGGTGAGCTGGTTGTGGTTTCGCTGGTGCTGGACGTCGATGGAGCCGTCGCGGTGAACGGCGGTGACGTGCCAGCGGTCGCCGTTGCGGACCCACGCCGTCTCCCCGGCGGTGAGGGTGCGGTTGTTGCGCCGGGTGAGCACCACGTCTCCGACGGAGGCGTGGTTGCCGTCGCTTAGCGTTGTCTCTCGGCCGGGTCGGGTGCCGTTGAGGCGGGCTTGGCGGGCGGCGGCGTTGAGTTGTGCGACCTGCTCCTTTGTGGGGGCGAGCATGAGCGCGTCGAGATCGGTCTGGGTGTCGGTCAGCCAGGCGTTCAGGAGTTGGGTGGTGGCGGTGTCGCGGTCGACGACGTGGACCCTGTTGTGGTCGAGGTAGTAGCCCAGGGCGCCGGTGTCCCCGGCGCGGAGGGCGAGGGAGGCGTCGGCTTCGGCGGGATCAGCGAATCGGAGGACCTGGTCGAGGTGGAGGGCGCCGTGGGTGGTGGCGATGTCGCGCAGGATGCCGCCGGCGCCGATTGCACCCAACTGTTGGTCGTCGCCGATGAGGCGGATGCTGGCGCCTTGGTCGAGGCACCAGGTGACGACGTGGTCGAGGGTGAGGGTGTCGGCCATGCCGGCCTCGTCGATGATCACCAACGTGCCCGGCCCCACGTGCTCGGCGAGGGGTTCGTGGTGGCTGATCGCCCACACCAGCTTGGCCAGGTTGTCCGCGACCGCGCCGGCGCCGAGTTGGCTGCGTAGTTGTTCGGCGGCCGCGGCGGAGGGGGCGAGGCCGAGGATGGTGCCGCCGCTGTTGGTCCAGGCGGTGGCGAGGGTGCGCATGGCGGTGGTCTTGCCGGTTCCGGCGGGGGCGATGGCCAGCTGGAGGCGGCGTCGGGAGGTGGCCATGTCGCGGACGAGGATCTGCTGGTTGGGGTTGAGGGGTTCGCGGTTGGCCATTGCCTGCAGCAGCGCGAGGCTGACCGAGTTGTGATCAGCTGCCCGACCGCCGGTGCGGCCGGCGGTGTCGACCAGGCGTCGTTCGGCCCACAGGATGCGTTGGGAGGTGTAGCGGGTCGCTTGGGGCCGCTGATACACCGAGGCGCCGTCCGGGCGGCGCAACATGTCGGGCTCGACCGGCATGGTCCGGGTGGTGCGGATCGGTATCGAATGCGCCGGGCCGAGCGCGCGGGCGACGACCGCGTCAACCGCGTGGTCGATCTGGTCGAGGGGGAGTGCGGCGGCCCGGACCTGGCGCAGGGCTTCGGAGCGGACGTTGAACGACGTCCACGAGGATCGCTTGCCCTCCACGACCGTGATCACGGTGGCCGCCGTCCGGCTCAGCCACGGGCCGTCGATACTGACCGGTTCGGCCGGGGCGTGGCGGAACACCTGGTGGAGGATCCGTTCGATGCCGCCGGGTCCGAGGAGCCGGTTGGCTTGGGCGGCCCAGGCGCGGCGTTGGTCGGCCTCGGCGCGGGGAGGGTGCTTGCTCTCCCGGGTGGTCAACGTTGCCTGCTGTTCCAGGTCGAGCTTCTCCACCGCGGTCGGTGGCCGTTCGTGGCGGTCCTCGAACTCGGCCACCAGTTCGGCGGTCACCTTCGTGATGGTCTCCCGCCGGGTCGACCAGCGCCTGTTGAGCGCGGGGTCGACGCCGGCGATCTCGTAGACGGGCCGCTTGTCTTCGCGGCCGACCGCCACCATGGTCAGGCCGAGGGCGCGGAGCCGGGCGGTGAGGCTGGTCAGGTACACCTCGGAGAGGGTGACCTTCGCCTCGTAGACCAACTCCCCGTTGATCGCCATCCAGGCCCCGTCGAGGGTTTGGACCTTGTTCGAGATCGCCACATGAGTGTGCAGGTCCGGATCACCGGCCCGGGAGTCACGGTGGGTGAACCGGGCCGCGACCATGCCCCGCACCGGGACGTGCCGGGCACCCTTGTGGCCCTGCCGGGTGAACAACACCCGAGCCTCACATTCGGCCAGCGTGTCCGACACGGCCGCCTCGTGGACCTGCCGGATCGCCGCCGCCAAGGGTGGGGGAGCGATCGCCCACACGCTGGAGACCGACTTCGGCGGGGACAGCGTCACGTCCCACCCGGCCAGCGCCATCCGGGGCTTGCGGGTGTTCTTGGCGATGAAACCATGCAACTCCCGCGGCCCGGCCGGCGGCCGGCCATGGCGGGCGGTGAACCATTCCCGCCCCAGGCTGGTGCGCAGCGACTCCCGCACCCCCTCCGGCACCGACATGCCGGGGACCCAGGCGTGCTCCTCGCGCCAATCCTCGAGGCGGCGGGCGAGTTCGGTCTCGAACGGCGTCGGGGTGTTGGCGAACACCGAGAACGCCCGACCCAGCTTCGCCCCCGTGGTCGGGTCCAGCCCGGCACCGAACAACAGCTTCATCTGCTCGCCGGTCACCACCGAGCCCGGCTCCACGCCCAGCCCGGCAAGTCCGTGGCCCCACCAGGTGCCGGGCGACTCACCTTCAGCGGTGTAGTAGTCGGCCAGGCTGCCCCTGCCCAGGCCGGTCGCGTCCTGCACCGCGACCTGCCGCACCAGGTACTCATAACCCGACCCGGCGCCCAGCTTCACCAAGCCGATCGCCACCCGGCTCACCCCCTTTCCATCACCACTAAGCCGACGAGGACCCCCCGATTCGGACACCCGACCGCCGACGACTCCTGACAGGACCAGAACCTCCTCACCCCCTTAAGCTCAGAAACCGGCCCTATCCGGACACCCCGACGCCGACTTCTTCGCACAGCTCGGAATCCGGCTTCGGTGACCACCACCCTCCAGGGGAGCACCAGCACAGCAGGGCAACCTCCCCCCAAACCGCCGAAAGCCAGCCCTCCAACGGCGACGATCGCGGCGGTAGGCTCGCGAAACCCCTAGTCGCAGGCACCTCCCCCAACCTCCCCCCGATCCACACCCGACGCGCTTGCCAAACACCCGTATCGACAACTTGGGTTGACATGGGCTCAGCCGCGCCGAGACCGAACCGCTCGACGAGATCGAGAACGCAAACAACGGCGAGAGGCCCCGACCCCATCGCCAGCTTCGACGGCGACGCCCTCCAGGCCATCCTCAGCGCCCTGCGAGACCGGAACGCCGCCCAGGCCGCATTGACGCCGCCCTCGCCCAAACCCGCGCCCAAGGCAGAGCGCCCAGACGGTGGTCGTGCTGCGGGAAGAGCAGGAGAACTTGCTGTAGATCGGCTTCGTCGGCCCGCCGAGGCGGCGGCCGCCTACAGCCTGGAGTTCCTGCGTTCGCGTACCAGGTTGGGTCGCCCCCAAGAACGCGACCACGAGGCCGGATGGTGATCCAGTTCCGGCTCGACCCCGAACGTGCTGCACACCGGGACGCCGACGCCGCCCGGAACACAAGTCCCGCTACCAGATCCTCCCCGAAGCCCTCGACCAACAACTCGCCAACCGAATCCCTCACCCATCCACGCCACCGCCGAAACGCTCGACCACCCACTTCCCGAGAACCACGAAGACAACACCCAGAACAGCCCGAGCAATCCGATGTCACCAGCCCATACACCCGGTGCAAACCGGTGGGGCCGAGCCAGCCTGCTGCTCGACGGCACCGAGGGCCAGCACATGCTGGACAACATGGCCGCCGCACGAAACGGCAGGCAGTTGCTCCTGAACGAGGACCCCGGGAACACCCCGTACCTGGCCAGCGTCTACAGCTACAACCTGCGCACCGACCGGCTCACCAAGGTCGCAGAACACGACCCGAACCGGTTCACCGAGGGCGGCAGCGGGTTCCTGACCACCGACGAGGAGTCCTCGGGGACCATCGACGTGTCCCGGCTCTTCGGGCGGGGCACCTATCTGGCCACCACCCAGGCCCACCAGGGCCTTGCCGATCCCGAACTCGTCGAGAACGGCCAGCTCCAGCTCATCCGTGTCTCGTGGACCGACCACGGGCGCGGCCGGAAGCAGTAGCCCCGGGAGGCCGGCCATGCTGCCCGGCGGCGCTCACCCGAGTCGCCGCCGAGCAGCACGACATCGGGAAGCAGTTGGCCCTAGGATTGCGCCGCGTTGATCGCGCGCCGGAGGGTGAACGCGGCCCGCAGCTCGGCAGCGAGAGCCGCGTCGGCAAGGACGGGCTCAGGGATAACCTCCGCCGCCCCCAATACCCTCGTGCTGGCACCGTATCCCCGCTCGACCTGGACGACGGAGAACCTGCCGAACCGCCTCATGTGCCGCCGGTGGAAGCCGCCGGTCGCCGGTCTCCACTCGTGGCCTGGTTCGCCACCGGTCTCGCACCACTCGGGGCACGGGTACGGAACCGTGTCGCCGCTCATGGCCGGGTTCCGGCGGAGAGTTCGAGGCTGTTGTAGCCGAGGCCGTCGACGAAGTCTCCCCAGTCGGTGCCGACGAGCTTGCAGAACTCGATGAGCTCCCGAACCGGCGTCCAGGGCTGGTGCCCGTCCAGTCTCCGTTCGAGCTCGTCGGGCCGGATGCCGATCCGGTAGGCGACATAGCCGTGGTCGAGCCCCGAACGTTCGAGGGCATCGCGGGTGAGGTTGGCGATCGTCTGCCGGGCCTGTTGTCGTGCGTCCATACCCGCCATGCTGCGTGGCGAGGGTGAACGGATGCCATCGCTGGGGCGAACTGCGCCGGTCCGTCCGTCGCCGGCTCTCTGCGCCTGGGGCGGAGCGCGTCGAAGGATGTGGCACGGCGGTCGGCGCTCCGAGTGCCATCTATCTGACCAGATCGGGTGACGCGGGTGGCACTGTGTGCCTGAACCGAACGGATCAAGTTCATTCGTTGGCGCGACTGGGCCCGCGAAGGTCTGGGTACCGGGAACCGGCTGCATTCGTCGTCGATCAGACGGTCGGCCATGTGGAAGCCGTGGCGGGCCTGAGGATTCCTCAGTGAGGCCCGTCGACGGGGTGAGGGCTGTGGCGCGGGGTCGCGATGCCTCCCCGCTAGCGCGGATGCTTGCTCGCATGGTCCCTACAGCCGAACTTGACAGGGCAGGTCACCAGTTTGTATACGCTCGCATTCCTGGCAGGAAATGAAAACACGCAGACCGCTTGACAGCGTCAGGCGCCGCCCGTCGGGCCCGTTTAGGGAAAAGCGCAAGGGGTGCGACGAGACGTTGCGCGATTGTGTGGTATTCGTCGTTTCCTGCGTGTGAAAGCCCCACCGGCAGTCGTTCCTTGTCGGCAGCGAGGACGACTCACCCTCGGGTGAGCCCGCCGGCGGGGAGGGCCGCCGCAGGGCAGGCGATGCCCCGTGTCGCATCACATCGGCACCGGTAGCCTCTGCGGATTCGGGGCGGGATCAGGCACTGTCGAATCTGCGCTTGGCTACGGGTCGAGCACCGACTCGTTCATGCGACCCCGACCTGCGGGACCGTCGCTCGGGCGGGTTGTGAGCGAGGCATCCCCTGGGTGGCAGCCGAGCTGCCGTTGCGCCACGTGCGGCGGAATTCACGTCTCGTTAACGTTGTTTCCTGCGCGGCGTCCTATTCATTGAGATGTCCCGGACTGTTCATCTGAAAAGGGCCGCTGCGCAATGGTGCCCGGTGAAGGATGGGGCCGTCGCGTGCCGGGGGCATGCACAAAGCCTGGGGGGGTGCCGATGGCCAGCAGAGTCACGCTGCCGTGGCGATCCGCGTCGCCGATCGGCCCATCGTCCACCTCGTCCGGAGCAGCACCGGTGCCGCTCGACGGCCCAGGGGTGCAGGCGGACGCACCACGGGCCATCGCGAGCCGTGACCCGCTCAGCGACCAGGTCTTCCGCCGCACCGCCTTCGCGGCCGGCACCATCACCGTCGGGATCATGCTCGCGGTCGGCCTGTTCCTCTCGCTGCGTGCCGCCGACGCGCTCGGCACCATGGGGGTGTCCTTCCTGTACGTGCAGGACTGGTCCCCGGAGACCCGGACGTTCGGCGTCGCGGCGATCCTGTTCGGCACCGTCACCATCGCGCTGATCGCCCTGGCGGTCAGTTTCCCGCTGTCGCTGGGCACCTCGCTGCTGCTGTCGGAGGTGGTCAGCGGACGGCTGCGTGGCTTCCTGGTCTCCCTGGTCGACCTGATGGCCGCCGTCCCGAGCATCGTGTTCGGCCTGTGGGGGGTCTACTTCCTGCAGGGGGCGATCATCCCGGTGTCCCGGTGGATCTCGATCTGGTTCGGCTGGATCCCGGTCTTCGCTGTCACCGACGCCAGCGGCGCGCCCTACACCGAGGCGAGCGCGTTCACGTCCTCTGCGTTCATCGCCGGCATCGTCGTGGGCTTCATGGTGGTGCCCACCCAGACCTCGATCATGCGCGAGGCGTTCGCCCGGGCACCGATCGGCGAGCGGGAGGGCGCCTACGCCCTCGGCTCCACCCGCTGGGGCATGATCCGCGCGGTCGTGCTGCCGTTCGGCAAGGGCGGCGTGATCGGCGGGACGATGCTCGGCCTCGGCCGGGCGCTGGGGGAGACGATCGCGGTCTACATGATCATCTCCCCGATCTTCACCATCAACTGGCAGGTCTTGAAGACCGGCTCCAACTCGGTGTCGGCGCTGATCGCCCTGCGCTACGGCGAGGCGAGCGAGTTCGGCCTGTCGGCGCTGATGGCCGCCGGCCTGGTGCTGTTCCTGCTCACCCTCGTGATCAACTTCACCGCGTCGTCGATCGTCGCGCGTTCCCGCTCGGGGGCCCAGAGTGACGGTTGACGTCGACGCCCCGACCGCGCTGGTCGCCCCGGCCGGCCCTGCCCCCGGACGGACCCGGCTGCACGCCACCCCCGACCTCCCGGACGGGCCGCGCCGCGACGTCCGCGGCTTCACCGCCCGGCAGAGGTTCGAGCTGTTCGGCGGCGCGGGGGCCGGTCTCGCGCTGGCCGTCCTGCTGTTCGGCTGGTTCGCCCCGCTGTCGGGCGGGATCGGGCTGGCTGTGGTCGGCTTCCTGTCCTTCCTCGGGCTCCACGTGCTACTGGTCTCGCTCGACTCCGACGCCCAGGATGTGAAGGACCGCCTCGCCACCGTCCTGTTCGCCTCCGCCGGCACGCTGCTGTTCGGTGCACTGGTGTTCATCGTCGCCTACACCCTCGCCCGGGGCGCGGAGGCGCTCGGCCACCCCAACCTGCTGTTCCAGACGATGGAGAAGTCCGGCCCGCTCGACCCGCTGAGCTCCGGCGGCATCGCCCACGCGATCGTCGGCACGCTGATCCAGATCTCGATCGCGCTGGCGATCTCGGTGCCGCTGGGCATCGGCACCGCGGTCTTCCTGAACGAGGTCGGCGGGAAGTTCGCCCGGTTCGTTCGCACCGTGTCGGACGCGATGACCGCGCTGCCCTCGATCGTCGCCGGCCTGTTCGTCTACGCCGCGATCATCCAGGGCGTCACCCACGAGCGCTCCGGCTTCGCCGCCGGCATCGCGATCACCGTGATGATGCTGCCGATCATCATCCGCTCGGCGGACGTGGTGCTGCGGCTGGTGCCGCACAACCTGCGCGAGGCGTCCTACGCGCTGGGCACCTCCCGGTGGCGGACGGTCTGGCACGTGGTGCTGCCCACGGCCAAGTCGGGCCTGGTCACCTCGGTGATCCTCGGCACCGCGCGCGGCATCGGCGAGACCAGCCCGGTGCTGCTCACCTCGGGCATCACCGCCGCGATGAACACCAACCCGTTCGCGGGCCCGATGATCTCGCTGCCGCTGCAGGTGTTCGACTTCGTCCGCTCACCCGAACCCACGATGGTCGCCCGCGGGTTCGGGACGGCCGCCGTCCTGCTGGTGCTGGTGCTTGGCCTGTTCATGGCCGCCCGCGCTCTCGGCGGACGCGTGCCCGGCGACCTGTCCCACCGGCAGCGGCAGGCCGTCCAGGCCGCCTCGAAGCGGGACGAGGAGCGGTTCGCCGCCCGCGCGTCCGGCGCCGTGCCCGCCGTCCACACACCCAGGAGGTCCGCATGAACCGCCGGTCCACCCGCGTCGCCGCCGTCCTGTCCGCCCTCGTCATCGGGCTGCTGGTCGCCGTCCCGGTCGGCCCGGCGCGGGCGGCGACCTACTTCCCGATCACCGGCACCGGCTCGACCTGGTCGCAGAACGCGCTCGACCAGTGGCGCAGCAACGTGGCGAAGAACTACGCGATGACGGTCAACTACACCGGCGCCGGCTCCACCTCCGGACGCCGCGACTTCATCGAGGGCACCGTCGACTTCGCGATCTCGGAGATCCCGTTCCAGGCCAACCCCGAGGACGGCTCCGCGCCGGAGAGGCCGACCCGCGGCTACGCGTACATGCCGATCGTGGCCGGCGGCACCAGCTTCATGTACCACCTGAAGATCAGCGGCAAGCGGGTGACGAACCTGAGGCTGAGCGGCGAGACGATCACGAAGATCTTCACCGGCGCGATCACGAGCTGGAACGACGCCGCGATCCAGGCCGACAACCCGGCGCTGGCGATGCCCAACAAGAAGATCGTCCCGGTGATCCGCTCCGACGGCTCCGGTACTTCCGCCCAGTTCACGCTGTGGATGTCGAAGCAATACCCGTCGCTGTGGAAGAAGGGGATGACATCGCAGTTCCCGAGCTTCGGCAACGCGAAGGCACAGAAGGGTTCGGACGGCGTCGCCGGCTACGTGTCGCAGAACTACGGCGAGGGCGCGATTACCTACGTGGAGTACTCCTACGCCAAGAAGGCCGGCTTCCCGGTGGCGAAGATGCTGAACAAGTCCGGCTACTACATCGAGCCGACCGCCTACTCGGTCGCGGTGGCGCTGATGAGCGCGAAGATCAACACCAACGAGGGGTCGGACGCCTACCTCACCCAGATCCTCGACGGGGTGTACAACAGCGGCGACCGGCGGGCGTACCCGCTGTCCAGCTACTCCTACGCGATCGTGCCGACCGAGGTGGCCGGCATCTTCAACACCAACAAGGGCAACACCCTCGGTGCATTCATGCGCTACGTGCTGTGCGAGGGCCAGCAGCAGGCCGACACCCTCGGCTACTCCCCGCTGCCGATGAACCTGGTGATGGCCGGCTCTGACCAGATCAAGCGGATCCCGGGCGCGGGCAACAAGGGCATCGACACCGGCAGCTGCAACAACCCGACGTTCAAGGCCGGCGACTCGCCGTCGAAGAACCAGCTCGCGGCGAAGGCGCCCTACCCGGCCGCGTGTGACAAGAAGGGCACGAGCCAGTGCACGACAGGCACCGCCGGAGCGACCGAGAGCACCGACGTCACCGGGACGGGGACGGGCGGGACGGCGACCGGCACCAGCTCAGGCACCACGAGCGGGACGACGTCCGGCACGTCGTCGGGTGCCGGCACCACCAGCACCGGGTCGGACCCGGTCTACGACGAGAACGGCAACCTGCTGACGACGGGGACGGGCGGCAGCACCGGCGGCGGGGCGGCGTCCAGCCCGTTCACGCTGCCCGACCAGGGCATGGGCGGCGCCCAGTGGCTGATGGTGGCCGCGGCGCTGCTGCTGGTCGCGGCCGTGGTCGTGCCGCCACTGGTCTCGCAGCGGCTCAAGGGGGGTGACGGCAGTGCCGTCTAGCCTCCGCGCGCGCCGGGCCGTCCTGGCGCTGGCGCTCGTCGGGATCGCCGCGGCCGCCTCGGCCGCCGCGATCCACACTGCGGCGCCTGCCCGCGCCGAGACCTCCACGTCGGCGAAGACCGTCTCCGCGAAGGACTACGACCCCAACCACGCCGACGCCCCGTTCCCTGACCTGGAGGTGACGGTCTCCCAGACCGAGGACCTGATCCAGCAGGGCATCACCGTGAGTTGGAAGGGCGGCAAGCAGTCCGCTGCGCCGCAGGGCAACGTGGGCGGCGCCGACTTCCTCCAGATCGCCCAGTGCTGGGGCGACGAGCCCGGCAGCAACGGCGCCCGTCCGGACCGGCGCACCTGCCAGTACGGCGGCACGGGCAGCTGGGGCGCTACCCGCGACGGCAACACGATGCCGGAGTCGGTCGCCGCCGAGGACGAGCAGTACTCCGCCGACCTCGGCGGCTACTTCTACACCGGCATCCCGTTCGTCGCCTACAACCCCGACCGGATCGTCGACGAGGAGCAGGCGCCCGAGGAGAAGGTGCTGACCAACACCACCACCAGTGCCGCCGGCCAGGTCGTGCTGAAGCCGTCCCTGATCCGGTTCGACAACAACGAGTTTTTCACCTCGCTGACCACGAACGAGTTGAAGTGGGCCCCGTCGGGTGCTGACGGCACCGGGTCGACGCCGTTCGAGCTGCAGACCGCGATGCAGTCGCCCGGTCTCGGGTGCGGCACCCCAGTGAGTACGGACGAGGGCCAGTCGTGCTGGCTGGTAATCATTCCCCGCGGCCAGGCGGACAACGGGTCCTCGCTGATCAACACCCCCGGGCTGTGGTGGGACGCCTGGCAGCACCACGTGGCGGTGAAACTCGACTTCCAGCCGCTCGGGGTGACCTGTGAGTTGGGCGCCGCCGAGCGGCAGTTGGCGGGCAGCGAACTGGTGGCCGAGGCGATCGCCTCGTGGCAACCGGTGGTGTGCCAGGGCGGCTCCCCCTACACCCTCACCCAGATCCCGGAGCCGGACGCTCTGCTGGCGGCGGCGAGCACCACACCCAGCGCCCTGGCCTTCACCTCCCGGCCGCTCGACCTCGACCAGTCGGGCTACGAGGCGGACCCGATGGTGTACGCGCCGGTGGCACTGGGGGGCATCTCGATCTCGTTCGCCATCGACGCGTTCCCCGGTTCTTCGTCGGATCCCAAGCACCGGGAGCGCGCCGGCCTGCCACTCACCCGGATGAAGCTGACCCCGCGGCTGGTCGCCAAGCTGCTGACCGCCTCCTACATCGACGCTTTGCCGAGTGGGGCGAGCCTCACCCACATCGGTTACAAGAGCTTCAAGGAGCCGGGCAAGAACGCCCGCAGCCTGGTGTACGACCCGGACTTCCGGGAGATCAACGACCCGGAGTGGTCGGCCCAGCTGCTCGTCGGGGCCTCGGTCTCGGACGCGCTGGTGCCTCTGGGGCGCTCGGACCTCGCCGACCGGGTCTGGGAGTACGTGCTCGCCGACGCCGACGCGAAGGCGTGGCTGAACGGCAAGGCCGACCCGTGGGGAATGGTGGTCAACCCCTGCTACTCGACGAACAGCAGGGTCAGTGCCACCTGCCCTGTGGATGAGAACGCACCGGCGACGGCTGCGCTCGAACTGCCACGCGACGACTTCCCCAAGGCTGACCCCTCCGAGAAGGCGGACACCACCGAGTCCGATCCCAATAGCGGCAGCGGACCGGTGAACCTGGTGACGTGGCGGCCCTACACCAACGGCTACGCCGACGGCGCCTACCGGGTGCTGCGCGGAGACGGCATGCAGCTCGGCGCCTGGGACCGGTTCTCGACGCCACCGAAGTTCGGCAAGGAGCAGCGCCAGCTGCTCGGCAGCCGGAAGGTGATCGCGCTGACGTCCACCCCGGCCGCCCACCTCTACCAGACCGAGAGCGCGCTGCTGCAGAACCCGGCGGGGAAATTCGTCGAGCCCACCACCGACAGCCTGCTCGCCGCGGCCGCTGCCATGACTGTGGCGGCCAAGGGCAGCGACGTGCTCCGGTTCGATCCCTCGTCGACGAAGGCGAAGAGCGCCGACGATGCCTACCCCCTCGCCGTGCCGGTCTACGCCGCCCTCAACCCCAGGCAGAGCGACGCGGACCAGCGCTCTGACTACGCCAGGCTGATCACCTACGCCGTCGAGTCGGGCCAGAGCGAAGGCACCGACGCCGGTAACTTGCCGCCCGGCTACGCGCCCCTGCCCGCTGCCTGGCGGAGCCAGGCGCTGACCGCGGCGAAGGCGATCAAGGACGGCAAGGTCGCTACGAGCACCCCGACCGCGTCGCCGACGTCGAGCGCCACCTCGAGCAGCAGCGGTAGCGGCTCCCCTGTGACGTCAGGCTCGGTCGACGGCGCCCAGCCGACGGCGAGCGCTGACCCCGCGGCCAGCGGAACGAAGGCGGGCGAGTTGCTCGGCGCCGCGACCGCCGCAGACCCCGGCGTCGGCGGCATGGGCGCGGTGGTGCCCACCGCCGGCCTCGTCGGACTCGGCGCCCTCCTCGGCGCCCCCCTGATCTCGCGCTTCAGGCGGTCGCCATGAAGGGCTAGGTCCCACTCAAGCCATAGGCCGGGGGCGTCGGAACCGCACCCGGCCTACGGGATGGCCGCAATCCCGCAGCCATCTTCAACTTCATCGATCTTGGAAGGAATCGACTGATGAAGTTTACACGACCCGTGGCCATCGGCATCGCCGCCGGCCTCGCGTTCGGCGCGTTCGGCGCCTCCACCGCCTCGGCCGAGCCGGTGTCGGACAGCTACGTCATCGTCGGCTCGGACACCCTGCAGGACGTGGTGAACGCGCTGATCAACGGCACCAACATCACCGGGCCGACGCTTCGCTCGACTGCCAGCGGCGCCTTTGCCGGCTCGTACGACGCAACCGGCTCGACGCTGATCCAGACGAAGACGCTTGGCCCGCGGTTCGGTCGACCCAACGGGTCCAGCGACGGCGTCAAAGCGCTGAGCCGCTCGATCGACGGCGCAGCGTACAAGGCCGGGACCGCCGGTTCACCGACCGTCGTCATCACCGGCCAGGTCGACATCGCCCGGTCCTCCTCGGGCGCGACGGCTGTCGCCGACGGCCCGCTGCGCTACATCCCCTTCGGGCGCGACGCGCTCAGCTACGCCCACACCGGCACGGCGACCGCCTTCGACAGCATCGACGCAGCGACCCTGAAGGGCCTGTACGAGTGCACCGTCACCCAGGTCGGCGGGGTGACAGTCACCCCGGTCATCCCGCAGGCGGGCTCCGGTACCCGGAAGGACTTCCTGGCCAAGATCAGCTCCACCGAGACGTTGATGAAGGAAGTCTCCGAGGGAGGCTGCGTCGTCGTCGGCCAGGAGCACGACACCGAGTTCCTCGCCGACGGCACCACCGCGTTCCCGGCGAACGCCGTGACCCCGATGTCGGCCGCGCAATGGGTGGCCCAGAACACCGGCGCCGGCATCGACCGTCGCGGCGCCAACGCCAAGATCGGCTCCCCGACCGGTGTGTCCCCCGTGACCGGGACCGGCGCGGCCATGGAGCCGAACTCCGCCTTCTACACCAACACCACCTGGGGCCGCGACACCTACCTGGTCGTGGAGAACGCCCGGGTGACCCTCGGCGACCCGAAGTACGACGCCGCGCTTGCAAACCTGGTCAGCACCTCGTCGTCCAAGCTCGGCAACACCGGCACCGCGGCGACCAGCCAGGCCGGCTCGGTGAAGAAGAAGTTCGGCTTCCTCGCCCCGGCATCCACCACGCCGTTCCGTGCGGCTCTCGCGTGATCCCCGAACAACGAGACGACAAAGGACGATGAAGATGGACATTCGCAAGACGATGCGCGCTGCCGCTGTCGGCGTGCTGACGGCCGCTCTTCTGGTCGGCAGCGCGGCGTCGGCGTTCGCCGGCCCTGGCGACCCGGTAAACCCGCAGCCGAATGGCTCCAAGGGGTCGTTCTACCTCTGGAACGCTGACGAGTTCACCCTGTCCGACGGTGACACCTCCCGGGTGTACACCAAGGATGAGAACCTGGTCGGGGCAGCGAGCGCCACCGACTTCAACGCCGAGATCAACCCCTCCGCCACCCGCCCCGTCACCGGTGCCACGGCCTTCACCGGGGTCTACCGGTTCATCTCCGACAAGACCGCCGCGGCCCGCGACGGCGGCATCAGCACCTGGAAGGCCTTCGCCGTCGATTCGGCGACCGGCCCCAACGGTGGCACCCAGCTGCCGAACATGACGCTGGTCGACTTCGGGCCCTCGGTTCCCTCGGTGATCGGCACCGGTGGTTCCTTCTGGTACGGCATCGCGTACACCACCAACAACGGCTTGAACACAGTCGGTGCGGTGTACCGCGAGATCAACATCACCGCCGGTTCCGGCAACTACACCGTGGGTGCGGTCGAGGTTGAGGCCGCGGGCCCAGCCGAGGTCGCCACCGCCACGAACCTGGCGGCGTCCCCGACCTCGGTCGAGGCCGGCGGCACCTCGATGCTCACCGCCACGGTCAGCTCGACCCCGGCTGCCTCCGGCAACGTGGAGTTCTTCAAGGGCACCACCAGCCTCGGCTCGGTGGCCGTCGCCAACGGCACCGCCTCGAAGAGCGTGACCATCGGCACCGTCGGTGATCACACCTTCACCGCGAAGTTCATCGAGAACACGGTCGGCTCCAACAAGTTCCTGGGCTCGACCTCGGCTGCGGTCACCGTGACCGGCACCCAGCCCACGGTTCCGACGGTTCCGAACGGGCCGTCCGAGAACGCCCTGAACGCCACCACCGCCAACGGCGCGACCGCCACCTACGACGAGGCGACCCACAAGGCCACCCTCACCGTCGACGCCGCCAACAACGGCAAGGTCGTGAACGTGTTCGCCTACTCGACCCCGACCTACCTCGGCCAGCTGACCGTCGCCGACGGCAAGATCACCGTGGACGTGTCCACGCTGGCCGCCGGCGTCCACAAGCTGGCAATCGTCGACCCGAGCACCGGCGACGTCCTGGCTTGGGCGAGCTTCACCAAGTCGGACGCGGCGACCAAGCCGGAGATCTCGAAGACCATCAACGCCCACGTGGCGGGCTCCGAGCCGGCCGACGGCGAGTTCTCGCTGACCAACCTCAGCGGCGGCGACACCGTCGTGCTGGATGACCCGGCCCTGGTCAACGGCGCGTCCGTTGCGTCCGGCGAGCTGGGCAACTTCAAGGTCACCGACCTGCGGCAGGTGTCGAAGCCGGGCTGGACCCTGAAGACCGACGTGGCGAAGTTCACCAAGGGCACCGATGAGATCGAGGCGTCCGCCCTCGGCATCGCGCCCAAGGTCGTCAGCCAGGCCGGGACCGGTGCCACCGCTCCCACCCTGGGCGCCGCGACCACCTCCGGCTCCGCCGTCTACCCGTGGAACTTCGCCGAGTTGAACGCCGGCGGGTTCTCCGGCGTGAGCACCTACAATGCCGACCTGGTCTTCACCGCTCCCGCGGGCAAGCCGGCCGGTGTCTACAACTCGACGCTGACCCTCACGCTCATCTCCAAGTGAGCCGGGGCCGGACGGCGGTCGTGGCACGCCCACCCTCCTGACGGAGGGTGCAGGGCCAGCCGTGACCGCCGTCCGGACGCTCGAAACAGGTCGTTCGTGCCCGGGCAATCGCGCCCGGGCGCGGACGACCCCAGTCGTTCACCGGCTGTTCCACCAGCCGCTTCCCCGCCCTCACCAGATCCGCGCTGAACCACCCCAAAGTTGGAGCCATGAACGCTGTGCGCTTCCTGCGCCGCCCCGGCCTGCTGCTGGCCGCCCTGCTGGCCGCCATCCTCGGCAGCCTCTCGTTGTCTGCGGCCCCGGCACATGCCGACGACACCGTCGGCATCGGCATCTCCCCGGTCAACGCCCAGGGCCGGCCGGACGGGCGCAGCCGGTTCAGCTACACCGTCGATCCCGGCAGGCGGGTCACCGACCACGTCCGGATCAGCAACGAGGGCACCACCCGGTTGAAGATCACTGTCTTCGCCACCGACGCCTACAACGACGACAAGGGCGACTTCGCCCTGCGCGGCGAGGGCGACGAGAAGACCGGCGCCTCTGACTGGGTGCGGTTCGACGGCAGGAAGAAGCTCGTACTCACCCTGGGCCGCGGCGAGTCCCGCACGGTGCCCTTCACCGTCGCCATCCCCTCCGACGCCACGCCCGGCGACCACCCCACCGGCGTGCTGGCCTCGGCGACCACCCCCGGCCAGGTCACCGTCGAGCGCCGGATCGCCAACCGGATGTACGTCCGTGTCTCCGGTGACCTGCAGCCGCTGCTCACCCTCAGCAGCTTCTCCGGCACCTACAACTGTGGCTGGAACCCGTTCGACGGTTCGATCACCACCACCGCAACGATCACCAACAGCGGCAACGTCGCGCTGGAAGGTGTGCTCACCCTCTCGGGCAGCACCTGGTTCGGCATTGGCACCGGTCAGGTCGTCCGGCAGGAGCTGAACGAGATCCTCCCCGGCAACACAGCCACCGTGACCCTCGACCTGAAGGGCGTGCCCCAGGTCGGCTACGCCACGACCACCCTCCTGTTGCAGGGCGGCATTTCCGGGGACGCCCCCGACCCCGGGCCCCTTCCGGTGATCACCCGCGACGCCTTCGTGCTCGCCGTGCCGTGGCTGCTGCTGCTGGTGCTAGCGGCCGGCGTCGGCGGCTGGTTCTGGCTGCGCCACCGCCGTCGCAAGGAGGAGGCGTACGCCACCGAGTGGCTCGCCCAGGCCGAAGCCGGCGCGCGGGCCAAGGCCGGCGTCGGTGCAGGAGAGGCCGGGGGACAGTGAGGCGCGTTCCCGTCCTGATCGCCGCCACCTGGGCCATCGCCCTGTTGTCGGTCGCGGGGTTGGCCGGTGCCGCCTCCTCGGTCGCCCGGGCCGATGAGGACGGGACCGACCTCAGCGTGACGGTGATCTCCACCAGCCCGACAGCGTCCGCGACGGCCAGCGCCACGCCGACGGCGACGGCCACCTCCAGTTCGACCGCCACCTCAACCTCGACCGAATCGTCCTCCGGGACGACGTCGGGCACCACCACGACCGACCCGACCGCGACTACGCCCGGGAACACCGGTCCGGGCGGCGGCTCCGGCGGTGACGGCGAGCTGGGCGGGGTGGTCTACGTCAGCGGGCTGAGCTGGTTCTACTCGCCGTCGCTCAACCCCTTCGACGGCACCGCCGAGCTGCGGTTCACCGTCCGCAACGTGCACCCCAAGACCCTCGACGCCTCCGCGACCTTCTGGGTGACGAACCTGTTCGGCGGCACGGTCGGCACCCCGGTCACCGTCGCGATCGGCGACCTGAAGTCGAATGAGACCCGGCTGGTGTCGGCCCGGCTCGGCGGCCTCGCCCAGTGGACCATCCTCACCGGCCACGCCACCTTCACCCCGCCGGAGAAGCTCGGCGACGTCGTGCTCGCCCCGGTCAACCGGGAGTCCACCGTCTGGTTCGTGCCCTGGGCGATCGTCGCGCTCGCCGGCCTCGTCGGCGCCGTCCTCGGCCTGCGCGGGTGGCGACTCCGCCTGGCCACGCCCGTCCCCACCCCCGCCGAGGGGGCGGCGTGAGCGAGGCTGTCCTCACCACCAAGCCATCGCTGCCGGCCGGTGCCGTGCAGCACTCCTCCACCACCCCGGCGCCGTCCGCGCGCGCGGCCCGCACCGGTCTCCGGTCGCCCTGGGGCCGGCGCACGGACGGCGCACACCCGCCCGCGCCCCCACGCCCGCCCAGGCGGATGCCGAGGAAGGCCGTCGCCCGCGCCCCGCTGACGCGCACCCAGTTGCTCGTCCAGAGCAGCCTGTCGCTGTTCGCCGTCGTGCTGCTCGGGTTCCTGGCCAACGTCACCGTGCTCAGCCAGCTGCAGCACGTCATCTCCCAGCAACAGCTCCGCGCCACCCTGGCCGAGCAGCTCGCCGCGGGCTCGGCCCCGGTCAGCGAGGGCACCGTCGACAACGTCCTGCTCTCCGACGGCGACCCCGTCGCCTGGATCGAGATCCCCGCGCTCGGCGTCGACGAGGTCGTCGTCGAGGGCACCTCCTCCGGCACCCTCACCAAGGGCCCGGGCCACCGCCGCGACACCGTGCTGCCCGGTCAGGTCGGGATCAGCGTGCTGATGGGACGGGCCTACGCCTACGGCGGGCCGTTCGGCACCATCCAGGCGCTCAGCCCTGGCGAGACGCTTAGCGTGATCACCGGCCAGGGCGAGCACATCTACCGGGTGCTCGGCGTCCGCTACGCCGGCGACCCGACGGTCGCCTACACCGCCGGCACCTCGCGCCTCGTTCTGGAGACCGCCCGCGGCGGGCCGTTCATGCCCACCGGCGTGGTGCGAGTTGACGCCGAGCTGGTCTCGGAGGTCAAGCCGTACGGCGCCCGGCAGACCACCTGGGCCACCCTGGCCGCCGAGGACCGCGAACTGGCCAGCGACCCGAGCACGGTGTGGGCGCTGGTGTTCGCCCTGCAGTTCCTCGTGCTGGCCGAGGTGGCCGCCGTCTACGCGCTGCACCGGTTCGGCGCGGCCAAGACCTGGGTGGTGTTCGTGCCGGTGCTGCTGCTCGGCGGACTGCTCGTCGCCGACCAGATCACCCGCCTGCTGCCCAACCTGCTCTGACCGACCGACTCCAGGAGACCACGACGTGAGCATCGACCAGGCCGACGGCCGGACCGAACTGCTGGCGCCCGTCGCCGGCGCCGACGACCCGGGCCGTCCGCACGACTTCGCGCCCGCCGCGCCGGGCCCGTCCGCCCCCGGCGCCGCCGGGCTCGCCGGGCTGTACGCGCGCAACGTCTCGGCCTGGTTCGGCGCCCACAAGGTGCTCGACCGGGTCTCGCTCGACATGCCCCCCGGCCAGATCACGTCGCTGATCGGCCCGTCGGGCTGCGGCAAGTCGACGTTCCTGCGGATCCTGAACCGGATGCACGAGCTGATCCCGTCCGCCTCGCTGGCCGGTGAGGTGCTGCTCGACGACGACGACATCTACGACCGCCGGCACCGGCTCACCGACGCCCGCAAGCACATCGGCATGGTGTTCCAGAAGCCCAACCCCTTCCCTGCGATGTCGATCTACGACAACGTGATCGCCGGGCTGAAGCTGACCGGGCTGAAGGCCGACCGCGACACCCGCGACGAGCTCGTCCAGACCAGCCTGCAGCGGGCCGGGCTGTGGAACGAGGTGCAGAACCGGCTGCGTGCCCCCGGCGGCGGCCTGTCCGGCGGCCAGCAGCAGCGGCTGTGCATCGCCCGGTCGCTGGCGGTGAAGCCCAAGGTGCTGCTGATGGACGAGCCCTGCTCGGCCCTCGACCCGACCTCGACCCGGGTGATCGAGGAGACCATGCTCGAGCTGCGCACCCAGGTGACCATCGTGATCGTCACCCACAACATGCAGCAGGCGCACCGGGTCTCCCAGCAGTGCGCGTTCTTCCTCGCCACCCAGGGCAAGCCCGGCATCATCGTCGAGCACGGCGACACCGGCGCGATGTTCGCCGAGCCCGCCGACCCGCGCACCTACGACTATGTCAACGGACGTTTCGGCTGACCCGCGCGGCGTGGCGACCCTCCAGCCGCCCGCGGCACAAGCGCCCGACGGGCTCAGTCCGAGCGCGGCGGTCGCCTCCGTCCCCCGGGTGGCCGTGCTCCGCCGGGTGGGCGCCTTCCTGGGCGCATTCGGTCTGGTCGCCGTGGTGATCGGCGGACTCGCGATGGGCGCGATGCAACGCAGCGCGGCCGCCGTCGCCAAGTCCGGCGAGCATGCCGCGGCGAGGAGCCAGGGCTACACCGGCTTGGCTGAGCCGGTTGGCCCGACCCCGTCGGCTCGGCAGCCCGACCCCGAGCCGGAGAGGCACACGACGGCGGTCGCACCCCAGCCCCTGCAACGAATCGATCAAGCCTGGGCCCAGCGCACCGCGGCCGCCGCCGGCATCCCGCAGCGCGCCCTGCTCGCTTACGCCTCTGCCACCGTCACGGTGAGCGCCGAGCAGCCGGGCTGCGGCCTCTCCTGGAACACGCTCGCAGGCATCGGCGCGGTGGAATCGGCACACGCAAGCCACGGAGGGACACACCTCCTCGACTCCGGCTTCACCCGCCCGGCCATCCTCGGGCCGAGTCTGAACGGAAGGGGCGTCGGCACCATCCGGGACACAGACAACGGCGCGCTCGACGGTGACCGGGTGTGGGATCGTGCGGTCGGGCCGATGCAGTTCATCCCCTCCACCTGGCGCCGGTGGGGGGCCGACGGCAACGGGGATGGCCGGGCCGACCCGAACCAGATCGACGACGCGGCGCTGACGGCTGCCCGCTACTTGTGCGCGTCCGGCTCGTTGACGACGCCCGAGCGCTGGCGAGCGGCAGTGCTGTCCTACAACCACTCCGGCGCCTATGTTGACGCGGTGGCTGCTGCGGCAAACACCTACGCGGCCGCAGCGCGACGATGAGCGAGCCGGCCGGCGGGGAGACACCCCAGGCAGCGTCGGGTCCTTCGGCCCGGAGCTACGCAGGCGCTTTGCTCGGTGGTCGCTACCGGTTGGGTGCGCTCCTGGGTGTGGGCGGCTCGGCGGCGGTGTACGAAGCGGAGGACCTGCGCGTTCCGGGTACCGACGGGACGTCGGCTACGGTCGCGGTGAAGGTTCTCCACGCCACGCTGTGCGCGACGGCCGCCGGGCGGGAGGCCTTCCTGCGCGAGGCCGAGCGCGCCCGCCTGCTGCGGCACCCCAACATCATCGGTGTCCGCGACTCCGGATTGCACGACGCCGGGGGAGTGGTGCAGGCGTGGATCGCGCTCGACGTTGCCGACGGCCGCACGCTTGAGGAACTGGTGCGGACGGGCGGTCCGCTGCCCCTCCGCGACGCCGGCGCCGTGATGGACGGGGTCCTGGCCGGTCTGGCAGCCGCCCACGATGCCGGCCTGGTGCACCGGGACATCTCACCTCGCAACGTGATGCTCGTCGAGGACCGGCCGAGCGCCGGCGGACTGAGCCCCTCGGCCGTGCGCATCCTGGACTTCGGCCTCGCCGACGTCGAGGGCCGCACGACCCTGGGCGCGAACCTGCTCCTCGCGCCGGACCGCGACAGCGAAGGGGAAGCCAGCGGTTCGAGCCAGGCGGTGGTGGGCAACGCGAGCTTCGTCTCGCCGGAGCAAGCACAGGGCCAACCGGTCACCACCGCCGGCGACATCTACCAGGCCGGCGGTGTGCTGTACTTCCTCCTCACCGGCCAGCCGCCGTTTCCCCGGACGACGACAGCCCAGATGGTGGAGGCCCACCTGTCCGCGCCGCCGCCGGTCCCGTCTGCATTGGTCCCCTCCGCAGCGCCGATGGACAGGATCGTGGCGACCGCGCTGACCAAGGATCCGTCCCGTCGGTTCGAGAACGCGGAGCGGTTCCGGATGGCCATTGCCGACGCCGTCACGCCCGGTCGGGGCCTGGGGAGCGGCGAGGAGCGCGCGGCTGCCTGCACTGACGCCTACCCGCGCACCCGGGTGATCAGGGCGCCGGGCGCCGCGTGGTCACCCTCGGTGCGGGATCGGGTGGAAGCGTTGCCCCGGTCGCGCCGCGATGACGCGATGGGCTATCTCTCCGCGTCGGTGGCGGGAGACTTCCCACCACTCGGGCCCGGCCCGGGTTCCCGTGGCAGGGGTGTCCCGGCGGGGGTGGTGGTCGCTGGAGTCGCGATCGCTGTCGTGGCCGTGATCTCCGTGCTCTCACCCTTCGCCGGCGCGGCCACGCGACCCCGGCCGCTCGGCTCAGAAACGCCGTTGCGCCCTTCCTCTGCGTCGGCCACCGCGAGCGCGACGGAGACGCCCACTGCTGCCCGGAGGGTGGCCGTCCCCTCGCTGCACGGAACGCTGGACGCAGCCGAGCGACGGCTTCGAGCCGCGGGACTAGTGCTGGGCGAGATCTCCGCGACCGTCTCCGCCGAGCCGGCCGGTACGGTGCTCGGGCAGTCTCCCGAGCCCGGGCTGAGGCTGGTCCCCGGCGCCGCAGTGAACGTTGAGGTTGCCTCGGGGTCCAATGAAGTCCCCCGGGTAGCCGGGATGACAGTGGGGGCCGCTGTGGCCGCGCTCCAGTCGGCCGGCTTCACCATCACCACAGGACAGGTCACGGTCAGCGCGACCACGCCGGTGCTTCGCACCGAGCCGGACGGAGGCACGGTGCTGCGTCTCGGTGTGCCGATCAGCCTCATCCTCGACAACGACACCGCCACACCTCCCGCGGGCGCGCCCACATCCGGGCCGCCGACCCCGCCCGCATCCCCCTGACCGGGCACGGCGCCCGATGCCGGTCGCTTCCGCCCGCGCGATGTTCTTCCGTGCCTCACCCCCTGTTCACGTCCTGCTCGACAGGGGTTGAACTCGATGCGCCACCGTTCCTTCGTCACCCGCGTCGAGTAGGAGAGCCGTGTCCGAGGCTGGGTCACCGGCGGCGCCGTCCGCCTGTGCGCATACGGAGTGCCGGTGAAGCTCACGATTCCCCGGCGGGTGCAGCGCGCACCACTGGGCACCACGCTCCGCAACCCGCCCAGCCCGCTGTCCCCGTCGGACCCACCATCGGGTTCGGACCCAGTGGATCCGCTGGCGGCCGCCATCGACTGGGCGCACTACGTGGACGGCGTGCGCCAGGTGTCGGTCGGGTTCGACGAAGCCTGCGGTGCCGCACGCGCCGGGCGCGGCTTCGTCTGGCTCGGATTGCTGGAGCCGGACGCGGCTCAACTGGCGGCCCTCGGCCACATCTTCCAGCTTCACCCGCTCGCCCTCGAGGATGCGGGGAACGAGCGCCAACGACCCAAGCTGGAGATGCTGGACGACGACACCACCTTCCTCTCGCTGCGAACGCTCGGCTACATCGACAACGACGCGCGTTCAGAGGGCGGCGAGATCGTCGAGACAGGCTCGGCAACAGTCTTCACCGGGTCATGGTTCGCCGTGACGGTGCGGCGAGGCCGCTACGGGCAGCTCCAGCGCGTCCGCCGTCAGCTGGAGGCCAGCCCGCGCCAGATGGCGCGTGGCCCGATCGCGGTGCTCCACGCCGTCATCGACAGCGTCGTCGACGACTACCTCCGGGTCGCCGAGGCCGTCGAGGACGACATCGAGGAGATCGAGACACACGTCTTCGCCGTGCGGGGCGTGCCGCAGGTGGAACGGATCTACGAACTCAAGCGCGACCTGATCGAGATGAAGCGTTCGATCGCCCCGCTCCACGGACCCCTCCGACAGCTCGCCGACCTGCAGCCGGACCGCGAACTGGGCAAGTACTTCCTTGATGTCCACGATCACCTCGAGCAGGTGCAGGAGCAGGTCGCAAACTTCGACGAGCTGATGTCCTCGATCCTCCAGGCCGCGGTGGCCCGGCTGTCGATCGCGGAGAACGAGGACATGCGCAAGATCTCCGCCTGGGTGGCTATCGCCGCGGTGCCCACCATGATCGCCGGCATCTACGGCATGAACTTCGAGTTCATGCCCGAACTGCACTCACCGTTCGGCTACCCGGTGGTTCTGGGGCTCCTCGCGCTCGCCTGCACCCTGATGTACCGCAGCTTCCGCCGCCAGCGTTGGCTCTAGCGCCGACTCGCGGTGGGAATCGAGAAGGTCGGTCCGGCGTGGGTGGCCTGGACGACATCGGATCGGATGTCGGTAAGGGCCGACGTCCCGGGACTGCTTTGTGAATCCGACCGTGAGCGGGCCGCGGACCTGACGCCGGGTCGAAGAGCACGGCTCATCGCGGGGCGACTCCTCGTTCACGCGCTCGTCGCCGAGCAGTTCCCGCACGCGACCGGCTGGTCGGTCGTACCGAGGCGCTGCCCACGGTGCGGGCAGCGCCACGCCGGGCCCGAACTGCAGGGTGTGCCCGCCGTGGTGAGCCTTTCGCATTCGGGCGACATGGTGGTGGCGGCACTCGCGCCGAGTGCCCAGGTGGGCCGGCTGGGGGTCGACGTGGAACTCGATGTCGTGGACGGCGAGCGCGGTGAGGACCTGCATCGATTGCTGGGGCACTCGACCGAGAGGGTGCTGCGCCGCTGGACCAGGGTTGAGGCCGTGCTCAAGGCCGACGGGCGGGGTCTGCTGGTCGATCCCGGGGCGGTATGGCTGCGTCGGGGCGGGGCCTGGATCGCGGGCCAGGCCACAAGCTATCTCGTCGCGGAGGTGCCCGCGCCCCCCGGGTACCTGATCAGTCTTGCCTGGACCGTCGCGGCAGCTTCGGCAGGGGCTTCGTCGAGAGCCATTCCTCGAACAGGCGGCCCAGCGGGTGTCCGGTGGTCTGCTCGGCCAGCGTGATGAAGTCCCGTGTGGTTCCCGTCGAGTGCCTCCGTGACTCCGTCCAGCCGCGGAGGACAGCGAAGAAGGCGTCGTCACCCACGATGCTCCGCAGGGCGTGGAGGGTGAGGGCTCCGCGCTTGTACACCCGGTCATCGAAGAGCAGATCGGGGCCCGGGTCAGTCAGAACCACATCCTCGGGTTGACCGGCGAGAATCCGACGGTGAAGCCTGGCCTGCTCGTGGCAGGTCGGGCCACCAGAGGCCTCGGACCAGAGCCACTCGGCATAGCAGCAGAATCCCTCGTTGAGCCAAATGTCGCGCCAGCGGGTGATACCCACGCTGTTACCAAACCACTGGTGAGCCAGTTCATGGGCGACCAGCCGCTCGCACTCACCGCTTCCGTCCAGATGGTTGCTCCCGAACACGGCCATGCCCTGTGACTCCAGCGGGATCTCCAGGGCATCGGGTGTGACCACGACGTCGTAGCGCGCCATCGGGTAGGGCCCGAAGCGCTCCTCGAACGCAGCCAGCATGGCCGGCAGTGGTGCGAGCTCAGCCATCACCGGTGCCCGCGACCCTGGTGGGTAGTACAGCGCGCCCGGGACCCCACGCAGGGACAGCGGCTCGCTCCGGTAGCGTCCGATGTGGAGCGCCACCAGGTAGGTCGAGGTCGGGGTGGTCTGCGCAAAGGTCCACGTGCCTCGCCCCGACGAGGAGACCTGGCTGACGAGGTCGCCGGTCGCGGCGACAACGTACGGCTCCTCGGTGGTCAGCTCGATCCGGTACTGGGCCTTGTCCGCAGGGCGATCGTTACAGGGGAACCAGGTGGGCGCTCCGTTCGGCTGCCCGGCGACAAGAACCCCGTCCTCCAGTTCCTCCCAACCGATCTTCCCCCATCGGGTGGAGCGGGGTGTCGGCGATCCGCTGTACCGGATGAACAGCTGGAACACCTGTCCGGCACGCAGCGCTTCGTCGGCGGTGACGACCACGCCCCGCGAACCCTGACGGAACCGCGTCCTTCGCTGGCCGTCCAGCCGAACCTTGGTGACCCGCAGGCCAACCAGATCGACGGCGAGGCTGTCCACGGGCTTGTTCGCGACGGCGATCAGGACCGCCTCCCCGTCGAGCCGGTTGCTGGCAACGCGGTAGCGCAACGAGAGGCGGTACTCGAGCACGCTGTAGTTGGTGTCGCCGCTGCCCGGCGTGTACGCGTCTATGCCCATCAGGAGTCCGCCTGGTAGGGGCGGGCCTTCACCGCTCGCCAAGGCCCGATCGGGTTGCCGCTCCACCGGCTCCCCACAGGTACCTCCTCCCCGCGCATGACCAGTGACGCCGGCCCGATCGTGGCGTGCGCGCCGATCGTCGCTCCCGGCAGGACGATGCTGTGCGGGCCGAGCGTCGCGCCGCGCTCGATGCCGACCCGGTCGATACTCATGATCCGATCATGGAACAGATGGGTCTGGACCACACAACCGCGGTTCACCGTCGCCCCGTCACCGAGCGTCACCAAGTCGGGTTCCGGAAGCCAGTAGGTGTCGCACCAGACCCCGCGCCCGATCCGGGCACCGAGGCTGCGCAGCCACAAGGCGAGTGCCGGAGTGCCGACGCTGGCATTGGCGAACCACGGGCCCGCCACCATCTCGGTGAAGGTGTCGGCCACCTCGGTACGCCACACGAAACTCGACCACAGCGGGTGCTGACCGCTGCTGATCGGCCCGACGAGGAGCCACTTCACCGCGGTGGAGACGAGGGCAGCGACCGCTCCTGCCCCGAGCAGGACCGCACCGGACGCCAGCACCGTCCAGACGGGTCCGACGGTCTCCGCTAGCCACGCCAGCGCCCACAGGACGCCGAGGCCAATCATGCAGGTGGTGATGACCGCGAGGATCCGGGTCGCCTCCCACGCCCCACGGGACCAGCGCAGAGCCGGCGTCGGGCGATAAGTACGCTCGGGATCCCCCTCGACGTTCGTGCGGCGCAGCCGGACCGGCGGCGAGCCCAGCCAGGATGACCCCGGCTTCGCCTTCGCCGGAGCGACCGACAGCACCGCGACGAGTCCGTTGCGTGGAACGGTGTGCCCGCCGGCCGCCAACCCGGAGTTGCCGAGGAATGCCCGCTTGCCGATCCGTACGCGGTCGATCCGGAGCCACCCGTCGTGGAGGTCGTAGGTGCCGACCATCGTGTCGTCCGCAAGGAACGCGCCGTCCTCGATCGTGGTGACCGCGGGCAGCAGCACGACCGTGGACGCCTCGACGTCCTTGCCGACCTCCGCCCCCAACACGCGTAGCCACACGGGGGTGGCGAGGCTCGCGTAGAGCGGGAACAACAACGTCCGGGCACTGTCCAGGAGGCGCTCGGTGCACCAGGCCTGCCAACCGATCCGACTGCGCACCGGGTAGGTGCCCGGTTCCAGCCCGATGCCCAACAGGCGCACCGCTACCACGATGGCGCCGGCCAGGACCAGGCCGGCGACCAGCGTGCCGGGGACAACCATCGGCAATGCCCGAAGGGCTGCCGTGCCCAGGTCGGGAGCGCCTCGAACAGCGGCGGCGATCAGCAGGGCGCCGACGGAGAAGGCAAGGTAGGGCAGGAGTCCGAGACAGACCGAGGCGATGCCGTAGGCGGCGAGCCAGCGTCGACCTCCGGTCGGCCGGTGTGCGGGCCACCCGCCGCTCGGCTCGCCCGCGCGGACGGCCGGTGACCCCGCCCACTGCTGGCCCGACTTAACGCGGCCGAACACCGCAGAGCCGGGAGCGACCTCGGCGCCGGCGTCGATCCGGGTACCGGGGGCGAGGGTGCTGCGTGCACCCACCCGGGCGTGGGCGCCGATCCGGATCGCGCCGATACGGAGGGTCTCGCCGTCAATCCAGTAGCCGGCGAGATCGACTTCGGGCTCGATCGCGGCACCGTCGCCCACGGCCAGAAGTCCCGTCACCGGAGGGACGGTGTGCAGGTCGACGTCGCGCCCGATCCGCGCGCCCAGGGCTCGAGCGTAGATCGTCACCCATGGTGCGCCGGCCAGCCCGACCGGGTCGATCTGGTGGGCGATCTGCTCGGCCAGCCACAGGCGCAGGTGCACCCTGCCGCCCCGCGGGTAGTCGCCCGGTCGGATCCCGGCGGTCAGAAGGCGGGCGGAACCGGCCGCGATCGCCATCCGGCCGAACGGGATCGCGAACAGCGCGAGCCCGGCGAGCACAAGCCACCCGTTCGCAGCCGGGAGGAACTCGAAGCCCGGGACGTGCTGGAGAAGCCAGGAGGCGGTGATCATGTACGTCAGCCAGCGCAATCCGGAGAGAACGAAGAGCGGCAAGCCGAGAAGGGTCTGCACCCACCGCGTGGTGAGAGGGGTGGGTCCGGGCCGGCTGAACGACGCCGCGACCTGCTCATCGCGGACCTTGTCGCCGATGAGTCCGGCCATCGCGTGCAGGCGGGGATGGTCGTAGACGTCGGCAACGCTGAACTCGGGCGCCCGTCCACGGACGCGCGAGACGAGCTGGGCCGCGGAGAGCGACCCGCCGCCAACGTCGAAGAAGTCCGCCTCCCGCTCGACGACGGGCGTGCCCAAGACGGCGAGCCACTGTTCGGCGAGCCAGGCCTCCTCGCCCCGGAACAGGGTCAGGGCCTCGGTGACCTCGGGCAGCGGCCACGGCAGCGCGTCCCGATCGACCTTGCCGGACGTGCGCACCGGGAGGCGATCCACGACGGCGAGCATCGGCACCATTGAGGCCGGTAAGCGATCCAGGAGCCCGGTGCGGGCGGCCCGGTGGTCGAAGGTCGTGTCGGTCACCAGGTAACCGACGAGCATCGGGACGCCAGCCTCGGTTCGGCGAACGGCTGCCGCAGCGGCATTGACCCCGGGGAGGGAACTCAGTGCGGCCTCGACCTCACCGAGCTCGATGCGGCGGCCACCAACCTTCACCTGGTCGTCGGCGCGGCCGTGGAAGTACAGCCCGTCCCGGCCGAGCGATACAAGGTCGCCGGACCGGTAGGCGCGATCCCAGCCGAGTTGCCCGAGTGGCGCGAACTTCTCGGCATCCTTCGCCGGATCGAGGTAGCGCGCCAACCCGATGCCACCGATGACGAGTTCACCCACCTCGCCTGGCGGCAGTGGGACACCCTCGCCGTCCACGACGGCGACAGACCAGCCCGCCAGCGGCGTCCCGATGCTGACGGTGGCCCCGCCGTCCAGCAGTGCCGCTGTGGTGACCACCGTGGCCTCGGTCGGGCCGTAGGTGTTCCAGACCTCTCGCCCCTCAGTGACCAGTCGGGCGGCGAGCTCGGGCGGGCACGCCTCTCCACCGAAGATGAGGAGTCGCACCTGCTCGAGTGCCTCCATGGGCCAGAGTGCGGCAAGCGTCGGCACGGTGGAGACGACGCTGATCCGGTGCCGAACCAGCCAGCCGCCGAGGTCCTCCCCGCTGCGCACCACCGACCGCGGCGCGGGCACCAGGCAGGCGCCGTTTCGCCATGCGAGCCACATCTCCTCGCAGGAGGCGTCGAAGGCCACCGACAGTCCCGCCAGCACCCGGTCGCCGGGTCCGAGCGGCGCGTCCTTCAGGAACAGGCGCGCTTCGGCGTCCACAAACGCCGCCGCCGACCGGTGAGTCACCGCCACACCCTTTGGTACCCCGGTCGAGCCGGAGGTGAAGATCACCCAGGCATCGTCTCCTGGTCCGGGGTCGCCGGCAGGGTTCGCGCCGTCCGGTGGCTCCGCGAGGGCCAGCGGGGTGAAGCCCCCCGGCGTCACCGAGCCCACCACCCCGGCTTCGGCGAACACGAGGTGAGCGCGTTCCTGTGGGTCGTCGGCGTCCACCGGCACGTAGGCGGCGCCGGCGGTGAGGACGCCGAGGATTGCGACGTACAGGGCGCGTGAACCCGAGGGGAGTCGGATGCCGACCCGGCTTCCGCGTCGGACGCCCGCCGCCCTCAGCGCTGCCGCGGTCCGGTCCACCTCCAGCATCAGCTCGGCATACGTCATCGTCCCGGCGGGGTCGTCGATGGCGGCGGAGTCGGGATGACGCCCGGAGGTCTCGCGGAGCACGTCCAGCAGTGTTCTTGCTGCTGCACCGTCCTCCGCCCGATCAAGGACCGAGATCGGCGGCAGGTTCATCGAGAGTGGCTCCATTCCGCGGACGCGGGGTCATCAGGTCTCGTCAATTCCTGTCACGACGGTGATCAACCCGGGTGACGGTGCCGTTGCGGCAATGCGACGCCAGGATGAACACCTGGGGACGGTCGACCGTGGCCAGCACCTTGACGAGGCACTGGTGCAGCCCCACGATGGAATGGTGGCTGAGGCGACAGAAGACAGGATTGTGAATGAGGTTGTCGGGCGGCTCGGTGCCGCCTTCCCCGCCGTGAGTCGAGACGTGTTGAGCGAGCGAGTGATCCGGGGCCTTCGTGCCTTCGCGCACGCCCCGATCCGGGACTTCGTCCCGGTCCTGGTCGAACGGCGGGTGAGAGCGGAGCTCCGGCTTGCGCCCTCGGTCTGAGCACAACGTTCGCCTTCGGCCGCCGCTCCGGCGGGCTTCCACGCCTCGCGCGTCGCTATGAACAGCGCGGGCCGGCCGCCGCCCGTTGGCAGCGGCTGCGTGGTTGATAGTCTTCTTGGTGCGTGGGGCTCTGGCTGGTCATCGTCGACTGGGAGGCGCGGCAATGCGCGTTCGGGCTGTTCTTGTCGGGTTGGTTGCGGTGTGCTGGGTTGCGCAGTGGATGCAGGCGCCCGTGGCGCACGCAGCTGAGGGTTGCGTGGCCGGTGTCCTTTCGGATTTCAACGGCGATGGGTGGTCCGATGCCGTCGTCGGAGACCCTTCCGCGACGGTGGCGGAACAGGCCGAAGCCGGTCGGATCGTCGTCCTTTATGGCGACGGCGACGGGCTTGTCGGCGAGGGTGCCAGGGATGTGCTGTGGCAGGGGCAGGCGGCGGTGCCCGACCTGCCGCAGGCGGGCGACCGGTTCGCGAGCGCGCTGGCGGTGGCTGACCTCGACTGCGACGGATACACCGACGTGGTGGTGGGGACACCGGGCAAGGACGTCGCCGGGCAGGCGGATGCGGGCATGGTCCAGGTCTTGTGGGGCGAGGCCTCGGGGCTGGCCGCCACCCGCCCGGCGGGCACGTACACGACGGAGAGTTTCGGTCGCGAGGCGGCGGCAGGTGACCAGTTCGGGTTCGCCGTCGATGCCGTGGAGGATGTCGGACAGGGCGGCACGCCGAGCCCGAACGCCTTCGGCCTTGCCATCGGCGTCCCGGGCGCTGATGTCGCCGGTCAGAACGACGCCGGCGCGGTCGTGGTGCAGACCGCCTTCGACGGAGGCCCGGCCAACTACTGGATCACCCAGGAGACGCCCGGCATCCCCGGATCGGCCGAAGCCGGTGACCGTTTCGGGGCGGCCGTCTCCTGCAACTACCTCTCTGGGGATGGTCACACGATCGACTGCGCCATCGGTGCGCCGAACGAGGACATCGGCTCCAGGAAGGATGCTGGTGGAGTCACCTTGGTCCAGGACATCTACTTCGATGACGAACTCGTCGGCATCTCCCTCGACCAGAACGCGGCCGGCGTCCCCGGAACGGCCGAGGCGGGCGACCACTACGGGCAAACCATCGACACCGTCCTGGTCGGCCTCCGCTCTTGGATCGCGGTCGGGGCGCCAGGAGAAGACATCGGCTCGGACAAGAACGCGGGCCTGGTTCAGCTGTTCAGCTCGGACACCCGCGATGTGGATCCCGGCACAGCCCTCACACAGGACACCGCCTCCGTGAGCGGGTCCGCCGAACCCGGCGACGAGTTCGGGGCCGCGGTGGCGTGGATCGCGCCCGGCCTGGGTGATCGCCGAACGCGTCTTGCTGTCGGGGTCCCGAAGGAGAACACGACCGCAGGCGCGGACGCCGGGCTGGTGCAGGTGTTCCCGATGGGCAATCTCGGCGCCGAATCCACTTGGACCCAGGGTTCTCCCGGGGTGCTTGGAAGCCCCCACAGCGGCGACCGGTTCGGCACCTCCGTGGCACTGATCGCCGGCGCCGGCGAACGGCTGCTGCTCGTCGGTGTCCCCGATGACACCGGCTACACCACCGGCATGGTGAACCTGTTACCCCTCAACGGCGGCACGCCACGGGCATGGGTGCCGGATGGCACGATCCCCGCAACCGGCTCCGTCGATTTCGGCGCCGCCCTCGCCGGCCTTAGTGGCGGCGCGGAATAGCCAACCGTGAACGATTGAACCAAGAGCCGACTAGGTGGGACGAGCCGGAACCGAATCGGCCCCGGGCCCCGAGATGAGAGCGTCCAGGCCTCTCACGACCTTGTCCATGTGATCCGCGGCCACCTCCTGGTACCTCAACGCCATCGTCGGCGTGGTGTGGCCGGCGACCACCTGGAGTTCACGGATGGTTGCTCCCGCCAGCGCGGTGTAGGTCAGGCCGACGTGCCGCAGATCATGGAATCGAACGTCCTGGATGCCTTCGGCGGCGCAGGCGCGGAGCCAGGCCGAGCGCCACTCGGTATCGGTGACGTGCCCGCCGTCGTCCCTCCAGAAGAGCAGCCCGTTCGGCCCGAGCTGGGCGTGGTCTCGAAGGTGGACTCTGACCCGTTCGATCATCGAGGCGGGGATGCGGACAGCTCTGACTCCCGCCTCGGTCTTGGGGTCGCCGACGTGCTGGGTGCGCTGGCCGGCGTGGGTGACCCCACGAGTCACCCTGATCAGGCCGCGCTCAAGGTCAATGTCCTTCCTGCGAAGCTCTCGTACCTCGCCGGAACGGAGTGCGCACCATGCGCCGAGCAGAACCCCGAGGGCCCAACGCTGCGGCATGGCGTTGGCAATCGCGTTGACCTGGCCCGGGGTGAGCGGCTCGATGCTGCGCCGTCTCGATGGCCTCCCCGCACCTCGCACCCGGACGGGGTTGGCCTCGATCAGTCCCTCGTCGACGGCCGCAAGGCAGATCGTGCGCAGGAACTGGAAGGCGAGATCACAGCTGCGTCGACGCTCAGTCAGCGGTAGCGACCGCCACCAGGCCTGTATCTGCGCCCGGTCGAGGTCGGCGAGCGGTATGTCGCCCAGGGGGTGATTCGTCCAGACCTTCGGCCGGGCGCGCTTGCCCGTGCGCTGGTTCGGCCGGAGGCTGAAGGCCAGCGGCTCACCGCAGATGTAGATCCGAAGGCTGGCTTCGTAGCGGGTCCTCGTGGTGATCCGAAGATCCGCCGTGGCCAACCATTGCCGAGCGTAGGTAGCGACAGTCGGGCGGTCGATGGCAGCCTGTCCGACCCGACGGCGGGCGGCTTCCCGATCGGCGGGCGGGCTCCATTGGTCGGTCTCGATCAGGCGGCGTTCGAACTCGAGCCAGACCCGGGCGTCGCCTTCGGTCTGGAAGGTGGTGGGGGCGGTGTAGACGCCGCTGGGTAGCACGCCCGCGATGCCTCCGTGCCGGTAGCTGGCCTGGTAGTTGCCCGACGCCTTCCGTCGGACCGTTCCCCAAGTGCTTCGTGTCCTGGCTGACCCCTTGGCGCCCCGGCCCATTTCTCACACTCCCATGTTGTGCACCGGGCCCTTATCGGGCCCTTAGGTACATCACGAATGCCTATGCAGGTCTGCGCGCGCGTTGCCCGAGCCGCATCAAAACACCTAGTCAAACGTAGTATATCAGGGGTCGGAGCGGGGTTCGAGGGGGCTGTACGGAAGGGTTCGAATCCCATTGGGGGCACCCAGGGAGTGCCCTGCGGGCCGCCGGGGGCGGATCGGCGCATTCGGCGAGTGCGCTGCGGGCGATCGAGTGACGTGGTGCCCGACCGCAGATACGCTCTGGAACGGGAGTTCGCCTATCCAGCGAGGAGTTCGCCGATGACTCGACCCGTCCTGATCAAGAATGTCAACATCTTCGACGGCAGGAGCGAGCGCCTTGCGCCGGGGATGAGTGTTCTCGTGGAAGACAACCTGATCTCGATGGTCGCCGGTTCGATCGACGCTCCAGACGGTGCCACCGTGCTCGATGGTGGTGGACGGACGATGACGCCTGGTTTCATCGCGGCGCATGAGCACCTGATCGGGCAGATGCCGTTCATGGATGCCATGTTCAATGACACGAGGTACATGGGCTACGTCGCTGCCTGGACGGCGGGAGTCTGGCTGAGAAACGGCTTCACCACGGTCAGGGATGTCGGCGGGAACACGGCCTCGCTGAAGCTGGCGATCGACCGCGGCTACATCGAGGGTCCTCGCATCTACCCGTCGCAGGCGATCCTCAGCCAGACTGCCGGCCACGCTGAGCACCGCCACCTCGCCCATGCCTCCAAGCTCGCTGGCGGATTGGACGACACGCTCGTGCAGTTCGGTGACTGTGCGATCGCCGACGGGGTTCCTGAGGTGTTGAAGGCCACCCGCGAGAACCTGCGGACGGGCGCGTCGCAGATCAAGATCGCCACTGCCGGCGGCATCGCAGAGCTCGACCCGATCGACGTCATCGAGTGGACGCCGGAGGAGATCCGCGCCTGCGTGCAGGCGGCCGAGGACTACGGCACCTATGTCGCGACCCACGTGTACACCAGTGAGGGGGTCCGCCGCGCGGTCGAGAACGGTGTGAAGTGCATCGAGCACGGGAACCTCGTCGACGAGGAGACCCTGCGCTGGATGGAGGAGAAGGGGATCTGGCTCTCACCGCAGGTCATGGTGTTCTCCAACCCGATCCACGGGTTGACCGCCGAACAGCAGGACAGGTACAGGAGGATCCAGGAGGGCACCGCCACCCTGTTCGAGACTGCCAAGAGGATCGGCTACACCAGGATCGCGTTCGGCACCGACATCGTGACCGACCCCGAGACACTGAAGAGGAGCAGCGAGGAGTTCGTGCTTCGCACCCAGTGGTTCTCACCGGTTGAGGTGCTGCGCATGGCCACCTCCGCCAACGGTGAGCTGATGGCGATGTCCGGGAAGCGCAACCCCTACCCCGGCAGGCTCGGCGTGATCGAGCAAGGGGCCTATGCCGATCTGCTGCTCATCAACGGCGACCCACTCGAGGACATCTCCGTCCTGACCGACCCCGAGCAGAACCTGGCCCTCATCATGAAGGATGGCAGGATCTACAAGAACACCCTCTAGGCGTCAGGGGCCCTGGGGTGTTCCCGTTCCTCGGTGGGTTGGCCCACGATCCCGGTCGGCTTCGACATGACCGGGAGAACCGACGTGTGTTGAGGACTCACGGCCGAGGTGAGCGATGAGCGGGGGCGTTGACGATCGGCCGGAGTTCGACGAGCTCGTCAGCTTCATCACGACCTACGCGAGGGTCGCCCAGAAGTACTTCGGCTACTCCTACGAGACTGAACTGGCCCTGCACCGGATCATCAACGGGCTGGGGCTGCACTGCGAGATCTTCACGACACCCAACATCCTGCAGATCGCTCTGTGGAGGGATGACGCCAGCAGGCAGACAATGCACCTCGCGGTGACCATGGGTATCGGATACGACCTGAACAAGGTTGCCCAGATCGACGACGTCGCGAGCAGGGTGACCAACGGACAGGTGTCCCTCCGACAGGGCCAGGCACTGCTCAAGCAGATCGAGGGCGCGCCGGCGATCTACGGCCTGCCCCAGAACGCCTTGGCGTTCGTCATGACGGGTGCCGGCTTCGCAGCGATCATCGGTGCCTCATGGCTGGACATCCTTCTCGGTGGGCTCCTGGGCCTGATCTCCCTGGTGATGGTGCGGCTCGGTACGCGCCTGGCGCGGGTCGCCATCATCGCGGAGATCCTGGCGGCAGCCTTCGCCGCCTTTCTGGCCACGGCCCTCTCCGTGGCCATGCCTGGAATTCGTCCCCTGGTGATCGCGGTCTGTGCGGTCACCTGGTTCATGCCGGGCTTCGGCCTCACCATCGCCCCGCGGGAGATGCTCTACGGGAACACCCTCGCAGGGTTGGTGCTGATCACCAACGCGACGCTGGTCTTCATCAAACTGTTCGCAGGCGGCACGCTCGGCTACGCCCTGGCGATGGACCTGCTCCATCCCCCCAACCGTGCCCTGCTGCCAGTCGTGGATCCCGCGTGGGTGTGGGTCCTGGGTCCGACCCTCACGGTTGGCCTGGCGATCCTGTTCAGGGTCGCTCCCAGGCACCTGCCCCTCATCGTCGTCGGGACGTGGCTCGTCTGGGCCGGGGTGGTGCTCGGAAGCCAGGCCGGCCCCTGGCAGGGCACCTTCCTCGGAGCGTTCGTCCTGGCCGTCCTGTCCTCCCTCGGCACGAGGCGGGGGATCCACTCGGCCACGCTCTCACTCCCCTTGATCATGCTGCTGGTGCCCGGCTATGCGTTCCTGCGCGCGCTCTATGTCATGAGCGCCCAGGGAACCGAGACAGGGCTCAGCGTGCTGTCCGCGGTGACGCTGGCGGTTGCCGCCATCCTCGCCGGCATCTTCATGGGGGACGCGATCGTGTCCACCGGCTACGCGGGACTCAGGTTCGCCGGCCGCTACCGAGAAGGTCATCACAAGTAGGGGGATGCGGTTCGGCGAGGTCCTCTCGGGCTGCACGGCCGGGTCGCTCTGTGACGCGCCGCCCGAGCCGTCAGGACGACGGTCCGAGGCGTGCCGCCCAGGAGCTGGCGGTCAGGAGCCCCGGGACGTGGTCGAGGCCCGGCACCACGAGGTGCGCGGCGGAGAGCTGGATCGAGGTGAAGGTGGTGCTCACCGCGACGACGAGCCCCACGCCCGCGGCGACGGCCGAGGCCACGCCGGCCGGGGCGTCCTCCACGGCGAGGCAGTCGGGCGCGGACACGCCCAGTGCCCGGCAGGCGAGGAGGTAGGGCTCCGGATCGGGCTTGCCGCGGCTCACCTCGTCCCTGGTCACCACCGCGGCGAAGTGGTCGAGCAGGTCGCCCAAGCAGGTGCGCGCCCACTCGTGTGTCGCCGACGTGACCAGCCCGAGCGGGACGCGTGCCCCGGCGACCAGTTCTGCGGCTCCGGGTGCGAGCCCGGGCTGGGGCAGGCCGGCCACGTGGGTGAGCAGTTCGGCCGTCATCGCCTCGGCGTCCTCCCCGTCCCAAGGCCCGGGTTGGGTGGCGAAGACGTCGTCCGCCCTCCGCCCGGTGAAGCCGGCCAGCAGTTCGTCGCTGGCCGGCCAACCGCGTGCGGCGAACCAGTTGCGGAAGACCTGGCGGTGGAAGCCCTCGGAATCCACGAGGGTCCCGTCCAGGTCGAGCAACAGGGCTGCTGGTTCAGGCATCGATCTCGAACAGGGTCTGCCCGGTGGCCACGTCCCCCGTGGCCGGGCTGTCCAGCGACCCGGCCGGGCGGTCGAGCGCGACGACCAGCACGGTCGTGGTGATGCCCTCGCCGCTGATCTCTGCGGGGTTCCAGGACACCATCGGATCGCCGGCGGCGACGGTGGCGCCCTCGGCGGCCAGGAGCTCGAAGCCCGCGCCTGCCAGCTTCACGGTGTTGATGCCCAGGTGGACCAGGACTCCCAGGCCGTCGGCGGTGGCCATGGCGAAGGCGTGCGGGTGCAGTTTCAGGATGGTGCCGGCAACCGGGGCCACCACCGTGGTGCGCTCGGCGAGCGGTTCGATCGCGACGCCGGGACCGACCAGTTCCTGGGCGAAGACGGGGTCGTCGGCCTCGGTGATCGGGAACGCCCGCCCGGGGCAGGGAGACAGGACCTGCAGCATCACATCAGGTCCTCGATGTCTTCGGCGAGGTTGTCGGCCTCCGGGCCCACGACCACCTGGACGACCTTGCCCGCGGCGATCACGCCGTGGGCGCCGGCGGCCTTGAGCGCCTTCTCGTCCACCTTGGACGGATCCTTCACCTCGGTGCGCAGGCGGGTGATGCACGCCTCGATCTCCTCGATGTTCCCCGCACCTCCGAGCCCGGCCAGGATCTGCTCTGCCTTGCTGCTCATGTCACCTCTCCTCTCAGTGGGCCGCCGTGGCCCTGCTTGACAGCGTGCAAGAACCATAGCATGATTATGGCAAGTGGTACGTACCAGTTCGGACCAGTACGGACCAGAGAGGGAGATGATGTCAGAAGCGAGCGGGTCGACCATCGTCGAGGGCCCCCTGCCCAAGCACCAGCAACTGCGTGAGCTCCTGATCCGGCAGGTCGTACCCGGGCAGGCGATCCCCTCCGAGCGTGAACTGATGCTCATCTACGGCCTCTCCCGGGCGACTGTTCGCAAGGCGATCGACGGCCTCGTCGCCGACGGGCTCCTGCAGCGGACGCAGGGGCTGGGCACCTTCGCCGTCCGACCGCGGCTGGAGACCAGGCTGCACCTCGCCTCGTTCAGCCAGGACATGCGCCGGCGTGGCCGGAACCCGTCCACCCGGCTGGTCTCGGTCGCGCTGGCCAAGCCGCCTGCGGAGGTCGTCGTCGCGCTGGGCCTGGAGCCGGGGCAGAAGGCGTGGCGGGTGCTCCGCGTCCGGCTGGCCGACAACGACCCGATCGCCCACGAGGACGGCTGGTACCCCGCCGAGCCCCTGGGCGGGCTCGACCAGCAGGACATCGCCGGAGGATCGCTGTACGAGATCCTCGGCACGCAGTACGGCCTGTGGGTCGACCACGCCGAGCAGACCCTGTGGGGAGAGGCCGCCGACGGTGACCTCGCCCGCGAGCTCGCCGCCCCCGTGAACACCCCCCTGCTGGTCTTCCGGCGGATCTCCTCCGCCGGTGGACGGCCCATCGAATACGTGGTCTCGCGCTATCGCGGGGACCGCTACCAGGTCCACATGGAGCTGGGCCGGGACGACCTGTCTCCGGCCAACCCAACCCAGGAAGGAAACCCCTTGTGACGAGCAACGAGATGGCGGCCGTCGGCCGCTTCAACCTCGCGCCGCTACAGAAGTTCGGCCGCAGCCTGATGCTGCCGATCGCCTCCCTGCCGGCGGCAGCACTGCTGCTGCGACTCGGCCAGGACGACCTGCTCGGCAAGTCCGGCCTCGGCTGGAACGCCGTCGCATCCGTGATCGGTGCCGCCGGTGGTGCCCTGTTCGCCAACCTTCCGCTGCTGTTCGCGGTCGGTGTCGCGATCGGCATGGCCAAGAAGTCGGACGGCTCGACCGCGCTGGCGGCCGTCGTCGGCTACCTCGTGTTCAAGGGCGTGGGGGACGCGATGTCGCCGCTCGTCCTGGGCACTCCCGCCGAGGGCGGCACCCAGGAGCTGATCAACTACAGCGTGCTCGGCGGCATCCTCGTCGGCCTGATCGCCGGCTGGCTGTGGCAGAGGTACTACCGGATCAGCCTCCCACCGTATCTGGCGTTCTTCGGCGGCCGGCGCTTCGTTCCGATGGTCACCGCCCTGGCGACCATGCTGCTGTCGGTGCTGATGGCCTTCATCTACCCGGCGTTCAAGGCCGGCCTGACGGCGGTCGGGGAATGGGTGGCGGGCAACGCCATCGTCGGCGGCTTCGTGTACGGCACGATGAACCGGCTGCTGATCCCGCTCGGCCTGCACCACATCCCGAACAACATCGTGTGGTTCCAGATCGGCGACTTCACCACCCCGGACGGCAGCGTGGTGCACGGCGACCTGACCCGCTTCTTCGCTCACGACCCGTCCGCGGGCATCTTCATGACCGGCTTCTTCCCGATCATGATGTTCGCCCTGCCGGCCGCAGCCCTGGCGATCTGGCAGGAGGCCAAGCCGGCCAACCGCAAGGCCGTCGGCGGCATCATGATCTCGGTCGCCCTGACCGCGTTCCTCACCGGCGTGACCGAGCCGCTGGAGTTCTCCTTCATGTTCATCGCGTGGCCGCTGTACATCGCCCACGCCCTGCTCACCGGACTGTCGCTGGCGATCGTCAACGGGCTCGGTGTCCACATGGGCTTCGGGTTCTCCGCGGGCCTGTTCGACTACCTGCTGAACTGGAACATCGGCACCAATCCATGGGTCATCATCCCGGTCGGGCTGGCGTTCGCTGTCGTCTACTACTTCATGTTCCGGATCGTGATCCGCAAGTGGAACCTGAAGACCCCGGGTCGTGAGGAAGAGGGCGAGGAGTCGAACCTCTCCCTGGACCCGACCGCCCACTGACCCACCGCCCGCGACCCGCCCCCGACTTGTCAGAATCTCCCGCACCAGTGGCGGCACCGGATTCTGACAAGTCGGCGGGCCCCGGCACGCAGAACAGAAGGAAGTAATGGAAGTCATCATCTGCCCCAACGCCCAGCGCGTCGGTGAAGTCGCGGCGGCGAAGGCCGCCCGGATCGCCGGCCCGATCGGTCCGAAGGTGGTGCTCGGTGTGGCCACCGGATCGTCCCCGGTGCAGACCTTCGCCGAACTGGCCCGCCTGGTGGACGCCGGTGAACTCGACGTGTCGGAGGCCTCGGCGTTCGCCCTCGACGAGTACGTGGGCATTCCCGAGGGCCACCCGGAGAGCTACCACGAGATCATCCGCAAGACCGTGACCGAGCCGATGCACCTCGACCCGTCCCGCGTGCACGTGCCGAACGGCTTCGCCGACGACCTGGCCGCCGCCTGCGTGGCCTACGAGGACGCGATCCGGGCCGCCGGGGGAGTGGACATCCAGTTCCTGGGCGTCGGCTCGAACGGTCACATCGGTTTCAACGAGCCCACGTCTTCGCTGTCGTCCCGCACCAGGATCAAGACCCTCGCCGCGCGGACCCGCGAGGACAACGCACGCTTCTTCGACTCGATCGAGCAGGTGCCGCGGCACTGCCTCACCCAGGGACTGGGCACGATCATGGACGCGCGCAACGTGATCCTGGTCGCTACCGGCTCCGGCAAGGCGCACGCGATCGCCCAGGTCGTGGAGGGTCCGATCACCGCGATGTACCCGGGTTCGGTGCTGCAGTTGCACCAGCACGCCACGATCGTCGTCGACGCCGATGCGGCCGCGGAACTCTCGCTGGCCGATTACTACAAGGAGACCTACGCGAACCTGCCCGACTGGCAACGGCTGGACGTCTGATGCTGATCACAGCGGACGGGATCCTCTTCCCCGACGCCGAGGCCCCGGCCGGCGGCTGGGTGGAGACCGCCGGTGAGCGGATCGTCGCGACCGGCAGCGGTGCACCCGCGCGTCCCGCGGACGAACACGTCAGCGGCATCCTGATCCCGGGGTACGTGGACGTGCACAGCCACGGTGGCGGGGGCGCGTCCTTCGTCACCGAGGATCCCGACGTCGCCCGTCAGGCGCTCGCCGCCCACCGCCGGCTCGGCGTCACCACCATGGTGGCCTCCCTGGTCACCGGCACCATGGCCGACCTGAAGCGGCAGGTCGGCTGCCTGGCAGGGCTGGTCGAGTCGGGCGAACTGGCCGGAATCCACCTCGAGGGGCCATGGCTCGCGCTGAAGTACAAGGGTGCGCACCCGCCGGCCCTGCTCGCCGATCCGGACCCCGATGCCGTCGCCGAGCTGCTGGACGCCGGTCGCGGCGCGGTCAGGATGGTCACGATCGCTCCGGAACGCGCCGGCGCCCTGGACTCGATCCGGCTGATGGTCTCCCGGGGCGTGGTGGCCGCGATCGGCCACACGGATGCCGACTACGACACGGCCCGGGCCGCGATCGACGCGGGCGCGACCGGTGCGACCCACCTGTTCAACGCGATGGCGCCGCTGCGGCACCGCGAGCCGGGACCGGTGCTGGCGTTGTGGGAGGACCCGGGGGTCTACCTCGAGCTCATCCTGGACCGGGTCCACGTCCGTCCCGAACTGGTCGCCTTCGTGGCCTCCACCGAGCCCGATCGAGTGGTCTTCGTCACCGACGCGATGGCGGCGGCGGGCTCCTCCGACGGCGACTACGTCCTCGGGGAGTTGCCGGTCGAGGTGCGCGGGGGGGTGGCCCGCATCGCCGGGACCGACACCATCGCCGGGTCGACCCTCACGCTCGACCGGGCCGTCCGGAACGCCGTCGCCAGCGGAATCGGGTTCGCCCGAGCCGTGCACGCTGCGACCGCGCTACCCGCCGACTACCTGTCCCTGCCGGATGTCGGCAGGATCGCGGTGGGCAAACGCGCCGACCTCGTCGCTCTCGACCAGGAGCTCTTCGCGACCCGGGTGATGCAGGGCGGCGCCTGGGTCTGAGCGCCCGAAGCCTGCGTTCGACAGCAACGAGAGGTGCCGTGGTCGCCCGCGGACCGGTGCCGCGACGCCGGCCTCCCGGCGCCGGCCAACGCTCCGGCCGGTGGTGGCCAAGGGGCGGCTCGTCGACCGAGGCCGACGCCTCGGGCCACGGCAGGCGCGTCCGCGAGTCCGCGAGCGCCGCGGATCAGGGTCCCGGTCAGGGGACGATCAGGGGGGAACACAGCAGGCTCTCAGCAGCGTTCTCTACCATGGAACCCGACGACGGCGAACCCGTCGCCCATCCAAGGAGGAATGCAGACACATGCGCAGCAACAACCCGGTCCTGTCGCGACCTGACACCTGGCAGGTGCAGCCTGCCCAGCAGGTGCCCGGCCAGTACGGCCAGTACCCCGGCCAGCCGTACGGCTACGACCCGAACGCTGCCCAGTTCGCCCCGGCCCCTGTCGCCGGGCGGATGACGATCGACGACGTGATCACCAAGACCGCGCTCACCATCGGCACGCTGATGGCGGTCGCCGCGCTCACGTTCGTGTTCGTCCCGGTGGGCCCCCTTCTCACCGCCGCCTGGGTGGTCGGTGGACTGGTGTCCTTCGGCGTCGTGCTCCTGGTGAGCTTCCGCCGTGCGGTCAACCCGGCCTTCGTTCTCGCCTACGCCGCGATCGAGGGCGTGTTCATCGGCGCGGTGAGCAAGTTCTTCGAGTACAGCTATCCGGGCATCGTCCTGCCCGCGGTCGCCGGCACGTTCGTCGCCGCGGCGATGACGCTGGGTGCCTACAAGTTCTTCCGGATCAAGGTGAGCAGCAAGTTCCGCCGGATGGTCATGATCGGCACGATGGCCTACGCCGGCGTGCTGCTGGTGAACTTCATCCTGTCGTTCTTCGGCCTGGCCTTCATCACCGCGGGCAACCTGACCGTGTTCGCGCTGATCGCCTCCGCCATCGGCGTCGGGCTGGCCGTGTTCAACCTCATCCTCGACTTCGACTACATCGAGCAGGGCGTCGCGATGGGCGCCCCGGCGTCGGAGTCGTGGCGTGGCGCGTTCGGCCTCACCGTCACCATGGTGTGGCTCTACATCGAGATCCTGCGGATCCTGTCCTACTTCCGCCGGTAGGCGGATGGACGAGGGCCCCGGCGGTGACGCCGGGGCCTTTCCCTTTCCCGGCGCCGGGCGGACTCAGCGGGGGACGAGTCCCGAGCGGGAGAGCTCGCGCAGGTGACGATCCAGCAGCGCGCGGGCGCCCGAGGACCACGCGACGCGCGTCCAGCCGTCCAGCGGCACCCAGGCGGCCGCGGCGGTGGTGCCGCCGTGGTCGTGGACGACCGGGTCGGTGGGCGTCGGGCAGCTCGCCGCGTAGATGATCCGGACGGCGTGGAAGTCCTCCACGACCCGGCTCGGCGACCGACCGATCCAGTGGTCGGTCTGGATGTCCAGCAGGTGCGAGATCTCCAGCTCCTGGCCGCTCTCCTCGACCACCTCTCGGACGAGGGCGCGGCTGGGGCTCTCGCCCGGGTCGATGCCGCCGCCGGGCAGACCCCACAGCCCCGGGACGGCCGTCCGGTCGGAGAACTGGGTGGCGAGGAGCCCGCGCTCGGACAGCACGATGCCGTACGCGGCCAGCCGCTGGCGGACGACGGGCGTCGCCTCGCCGGACAGGTCGAGGTCCGGGTCGATCGACCGGGTGCGGGGGGCCTGGAGGGCGCTGCTGCGGCCGTGGCGGCCCACCTGCACGGTCAGGGTCAGGTCGGGCGCGCTGCCGCTGGCCGACAGCGGACGGACGATGCGGTAGCCCAGCTCCCAGGCCAGCCGGTGCGGATCGGCGCCGTGGGGCAGGGCGCCGGTGAACACGGGGGCACCCCCCGCCACCTCCACGCCGATGATCCGCATCCGTCCATCATGACCCCCGGCGCGGGGCGAACCAAGTCGCCTCCCCGTCCGGTAACCCACCGGTAACCGCGCCGGGTAGCTATGCTCGCTGCTGCCGGCTCGGGGTGGAGGTGCGACGTGCAGTACAACGAGAACGCGAAGCTCGACCCGTCCCAGATGGGCTCACGGGGAGGGCGCGGACGCGGCACGACGGTCGCGCTGGGCGGTGGGGGAGTGCTCCTCCTGCTCGTCGCCCTGATTTTCGGCATCAATCCGGCGCAGCTCGGGCTGGGTGACCCGGCGGCGCCGGTCGACACCGGGCCGTCCACGAACCCGTACGCGCAGTGCACCACCGGGGCCGACATCTCCGCGAACCGGGAGTGCCGGTTCGTGGCCTACACCAACTCGATCCAGGCGTACTGGGCCAAGACGTACTCCGGCTACCAGCAGACCCAGACCCAGATCTTCAGCGGCCAGATCGCCACCGGGTGCGGCACGGCGACCTCCGAGGTCGGGCCGTTCTACTGCCCGGCGGACAAGATCGTCTACCTGGACGTCAGCTTCTTCGACGACATGCTCACCGACGAGCTCGGCGCCAAGGGCGGCGACGCCGCAGAGGCCTACGTGCTCGCGCACGAGTACGGTCACCACATCTCCGACCTCACCGGGGCGCTCGCGAAGGCTCAGGCCTCGGGCAACAAGACCGGTCCCACCTCGGCGCAGGTGCGCATCGAACTCCAGGCCGACTGCTACGCCGGCGCCTGGCTGGCCAACGCCGCGGCCGACCCGTCCTCTCCGATCGCCGCGATCACGCGCGACGACGTGAACCGGGCGGTGGACGCCGCCCGCGCGGTGGGCGACGACCGGATCCAGCTGAAGAGCACCGGCTCGGTCTCGCCGGAGTCCTGGACGCACGGCTCCGCCGCGATGCGCAAGAAATGGCTGGCCGCGGGGTTCAACTCCGGCGACCCGAACCGGTGCGACACCTTCGCGGCGGGCGCCCTTGATTAAGTACCTCGGCTCCAAGCGACGGCTGGTCGGAGAGCTGGGACGCCTGTTCTCCGAGTCCGGCGCGGTCACGGCGCTCGACCTGTTCACCGGAACGACGCGGGTGGCGCAGGAGTTCTGCCGCCGCGGTGGCGTGCCCACCTGCGTGGACACCGCCGCGTACTCGGAGGTGTTCGCGCAGTGCTACGTGGTGACCGATGCCGGCCAGGTCGACCGGGCGGAGCTGGACGAGGCCCTGGCGCGGCTCCAGGCGCTCCCGGGCCGGCGCGGGTACGTCACCGAGGTGTTCTGCGAGCGGTCGCGCTACTTCCACCCCGACAACGGCCGGCGCATCGATGCCATCAGGGACGGCATCGACGCGTGGTACGGCGACCACCCGTTACGGCCCGTCCTGCTGACCTCACTGCTGGAGGCTGCCGACCGCGTGGACTCCACGGTCGGGCTCCAGATGGCCTACCTGAAGGAGTGGGCGCCACGCGCGCTGCGTCCGCTCACCCTTGCCGCGCCGGTGCTCACCCCGGGCACGGGGACGGCCATCCGCGGGGATGCGGCCGCCCTCGCGCCGCTCCTGGACCCGGTGGACCTGGCCTACCTGGACCCGCCCTACAACCAGCACCGCTACTTCACCAACTACCACGTCTGGGAGACGCTGGTGCGCTGGGACGCCCCCGAGCACTACGGCGTCGCCTGCAAGCGGGTGGACGCCCGCGACGAGGCGACCCGCAGCCCGTTCAACTCCCGTCGCACGATGCCGGAGGCGCTGGCCCGGGTGATCGCCGAGGTGCGCGCGGGGATCGTGGTGGTCTCGTTCAGCAACGAGGGCTTCGTGCCGCTGCCGGAGCTGGTGGAGATGTGTGCGGCACGCGGGAACCCGGTGGAGGTGCTCGCGTTCGACACGCGCCGCTACATCGGCCAGCGCCTGGGCGTGTTCGGCCCGCACGGGCGGAAGGTGGGGGTGCCGGGGCCGGAGCGGAACGTCGAGTACGTGCTGGTGAGCGCGCCCGAGCCGGTCCCGGCGGTCGCGGTCAGCGGCTGATCACCGATCCGGCGGCGTCGGTGACGAGCACCGTCGACCCGATGCTGAAGTACATCCGCGGCACGCCCAGGCCCTCGCGGTCGTCGATGACGACGCTCCACGACGCCTCGGCCGACACGTCGCCGGAGCCGCGCACGTCGTCCACGACCGCCCAGACGGCCTCGGGCCGGACCTTGGTCGCGAAGAACAGCGGCAGGTCCATCTCCTTGGCCGTGACGTTCGTGGTCACCGGAACTTTCGCCGTCCGGGTGCGACGGACGGTCGTCCCGCTCGTCCCCGGGTACTCCACCCAGGCGCCCTGCTGGGAGTCCACCGTCACCGAGTGCACCAGCGCCCGCGTGCCGACCGCGTCCGCGATGCCCGCGGCGATCCCGCCGGGGGTGTCGAAGCTCAGCACCGGCAGGAGCGCGCCGTCGGGGGTGAAGAAGACCGTGCGCGACTCCGGCACGGTCGAGACCGACATCATCACCTCTCCACCGGAGTAGTCCACGATCGTCAGGCTCTGCTTCTCCGCCGAACCCGACTGGCCCTGCGCGGCGCGGAACAGCGCTCCGACGTCGGAGATGTCGAACCGCGACAGCGAGAAGGTCGCCTGGTCGACGTACTGGAGGTCGCTGGCCACCTCGCCGATCTCGCCGTCCCGGTAGGCCCAGGTGACCGGCTTGTGGCCGGTGTCGAGGACGCTCACCTCGACGGTCTCCTCGGTGATCTCGACCATCAGCAGGTTCTGGTTGCCGGCCGCCTCCAGGAGCTGTCGCACCATCGACGCCGCCGTCCCGGGCGTGGTGAAGTCGGGCCCGGACGGGCTCGCGGTCGGGGTGGCCGTGGGTGCGGGCGTGCCGCAGGCGGTGAGCAGGGCAACGGCCAGCCACCCGACGAGGAGGTGGCGGCGGGTGGTCACCCGTCGAGGGTAGCGCGGCGGCGGGAGCCGGGCAGACTGGAGGCGTGTTCGACCTCACCCTCGGCCCGCTCGAGCTCGCCCCGTTGCTGGTGGGCGCGCTGGTCAGCGACGGCGGGGTCACCGTCCGGCTGACGGAGGTGGAGGCCTATGCCGGCAGCGACGACCCGGCGGCCCACGCCTACCGCGGTCCGCGTCCCCGCACGCGCGACCTGTTCGGCCCGCCCGGAACCCTCTACTGCTACCTCTCGCACGGCCTCCACATCTGCGGCAACGTCGTCTGCGGACCCCCGCACGGCGGCGCCGCCGTCCTGCTGCGGGCCGGACTGGTGCTCGACGGCGTCGAACTCGCCAGGGCGCGGCGGGGCGACGTCGCGGACGTGGCGCTCGCCCGTGGCCCCGGGAACCTCGGCCGCGCGCTGGGCTGGACGCTGGCCGACTCCGGCCGTCGTTTCGGCGGGAACGGGCCGCGGTTGGAGGCCGGGTCCGGGCCCGGCCGCGTCCGGTCGGGCCCGCGGGTGGGCGTGAGCGTCGCGCACGGCCGTCCGTGGCGGTTCTGGGCGGACGGCGACCCGACGGTCTCCGCCTACCGCCGCAGCCCACGGATCGCAGGGGACGACTGGTAGCTCAGTCCTCGAGGTCGCGGGCGAGCTCGTCGATCTCCACCGTCTCGCGGTCGTACTGGCCGGTGCGGTGCGCGGTGCGCGAGACGAGGTGGCCCGACACCGGGGCGGTCATCACCTGGAACAGCACGGCCAGGGTGAGCAGGGTGATCACCTTGGGGTCGCGCAGGCTGAGGTTCACTCCGGTGAGGATCAGCAGGAGGCCGAACACGGACGGCTTGGTGGCGGCGTGCATCCGGGTCAGCGGCCCGGGGAAGCGCACCAGGCCCACCGCGGCGGCGAGGCAGAACACCGCCCCGGCCAGGATCAGCAGTGCGCCGGCGTAGTCGGCGACGAGCTCGAGCGTCATTCCTCGTCCCTCCTCATCGCCTGGCGGCGGTCGAACAGCTTGCGCACGCCCTCCGCGGACGCGATCAGCCGGGCGACGCCGACGGCACCGGTGAAGCCGACCAGCGACAGCACCAGCAGGATCGGCAGGCCCGTCGCGTTGCCGGCGACCACCGAGTAGAGGCCGACCACGGCGATCACCACCGCGACGACGACGTCGGAGCTGATGATGCGGTCCAGGGGCGTCGGGCCCGCGACCATGCGCCACAGCGCGAGCGCGGCCGCGGTGACGAGCAGGACGGCGGCGAGGCCGAGGATCACCGTCATGACACCGCCTCCGCGTCCGCTGCGCTGCCGAAGGCCCGGACGAAGCGCCGCTCGACGGCGAGCGCGTGCGCGCGCTGGTGCTCCACGGCGTCCTCGTCCGGCAGGTCGAACACGTGCAGGTAGAGCCGCCTCGGGTGCCGGCTGACCTCGACCACCAGGGTGCCCGGGACGATCGAGATCAGCTGGGCCACGGCCACCTGGTAGAGGTCGTTGTTGCTGCGCAGGTCCACCCGGATGATGCCCGGACGGAACCGCGGGTGCCGGCGGAACGCCACGGCGGCCAGGTGCACGGACGCGACCGCGAGGTCGCGCAACTGCGCGAGCACCAGCAGCAGCACGCGCAGCGGGCGCGCCCGTCCGTAGTAGCGGATGGGCGGTAGCCAGAACACCACGGTGACCAGCCAGCCCAGCGCGAGCCCGTAGAGGATGTTCAGCAGGGACGCCTCGCCCCACAGCATCACCCACACGGCGGCGAGCAGCACCACCGCCCGTCCCTGGAAGCGGAACCGCAGTCGCTGGTTGGGGGTGATCATCGCTCACCCCCGCTCAGCACGGCGGCGATGTAGCTGCGGTCGAACAGGGCGGTCGCCGACCGCTCGACGTAGCCGTACATCGGCCCGGCGGCGACGGTGAACGCCAGCGCGAGCACCACCAGGCCCAGCGTGGAGCCGACCATCAGCCGCGGCAGCAGGCGTCCCTGCCTCGACAGCGTCGTGACGCGGGCGGTGGCCTGCTCGGGGACGACGCCCCAGAACGCGCGGTTCCACACCTTCGCCATGGCGTACAGCGTGAGCAGCGAGGTGACGACGCCGGCGGCGACCAGCGACCAGGCCATCGGGCCGGCGTCCGCGACGCCCGCCCGGAGGAGGGCGAGCTTGGCGACGAAGCCGGACAGCGGCGGGATGCCGGCCAGGTTCATCGCCGGGACCAGGAACAGCGCGCCCAGCAGCGGCGAGAGGCGGGCCAGGCCGCCCAGCCGGTCGAGCGAGGTCGATCCGCCCACCCGCTGGATGAGCCCGGCCACGAGGAACAGCGTCGCCTGGATGGTGATGTGGTGGGCGGCGTAGAAGATCGCGCCGGCCAGCGCTGCGGACGTGGCCAGCGAGATGCCGAAGACCATGTAGCCGATGTGGCTGACGAGGGTGAAGGAGAGCATGCGCTTGATCTCCCCCTGCGCGACCGCGCCGAGGATCCCCAGCAGCATCGTGGCGATGCCGACCACGCCCAGCAGCAGGCTCAGGGGCTCGGTCGGGAACAGCAGCGTCTGGGTGCGGATGATCGCGTAGACGCCCACCTTGGTGAGCAGGCCGGCGAACACCGCGGTCACCGGTGCGGGCGCGGTGGGGTAGGAGTGCGGCAGCCAGGCCGACAGCGGGAAGACCGCGGCCTTGAGCCCGAAGACGGTGAGCAGCAGCACCTGCAGGACGCCGCGGACCTCTGCCGGCAACTCCGCGAGGCGCACGGCGAGGTCGGCGAGGTTCACCGTCCCGGTGGCGGCGTAGCAGCTGGCCAGGGCCACCAGGAACAGTGCTGAGGAGACCAGGTTCACCACCACGTACACGCTGCCCGCGCGGACGCGGTCCTTCGTCCCGCCCATCGTGAGCAGGACGTACGAGGCGAACAGCAGCAGCTCGAAGCTGACGAACAGGTTGAACAGGTCACCGGCGAGAAAGGCGTTGGACACCCCGGCGACCAGCAGCAGGAAGGTGGGGTGGAAGATCGACACCGGGGTCTCCCTGCGCACCTCGTCCTGGTCGAGCCCCGTGGCGTACACCAGCACGGCCAGGGAGACGAGGGCCGCGACCAGCAGCATGAGCGCCGCCAGCCGGTCGGCGACGAGGACGATGCCCAGCGGCTGCGGCCAGTCGCCCACCCACAGCACGAGCGGCGCGCTGTCGGTGAGCCAGACCAGGACCCCGGCCACGACGCACACGGCCGCGACAGCGGTCACCGACACGGCCCGCTGAACGCCCGGGTGGCGGCCGGCGAGGAACGTGGCGCCCGCGCCGAACAGGCACAACAGGACGGGGACGGCGAGCAGGTTGTTCATTCGCTCACCACATCCTCGCCGGTGTCGGAGAAGCCCATCTCCTCGTAGCTCTCCGAGGCCAGGTCGGCCCGGGCGAGCTCGGCGATCCGGGCGTCCTCGACGTCGTCGGCCACCTCGTCGTCGCCGTTGATCTGGAAGGACCGGTAGGCCATCGTCATCACGAAGGCGGCCACGCTGAGTGTGATCACGATGGCGGTGAGCACCATCGCCTGGGGGAGCGGGTCGCTCATCCGCGGGCCAGGGGTGAGCCCGATGATGGGGGCCCCGCCCGCCGGGCCGGACGCGACGAGGAACAGGACGTTGACCCCGTTGCTGGCCAGCACGACGCCGATCAGGATGCGCGACAGCGACCGCTCGGTGATCAGGTAGACGCCGCAAGCGATCAGGGCGCCGGCGACGAGGGCGAGGGTGAGGTTGGCGGTCACCGGTCCCACCGCCGTCCCGGGATCGCGCGGTTCGACTCCGGTTCGGGAGCCGGCGTCAGCCCGTCCCTTGCCTGGACGTCGATGCCGCTGCCCAGGCTGCGGCCCAGGTCGAGCATCATGCCCAGCACGACGAGGTAGACGCCGATGTCGAAGGCGGTGGAGGAGACGAGGTGGATGTCGCCGAGCAGCGTCCACGACCCCCACGGCGTGGCCAGCGACTCCCAGCCCGGCACGCGGATGTGCACGTCGTAGCTCTGGAAGATCAGGCCGCCGACGGTCAGCGGGGTGATCGCGGTGAGCACGGACACCACCAGGCCCGAGCCGAGCAGGGCGCCCGCCGGGATCGGCATCGCCTCGTCCAGCTCGCTCCCCCCGCCGGCGAGGTAGCGCACCAGCAGCGCCGTGCCGGCGACCAGGCCGCCGGCGAAGCCGCCGCCGGGCAGGTTGTGGCCCGCGACGAGGAGGTAGACCGACACGATCATCATCAGCGGGAACAGCAGACGGGTGACGACCTCGAACATCAGCGATCGCTCGCCGGCGGGCAGCGCACGGCTGCCGCGGAGCCAGCCCCGCAGGGGGTCGAGTTCCGCGCGGCGCACGCGGGACGCGCGTCCGCGGAGGAAGATCAGGCTGGCCACGCCGGTGGCGGCGATGCTGAGCACCGCGATCTCCCCGATCGTGTCCCAGGCCCGGGTGTCCACGAGCACCACGTTCACGATGTTGTTGCCGTAGCCGAACGACTTGGCCACCTCGGGATAGGGCGCGGAGACCGGCGTGGCCGTCCGTGAGCCGATCATCAGGACCGCGACGAGGGTGAACGCGACGCCGGTGGCGGCGGAGATCAGCACGCGCCACCAGCGGCCGGAGGTGAGCGGTCGTTCAGTGAAGTACTTCGGCAGCTTCCGCAGGACCAGCAGGAACACCAGCAGCGACACGGTCTCGACCAGCACCTGGGTCAGGGCCAGGTCGGGCGCGCCGTGCAGGAGGAACAGGACGGCGGTGCCGTAGCCGGCGACCCCCAGCAGCACGAGGGCCCGGAGGCGACCCCGTGACGTCGCGACCAGGAACCCGGCGACGACGACGAGAAGCCCGACCATGACCTGCCCGGCGTTGTCCGCAAGGTGGACGGCCGGCCAGTCGCGGATGCCGGCCAGGGTGACCGCGAGGGCGCCGGTGAGGACGACGAGGATCGTGCCGACGTAGCTGGCGAGCGAGCCGCGCTGGGTACGGTCGGTCACCTCGACGGCCAGCCGGTCGAGCCCGCGCATCGTGGTGCGGTACAGGTCCGCGGCGGCGGGGACGGCGGGGAACGTCTGCTGGACGGCGGCGATGCGCTCGCGCTGCCAGAACAGGACCGCCCCGGCGACGATCGCGATCAGCGAGGCGTACAGCGGTGCGCCGGGCGAGGGGACGAGCACCAGGCCGTGGCTCTCCTCTCCGGTCGCGAGGGTCTGCGCGTACGGCTCCAGGATCGCGGTCAGCTGCCCTGGCACGAACCCGGCGGCGAGGCTGGCCAGTGCGAGGAGCACCGGCCCCGCGGCGAAGCCCGCCGACGGCGGTTGGTCGAGGCCGGACGGCGCGACGCCCGGCTTGGAACCGAACGCGCCCCACCAGAACCGCAGCGAGTAGGCGACGGTGATCGCCGAGCCGACGACGACGACCGCGACGAGCGCCCAGCCCGGCACAGGGGCGATGCCCGTGCCGTCGCTGGTGAGCGCGAGGTTCGTCAGCCCCTCCAGGCCGGCCTCCTTCGCCATGAACCCGATCGTGGGTGGCAGTCCGGCCATGGACGCGGCCGCGACCGCCGCCACCACCGCGGTCACCGGCAGGCGCCGGTGGAGGCCGCTCAGCTGGCTGAGCTGTCGGGTGCCGGCAGAGTGGTCGACCACCCCGACGACGAGGAACAGCGTCGCCTTGAACAGTGCGTGGGCCAGCACCATGGCCAGGCCGCCGAGGGCCGCGGCGCGGGTGCCGGTGCCCAGCAGCAGCACGAGCAGGCCGAGCTGGCTGACCGTCCCGTAGGCGAGCAGCAGCTTCAGGTCGTCCTGGCGGAGCGCGCGCCACCCGCCCAGGAAGAGCGTCAGCGCGCCGAGCACCCAGACCGCCGGGCGCCAGCCGGGCGAGGCGGCCAGCGCGGGAGCGAGGACGGCCACCAGGTACACGCCCGCCTTCACCATCGCCGCGGCGTGCAGGTACGCCGAGATCGGCGTCGGTGCCGCCATGGCCCCCGGCAGCCAGAAGTGGAAGGGCACCAGGGCCGACTTGCTCAGGGCCCCGACCAGGACGAGCAGGGCCGCGACCGCCACCACGGGCCCGGACGGCGGTGCGGCGACGATCGCGGCGAGGCTGTAGGTGCCGGCAGCGTGCCCGAGCGCGAGGAGCCCGACGAGCATGGCCAGCCCGCCGGTGGTGGTCACGATGAGCGCGGTGAGCGCGGCCGAGCGGTTCGCGCGCCGTGTCGGGTCGTGCCCGATCAGCAGGTAGGAGAAGACGGTGGTCGCCTCCCAGAACACGTAGACCACGACCAGGTCGTCCGCGGTGACCAGGCCGATCATCGCCGCGCAGAAGGCGGTGAGGAGCCCGACGACGCGGGCCTGCGGCGGGTCGGCCTCGAAGTACCAGCGGCAGTAGGCCAGCACGACGGCGCCGATGCCGGTGACCACCAGCGACAGCAGCCACTGCACCAGCCCGATCCGGAAGTCGAGGGCGACGCCGAGCGCGGGGATCCACTCGAGGGTCTCGACCACGACCCCCCCGGAGAGGACGGTGGGCCCGAGGCCGACCAGCATCGCGAACGCCGTCGCCGGAGCCAGCGCAGCGAGCAGGAAGGTGCGCTGTCCCAGCACACGGGCCAGCAGGGGCGCGCAGACCGCCAGCCCGAGGTGGGCGGCGATCAGGGCCATCAGCATGCGGTCCTCCGGTCCGGGCGGGGGTCTGGCCACTCTACCGGCGATGGATGACAGGCGCAGTGCGGGGAAAGGCGAGGGCCGGACCAAGTATGAGTTGGTCCGGCCCTCAGTTCGCTCAGGACTGGACGATCCAGAGCCCGGCAGCCCGCCTGGTCCACCCCCCGTCCCGGGGGCTCCTGCGGATCGCTCCGCGGGCACAGACCTCGATTGCTGACCGTCCGCCTCACCGGCACTCCGTTCCCTTTCGGGACCGGCACCGCGTGTGGCGTAGGACAGTTCTACGCCCGCGACGGGGGCGGCGCAAGCGGTTTTCGCGAACTTCCGGAAGGGATTTTCCAGGGCCTGTCACAGGCGTTCACGCCCGTCCCACCCGTCACTGTTGTGACGTCGTCCGGCCAGCTGAAAGCCGGACCATCTCATACCTGGTCCGGCCTGACCCATGTCTATCGGGTCGGCCCCGGGCGGCCCGGGAGCGACACGCCGAAGGGCCGGAAAAGCCGTCGGTTCGGCCTTCGTGAACCCCCTTCCCCGCCCCCCGATCCTGAGTAGGGTGTCGGGTACCGGCCCACCGTCGGGCCGGTTCGAACCACTGAGTGGAACGAGGTAACTCATGATCGAACAGAGCCAGGGCGACACTCTCGTGAACCCCGTGGACACCACCGTCACCGTGCGACGGTCGGTGTCCAAGCCTGTCAAGGAAATCTGGAAGCTCCTGGTCACCCGTGAGGGCGCCGAAGCCCTGCTCGGGTCCGGAGGCGAACTCGGTGACAAGGGCGACAGCTGGCATGCCGCGGACGGGACCTTCGGGGTCGTCCGCTCCTACCACCCCCTGGAGCAGATCCGGTTCAGCTGGCATGCCGCGGAGGAGGCGCCCAAGACCATCGTCGAGGTGGACCTGGCCGAATCCGAGGACGGCACCACCGTCGAGATCCGCCACGAACACATCCCCACCTACTTCGACGCCGCGGCGCTCACCCGCAAGTGGGAGCATGCGCTGGAGAAGCTGGCCACCGCGGCCGGCTGACCGCAGGGGAGACCCCGGGTCCCCACCCCCAGCGTCGCGGGCGGGGATCCAGGCCTGAGGGCCGAACACGGAGCGCCACGAGCGGCGAGGCACCCGCGCGGTGTCCACGCGTGCTCGTCGGCGCTCCTGCGTTCCCGCCGGCGACGCACCGCGCGGGACGACCGTCCGGGACGCTCAGGCGCTGACCGGGTAACGCGTGGCCGCACGGGCCCGCGCCTTGGCCGCCTCCTCGTCGCGGTTCTTCGGCGGGGCGCTGGTGGTCAGGTGCTCGAGCAGGTGGTGCGTCGCGTGCGCGATCGCCTCCACGGCTTCGTCGAACGCCTCCTGGTTCGCCCGCGACGGACGGGTCGTCCCCGCCACCTTGCGGACGTACTGGAGGGCGGCGGCGTGCACCTCGTCGCCGGTGGCGGGCGGGTCGAAGTTGTGCAGGGTGTGGATGTTTCGGCACATGCCTGCAGAGGCTAGGCGCGGCCGTGCGGGACACCAAGGGGGTACTTCCCCCACGTCACCGGCGCGAGCGGCGTCCCTGCGCCGGGATCCTCACTCCCCGGGCGGCGGGTTGGTCGAGGAGCGGTGGATGATCGTGCAGGGCTCGAAGGTACGCGGGGGGAGGTCGCTGATGGTGCCCTCCAGCGTGTGCTGGGCGGCGATCCGGCCCATCTCGTAGAACGGGATGCGGACCGTGGTCAGCGCCGGCGAGAGGTCAGCGGCGAGGGGCTCGTCGTCGTAGCCGACCACAGAGACGTCGTCGGGGATGCGCAGCCCCATCCGGGCGAGGGCGATGTAGGCGCCGGTGGCCATCTGGTCGTTGCCCAGAAGGAGCGCTGTCGGCGGCTTCTTCACGCTCATCGCCCGCAGCGTGATGTCGTAGCCGCTGTCGATCCGGTAGTTGCCGAGGTAGATCGGGCTCTTGTCCGGGTCGAGGCCGGCCGCCTCCAGTCCGTCCCGGAAGCCCTTGATCCGCATCCGCGTGGCCCAGGCGGCCTCGCGACCGGCGATGAAGGCGATCCGGCGGTGGCCGAGCGCGAGGACGTGCTCCACCGCCGCGCGGCCGCCGGCCAGTTCGTCCGGCAGGATCGCGGGCAGCCTGGCGTCCGCGGTGAAGGCGTTGACGAGCAGCGCGGGGACCTGCGACGGCAGGTCGGGGAACTCGACCTGCCGGGTGCCCATGGCGGCGAAGATCAGCGCGTCGACCCGGCGGTCCAGCAGGTCCTCCACCGCGGCCCGCAGCCGGCTGGGGTTGCGGGTGGTGTTGACCATCAGCAGCAGGGACCGCTGCTCCCAGGCGAGGTCGTGGATCGCGGCGATCATCGGGCCCGAGAACGGCTCGATCGCGATCTCGTCGGTCAGGAACCCGATCGTGCTCGTCGTGCCCAGCCGCAGGCCCTGCGCGGTGCGGTTGGGCCGGTAGTCGAGCTCCTGGACGGCGGCCAGGACGCGCTCGCGCGTGGCGTCGCTGATCTTGAGGTCGCGGCCGTTGAGCACCAGGGACACAGTCGTCGGGGACACGCCAGCGGCGCGTCCCACGTCGGCCATGGTCGGCCGGGAGATGCCCGTCATCGTTCCTACCGCTCTCCGCAGAACGCCCTCAGTAAAGCGGCGGGTGCGCGGAGGGTCAAGGCGAACCCCCGGTCAGCCGCAGGTCACCCCCGTGGCGTGCACCGGGCAGTAGCCGTTCGGGTTCTTGTCCAGGTACTGCTGGTGGTAGCGCTCGGCGAAGTGGAACGGCCCGGCGGGCAGGACCTCCGTGGTGATCGTCCCGTAGCCGGACGCGGTCAGGCGCGGCTGGTACTCCGCGATCGCCCGGCGCGCGGCGTCCGCCTGCCCGGGGTCGGTGGCGTAGACGGCCGACCGGTACTGGGTGCCGTGGTCGTTGCCCTGGCGCATGCCCTGGGTGGGGTCGTGGTTCTCCAGGAACACCCGCAGCAGGGCGTCGTAGCTGATCCGCCGCGGGTCGAACACCACCCGGACGGTCTCTGCGTGGCCGGTGCGGCCGCTGCAGACCTCCTCGTAGGTGGGGTTCGGCGTGTAGCCGCCCTGGTAGCCGACCGCCGTGGTGAGGACGCCGTCCAGCTGCCAGAAGAGCTTCTCCGCGCCCCAGAAGCAACCCAGGGCGAAGTATGCGACCTCCGCGCCGTCCGGCACGGCGTCGATCGGCGTGCCGAGCACCTCGTGGAAGGTGGTGCCGGGGGTGAGGATCGGGCGGTCGCGTCCGGGAAGTGCGGACTGCGGGGTGATCATGCGGAGCTTGTCGGTGAACACGTCGGTGTGAACGCCCGGGGCGGGGCCGGCATTCCTCATCGCTCCAGCCGCCAGTCGATCTCCGTCCCGCCCTGCGCGCGGAGCGCGGCGTTCGCGCGGCTGAACGGGCGGGACCCGAAGAACCCGGCGTGCGCCGACATCGGCGAGGGGTGGGGCGAGGTGATCAGGGGGACGCCGGCCAGGCGCGGGCCCAGCGACTGCGCGTCCCTGCCCCACAGGACGGCGACCAGCGGGCCGCCGCGGGCCGCGAGCGCGTCGATCGCGCAGTCGGTGACCTCCTCCCAGCCCTTGCCGCGGTGGGAGCCCGGAGTCCCCGGACGCACGGTCAGCACCCGGTTGAGCAGCAGGACGCCCTGTTCGAACCAGCCGCTGAGGTCTCCGGACGCGGCGGGCGGGATGCCGAGGTCGGTCTGGAGCTCCGCGTAGATGTTGGCCAGGCTGCGCGGCAGCGGGCGCACCTGCGGAGCCACCGAGAACGACAACCCCACGGGGTGCCCGGGCGTCGGGTAGGGGTCCTGGCCGACGATCAGCACCCTCACGTCGGCCAGCGGACGGGAGAAGGCGCGCAGGACGTTCTGCCCGGACGGCAGGTAGTCGCGCCCGGCGGCGAGCTCCGCGCGCAGGAAGTCGCCCATCGCGCTGATCCGCGCGGCCATCGGGGCGAGGGCCTCGGCCCAGTCGGGGGCGATGAGCTCGGGCAGGGGCTTCCTCACCCGCCTCACCCTAGCGGCGGGGGCGGCGTCCCCGGGGTGGCGCTGGCTACAGTGATGCCGTGCTCACACCCAGACCGCGCCGCACCGACGACCCGGGTTCCCGCGTGCCGCAGGGGCTGGTCACCGCCTCGGAGTGGGCGTGGCGGACGCTGCTCGTCGCCGCCGTCGTCGGGCTCGTGTGGTGGCTCCTCCAGTACTTCTCCGCCGTGGCGGTGCCGATCGCGGTCGCCGTCCTGCTGACCGCCCTGCTGACCCCGCTGAACCGGGTCCTTCGCGGCTGGAACTGGCCGCCCGCCCTCGCTGCAGCCGGCTCCCTGCTGGCGATGGCCCTGGTGGTGGTCGGCGTGTTCGCGACCGTCGGCGCGCAGGTCGCCAAGGAGTGGCCGGAGCTGTGGGTCAAGGCCCGGGAGGGCGTGACGGCGCTACTGAACTGGCTGGCGGCCGGGCCCCTGCACATCGACCAGGCGCAACTGAACGGCTACCTCGACCAGCTCACGACCTGGGTGTCCAACTCCGCGGAGGCGATCGCCGGTGCCGCGGCGCACGCGGGCATCGGCATCGGCCACTTCCTCGCCGGGCTGGCGATCGCCCTGATCGCCGCCTTCTTCTTCCTCGCCTCCGGCCGGGAGATCTGGGCCGCGACCACCCGGCTCGTCCCACGCCATTACCAGGCGTCCACGGCCCGTGCGTCGGAGCGCGGCTGGATGTCGCTGGTGGCCTACATGCGGGCGCAGGTGCTGGTGGCCCTTGTGGACGCGCTCGGCATCCTCGCCGGCGCCCTCGTCCTCGGGCTGCCGATGCCGCTGGCGCTGTTCGCGCTGACCTTCGTCACCGCGTTCGTGCCGGTGGTCGGAGCGGTCCTGGCCGGGACGGTGGCGTGCGCCCTCGCCCTGGTCACGCACGGCCCGGTGACCGCACTGATCATGCTGGGCATCACCGTCCTGGTGATGGAGGCCGAGGGCCACTTCCTGCAGCCCATCCTGCTCGGGCGCGCGGTCGCGCTGCACCCGCTGGTCGTGCTGGTGGGCCTCGTGGTCGGCTCGACGCTGGCCGGCATCCTCGGTGCGCTGCTCGCGATCCCCGTGCTGGCGTTCTTCGTGGCGTTCGTGCGCGGACTCGATCCTGACCGCTTCGAGACCGCTGATCTACCAAAGTAGAAAGCGCGACTTTCCTTTCTGGAAAATCACGCTACGCTGGGACGCATGAGTAGTGCAGATCTGGGAGCCATCCTCGAGGAACTCGCCGCCGGCCGCATCGACGCGTCCGAGGCCGCCCGGCGCATCGACGCCCTGAAGGCCGCGGAGTCGGCCCCCGAACCCACGCCGGCCGAGCCGACCAACGAGGAACTCGGCGAGGAGCCGTCGCGCCGGCAGTACTCCCCGTACGCCCGCGAGGTGTTCGGCCAGGACGAGGCGCCCGCCTCCGGCCGCCGGCGTCCGACCGGGAGCAAGGGCGTGGACCGCATCTGGGTGCGCGCCGTGGGACGCCGCGTCCGGATCGTCGGCGACCCGTCGGTGGCGACGGCGTCCGCGGAGGGGCCGCACGTGCTGCGCCGCAACGGTTCGGTGCTCGAGGTGACCAGCGACGGCGAGATCGGGCCGACCCTCGACGGCTTCAGCATCCTCCGGCCGCCGCGCAACTTCGACGACATCCGGGCGATGGGCCTGGGCAAGGAGCTCTACCTGCGGATCAACCCCGCGATCATCGTCGACGTCGAGGTCACCGCCGGCCAGCTGACCACGTCCGACCTGCCCTACCTTGGCAAGGTGCGGGTGACCGCCGGCAGCGCGGAGCTCGAGGGGGTGGCCGAGGTCAACGACGTGCTGGTCCAGGCCGGCTCCGCGACCGTCAAGGGGACGATCACCAGCGGCCGCTCGCGCGTCCGCGTGGAGTCGGGCCAGCTGACCGTCGCGCTCGGCGATGAGTCGAACGTGACGATCCGGGGCGAGGCGCAGCTGGGCAAGGTGAGCTGGACCGGGGCGCACAGCGGACAGGTCGACGAGGTGGTCATGGGCAACGGCTCCGCCCGCCTCGACGTCGGCGTCGTGATGGGCTGGGCGAACATCAAGGCCGGGAGCGAGCGATGAGCTATCGCGCGCCGTCCGACTGCCCGGTGTGCGGCGGCGAGCTGGTCACGACCCGGCTCGGCTGCCACAACTGCGGCTCGGAGCTGGCCGGCGAGTTCGGCCACTGCGACTTCTGTGCGCTCGACGAGCGGGACACCGAGCTGCTGCGGGTCTTCCTCGCCTCACGGGGCAACCTCCGCGAGGTCGAGAAGCACCTCGGCGTCTCCTACCCGACCGCCCGCGCGCGCTTCACCGCCCTGCTGGTGAAGCTCGGACTCGCCGGCGACACCGAGCCGGTGACCGCCATGACCCGCGACCAGGTCCTCAGTGAGGTCGCCTCCGGGGCCCTCTCGCCGGTCGAGGCCGCCGAGCTGCTCGCCGCCCTGTAACCCGCGCCCTTCCGCCACACAGGGCGCTCCCGCCCCAGGAACGGCCGAGGGCCAGCCTTGTGGCCGAGGGCCAGCCCGCAGGGGCTGGCCCTCGACGACAGCGCTGGCCCTCGCTGCCCGGGGATGGCTCTCGCTCTATGGGCGGCGTCCGGACGGGTTCTGCCGTCCTCGCGAACGGCTGATGTCGCGGGCGTCGAGGGGACGGGTCGACCTGGCGCCGAGTCCTGGCCACCAGCTCGCTCACTCACCGAGGGCCAGCCTTGTGGCCGAGGGCCAGCACACACGGGCTGGCCCTCGACGTCAACACTGGCTCTCGATCGGGAGGGCTGGCCGTCGGTGCGGGGAGGCTGGCTCTCGATCGGGAGGGCTGGCCGTCGGTGCGGGGAGGCTGGCCCTCGATCGGGAGGGCTGGCCGTCGGTGCGGGGAGGCTGGCCCTCGATCGGGGAGGCTGGCCCCCGGGAGAGGGGCGGGTGGCTCAGCTGGTGAAGGGCTTCACCTCGAGGATGGTGACCTCGATGGGCTTGCCGGTGGGGGCGGTGTAGGAGACGGTGTCGCCGACGCGGCGTCCGAGGATGGCCGCGCCGAGCGGTGACTGCGGCGAGAAGACCTCGACGTCCACCGAGTCGTCGAGGCCGACGAGCTCGCGCGAGCCGAGCAGGAACGTGTCGGTGTCGTCGGGGTCGTCGTCGTAGTAGATGGTCACGGACGCGCCGGGCGTCACCTCGTCGGAGGCGGCGGGGGTCTCGCCCACCTGGGCGTTCTCGAGCATGGCAGTGAGCTGGCGGATCCGTGCCTCCTGGTGCCCCTGCTCCTCACGGGCGGCGTGGTAGCCGCCGTTCTCGCTGAGGTCCCCCTCCTCGCGGGCCTGGGCGATCTTGGCCGACACCTTCTGCCGTCCCTCGGTCTTGAGGTAGGCGAGCTCGGCGCTCAGCCGGTCGAAGGCCTCCTGGGTGAGCCACGTGGTCGGATCAGTCATGCCTTGCAGGCTAGCCGATGCCCGCGGGGGATTCTCAACCGGTCGTCCGGCACGCCTCGACGGACGCGCTGGTCGCGCGCAGGTAGGTCCGCACGGGGACGACGACCTGCGTGAGCCGCTCGCCGCCGGGCGCCACGGTCGCGGTCACCTCGCCGACCCGCTCGTGGCTGACGGCCTGGGCGAACACCTGGCACTGCGCGCCCTGCGCGACATCGGGACGGTCGATGGTGACGGTCACGTCGATCAGGGTGTCCGAGCGGACGGTGAAGGCGTCGACCCGCGCGGTGACCACCCCGAAGGCGCCGTGCCCTCCGGCCCACACCAGCCAGGCGACCGCGGCGGCCGCCAGGGCGAGTGCGAGGGGGATCCACCACCTGCGTCGCGGTGGGGCGGGGTACCTGCGGGCCAGGCGTGCGGCGGCGTCCGGGTCGGTCACGGTGTCCATTCTTGCCCGGGAGGCTGGGAAGGACGTGCCGGGTTTCGCAGAATGGGGTCATGAGCCTGCGGTTGCTGCACGTCCACGCGCACCCCGACGACGAGTCGAGCAAGGGTGCGGCCACCACCGCCTACTACGTCGCCCAGGGCGTGGACGTGATGGTGGCCACCTGCACCGGTGGCGAGCGGGGGTCGATCCTCAACCCCAGGATGGACACCCCACAGAACTGGGCGAACCTGCCCGACCTGCGGAGGGCGGAGATGGCCCGCGCCGCAGAGGTCCTCGGCATCCGCCAGGTGTGGCTGGGCTACGTCGACTCCGGTATGCCGGACGAGGGGGAGGAGCTCCCCGAGGACGCGTTCGCCCGGATCGATCCTGCGGTCGCGGCCGGTCCGCTGGTGGAGGTGATCCGCGAGTTCCGTCCCCACGTGCTGACCACCTACGACGAGAACGGCGGCTACCCCCATCCCGACCACATCCAGTGCCACCGGGTGTCGATGGCGGCCGTCGATGCCGCGGCAGACCCGGACGCCTGGCCCGGACGCGGCGAGCCGTGGCGGGTGCCGAAGGTGTACTACGACATGTCGCTGCACCGCGGCCGCTACGCCGCCCTCGACGCCGCGATGCACGAGGCCGGGCTCGGCCGTCCCTACGCCGAGTGGCTGGCCCAGTGGGGGGAGGATCCCGAGCGCCTGGCCCGGCTGACGACCTTCGTGCCCTGCGCGCAGTACTTCGGCGTCCGCAATGCCGCGCTGCTGGCCCACGCCACCCAGATCGACCCGGACGGACGGTGGTTCGCCGTCCCGCTGGAGATCCAGCAGGCGGGCTGGCCGACGGAGGACTACCAGCTGGTCCGCTCGGCCGTGCCGGTCACGCTGCCAGAGGACGACCTCTTCGCCGGGCTCAGGGACACCGATAACCTTGGGGCATGGTGCTACTCAATCTAGTGACGCCCCCCTGGCTGCCCCTGGCCATGGTGGTGGTGCTGCTGGTGCTGCTCGGTTTTCTGTACTGGAGCATGCGCCGCAACATCGGGCGTATCGACTTCGAGGAGCCCCCGGCGCCGCAGTCGCCGACCGAGCGGCCCTGACCACGCCGCGGACGGGGCGCTGCCGCCTCACCACCACGCTCCGCGACGTCCCGCCGGCAGCGATGACCTGATCACCGTCGCCTATGCTTGGCGGTTGTGAATCGCCTAGCGGAAGCCACGTCCCCCTACCTGCGGATGCACGCGGACAACCCCATCGACTGGTGGGAGTGGGGCGAGGAGGCCCTGGCGGAGGCCGCGGCGTCCGGTCGCCCGATCCTGCTGTCGGTGGGCTACGCGGCCTGCCACTGGTGCCACGTGATGGCCCACGAGTCGTTCTCCGATCCGGCGATCGCGGCACTGGTCAACCCCAACTTCGTCGCGATCAAGGTGGACCGCGAGGAGCGTCCCGACATCGACGCCCTCTACATGAAGGCGACCCAGGCCCTCACCGGCTCGGGGGGCTGGCCGATGACGGTCTTCCTCACCCCGGACGCCCGGCCGTTCTTCGCCGGCACCTACTACCCGCCCGAGCGCACCGGCGGCATGCCGTCCTTCGCCGAGGTGCTGGAGGCCATCGACACCGCGTGGCGCCAGCGCAGGGACGAGGCCGCGGCCAGCGCGGAGGTGATCACGACCCACCTGGCCGACGCCTTCGCGCCGCTGCCCGCCTCGGGCGACAGGCTCGACGTGTGGGCGGTGCTCGACCGCGTGAGCGGGGAGTTCGACCCGCTGCACGGCGGTTTCGGCACCGCGCCGAAGTTCCCTGCCCCGCTGCTCGTGGACGCGCTTCTGGTGAAGGGTGAGCCCGGCTCCCTCGACGTCGCCCAGCGCACGCTGGACGCGATGGCCCGCGGCGGCATCCACGACCAGGTCGGGGGTGGCTTCGCCCGCTACAGCGTCGACGCCGGCTGGGTGGTGCCGCACTTCGAGAAGATGCTGTACGACAACGCACTGCTGCTGGGCGCGTACACCCGCGGCTGGCGGCGGGTGCCCGACCACGACCCGGTGCTGCGCTGGCAGTTCGAGCGGGTCGTGCGGGGCATCGTCGGCTGGCTGGAGCGCGAGCTGCTGCTGCCCTCGGGCGGGTTCGCGTCGTCGCTGGACGCCGACAGCCTCGACAGCCGCGGCATGCAGCACGAGGGCATCTACTACTGCTGGGACCCGGCCCTCCTCGCCGACGTGCTGGGCGAGGACGCGGAGTGGGCGGCGGAGGTCTTCCACGTCACCACCGGCGGGACGTTCGAGCACGGCCTGTCGACCCTCCAGCTGCGCGGCAACCCCGACCCGGAGCGGCTCGCCGCGGTGTCGGCGCGCCTGCTCGCCGAGCGCCAGGGACGGTTCCCGCCGGCCCGTGACGACAAGGTCGTGGCGGCGTGGAACGGCTGGGCGGTCGACGCGCTGGTGTGGGCGGCAGAGGTGTTCGGCGAGCCCGGCTGGCTGGAACTGGCCCGCGGGGCGGCCGAGTGCCTGTGGCGCGACCACTGGGACGGGCGGCTGCACCGCACATCGCTGGCCGGCGAGGCGGCACCGGTGACGGCGTTCGCCGACGACTACGGCGCCGTGGCGCTCGGGTTCGCCCGGCTCGCCGGGGCGCTCGGCGACGCGGAGTGGCTGCGGCGGGCGGAGACGCTGCTCGCGCAGGCGCTCGAGCTGTTCGGCGCGGACGACGGCGGGTTCCACGACGTGGCCGCGGACGCCGAGCAGCTGTTCGCCCGGGCAAGGGACGTCAGCGACAACCCGACACCGTCCGGCACGAGCGCGCTGGTCGCGGCACTGCGGCTGGTGGCGCTGCTGGCGGAGCGTCCCGACCTCGCCGAACGGGCGGACGCGGCGGCGCTCACGCTGCGCGGCCTGCTGGAGCAGGCGCCCCGGTTCGCCGGGTCCGCGCTGGTCGACGCGCTTGTGGCCGACGAGGCGCGCACGGGCCTGCGTCCCGCCGTGGCCGTGGTGGTCGCGGACGAGCCGCTGGCCGAACTGTCACGGGCCACGTGGCGGATGGCGCCGATCGGCACCGCGGTCCTCACCGGACCCGCGGGCACGCCGGGCTTCGGCAGTCACTTCGAGGAGCGCGCCGAACCGGCCGCCTACGTGTGCCGCGGGACGGTGTGCTTCGCGCCCACCGCCGACCTCGCCGAGCTGCGCACGGCGTTGTGGAGCCGCGCGTAGCCCCGCCGCTCAGAACAGTGCGACGGCGATCGCAGCGAAGTGGGCCAGCGCTGCGGCGATCGTGCAGGCGTGGAACACCTCGTGGAAGCCGAACCACGCCGGCGAGGGGTTGGGCAGCTTGCGGGCGTAGATGAGCGCGCCGACGGTGTAGAACAGCCCGCCCAGGGCGATGAGCAGGACGACCAGGGGGCTCTGGGCCCAGAACGCAGGGAGCCACGCGATGCCGGCCCAGCCCATGCCCAGGTAGCAGGCGACGTCCAGCCAGCGCGGGGCGGTGTGCCAGAACACCCGCACCACCAGCCCGACCACGCCCACCGCCCAGATGAGCACCAGCAGTTTCGTCGCCTCCGCTGTCGGCAGCATGGTGAGCGCGAGCGGCGTGTAGGTGGCGGCGATGAACACGAAGATGTTCGCGTGGTCCCAGCGGCGCAGCGCCGCCCTGGTCGCGGGCTTCCAGTCGCCGAGGTGGTAGGCGGCGCTGGTGCCGAACAGCAGCAGCGCGCCGGCCAGCCAGACCGCGCTGCCGATGCGCCCGGCCACGGTGGGGGCGAGCACCACCAGCAGCACCCCGCCGATCAGCACCACAGGCGTCATGCCCAGGTGCAGCCAGCCGCGCAGCCGGGGCTTCTCCTCGGTGACCGTCTCTTCCATCGTCCCTCCAGAAACCTACGGCGTCGTAAGTTACGTTAGCGTAGGTATCTCTCCGATTCAACAGGGCCACGCCCGGATCGGCCCACGGGTGCGGGCGGTAGGGTGCAGCTATGGCGTGGGGCCTCCGGATACGCGAAGCGGTGAACCGCCTCGAGCCGCTGGGGTTCCTGTACTCCGCCTACGAGACCCAGCTGCTCGCCCAGCTCGATCGCTCGGCGCTGCCGCGCCACGTCGCGGTGCTCGCGGACGGGAACCGCCGCTGGGCCCGCACCAACGCCCCCGACAGCCCGCTCGTCGTGGGCTACCAGGCCGGCGCCGACAAGCTGAAGGAGTTCGTCGACTGGTGCGCCGACCTCGGCATCGGGGTGGTCACCCTCTGGGTCCTGTCCACCGACAACCTCACCCGCTCCAGCGCGGAGGAGGTGGCCCCGCTGCTGCGGGTGATCGAGCGGCTCGTCACCGACCTCGCCGCGAGCTACCGCGTGCAGGTGGTCGGCGACCCGGCACTGCTGCCCGACGACATGGCGGGCCGGCTGCGGGACGCCGAGCAGGCCTCCTCCGGCCACACCGGCACCCACGTCAACGTCGCGATCGCCTACGGCGGACGCCACGAGCTGCGGGACGCCGTCCGCTCGCTGCTGGCCAGCGAGGCGACCAAGGGCACCCGGCTGGAGGAGCTCGCGGAGACCCTGGAGATCGACCACATCGCCGACCACCTCTACACCGCGGGCCAGCCCGACCCCGACCTGATCATCCGCACGTCCGGGGAGCAGCGCATGTCCGGCTTCCTGATCTGGCAGTCGGCGCACTCGGAGTTCTACTTCTGCGAGGCCCTGTGGCCGGACTTCCGCAAGGTCGACTTCATCCGGGCGCTGCGCTCCTACGCCCAGCGTGAGCGCCGCTACGGCCGGTAGCTCAGGCGTCGGCCAGCAGGAGCTCGCAGACCGCGGAGCGCAGCGCGTCCGGAAGCTCCAGGCCCTCGATCGCCGCGACGCGCCGCAGTCCGGAGGCGGACTGCAGGACGCGCCACACGGCCTCCTTCGTGCGGTACTCCACCTGCGCGGCGTTGAGCAGGTCGTGCAGGCGTGACTCCACCCGGTTGTCCGACCGCCGCCCGCTGAACCTGACCGACGCGCCGTCGGCGGTCACCACGTCCAGCTCGACGGCGAGCGGTCCGGCCGCGGCGCTCTCGTGGACGCCGTCGGGCAGTTCGGCGTCCACGTCGTCGAGCCGTGCAGCACCACGCGGAAGCGCCGCGTCGCCGGGACGACGTCGAGGGCCCCGGACGCCGGCGCGATCCGCAGGTCGCCGGACGCCTCGTCCCACGTGATCACGGTGGTGACCGACCGGGGCACCGCGGCGTCGTCGTCCTCGTAGAGAGCCAGCCGGCCGTCCGCGCCCGCGAAGACGTGCACCTCGAGCGCGGCGGGGTTCTGCGTCCCGTACTCGCCCGGCCAGGTGAGCGGGACGATCCCGCCGGCCCTGGCCAGCACCGGGTACCCCTCCAGCCGCCGGTGCAGGGTGACCGTGCGCCCCCCGCTGTAGCGGACGCCGGTGAAGAAGTCCGTCCACTCCCCGGCCGGGAGCCAGGTGGAGACCCGCCCGAGCAGCGTGCTGCGGTCGGCCGGGGACGTGATCGGCGCCACCAGCAGCTCGCTGCCGAAGGCGAAGGTGTTGCGCGAGGCCACGGCCTCCGGCCGCGGGTCCAGGTGGTAGAGCGGGCGGACCAGCGGCTCGCCGGCCGAGTGCGCGCGCTCGGCCATCGTGAACAGGTAGGGCACCAGCCGGTGCCGCAACCGGAGCGCCTCGCCCATCGCCGCCCGGGCCGGCGCGGAGTACTTCCACGGCTCCTTGCCCGCGAACAGGTCGTTGGTGGAGTGCAGGCGGTTGACCGGCGAGAACACCCCGAGCTGGAACCACCGCGTGGCCAGCTCGTCGTCGCGGTAGCCGAAGGCGTGGCCGCCGATGTCGTGGCTCCACCACCCGTAGCCGATGTTGGCGGCCGTGGCGGTGAAGTACGGCTGGAAGTCGAGGCTCTCCCAGGTGGTGATCGTGTCGCCGGAGAAGCCCACCGGGTACCGGTGCGAGCCGGGTCCGGCGTAGCGGGAGAAGGTGAGCGGACGCCGCCCGTCCCTCGCGGAGTCGAGGTGGTGGATGTGGTTCAGCACCCACAGCGGATCCAGGCCCGGCATCGTCGAGTGCGGGCCCTGCTGCCAGTCCAGCCACCAGAAGTCGACCCCTTCGGCCTCCAGCGGGTGGAGCACCTCCTCGAGGTAGGCCACAAGGAAGCCGGGGTCGGCGGCGTCGAAGTCGATCGCCCGCCGGCTCTCCGGGTCGATGCCCAGCCGCCGGGCCAGCTGCGGGTAGCGGTCCTCATAGGCGCGGACGCCGTCCGCGGGGTGCAGGTTGAGCGAGACCCGCAGCCCGTGCTCGTGCAGCCAGGAGAGGAAGTCGCGAGGGTCGGGGAACAGGTCGGTGTTCCAGGAGTAGCCGGTCCAGCCGTGGCCGTAAGACGGGTCGACGTCCACCCAGTGCCAGTCCATGTCGACCACCGCAACGCTGAACGGCAGGTGCTCCTGCTCGAAGCGCTCCACGAGCGCCCGGTACTCCTGCGCGGAGTAGGCGTAGTACCGGCTCCACCAGTTGCCCAGGGCCCAGCGCGGCAGCAGCGGCTGCGGCCCGGTGAGCCGGTAGAAGTCGCGGACGGCCCCGGCGGCGTCGTGGCCGTGGCCGAAGTAGTACAGGTCGGTGTTGCCCTCGATCCGCGGCTCCACCCACTCCTCGAGCGCGAGCGTCGTGTCCTCCAGCACCGCGTAGCCGGTGGTGGACACCAGCCCGTCCTCCAGCGGCAGCGCCCCGTCCACGCCGTCGAGGGTGCGCGCGGTGCCGCCGAGGTTCCCCTGCTGCCAGGGGCTCGGCGTGAACCGGGCGCCGTGGCGCCACTCGCTGTGGTAGCCGTGGGCGCCGGCCAGCCGGACCCGGAGGCCCGACGCCGAGAACGGGCGCTCGTCGTAGTCGAGCGCGAGGGCGTCGGTGAACAGGTGGATCCCGTTCGCGTCCGGCTCGACGCGGAAGCCGGCCGGCTCGAACGCCCGGTTGAGCACCATCTGGGTGGCGCGGTCCTCGAACCTGCCGGTGGGGGAGTACTCCAGCCGCAGCAGCCGGGGGGTGAGCACCGTGATCCGGTAGTGGTCGCCGACCACCTGCGCCGACGGCGCGGCCAGGGGGGTGGTGGGGATGGTGAGGTGTGCGGGAAGTCGGCCCATCACCGGAGTCTAGGGCGGTCGGCGGGCGCCGCGGAGGTGCTGTGTGACGGTCGGGTGAACGCACCCCGCGCGCGGCGTGTCGGGACGCGGGTGGTCGTGGCGGCGGGCTTACTCTCGTGGCACGGGCGGGTGCCCCATCCGTCCGGACGAGAGGCACCATGCTGCACAGCGTGACCCGCGGGCCCGCCCCCGGACCCCGTCCCCTCGGCTGACCACCAGGTTGAGCCGGACGGGCGGCGATCCGGCTCGGACAAGGGATCGACATGCCATCGACCAGGACCGCCTTCTCCGGGACCCGTGACACCGCTCTGGCGCTGAAGACCTACGTTCTGGACACCTCCGTGCTGCTGAGTGACCCGCACGCCCTGCGGAACTTCGCCGAGCACAGCGTCGTGGTCCCGGTGGTCGTCATCACCGAACTGGAGGCCAAGCGCCACCACCCCGAACTCGGGTACTTCGCGCGCACCGCGCTGCGCTACCTCGACGACCTGCGGGTGCGCTACGGCGGCCTGGACGCGCCGATCCCGGTCAACGAGGCCGAGGGCACCGTGCGGGTCGAGCTCAACCACACCGACACCGAGGTGCTCCCGCCGGGCTTCCGCCTGGGCGACAACGACTCCCGCATCCTCGCCGTCGCGCTCAACTTCCGCGCCGAGGGCCACGACGTCGTCCTGGTCAGCAAGGACCTGCCGATGCGGGTGAAGGCCTCGGCCGTCGGCCTCCCGGCGGAGGAGTACCGCCACGAGATCACGCCCGACTCCGGGTGGACCGGGATGGCGGAGGTCGACGTGCCGACGGCCACCATCGAGCGCCTCTACGCCGAGGGCTCCGCGGTCGTCGCCGAGGCGGTCGACCTGCCCTGCCACACCGGCGTCGTGCTGCACGGGGCGAGTTCGTCCGCGCTGGGCCGGGTGCTGCCGGACGGCGCGGTCCGCCTGGTCCGCGACCGGGAGGCGTTCGGCCTCCACGGCCGCTCTGCGGAGCAGCGGGTGGCCCTCGACCTCCTGCTCGACTCCGACATCGGCATCGTCTCCCTCGGCGGACGGGCGGGCACCGGCAAGTCGGCGCTGGCGCTCTGCGCGGGGCTGGAGGCCGTCCTCGAGCGGCGGCAGTACGCGAAGGTGATCGTGTTCCGTCCGCTGTACGCGGTGGGCGGGCAGGAACTCGGCTACCTGCCCGGCAGCGAGAACGAGAAGATGTCGCCCTGGGGCCAGGCGGTGTTCGACACGCTGGGCTCGGTGACCAGCAAGAACGTGATCGACGAGGTGCTGGCGCAGGACCTGATCGAGGTCCTCCCGCTCACCCACATCCGCGGTCGCTCGCTGCACGACGCCTTCGTGATCGTCGACGAGGCGCAGTCACTGGAGCGCAACGTGCTGCTCACCGTGCTGTCGCGGATCGGACAGAACTCGCGGGTCGTCCTCACCCACGACGTCGCCCAGCGCGACAACCTGCGCGTCGGCCGGCACGACGGGGTGGTGGCCGTGGTGGAGCGGCTCAAGGGACACCCGCTGTTCGCCCACGTCACCCTGACCCGCTCCGAGCGTTCCCCCATCGCCGCACTGGTGACCGAGATGCTGGAGGACGTCGGGATCTAGGCGGCTAGAGCAGCTCGCTGGCCTCGGTCAGCACCGAGCGGAGCATGCCTGCGATCTCGGCGAACTCGGGCTCGCCGATGGTCAGCGGCGGCGCGAGCTGGATGACGGGGTCGCCCCGGTCGTCGGCGCGGCAGTACAGGCCGGCGTCGAACAGCGCCTTCGAGAGGAAGCCGCGCAACAGCCGCTCGGCCTCGTCGTCGTCGAAGGTCTCCCTGGTCTCGCGGTCCTTCACCAGCTCGATGCCGTAGAAGTAGCCCGCGCCCCGGACGTCGCCCACGATGGGCAGGTCCCGCAGCCCGTCCAGCGCCGCACGGAAGGACGGGGCGAGGGTGGCCACCTGCTGGTTCAGTCCCTCGCGCTCCATGATGTCGAGGTTGGCCAGCGCCACGGCGGACGACACCGGGTGGCCCCCGAAGGTGTAGCCGTGGGCGAAGCTCGTGGTGCCCGAGCGGAACGGCTCGAACAGCCGGTCGGAGGCGATCATCGCCCCGATCGGGGAGTAGCCGCTGCTCATGCCCTTGGCGCAGGTGATGATGTCGGGCACGTAGTCGAAGTCGTCACAGGCGAACATCGAGCCGATGCGGCCGAACGCGCAGATCGTCTCGTCCGAGACCAGCAGGACGTCGTAGTCGTCACAGATCTGGCGGACGCGCTCGAAGTACCCCGGGGGCGGCGGGAAGCAGCCGCCGGAGTTCTGGACGGGCTCGAGGAACACCGCGGCGACGGTGTCCGGCCCCTCGAACTCGATCGCCTCCGCGATCCGTTCTGCCGCCCACTGGCCGAAGGCGTACTCGTCGTCGCGCAGGTGCTCCGGGGCCCGGTAGAAGCCGGTGTTCGGCACCTTGAACGCTCCGGGCACCAGCGGTTCGAACGGGGCGCGCGCTGCGGGGATGCCGGTGATCGACAAGGCGCCGTGCGGGGTGCCGTGGTAGGCGATCGAGCGCGAGATCACCTTGGTCTTCGTGGGCCGTCCGGTGAGCTTGAAGTACTGCTTGGCGAGCTTCCACGCCGACTCCACGGCCTCGCCGCCGCCGGTGGTGAAGAACACGCGGTTGAGGTCGCCGGGCGCGTAGCCGGCCAGGCGCTCGGCCAGCTCGATCCCGGCCGGGTGCCCGTAGCTCCACAGCGGGAAGTACGCGAGCTCGGACGCCTGCTTCGCTGCCGCCTCGGCCAGTTCGGTGCGTCCGTGGCCCACCTGGACGGTGAACAGCCCGGCGAGCCCGTCGAAGTACTCCCGGCCGCGGTCGTCCCAGATCCGGTGGCCGCGTCCGCGGACGATGACCGGCATCTCGGCGCCGCGCCCGCCGGCCTCCACCGGCTCGTAGACGGAGTGGCGGGTGAAGTGCCCCCACAGGTGCGACTGCGCCGCCTGGGCCAGCGGCGTGCCGGAGCGGGTGGTCTGCGTCATCGGGTTCCCCAGTCGTAGTGCTGCTTGTTGAGTTTGAGGTAGACGAACGTCTCTGTGCCGATCACGCCCTCGATCGTGCGGATCCTGGTCATCAGCAGTTCGAGCAGCTCAGCGTCCCCCTCGCAGACCACCTCGACGAGCAGGTCGAAGCTGCCGGCGGTGGTGACGACGTAGTCGACCTCGGCGAGTTCGCACAGGCGGTCGGCGATCGGGCCGGCGTCGCCGGCGGTCTTGATGCCGATCATCGCCTGCCGCGTGAAGCCGACCACGAGCGGGTCGGTGACCGCGACGATCTGCATCACGCCCGACTCCGTGAGCCGCTGGACGCGCTGTCGGACCGCCCCCTCCGAGAGTCCGACCTCCGCGGCGATGCTGACGAACGGCTTGCGGCCGTCCTGCTGAAGCAGCTCGATGATCCGCTTCCCGATCGCGTCCACCACCGGCATGCTCGAGCGTTGCGGGGGCTCCCGCCTCTGCTCGACGTGGTCAACCTGTGCCATGGGTAGATCCTGCACTCCGACTATCGAAGTCTGCAAACCCTGCGGCTACGATTTCCGTGGTAACTCTTGCGAAACAATTGCGGATTAGCCTGCAGGGCAGCAGGATGCTCATCCAAGGAGGCGGGATGGTACGAGACCTCGTAGGTCCGTGGCCGGCGTCCGCCGCCGTCCGCCCGTGTGCGCGTCCGCAGCATCGCCGACACCGACCCAACTACCGAGGAGCTCGCCGCAATGTCACCTGATCCCTCGTTCGCGTCCTTCGCCCGCTCCGCGATCTCGCGCCGCGCCGCGCTCGCCGGCCTGGCCGGCACCGCCGCAGCAGGACTGCTGGCCGCCTGTGGCTCCCCGGGCCGTAACCCCAGCGCCTCCGGCGCGGCCAGCAAGACCCCGCAGGCCGCCCCGGACCTCTCCGACACCGAGAAGATCGTCAAGTGGTCGAACTGGCCCGAGTACATCGACGTCGACGACAACGGCAAGCACCCCTCGATCGAGGCCTTCACGAAGAAGACCGGCATCGACGTCACCTACACCGAGGACTACAACGACAACGACGAGTTCTTCGCCAAGGTGCGCCCGTTGCTCGAGAGCGGCCAGGACACCGGGCGCGACACCTGGGTGAGCACCGACTGGATGGTCGCGCGGCTCGCCCGCCTCGGCTACATCCAGCCGCTGGACTACGCGAACATCCCGAACGCGGTGAACCTCGACCCGTCGCTGAAGGACGTGGCCTTCGACAAGGGTCGCGTCTACTCGCTGCCCTGGCAGATCGGCTTCACCGGCATCGCCTACAACCCGAAGGCGACCGGCGGGCGCAAGGTCACCACGGTCGACCAGCTGCTCCACGACCCGGCCCTGAAGGGCAAGGTGACGATGCTCACCGAGATGCGCGACACCGTCGGCCTGGTGCTGATCGAGCAGGGCGTCAACCTCGGCTCCGTGACCGCCGAGCAGTTCACCGCGGCGCTGGCCGTGATCCAGGAGGCGAAGGACGCCGGCCAGATCAAGGGCTTCACCGGCAACGAGTACACCAAGCCGCTGGCCTCCGGCGACACGGCGGCCTGCGTGGCCTGGACCGGCGACGTCGTGCAGCTGCGCGCGGACAACCCCGCTCTCGGGTACGCGCTCGGCGAGAAGGGCATCCCGACCTTCTCCGACAACTTCGTGATCCCGAACCTCGCCAAGCACAAGAAGAACGCCGAGCGGCTGATCGACTACTACTACGACCCGCAGGTGATGGCGAAGGTCACCGAGTACGTGAACTACATCTCGCCGGTCGCCGGTGCCAAGGAGATCCTGGTCAAGAAGGATCCGGAGATCGCCAACAACGAGCTGATCTTCCCCAGCGACGCGGTGATGGCGAGGACGCAGGCCTTCCGGGCCCTGACGGCCGAGGAGGAGACCGCGTTCAACCGCCAGTTCCAGGCCGTGGTGACGGGCTAGGCATGGGCGAGACCACGCAGGGCGAGCTGGAACTCGTCGAGCTGACCCGCCACTTCGACGACTTCGTCGCGGTGGCCGGCATCGACCTCGTCGTGCCGTCCGGTTCCTTCTTCGCACTGCTCGGCCCGTCCGGCTGTGGCAAGACGACCACCCTGCGGATGGTCGCCGGGCTGGAGGAGCCGACGTCGGGACGGATCTTCCTCGGTGGGGACGACATCACCGCCACCCGGGCCTACCAGCGCCGGGTGAACACGGTGTTCCAGAGCTACGCGCTCTTCCCCCACCTGGACGTGCTGGAGAACGTCGGCTTCGGCCTCCGCCAGCTCAAGGTGGCCGACTGGAAGACCAAGGCCATGGAGGCCCTCGAGCTGGTGAAGCTCGCCGACCGCGCCCGGCAGCGGCCGCGGCAGCTCTCCGGCGGCATGCAGCAGCGGGTCGCGCTGGCCCGCGCGATCGTCAACCGGCCCGAGGTGCTGTTGCTGGACGAGCCGCTGGGGGCCCTCGACCTGAAGCTGCGCCGCGAGATGCAGATCGAGCTGAAGCGCATCCAGCAGGAGGTCGGGATCACCTTCATCCACGTCACCCACGACCAGGAGGAGGCCATGACCATGGCCGACACGGTCGCGGTGATGCGGGCGGGGCGCATCGAGCAGCAGGGCACGCCCAACGAGCTCTACGACCACCCGGCGACGGCCTTCGTCGCGAACTTCCTCGGGCAGTCGAACCTGCTCCCGCTGGACGGGTTCAGCGATCCGGGCGGGGAGTTCGTCACCGCCCACGCCCACGGCCACGGGCTCGTGGTCGAGCGGGCCCAGCTCCCGCAGGGGCTGCACCTGGGGCCGGAGATGTCGGCCACGGAATCGCTGGTCCACCTCGGCATCCGCCCGGAGAAGCTCCGCCTGCTCGGGCCGGACAGCCCGCCCAGCGCCAACCGGCTCACCGGCACGGTGACCGACGCGTCCTTCACCGGCGTCGCGACCACCTACCTGGTGGCCATGCCGTGGGCCCAGGAGCTCACGGTCGCGCAGCCGAACGACGGCTCGCCGCGCGCCCGTCCCGGCGACCAGGTCGTCCTCGGGTGGGACCCGCACCAGGCGTTCGTCGTGGCGGGGGCCGACTGATGGCGTTCGCCATCCCGGCCGGCGGTGCGCGCCGGACGCGGACGGCCCGGCGCCGCGGCACCTTCGTGCCGTTCCTGCTGCTCGCGCCGGCCCTGCTGTGGCTGGTGGCGTTCTTCGTCGTGCCGACGGTCTCGCTGGCGTCCCAGTCGCTGCAGACCGGCGACATCGACAACGGCTTCACCCTGACCTGGAACTTCGCCACCTACGCGGACGCGCTGTCGCGCTACTGGCCGCAGTTCCTCCGCTCGATCATCTACGCCGGCTCGGCCACCGTCGGCACCCTGCTGCTGGGCTACCCGCTGGCGTGGTTCATCGCGCACCGCTCGGGGCGGTGGAAGAACACGCTGCTCGTGCTGGTCGTCGCGCCGTTCTTCACCAACTTCCTGATCCGGACGCTGGCCTGGCAGATCATCCTCACCGACCAGGGGCCGGTGGCGCAGTTCTTCCGGAGCACCGGCCTGACCACGGTGCTCCAGGCCGTCGGGCTGACCGAGAACGACTCGCTGCTGAACTCCCAGTTCGCGGTGATCAGCGGCCTGATCTACAACTTCCTCCCGTTCATGGTGCTGCCGCTGTACACGGTGCTGGAACGCCTCGACTCGCGCCTGCTGGACGCCGCCGGCGACCTGTACGCCAACGGGTGGAACACGTTCTGGAAGGTGATCTGGCCGCTGTCGCTGCCGGGCGTGGTGTCGGGAACGCTGCTCACCTTCATCCCCGCGGCCGGCGACTACATCAACTCCAAGCTGCTCGGCAACACCCAGACGGTGATGATCGGCCAGGTCATCGACGCCCAGTTCCTGCGGGTGCTCGACTACCCGACGGCCGCGGCGCTGTCGTTCATCCTGATGTTCGCGATCATCGTGCTCGTGGCGTCCTACGTCCGTGCCGCCGGAACAGAGGAGCTCGTGTGATGGCCTGGCTGCGCCGGAACCTCGTGGTGATCGCCGGACTCCTCGTCCTGGCCTACATCCTGCTGCCGAACCTGGTGGTGACGATCTTCTCGTTCAACAAGCCGAACGGGCGGTTCAACTACGAGTGGAACCAGTTCTCCCTCGACGCCTGGCTCAACCCGTGCGCCAGCGCGGGCATGTGCGAGGCGCTCGGGCTGAGCCTGTGGGTGGCGGTGGCGTCCGCGCTCGCGGCGACACTGATCGGCACGATGGCCGCCTTCGCGCTGGCCCGCTACCGCTTCCGCGGGCGCGCAGCGACGAACCTGCTCGTGTTCTTCCCGATGGCCACCCCCGAGGTGGTCATGGGCTCGTCGCTGCTGACCCTGTTCGTGGCGATGGGCGTGCCGACCGGCCAGATGACGATCCTGATCGCCCACATCCTGTTCACGCTGTCTTTCGTCGTGACCACGGTGAAGGCGCGGGTGTCCTCCCTCGACCCCGCGCTGGAGCAGGCGGCCGCCGACCTGTACGCGCGTCCGTCCCAGGCCTTCTGGAAGGTCACCTTCCCGCTGGTGGCCCCCGGGATCGCCGCCGGCGCCCTGCTGGCCTTCGCGCTCAGCTTCGACGACTACATCGTGACCAACTTCAACGCGGGCGCGTCCACCGTGACGTTCCCGATGTACGTGTGGGGAGCGGCCCAGCGCGGCACCCCGGTGCAGATCAACGTGGTCGGCACCGTCATGTTCTTCGGCGCCCTGGCGATCGTCGGGATCGGCCAGGCGATCGGCGCCAGGAGGAGAAAGGAAGCGCACTGATGCGCGTTTTGGTGGTTGGCGCCGGCGGGGTGGGGGACGCGGTCGCGCGCATCGCCGCCCGGCGGGACTTCTTCGAGCTCATGGTGATGGCCGACTACGACCTCGCCCGGGCCGAGGCCACGGTGGCCGCAGCGGTCGCGGCGGGGGGTGGGGACCGGTTCGTCGCAGCCCGGGTGGACGCCTCGGACGCGGCGTCGGTCGCGGACCTGGCCCGCGCGCACGGCATCACCCACGTGCTCAACGCCGTGGACCCCCGCTTCGTGATGAGCGTGTTCACCGGCGCCTTCGACGCGGGGGCCGACTACCTCGACATGGCGATGAGCCTGTCCCGGCCGCACCCGGAGCGCCCGTACGCCGAAACCGGCGTGAAGCTGGGCGACGAGCAGTTCGCCGAGGGTGGCCGGTGGGCGGCCGCGGGGAGGCTGGCCCTGGTGGGCATGGGCGTCGAGCCCGGGCTGTCGGACGTGTTCGCGCGGTACGCCTCCGACCACCTCTTCAGCGAGATCGACGAGCTCGGCACCCGGGACGGCGCGAACCTCGTGGTGCGCAACGAGGCCGGCGAGGAGATCTTCGCCCCCAGCTTCTCCATCTGGACGACGATCGAGGAGTGCCTCAACCCGCCGGTGGTCTACGAGGAGGGGCGCGGCTGGTTCACCACCCCGCCGTTCAGCGAACCGGAGGTCTTCGAGTTCCCCGAGGGCATCGGGGGCGTGGAGTGCGTGAACGTCGAGCACGAGGAGGTGCTGCTGATGCCGCGCTTCCTGGACGCCAAGAGGGTCACGTTCAAGTACGGGCTCGGCGACGAGTTCATCGGCGTCCTCAAGACCCTCCACGCGCTCGGCCTGGACCGCACGGAACCGGTGCGGGTCAAGGGGGTCGAGGTGTCGCCCCGCGACGTGGTGGCCGCCGTGCTGCCCGACCCGGCGACGATCGGCCCGCGGATGACGGGCAAGACCTGCGCGGGCCTGTACGTGACCGGCACCGGCAAGGACGGCCGGCCGCGGCGCACCTACCTCTACCACGTGGTCGACAACGAGACCTCCATGCGGGAGTTCGGAGCCCAGTGCGTGGTCTGGCAGACCGCGATCAACCCGGTGGTGGCGCTCGAGCTGCTGGCCACCGGCGTCTGGCAGGGCCAGGGCGTGCTCGGGCCGGAGGCGTTCGACGCCGTCCCGTTCCTCGAGCTGCTGGCCGGCGCGGCGCCGTCCGGCTACGCCTCGCCGTGGGGGATGGAGGACCGGTGAAGCAGGAGCGCAGGCTCGTCACAGAGCTGCCGGGACCGGCGTCCCGTGCCCTGGCCGCGCGGCGCAAGGCGGCCGTGTCCGGGGCGGTGTCGGTCGGCAACGAGGTCTACATCGAGCGCGGCGAGGGTGCGATCCTCGTCGACGCCGACGGCAACCAGCACATCGACTTCGGCGCCGGCATCGCCGTGGCCTCGGTCGGCCACGCCGCGCCCGCGGTCGTCGCCGCGGTCGCCGAACAGGCGGCGCGCTTCGAGCACACCTGCTTCATGGTCACGCCCTACGACGGCTACGTGGAGGTGTGCGAGCAGCTCAACCGGCTGACCCCCGGCGACCACGCCAAGCGGACGGCGCTGTTCAACTCCGGCGCCGAGGCGGTCGAGAACGCCGTCAAGGTGGCCCGCGCGTACACCGGCCGGAAGGCCGTCGTCGCGTTCGACCACGCCTACCACGGACGCACGAACATGACCATGGCGCTGACCGCGAAGGTGCAGCCCTACAAGGACGGCTTCGGCCCGTTCGCCCCCGAGGTGTACCGGGTGCCCATGGCCTACCCGTACCGGTGGCCGACGGGTCCCGAGCGCTGCGCGGAGGAGGCGTTCGCCGAGTTCGCCTCGCGGGTGCACGTCCAGGTGGGCGAGCAGCACGTCGCGGCGGTGATCGTGGAGCCGATCCAGGGCGAGGGCGGCTTCATCGTGCCGGCGCCCGGCTTCCTGAAGATGGTGGCCGACTGGTGCACCGAGCACGGCGTGGTCTTCATCGCCGACGAGGTGCAGACCGGCTTCTGCCGCACCGGCGACTGGTTCGCGTCCAGCCATGAGGGGGTGGTGCCGGACGTGGTCACGACGGCGAAGGCCCTCGGCGGCGGCATGCCGCTCGCGGCGGTGACCGGCCGGGCGGAGATCATGGACGCCCCGGTGGTCGGCGGCCTCGGTGGCACCTACGGCGGCAACCCGGTGTCGTGCGCGGCGGCGCTGGCCGCCATCTCGACGATGGAGTCCGAGGACCTGGCCGGGCGTGCACTGCGGGTCGGCGAGCAGGTCACCGCACGCCTGGCGACGCTCGCGCAGGTGTACCCGCAGATCGGCGAGGTGCGCGGGCGCGGCGCGATGCTGGCGATGGAACTGGTCGTTCCCGACGGCTCGAAGCGCCCGGACGCCGCCCTGGCGAAGGCGGTCGTCGCCGGGTGCGCCCGGCGCGGGGTGGTCATGCTCTCCTGCGGCACCTACGGGAACGTGATCCGGATGCTGCCGCCCCTGGTGATCGAGGCATCGCTGGTGGAGGATGCCATGGACGTGCTCGGCGAGGCTCTCGCCGAAGCGCTCGGCTGAGGAGGACGGATGACGCTGCCCGGGTCGGTGCCGACCAAGCTGTTCATCAACGGCGAGTGGCGTGACGCCACCGGCGGGGGAACCTTCGCGGTCGAGGATCCCGCGACCGGCGAGGTGATCGCCGAGGTGGCCGACGCCACGGCGGAGGACGCGAAGACGGCGCTCGACGCCGCGTCCGCCGCACAGGAATCGTGGGGGCGGACGGCGCCGCGCAAGCGGGCCGAGCTGCTGCGCGCCGGCTTCGAGGCGGTCACGGCGCGGGCCGACGAGTTCGCCACCGTGATGACCCTCGAGATGGGCAAGCCGCTGGCGGAGGCGCGCGGGGAGGTGGCCTACGGCGCGGAGTTCCTGCGCTGGTTCTCCGAGGAGGCCGCGCGCATCTACGGCCGCTACTCACCCGCTCCGGACGGCGTCCAGCGCATCCTGGTGACCAAGCGCCCGGTGGGTCCGTGCCTGCTGATCACGCCGTGGAACTTCCCGCTGGCGATGGCGACCCGCAAGAGCGCGCCGGCGCTGGCGGCGGGCTGCACGATGGTGATCAAGCCGGCCGCCCTGACCCCGCTGACCACCCTGCTGTTCACGCAGGTCATGGCCGAGGTGGGCGTGCCGGCCGGGGTGATCAACGTCATCCCGACCAGCCACTCCGGCGCGACGACCAGGCCGTTGTTCGCCGACCCGCGGCTGCGCAAGCTGTCGTTCACCGGGTCCACCGAGGTCGGCCAGGTGCTCTTGCGCCAGGCCTCCGACAACGTCCTTCGCACCTCCATGGAGCTGGGCGGCAACGCCCCGGTGCTGGTCTTCGACGACGCCGACCTCGACGTGGCTGTCGAGGGTGCCTTCAACGCGAAGGTGCGCAACGGCGGCCAGGCCTGCACCGCGGCCAACCGGATCTACGTGCAGGCGGGGGTCGCCGACGAGTTCTCGCGGCGCCTGGCCGAGCGCATGGACGTGCTCCGCGTCGGCCCGGGCATCGAGGACGGCACCCAGCTCGGCCCGGTCATCGACGCGGACGCCCGCGAGCGGATCGGCGCCCTCGTCGCCGATGCCGTGGCCGGGGGTGCGCGGGTGCTCACCGGTGGCCGGGCACTGGACCGTCCGGGGTACTTCTTCGCCCCGACCGTGGTGTCGGGCGTGCCGGCGGGCTCACGGGTGATGACGGAGGAGATCTTCGGCCCGGTGGCGCCGATCGCGACGTTCGCCACAGAGGACGAGGCGGTGGCTGCGGCGAACAGCACGCCGTTCGGCCTGATCTCCTACGTGTTCACCACCGACCTGGCCCGCGCCCTGCGGATGTCCGAGCGCATCGAGACCGGCATGCTGGCGGTGAACTCCGGCGTCATCTCGAACCCGGCGGCGCCGTTCGGTGGCGTGAAGCAGTCCGGGCTCGGCCGTGAGGGCAGCGCCGAGGGCATCGAGGAGTACCTCGAGACGGTCTACGTGGGGATCGCCGACCCGTACGCGCGGTAGAGCACGTACTCGAAGCTCCGCTCGCCGCGGGTGACGGGCACGACGATCGCCTCCACCCGCGCCCCGGCGGCGGCGAGCGCGTCCGCGAGGTCGGGGCTGGCCTGCTCGCACCACACCACGAGCCGGCCGCCCGGGACGAGCGCGCGCAGGCAGTGGGCGAGGAACTGCTCGCGGTAGAGCCGCGCGTTGTGGTCATGGATCAGGAAGGTCGGCCCATTGTCGACGTCCAGCAGGATCGCGTCCCACGCGCCGTGCACGTGGTCGGCGATGTCGCCGGTCACGAGTTCCACGCGGGGGTCGGCGGCCACCCGTCCCAACTGTCCGGTCGCGCCGGCCCGGGCCGCCGCGACGAGCGTGGACGACAGCTCCACGACCCGCACACGTTCGACGCCCGCGGCCAGCAGCCGGGCGGCGGTGTAGCCCAGGCCGAGCCCGCCGACCAGGACGCGGGCGGCGGGCAGGGCCGCGTCGGCGAGCGCCAGCTCGGAGCTCACCTGCGTCGAGTCCATCGCGAAGACGCCGTTGACGATGAGTTCGTCCACGCCGTCGCGGGTGCGCAGCACCACGGCGTCGGTTCCGTCCACGCCTGCACCCTAACGGACGACGAAACAGGGTCTTCCGCGGGTGCGGAGCCGGGGCCTAGGCTCACCCGGTCAAGGAGGATCAATGGACGATGCCATCTACCCGGACCCGTCGTTCGGGGCCGAGGACACCGCGCTGCGCGAGGCCGCCGCTGCCGACCCGATCGGCTTCTGGGCCGACCGCGCCGCAGAACTGGAGTGGTACGAGCCGTGGGAGAAGGTGCTCGACGACACGAACCCGCCGTTCTACAAGTGGTTTACCGGCGCGCGCACGAACATCGTCCACAACTGCATCGACCGCCACCTCTCCGGCCCGTACAAGAACAAGCTCGCGCTCATCTGGGTGGGCGAGAACGGGACGGACTACAAGACCTACAGCTACTTCAGCCTGAACCGCGAGGTCAACCAGATGGCCAACGTGCTCAAGGCGATGGGCGTGGGCCGGGGTGACAAGATCACGATCTACCTGCCGCGGATCCCCGAGGTCGTCTTCGCGATGCTCGCCTGCGCGAAGCTCGGCGCGGTGCACTCGGTGATCTTCGCCGGCTTCTCCGCCGACGCGCTGGCCGACCGCATCGACGACTCGGAGTCGAAGGTGGTGATCACCGCGGACGGCTCCTGGGTGAACGGCGGCATCTTCAAGCTCAAGGACATCGTCGACGAGGCGATCCGCTTCTCCCCGTCCGTGGAGAACGTGATCGTCGTGAAGCGCACCGGCCACGAGGTGGCCATGGACGCGCTCCGCGACCACTGGTACCACGACCTGACCGCGCTGCCGATCGCGAAGGGCGACTGCCCGACCGAGCAGATGGACGCAGAGGACCCGCTGTTCATCCTGTACACCTCGGGTTCCACCGGGAAGCCGAAGGCGATCCTCCACAGCCACGGCGGCTACATGGTGGGCACCTACACGACCCTGAAGTACACCTTCGACATCCGCGACGAGGACCGGTGGTGGTGCACGGCCGACCCGGGCTGGATCACCGGCCACTCCTACCTCGTCTACGGCCCGCTGCTGGCCGGGGCGACCTCGTTCATGTTCGAGGGCGGTCCCACCTACCCCTACCCGAACCGGTGGTGGCAGCTGATCGAGTACTACGGGATCACGACCTTCTACACCGCGCCGACGGCGATCCGGTCGCTGATGCGGTTCGGCGAGGCGTGGCCGAACCGGCACGACCTCAGTTCGCTGCGGCTGCTCGGGTCGGTGGGGGAGCCGATCAACCCGGAGGCATGGCACTGGTTCCACCGGGTGATCGGCAAGGGACGCTGCCCGATCATGGACACCTGGTGGCAGACCGAGACCGGCATGTTCCAGATCTGCCCGACGCCGTCGATGCCGCTGAAGCCGGGCTCGGCGGGCAAGCCCTTCTACGGGCAGGTGGCCGAGATCCTCAACGAGGCCGGCGAGCCGGTGCCTGATGGCGAGGAGGGCTTCCTCGTGCTCACCAAGCCGTGGCCGGGGATGCTGCGGACGCTCTTCAAGGACGACGAGAGGTACGTGAACACGTACTGGTCGAAGTACCCCGGCAAGTACCTCGCGGGCGACTCGGCCCGCCGGGACGCCGACGGCTACTTCTGGGTGATCGGCCGCACCGACGACGTGATCAAGGTGTCCGGGCACCGGCTCGGCACGGCGGAGGTCGAGTCGGCGCTGGTCTCGCACCCGGCGGTCGCCGAGGCTGCGGCGATCGGCCTGCCGCACGAGGTGAAGGGCAACGCGATCCACGCCTTCGTGGTGCTGCGCATGGGCTACGAGGGCAGTCCCCAGCTGGCAGAGGACCTGCGCAAGCACGTCTCGGTGCACCTGTCCCCGATCGCGAAGCCGGACTGGATCGACTTCCCGGACAAGCTGCCCAAGACCCGCTCCGGCAAGATCATGCGCCGGGTGCTGAAGGCCCGCGCGCTCGGCCAGGACGAGGGCGACCTCACCACCCTGGAGGAGTAGCCGGACCGTCGATGGAGCTTGCTGTCCACGGCTGCCGCGCCCCGGTCGCTGGGCGCCGCCGCGTGGGCCCTCCTGACGGTTGAACCGGGTCACGCGCCGGGGTGCTCGATATGGGAGTGTTGGGCAGTCTCGAACCGTCGTCCTTGGGGGGTGGCTGTGCCCAGTCCAACACGAGCCCGCCTCGCCCTCGCTGCTGTCGCCGCAGCGGCTGCCGTGGCCGTGATCGTGGTGGCCGGGATGGCGCCGACGGTCGGCTCCGACTTCCTGGACCTGCGTGTGTACCGGGGCGCGGTCGAGGCCATGCTCAGCGGGCACGGCCTGTATGACTCCGGCCTTCGGTTCGGCGCGGGCGAGTTGTCGTTCCTGTACCCACCGTTCGCTGCGCTGCTCGTCGCCGCGACGCTGTGGATGCCGATCGGCTCAGCCGGGATGGCGTGGCTGCTCGCGCAGATCGGCATGGCAAGTGTGCTCGTCTGGCTGATGCTCAGGCAGAATGGCTCGAGCGCACGGGCGTCGTTGCCGGGGAGCGCGCCGACGGTCCTCCTCGCGCTCGGTCTGTTCATGATGTCCCAACCGGTGCTCGAAGGCTTCGCCTTGGGGCAGATGAGCCTGTTCATCGTGATGCTGAGTACGGTCGACCTGCTGCTCCTGCCGTCCCGGTGGCGCGGTGTACTGGTCGGCGTGTCTGCCGCGATCAAGTTGACGCCGTTGTTCTTCGTCGCGCTGTTCCTGGTGAATCGACAGTGGCGAGCGGCAGCCACGGCGGTCAGTGCTTTCGTCGTCTCCACCGGGCTTGGCTTTGTCGTCCTCCCTGCGGAGTCGTTCGAATACTGGACCAGGGTGGTCTTCGACACGTCGCGCGTGCCGGGCCTCGGGTTCGAGAAGAACCTGACGATTCTGGGGCAGCTGATGTTCTGGGGTGTCCCGGATGCGTGGCAGCGGCCCGCCTGGGTCGTTCTCGCCGCGGTGGTCGCAACGACGGTCCTGTGGAGAGCGCGCCAGCATTGGCGGGCCGAAGAGCGGACAAGTGCGGTGCTGGTGGCCGGAGTCGGCTCCTCCCTGGTGTCTCCCGTCGCCTGGCCGCACCTTTGGGTCTGGCTGCCGATGGTCGCGGTCCACCTGACGATCGCCCCGAAGCGGGCAACGCGGGTTGTCGGCTGGGTCGGGCTGGTGGCGAGCGCATCCTGGTCCCCTGTGTGGCCCCCAGTGACCAGTTCGCCGGGGATCCTGGCCGTCATCGGTTGTGCACCGGTTCTCGTCGGGCTCTGCCTCGCGGTTCTGGGTTTGCCCCGGGAAGCCCGTGTGAGGGTCTGATGCTCGTGGCACGTGTGCAGAGCCCGCCGTCAACGGCGGGTCCGTGCGTCGCCGGTGCGCGTCCCCGGGCTGCGCAGCGCGTCCCGCGATGATGTCCCCATGGAGCGAGAACTCACCGCGCCCGTCTCCCTGACCCGCCCGGACGGCACGCTGAACCCGGAGTCGATCGGCTGGGCGCGCCGGCCGCTGGTGGACACCTCGGGCATCGGGGGACGTCGCGGGTGGCCGCGCAACAAGCGGTGGGAGTACTGGAACGTCGTCACGCCCACCCACGTGCTGGCGCTGACCGTGTCGCACATCGACTACGCCGCCGTCCACGAGGTGTGGGTGTTCGACCGCCGCTCGCAGCAGGCGTGGCCGGCGGCGGCGACCGTCCTGCCGGCGCGGGGGGCCACGCTCCCGGCGAGCCTGGGTGCGGGACCCGCGCGGGCGCGCGCCACCGGGCTCGCCATCGACATCACCCCCGGAGAGGGCACCGTCCGTCTCCGGGCGGAGACCTCCGCCGTGTCGTTCGACGTCACGGTCACCCGTCCGGCCGCCCACGACTGCCTGGCGGTCGTCGTCCCGTGGTCGCGGCGACGGTTCCAGTACACGGTCAAGGACGTCGCGCTGCCCGCCTCCGGGACGCTGGTCATCGACGGGCAGCGCCACGACGTGCCGGCCGGCTCGTGGGCCGTCCTCGACCACGGACGGGGGCGCTGGCCCTACGACGTCGCGTGGAACTGGGGAGCCGGCTCGGGGGTGTCCGGCGGGCACACGATCGGCGTCCAGGTGGGCGGACGCTGGACCGCCGGCACCGGCTCGACGGAGAACGGGATCCTTGTCGACGGCGTGATGCACAAGATCTCCTCAGAGCTCGACTGGCGCTACGACCTGGCCGACTGGCGGCGTCCGTGGCGGGTGACCGGGGGCGGGCTGGACGCGACCTTCACCCCGGAGTACGACCGCCGCGCCTCCTCGAACCTGGTCGTGGTCTCTGCCCGCACCGACCAGTGCTTCGGCACGTGGTCGGGAACGTTCGACGGCCTGGCCTTCGACGGGCTCTACGGGTGGGCGGAGGACGTCCACAACCGCTGGTAGCAGATGATGCACTGCCCGCTGTCAGTGGTGGCCACCAGACTGGGCCCGGACCACGACACGAAGGGGAAGGCCCATGGCACTGCTCAATCCGTACATCTCGTTCCGCGACACGGCGCGCGAGGCGATGGAGTTCTACCGCTCCGTCTTCGGCGGCGAACTCACCGTCGCGACCTTCGGCGAGTACGAGATGCCGGGCATCGGTGAGGATGAGCGCGACAAGGTGATGCACGCCCAGCTCACCACGCCGTCCGGCTTCACTCTGATGGCCGCGGACACGCCGGCGTTCATGGAGCGGACGGCCGGGAACACGATCACCGTCTCGCTCAGCGGCAACGAGCAGGACGAGCTGCGCGGCTACTGGGAGCGGCTCGCCGACGGCGGCACGGTCACGCTGCCGCTCGACCAGTCGCCCTGGGGTGACTCCTTCGGCCAGCTCGTCGACCGCTTCGGGATCGCCTGGATGGTGAACATCGCCGGGACGGCGGCGCCGGCCCAGGGCTGAGCCGGCGGCCCGGGGCGCGCCTCAGAGGCCGGCCACGAACCGGTCGAGCAGCGCCCGTCCCTCGGGCCACGGGCCGCGCCCGGACGCGGTGCTGAGGTGGCCGCCCCGCTCCACCTCGACGAGGTCGGCGCCCAGGAGGGCCGCGGTGTCGCGACTGAAGCCGATCCCGGCGTACGGGTCGTCGGTCGAGGCCACCATCAGCGCCGGGACGGACACCGGGACGGTGGGTCGGGCGAAGCCGGTGATCTCGGGCGGGAACGTGGGCCCCTCGGGGTCGGGCACGGCCACCAGGAAGGCGCCGGCCGCGCCGCCGGGGTGGCGTTCCAGCCAGGCGAGGGCGGTGAGGCAGCCGAGGCTGTGCGCCACGATCACCGCCCCCGGGGTCATCACGGCGTCGAGGGCGGCCACCCAGTCGTCGAACGCCGGCTCGGTCCACGAGCCGGGGGCGGTGCGGACGGCGTCCGGCCCGAGGCCGGCCTGCCACAACGTCTGCCAGTGGCCCTCGTCGGAGTCGAGGTAGCCCGGCGCGATCACGTACCGCACGCGGCTCAGCCCTCCTTGGGACGGGCCGCGTCGATCCGGGCCCGGGCGCCGTCCAGCCACTGCTGGCAGATCGTGGCGAGCTGCTCGCCGCGCTCCCACAGCGCCATCGACTCCGACAGCGGGACGCTGCCCGACTCGAGCGTCCGGACGATCTCGACCAGCTGCTCGCGGGCCTCCTCGTAGCTGGGTTCCGGCGTGGCCATGGCTACTCCTGTGGTGTGGTCTCGGTGACGGTGAGCCCGAGCCGGCCGTCGGCCAGCCGGGCGGTGACGTGGGCGCCGGCCCTCGTCGCGGAGACGCGGTCGACGGTCCGTCCGCTCTCGTCGGCGAGGATCGCGTACCCGCGCTGGAGCGTGGCCTGCGGGGACAGGGCACGGATGCGCTGGAGGGTGTGTTCCAGCCCCAGTCCCTCCTCGCGCAGCCGGGACCCGATCGCGCGGTGCAGGCGGTCGCGGGCGAGCTGGAGGCGCTCGGCGTGCCCGGTCAGGAACGCGCCGGGCTCGCGCAGCACTGGACGGCTGCGCACCTCGTCGAGCCGGCGCTGCTCGGCGTCGATCCGCGCGGTGATCGCCGCGCGGACGCGGCCGCGCGCCGTCCGCACGAGGTCGGCCTCCGCCGCGGCGTCGGGGACGACGCGCTTGGCGGCGTCCGTCGGCGTCGACGCGCGCAGGTCGGCGACCAGGTCGATGATCGGGGTGTCGGTCTCGTGGCCGATCGCGCTCACCACGGGGGTGCGGCAGGCGAACACGGCGCGTGCCAGCGCCTCGTCGCTGAAGGGCAGGAGATCCTCCAGCGAGCCGCCCCCGCGGGCGACGATGATCACGTCCACCTCCGGGTGGGCGTCGAGGGCGCGCAGCGCGCCGACCAGCTGCTCCGTGGCCTGCGGGCCCTGCATCAGCGAGTGGCGCACCTCGACGACGGCCGCCGGCCAGCGGCGCGCGATGTTCTCCACGACGTCGCGCTCCGCGGCGCTCTGGGCCCCGGTGACCAGCCCGACGCGGCGCGGGAGGAAGGGCAGGCGTTTCTTCCTCGCCGGGTCGAACAGGCCCTCGGCCTGGAGCATCCGCTTGCGCTGTTCGATCGCCGCCAGCAACCGGCCCTCGCCGGACGGACGCAGCTCGCTGCACTGGAAGGTGAGGTCGCCCGACTTCGTCCACAGCGTCGGGCGGATCCGGGCCGCGACGATGGTGCCCTCGGTGAGCGGGCCGGCGGCGTCCAGCGCCGCGGAGGAGGTGGAGATGCGCACCGACACCTCCGCCAGGGTGTCCCGCATGGTCAGGAACTGGGTCGGGCCCGAGCGTCGCTTGATCTCGATCAGCTGGCCCTCCACCCAGACCTCGCCGAGGCGTTCCACCCAGTTCTTGGTCGCCTGCACCACCGCCCGCAGCGGCTGCGGCTGCTCCGGCGAGCTGGTCATGGCCATGCACGCAGGCTAGCGGTCGGCACCGACTCCCTCACCCCGTCCCTGCGCTCGGGCCCCGCCGCTTCCCCAGGCGGGGCCGAGGGAGCGCCACGTAGACTGGCGGCCATGTCCCCAAGCAAGCGAGTCGTGGTCGCCGCACCCCGTGGCTACTGTGCCGGTGTCGACCGGGCGGTGGTCACCGTCGAGCGGGCGCTCGACGTGTACGGCCCGCCGGTCTACGTCCGCAAGCAGATCGTCCACAACCGTCACGTGGTCGAGGACCTCGAGGCCCGCGGCGCGATCTTCGTCGAGGAGCTGGCTGAGGTGCCGGCCGGCGCCACGGTGGTGTTCTCCGCGCACGGGGTCTCGCCGGCGGTGCACGCCGAAGCCGCCGAGCGGGGCCTCAAGACCATCGACGCCACCTGCCCGCTGGTCACCAAGGTGCACAACGAGGCCCGGAGGTTCGCCTCCCAGGGCGTGCAGATCCTGCTGATCGGCCACGCCGGGCACGAGGAGGTCGAGGGCACCACCGGTGAGGCGCCCGACCACATCACCCTCGTCCAGCACCCCGACGACGTGGACGCCGTGGAGCTCGATCCCGGCAAGGTCGCCTGGCTCAGCCAGACCACCCTGAGCGTCGACGAGACCTGGGAGACGGTCGGCCGGCTGCGCGAGAAGTTCCCCGCCCTGATCGACCCGCCCAGCGACGACATCTGCTACGCCACCCAGAACCGGCAGTCGGCGGTCAAGCAGATCGCCGCGCACTCCGACCTGGTGATCGTGGTGGGCTCGCGCAACTCGTCGAACTCGGTGCGCCTGGTCGAGGTCGCGATCGAGGCAGGGGCGAAGGCCGCCTACCGCGTGGACAACGCCGGCGAGATCGACCCCGCCTGGCTCGAGGGCGTCGACGCGGTAGGGGTCACCTCGGGCGCCTCCGTGCCCGACGCGCTCGTGCAGGGCGTCCTCGACTACCTGACCGCACAGGGTTTCCCGGAGGCCGTCGAGGAGCGGCTGACCGAGGAGAACCTCGTCTTCGCCCTCCCCCCGGAGCTGCGCAAGGACCTCCGGCGCAAGGCGGACGGGGACTGAGCCCGGCCGGGCGGAACGATTCCGGGCGCCGGGGTGTTACCCACGACGTGATCCTCGCCGCGGCTCCACTGTCGGTGGCCGGGTGCATGATCGATACCAGCTGTACCGCCGTCACTGGTCCGCCACGTCGAGGAGGGAGGCCGGCATGATCCGTTTCACCGACGTCACCAAGGTGTACCCGGGCGGGACGGTCGCCGTCGGCGGCCTCAGCCTGCGTGCGCCGAGCGGGAAGATCACCGTCCTCGTCGGTCCTTCGGGCTGCGGCAAGACCACCTCGCTGCGGATGATCAACCGGATGATCGAGCCGACCAGCGGCACCATCGAGATCGACGGCCGCGACACCTCTGGCCTCGAGCCGAACGAGCTGCGCCGCGGCATCGGCTACGTGATCCAGAGCGGCGGGCTGTTCCCGCACCGCACGATCCTCGACAACATCGCCACGGTGCCGCTGCTCCTGGGCTGGGACCGGCGGAGGGCCCGCGCTCGCGCGCACGAGCTGCTGGAGCGGGTCGGTCTCGCGCCGGAGCTCGGCCGCCGCTACCCGAACCAGCTCTCCGGCGGCCAGCAGCAGCGCGTCGGCGTCGCCCGGGCACTCGCCGCCGATCCTCCCGTGATGCTCATGGACGAGCCCTTCAGCGCCGTCGACCCCGTGGTCCGCGAGCAGTTGCAGGACGAGTTCCTCCGGCTCCAGGCCGACATCGGCAAGACCATCGTCTTCGTCACCCACGACATCGACGAGGCGATCAAGCTCGGCGACCAGGTCGCCGTCCTGCGCGTCGGGGGGACGCTGGCCCAGCTCGCCGCCCCGGCCGACCTGCTCGCCGACCCGGCCGACGACTTCGTGGCCGACTTCCTCGGACGCGACCGCGGCTACCGCGGGCTCGCCTTCACCGAGGCCCCCGCACTGCCGGTCACCCGCGAGCCCACCGTGCGGCTGGGCGCCGGTGCGGACGAGGCCCTCCGCGTCGCCGCGGGCGAGGAGTGGCTGCTGGTGGTGGATGCGGACGGGGCGCCCGCCGGCTGGGTGCGTCCCTCGGCGCTGGTCGCGCCGGTCGGCCCCGACGACCTCCACCGCGGCGGTACCGTCGCCCGGGTCGGGGGCTCCCTGCGGGCCGCGCTGGACGCCGCGCTGTCCGCGCCGAGCCGGCGCGGCGTCCTCGCCGACGACGAGGGACGCCTGGTGGGCACCGTCCGCGCGCAGGACGTCCTCGCCGAGATCGAGCGCGAGCCGTCGGAGGCCGCCTCGTGAACTGGCTGCTGACGCACCTCGACGAGGTCGGCGGACTCATGGTCACCCATGCGGTCCTCTCGGTGATCCCGCTGGTGATCGGGCTCGTCGTGGCCGTCCCCCTGGGCTGGCTGGCGTGGCGCTACCGGCTGCTGCGCACCCCGCTCGTCGCCGGCACCGGCCTGCTCTACACGATTCCGTCGCTGGCCCTGTTCATCCTGATGCCCCTCGTGCTGGGCACGGGCATCCTCGACCCGCTCAACGTCGTGGTCGCCCTCAGCGTCTACACGGTCGCGCTGCTGGTGCGGACGGTGGCCGACGGCCTGGCGTCGGTGCCGGACGAGGTGCTCCAGGCGGCCACGGCCATGGGGATCGGGCCGTTGCGCCGGTTCTTCGGCGTCCAGCTCCCGCTCGCCGTCCCGGTGATCGCCGCAGGACTGCGGGTCGCGGCGGTGAGCAACGTGTCGATCGTGTCGGTGGCGGCCCTGCTCGGCATCGCCCAGCTGGGCTCGCTGTTCACCGACGGCTTCGCCCGCAACTTCCTCGACCCGATCATCGTGGGCATCGTGGCGTGCATGGTGCTGGCGCTGGCGCTCGACCTGGCGATCCTCGCGGTCAGCAGGGCGGTCACGCCCTGGCTGCGGGTGGGGAGCCCCGCATGAACCTGTTGTGGACGTGGCTGGTCGACCCGGCGCACTGGCAGGGCGACGACGGCATCCCCGTGCGCATCGCCGAGCACCTCGCCTACTCGGGCGTCACGCTGCTGCTGGCCGCGGCGATCGGCGTCCCGCTGGGGCTGTGGGTGGGCCACACCGGACGCGGGCGCGTGCTCGTGGTGAACCTGGTGAACGGCATGCGCTCGGTGCCGACGCTCGGCCTGCTCTTCGTCGCCGTGCTGGTGGTAGGGCCGCTGCTGGCCGGAGACATCGCCTTCGTCGTCCCGGCGATCTTCGTGCTCGTCGTGCTGGCCGTCCCGCCGATCCTCGCCGGGGCGTACGCCGGGGTGGAGGGTGTCGATCCGGGCGCACGGGACGCCGCCCGCGGCATGGGCATGCGGCCCCTCGAGGTGCTGGCGAAGGTGGAGGTGCCGTGCGCCCTCCCGCTGATCTTCAGCGGCCTGCGTTCGGCCGCGCTCCAGGTGGTGGCGACAGCCACGCTGGCGGCGTCGGTGAGCCTGGGCGGCCTCGGCCGCTTCCTCATCGACGGCCAGGCCTACCGCGACTACGGACAGATGGCCGGCGGTGCGCTGCTGGTGGCGGTGCTCGCGATGCTGGTCGACCTCGTCCTGGCCGGCGTCCAGCGCGTCGCGGTGTCTCCCGGCCTGGCGCCCGTCCCGACGTCGCGCCGCACCGGCCGGCTCTCCCGGCTCGTCCCCACCACGACCTGATCGACCCCACAAGGAAGAAGGAAGAGAGATGAAACACCTCGCGATCGTGACCGCGGCCGTCGCCTCCCTGGCGCTGACCGCCTGCTCCTCGGGCAACCCGCTGGCCAGCTCCGCCCCGGCGAGCTCCGCACCTGCGAGCAGCGCCGCGGCGGTCTCCGTCGTGGTCGGCTCGGCCAACTTCCCCGAGAGCGAACTGCTGGCCGAGATCTATGCCGGGGCACTGAAGGCCAAGGGCGTCCAGGTGACCCCGAAGCTGAACATCGCCTCGCGCGAGACCTACGTCCCGGCCCTGCAGAACGGGGAGATCGACCTGATCCCCGAGTACACCGGCGCCTTCGCCACCTACCTGAACGCTGACGCCGACACCTCCACCGAGGAGGCCGCGCTGGCGTCGCTGAAGGCCGCGCTGCCGGACACCCTGGAGGCGCTCGAGCCGGCGTCCGCGCAGGACAAGGACTCGATCACGGTCACCCGGGAGACCGCGGACACCTACCAGCTGAAGACCATCGAGGACCTCGTCCCGGTGGCCAAGGACCTGGTGCTCGGCGGCCCGCCGGAGTGGAAGAACCGTGCGGCCGGTGTCCCGGGGCTGAAGAAGGTCTACGGGCTGGAGTTCAAGAGCTTCAAGGCTCTCGACGTGGCCGGCCCGCTGACCGTCCAGGCGCTGAAGAACGGCCAGGTGCAGGCGGCCAACCTGTTCACCACCGACCCGTCGATCAAGGCCAACGACTTCGTCTCGCTCGAGGACACCAAGAGCTTCTTCGGCGCCCAGAACGTGATCCCGGTGATCACAAAGAGCAAGGCGACGCCCGAGGTGGTCGCGGCGCTGAACGCCGTGTCGGCCAAGCTCGACACCGACACCCTCGCCGGGCTGGTGACCAAGGTCGTCGTCGACAAGCAGGACGCCGCAGCGGTGGCCGGCGAGTGGCTGAAGGCCAACGGCCTGGTCTGACCCCGGATGGTCGGGATGGCTCCCCGGCGCTCGCTGCGGAGCCACCCGGCCGCGCACACAGGCGTAGCCTCCCTCCAGGAGGACTGGTCCGGTGTGGGTGGGATTCGCGTTCGGCTCGGCGGTGCTCGCCGGCCTGACGGCGGTGCTGGCCAAGATCGGCGTCCGGAACACCGACTCCACCCTGGCGACCGCGATCCGGACCGTGGTGGTGCTGGTCGCGTCGTGCCTGATGGTGCTCGTCGTCGGGTCGCAGTCGCAGCTGGCCCACCTGTCGGCGTCGACGCTGTGGTTCCTCGTGCTCTCGGGGCTGGCGACGGGAGCGTCCTGGCTGTGCTACTTCCGGGCACTCCAGCTCGGCGAGGTGAACCGGGTGGCCCCGGTCGACCGCTCCAGCCTCCTGCTCACGGTGGTTTTCGCGATGGTCTTCCTCGGCGAGACCCAGCACCTGGAGACCCGGCTGCCCGGTCTGGCGCTGATCGGCGTCGGCACCTGGCTGATGGCAACCAACGGCAGGGCGGCGGAGGAACAATCCGGCCCACAGCCCGATGCGGTACCCGGGCAGGGCTGGCTGCCGTGGGCGATCGGGTCGGCGGTCTTCGCCGCGCTCACCGCGATCCTCGGCAAGGTGGGCATCAGCGAGGTCGAGTCGAACCTGGGCACCGCGATCCGGACCGTGGTGGTGCTCGTGATGGCCTGGCTGATGGTGCTCGTGTCGGGCCGGCGGCACCGCCTCCGGGTGCCGCGGCGCGACCTGCTGTTCATCGTGCTCTCGGGGCTGGCCACCGGCGCGTCGTGGCTGTGCTACTTCCGCGCGCTGCAGGAGGGACCGGCGAGCGTGGTCGTGCCGATCGACAAGCTCAGCATCGTGTTCACGGTCGCCTTCTCGCTGTTCGTGCTCAAGGAGCGGCTCTCCGGCCGGTCCGCCCTCGGCCTGGCGCTGCTCGTCGGTGGCACGCTGGCGATGCTCGCCTGATCAGACCAGGAAGCGGTAGAAGGGGCTGTCGGAGGCGACCACCTCGAACGTGATCGGGCTGGCGTCCATCTTCATCAGCAGGTCGCCGAACGAGGCCGGGTCGCCCAGCTCGATCCCGACCAGCGCCGGGCCGGTCTCGCGGTTGCTGCGCTTGACGTACTCGAAGTGCGTGATGTCGTCGTCCGGCCCGAGCACCTCGTCGAGGAACCGCCGCAGGGCGCCCGGCTCCTGGGGGAAGTTGACCAGGAAGTAGTGCTTACGACCCTCGTACACCAGCGAGCGCTCGAGGATCTCCGCGTAGCGGGAGACGTCGTTGTTGCCGCCGGACACGATCACCACGACCGTCTGGCCGGGCTCGGGCTGGAACAACCCCAGGCTCGCCGCGGCGAGGGCGCCCGCGGGCTCGGTCACGATGCCCTCGATCTGGTACAGCGCGAGCATCTCCGAGCAGATACGGCCCTCCGGCACCGGGTAGAGCGCCGGTCGCCACCGCTCCACCACGCGGTAGGTCACGTCACCCGCCCGGCGGACGGCGGCGCCGTCCACGAAGGTGTCGAGCGAGGCGAGCTCCACCGGCCCGCCGGCGGCCACCGCGGAGATCATGGACGCGGCCCCCGACGGCTCGGCCCCCACGACCTTCGTGCCGGGGTGTCGCTCGCCGAGGTAGGCCAGGCAGCCGGAGATCATGCCGCCACCGCCCACCGGCGCCACCAGCACGTCGGGTGCAGAGCCGAACTGCTCGACGATCTCGAGCGCCACGGTGCCCTGCCCGGCGATCGTGCGGACGTCGTCGAACGCCGGCACCACCGTCGCGCCCGTCCGCCCCGCCTCGCGCAGCGCTGCCTCGGCCGCGTCGTCGTAGGTGTCGCCGGTGACGGCGAGCTCCACCAACCCTTCGCCGAGGGCCAGGATCCGCTGCCGCTTCTGGCGCGGCGTGGTGGCCGGCACGAAAATGCGCCCGCGGATGCCGAGCCGCGCACAGGCGTACGCCACACCCTGGCCGTGGTTGCCGGCGGACGCGCACACCACGCCGGCCGCCCGCTGCTGCTCGTCGAGCTGGGAGATCAGGTTGTAGGCGCCGCGGATCTTGTACGAGCGGACCGGCTGGAGATCCTCGCGCTTCAGCCACACGGACGCGCCGGTGGCGGCGCTGAGTCGCTCGTTGAACTGGAGCGGGGTACGGGTGACCACGCCGGCCAGCCGCTCCGCGGCCTGCTCCACCGCCCGGGCATCGATCGTCACGCGGCTCATTGTGCACCGGCCCGCCGCCCGCGGACGGCGCGCACGCCGGGCGACCCGCGCCGGTGAGACGCGGCGTCAGCGGTGGGGGTTGGTGGCCTTCCCGTCGAGCCACAGGGTGTCGGACGGGTCGGAGTGCGTACCGCCGGAGTTCACGTGCCGGTCGCTGATCACCGGGCCCTTGGTGATGACGTGGACGAGCGCCATGGCGTGCCCGCGTCCCAGGCCGTGGTCGGCGGCGAGCCAGGCGACGATCTCACCGGCCTTCGTCGACGGGCCGAACCCCTTCTGCGCGGCAAGGTCGACGAGCTGGCGCGGGGTCAGCCCCGTCTTGTCCTCGATGGTGTCGAGATACGCCTGGAACGACATCGGACCTCCTCCGCCCGGCGCGCGTGCGCCGGCTCAGGCAGTCTGTACCCCGCCCTCGGCCGGCGTCGAGTGCTCGCGGACCAGCAGGTCGTCCAACGCCGGCTGCGGGCGGGCCAGCAGCTCCTCGCTGCTGCGGCGCCCGATGAGGGGTGTGACCAGGGCCGCGTCCTCCACGAGCTCGGTGGCGGTGATCGGCCGCACGGCGGCGTCCGAGCCGTTGACCGCGGGGAGCTGCTTCTCGGTCACCTTCAGTTCACGGAGCTTGCGGGCGGCCGGGAACACCCGTCCCTCGATGGACCCGACGGCGTCGTTGTACGCGCCGACCGCGGACGTGAGGGAGCGGCCCACCTTGTCGAAGTGCTTGCCGAGGGTGCCCAGGCGGTCGTACAGCTCCCGGCCCACGCTGAACACCTCCTGCGCCGACTCGGCGAGAGCCGCCTGGCGCCAGGAGAAGGCGATGGTCTTCAGCATCGCGATCAGCGAGCTCGGGGTGGCCAGCATGACCGCGCGCTCGGAGGCGTACTCCAGGAGCGAGGGCAGCTGGTTGAACGCCTCCGCCGCCAGGGCCTCGCTGGCGAGGAAGAGCACGACGAACTCCGGGGTGCCCCCGCCGTCGGCCTTGTAGTAGTCCTTGCGGGACAGCTGGTCGACGTGGGTCTGCACGTTCTTCGCGAACTGGCCGAGCAGCCGGGCGCGGTCGCCCGCGTCCTCGCTCTCCTGCGCGTCGAGGAAGGCGCTGAGCGGCACCTTCGAGTCCACGTAGATGAACCGGCCCTCGGTGAGCGTCACCTTCAGATCGGGACGGATCGTCGCCCCGGTCGTGGTCTGGGTGGTCTGCTGCTGGACGAAGTCGCAGTGCTCCACCATGCCCGCGAGCTCCACCACCCGCTTGAGCTGGAGCTCGCCCCAGGCACCCCGGACCTGCGGCTTGCGCAGGGCGGTGACCAGCGCGGCCGTCTCGCGCCGCAGCGTCTCGCCGGTGAGCTTCACCTCGCTGACCTGGTTGCGCAGGTCGGTGGCCATCGCCACCCGCTCCTTCTCCACCTCGGTGAGGCGGTCGTTGAAGCGCTGGAGGCTCTCCCGCACCGGGGTGAGCAACTGGTCGGTGGCCTGCTGACGGGCCTGCGCGGACTCGTCGAGCCGGCGTGCCTGGTGTTCTGCGGTCTCCGCGGACAGCGCCTTGAACTGCGCGACCAGCTGCTCGCGGTCGGCGGCGATCTCCTCCGCGCGCCGCACGGCGGCGTCGCGCTCGGCGCGGCTGCCCGCGACCTCCGCGCGTGCCTCGGCCAGGTCGGCGAACGCGGACGCCCGCTCGGCGCGCGCCTGGGCCGCCTCGCCCTGCGCCACCGCGACGCCGAGCTGCACGCGCGCGGTCTCCGCGCGTGCCTGGGCTGCCTCTGCCCGTGCCTGCGCAGCCTCCGCCCGGGCCCGCTCGGCCTCCGCGTCCTGCGCCGAGGCGTCGCTGCGCGTGCGGGCGCGAACCAGCACCCACGTGAGAAGGGCACCCACGAGCATGCCCACGACCAACCACGCCAACGACTCCATGGCTCGATCTTGCCGGTCGCCTCCGACAGTTCCGCTGAGGCTCGCTCGGGGGCGGCCGGATGCGGGTCGAATACACTCCCCGCGAGGTCGAAGAAGGGCGGGGACGGTGGACGGTGCCGAGGACGGTGACGCCGGGCTGCCGGCCGACGCATCGCGCGTGCCGCTTCCGGCGGGGCTCGTCGCGGTCCCCGCGCACGGCGCCGGGGCCGTCGGCGCGCTGCTGAAGCGCCCGGCCCGGTGGTGGCTGTGGGTGAAGGGGGCGGCCTGGGCCGCCGGCGCCGTGCTCGGCGTCTCGCTCGCCGTCCGCAACGCCGCGTCGCCGTGGGGTGTGGCCCTCGCTCTCCTGATCACGGCCGTCTGCGCGGTGATGGCCGGCGGCGACCTCGCCCTGGCGGTGCGCGGCGGGCGTCCGGTGCTCGTGGTCGACGCGACGGACCTGCACGTCCTGGTGTTCTTCAGCCGGGTCTCGGTGCGGCTGTCGGCGATCACCCGGATCCGCGTCTACCGCAGGGACATGGTGATCACCGCGCCGGGAGGCATCGCCCACCGCGGGCGGCCGGGCCGGGCCCGCTCGACGAGCCTGGGCAACCTGCGCGTGCTGGAGGTGAGCGGGGAGGATCTGGCCGGCTACCTCTCGGCGAGGGCGGACGCGGCCGGCGCGCCCCGCTGAGCGGGCTGTCGCCCCGAAGGTGCAGACTGGGCGCCATGCCCGACGCCACCGCAGCACAGGACCTCGCCGCCTTCGTCTCCGCCTCCCCGTCCAGCTACCACGCCGCGGCGGAGGCCGTCCGCAGGCTGTCGGAGGCCGGCTTCACCGAGCAGCGCGAGACCGACCCGTGGCAGGCGGGCGGTGCGCGGTACGTCGTCCGCGACGGCGCGGTCATCGCCTGGCGCACCCCGGAGGCGGTGGACGGGCCGGTCGGCTTCCGCATCGTCGGCGCCCACACCGACTCCCCGGGCTTCAAGCTGAAGCCGGAACCGTCCTCGTACGCGTTCGGCTGGTCGCAGGCCGGCATGGAGGTGTACGGCGGCCCGCTGCTGAACTCGTGGCTCGACCGCGAGTTCGGCCTGGCGGGACGGGTGGTGACGCGCACCGGCGAGGTGCACCTGGTGTCCACGCCGCCGTGGCTCCGCGTCCCGCAGGTCGCGCCGCACCTGGACCGCAGCGTCAACGACAACCTGCACCTCGACCGGCAGGCGAGCCTGAAGCCGGTGTTCGGCACCGCCTCCCTCGACGTGCTGTCCGCCGTGGCCGGCCTGCTGGGGCTGCACCGCGACGAGATCGACTCCCACGACCTGTTCTCCGCGGTCGCGGAGGCGCCGGCGATCATCGGCGTGACGGGGGAGTTCCTCGCCTCCCCGCGCCTGGACAACCTCTCCAGCGTCCACGCGGGCGTGGTCGCGCTGACCGGCACCCCGGCCTCCGGGCAGGTGCAGGTGCTGGCCTGCTTCGACCACGAGGAGATCGGCTCGGACTCCCGCAGCGGCGCGTCCGGGCCGTTCCTGGAGAGCGTCCTGCTGCGCATCGCGGACGGGCTGGGCTGGGGCAGCGACGGCTACCACCGGGCGCTGGCGGCGTCTTTCGTGATCTCGGCGGACGCGGGCCACGCGATCCACCCGAACTACCCCCACCTGCACGACCCCGACCACCGGCCGACGGTGAACGGCGGGCCGCTGCTGAAGGTGAACGCCAACCAGCGCTACACGACCGAAGGTCCCTCGGCCGCCCGGTGGCTGCGCGTCTGCCGGGCCGCCGGCGTGCCCACCCAGCCGTTCGTCTCGAACAACGCCGTGCCGTGCGGGTCGACGATCGGCCCCCTCACCGCGACCCGCCTGGGCATCGAGAGCGTGGACGTGGGCATCCCGCTGCTCAGCATGCACTCCGCGCGCGAGCTGTGCGGCACGCAGGACCCGCAGTGGCTGGCCCAGGCGCTGACCGCGTTCTACGCCGGCGCGGACACCTGAGTGGCCCGCTCCAGCGGGAGCGGGACGAACAGGTGCGGGAAGCCGTCCTCGACGACGATCGGCAGGCCGTCCGGCTCGAGCCGCAGCAGGACGAGGTCGTCGTCGGCGAGGTCGGAGTAGAAGCGCTCCCGGGTGCGGGTGAGCTGCCCGGCGAAGGAGAGGTGCACGAACCCCTCGGCGTCGTACCCGAGGCCCCGTCCCGACCACGGGTAGGAGCCGGTCGCGAGGGCCCGTTCCCACTCCTCGCGCGGCGCCCAGTGGTACACGGGGACGGAGAGTGCCCGTCGCGGGGGCAACAGCCCGAGCGCGACGAGGTCGTCGCGGAGTGCGTCCGCGGTGCGGAAGTGGAGGCCGTGCAACCCGAACGCACGGGCGGCGGCGACGTTGGCGGGGGAGTCGTCGACGAACACCGTCGCGGCGGGCTCGAACCCCGCGCGCTCGCAGGCGATCGCGAAGATCCGCGGGTCGGGCTTGATGACGCCCTCGCGCCCGGACACGACGATGTCGCGGAAGCGTCCCAGGATCCCGAACCGCTGCCGGGCGTACGGGAACAGTTCCCCTGACCAGTTGGTCAGAGCGGTGGTCGGGACGCCGGCCTGGCCGAGTTCTGCGATCACGGCGCCCGTGCCGGGCACCATGCCGGTGAGCGTGGCGGCGAAGTGCGATCGGTAACCGCGGATGGCCACCTCGTCGCCGGGGTGGAGGGAGACCAGTTCGTCCTCGGCGGCGGCGAGGCTGTCGCGCCCGTCGTTGCCGCGGTTCCACTCGTGGAAGCCGATCCGCTCCATCAGGCGCGGCACCTCCGCCGCGTCCACCACCTGCTCGAAGGCCCGCTCGGGCACCCACTCCAGCACGACCCCGCCGAGGTCGAAGATCACCGCGTCCACGCACCCATCCTGTCGCAGGTCGGAGCGTCTTCCGCGCAAGGGCGTGGGCGAACCTGCGTCCCCGCGACCGATAGGCTTGGCCGACGTGGCTCTCACCATCGGCATCGTCGGACTGCCCAACGCCGGCAAGTCCACCCTGTTCAACGCCCTCACCCGCAACAACGTGCTCGCGGCGAACTACCCGTTCGCGACGATCGAGCCGAACGTCGGCGTGGTCGGGGTCCCCGACGAGCGGCTGCCGGTGCTGTCCGACATGTTCCACTCCGAGCGGGTCGTGCCGGCCACGGTGAGCTTCGTCGACATCGCGGGCATCGTGAAGGGCGCGTCGCAGGGCGAGGGCATGGGCAACGCGTTCCTGGCGAACATCCGTGAGGCGGACGCGATCTGCCAGGTCACGCGGGTGTTCCGCGACCCGGACGTGACCCACGTCGACGGCGCGGTGAACCCCGGCAGCGACATCGAGACCATCCGCACCGAGCTGATCCTCGCCGACCTCCAGACCCTCGAGAAGGCACTGCCCCGGCTGGAGAAGGAGGCACGGTTCAGGAAGGAGCGCCAGGCCGAGCTGGACGCGGCGCGCGAGGCGCAGCGCGTGCTCGACGGCGGTACCGGCGTCCACGCGGCCGGACTCGACCTCGCCCCGCTGCGCGAGCTCTTCCTGCTCACCGCCAAGCCGTACCTGTACGTGTTCAACTGCGACTCCGACGAGCTCACCGACACTGCGCTGATCGAGAAGATGAAGGCCCTGGTGGCGCCCGCGGAGGCGATCTTCCTGGACGCGAAGATCGAGTCGGAGCTGGTCGAGATGGAGCCGGAGGAGGCCCGCGAGTTCCTCGTGGAGATGGGGATCGCCGAGCCCGGCCTCGACACCCTCGCCCGTGTGGGCTACGAGACGCTCGGGCTGCAGAGCTACCTGACCGCCGGCCCGAAGGAGTCGCGCGCCTGGACGATCCGCAGGGGTGCCACCGCCCCGGAGGCGGCCGGCGTGATCCACACCGACTTCCAGAAGGGCTTCATCAAGGCCGAAATCGTCAGCTTCGGCGACCTGGTGGCCGCCGGCTCGATGGCCGCGGCCAAGGCCGCCGGCAAGGTGCGGCTGGAGGGCAAGGACTACGTGATGGCCGACGGTGACGTGGTGGAGTTCAGGTTCAGTAGCTGAGCACTTCTGACGGACGCCGGCCGCGTCAGCCGGATCCAGGGTGGCCGGCGTCCCTTCGAGGCTTCTCATGCCCACCGATCCGGGCTGTGCCAACCCGGATCGACGTCAACGGGCGCCGCCTGCCCAGAAGCCGGAGCCAGGTTGTGGATGCTCCGTCAGGCTCGTTCACCTGTGGATGGTGCCTCGCGTCAGTACAGGTCTTTGTAGAACTGGTACTGGATCCCGATTCGGGCGACCCAGTCGTGCGCGAGTAGGGCTGAGGTCACCGCGTCGCTGTTCGGCGAGCAGGAGGTGCGCGCGTCGCGCCGGCACGGATGGACAAGCTCCTTCGCGTGGGGCTTCATCCAGTCCAGGTACATCGTCGGGGTCTCCCCGCAGTTCGGCTGCTGTTGGGTCCGTGTCTGGTTCGTCGGTCTCCAGTCGAAGCTCGACGGCTCGTTGCGCCACGGGCAGATGCGCGCGGACGCAGTCAGGATCCTGCTTCGCCCGCGGGCGAAGTCGCCGCTCCAGCTGAGGTACTGGGTGACCTGGACGTGACACACCAGGCGGACGCTGCTGTCGGCTCGGCCTGCGTTGTCGCGTCCCTCGACGCAGTCGAGCCGCTGCTGCGTCCCCGCGAGCGTCACGCCCGCGATCCTGCTCAGCGCCTTGGTGTCTGCATCGGCTCGCGCGATGGCCCGGTGCCGCGCTGCCTCGGCCTTCGATCCGAACAGGATTGCGTACTCGTTCGGCCGCCCCTGTGCGTCCGCTGTCGCCTGCCCGGTGGGCTCCGGCTCCACGTACGTCGCCGGATCGAGCGGGTAGCTGAGCCGCACCCGTCCCTGCCAGGTGTGGCGGGCGATCTCGTCCACGATCTCGGCCGTCGACAGGCCACACGCGTTGTACCAGTCGCGCCTGCATGCCTCGACGCCGCGATACCAGGAGTTGGTGGCCCAGTGCACCCAGGCGTTCGGACCCTCCGGGCACAGTCCCTGCTGCAGACGGGCGGTGCCCGGTGGAGGCGTCCAGTCGACATGGGCCGTGCCCGCGAACGAGCACGTCACGGGGAGCCGCGCGATGATCGGGTCGTGCCCGTCACGGAACTCGCCGTTCCACGTCAGGTAGTGGAAGGCCCTCACCAGGCATTGGTGCCAGTCGGGTGTCGCACTGCCCTCCGGGCACACCAGGATGCGCTGGGTGGCAGAGATCGTCACGACGTCCATTCCGGTCAGCCGGTCGGTGTCGGCCGTCGCCAGTTGCGTCGCCTTCTGTAGCGCACGTGCAGCGTCGGAATGCGGGTCGGCGAAGAGCGCCTCCACCGGCCCGACCGACCGTGTCGGCGTCGGCGGGGCCGGCCGCAACGAGGACGCCGGCACCGGAACAGGGCCACCACCGGCGAGGCCTGAGAGCAGGCTGCAGCCGGTCAGGACCGTAGCCGCGGCCACGACGAGCAGGGCGAACGACGTGCGACGTCGGCCGGTGCGGGGGGTCACGGTGGCATCATGCCCGAAGCGCCGAGCGGCCGTGGCCGAATGTCGGACTCTGCTGCATGCCGCTCCCCAGATGAGGGTCTGCCGCCAGGCTGGTTGTCAGGAAGACCAACCACGGAACGCTCAAGATCACGGCCACGGCCCAGCCGGGGCGCCACTCGGGTGGCCTCCGCATCAAGGGCAGCTTCTTGTCCGAGCGAAGGCTCGCGGGGTGGACGAGGGCCAAGGCAAGCCCGCCGGCCGGGGTGTCGAATGGCACGACAAACGGACTTCACTTTCGACAACATCCCCAACGTGAACGAGTCAAAGCGATAGCCTCCAGCGCACATTTCGATCAGCGCTAGGCCGCTCGCCCATCCCTCACTGAACCGCCCCGGCGTGTCCGGAGACTCAGTTCTTTGAACCGCCCCGGCGTGTCCGGAGACTCAGTTCTTTGTCTCCTCAGCTTGCTGCTGGGGTTGCTGTTTGATCGTAGTAGGCGTTCTCGGTCTCGGCGGGGGTGAGGTCGCCCCCGGCGTACTCGTGGAGGCGTCGATGGTTGTACCAGTCGACCCACCGGGCGGTGGCGAGTTCGACCTCCTCATGGGTGCGCCAGGCTTGGCGCTTGATGACCTCGGTTTTGTACAAGCCGTTGATGGACTCGGCGAGGGCGTTGTCATAGCTCGATCCGACGGCGCCGACGGAGGGCCGGATGCCGGCCTCGGCGAGGCGTTGGCTGTGGGCCAGCGACAGGTACTGGCTGCCGTGGTCGTGATGCGCCACGAGGGCGGTGAAGTCGTCACGGCCTTCTCGTTGCCGGACCCAGATGGCCTGCTCGACGGCGTCGAGGACGAGGTCGACGCTCATCGACGTGGCGGCCCGCCAGCCCATGATCCGGCGGGCGTAGGCGTCGATCACGAACGCGACATAGACCCAGCCGGCCCAGGTCGACACGTAGGTGAAGTCGGCCACCCACAGCCGGTTCGGCGCGGTCGGGGCGAAGTTCCGGTTCACCAGGTCGGCCGGTTTCGAGCCCAAGCCCGCGATGGTGGTGCGCTTCACCTTGCCACGCACCACACCGGCCAGCCCCGCCTTGCGCATGAGTCGCTCGATCGTGCAGCGGGCCACCGGGATCCCTTCCCGGTTCAGCACCAGCCACACCTTCCTCGGCCCGTACACCCCGAAGTTGTCGGTGTGGACCCGGCGGATGTGGCCGAGCAATACCTCCTCGCGCTGCTGCCTGGCGGTGGGGAGCTTGTCGCGCCACTCGTAGTAGGTCGACGGGGCGATCTTCACCCCATGCTCACTGAGCACGGCACAGGTCGGCTCCACCCCCCATCGCAGCCCGCCGGCGGCGGGGGTGTGGTCGGCGTGCTCGCGGATGAAGTCCACGATCACTGCCCGGGCCGGTCGAGCTCGGCCGCGAAGAAAACCGACGCCGCTTTCAGGATCGCGTTCGCCCGCTTCAACTCCGCGTTCTCACGCTTGAGCCGTTTGATCTCGGCCGACTCCTCGCTCGTGACCCCTGGCCGGGCGCCCTGGTCGACCTCGGCCTGCCGCACCCACTTCCGCACCGTCTCCGCGGTGGAGACCCCGAGCAGTTCCGCGACCCGGGCCATCGCACCCCAGTCCGTCTCCTGATCCGGCCGGATCTCGGCATACATCCGCACCGCCCTGGCCTTCAGCTCGGCCGGATACCTCTTCGACGTGTTCCCTGACATGACTCCAACCTTCCCAAGGATTGGAGTCTCCGGACACGCCGGGGCGGTTCACCCCACGCGGCGTGTACTGGTCGTTTGGGGCGCACCCGGAAGGCGAGGGTGTTGGATGTGTCTGTGCCCGAAGTTGCCCCTGCGCGTCTCGCGCATCTTCTGGAGTCCATTGCCGAAGGTTGGGCGTCAGGCAAGATCCCGCCCGAGACTTACGTGCGCCCCTACATGAACAGCATCCACCTGTTGAATCGCCGCAACGCGCGCGTGATCGATCTCGATGGCGTCCAGTGCCTGGTTTGGCATCGCGCCGGCGAGACGATGCTTCATCTCGAAGTCCGCCTCCGCAACCCGTGGTTTCCGGCCTGGCACTGGCCCGGGCCAGCCTTGGAGTGGCGCCTGTCCCACGCCAAATCCCATGACAGGCTCGACGCCCGGGTCATCGAACAAGCCCGCGAGTGCCTGCCCGCGGTCGAATCGGTCCGGGAGCTGGCGAAGACCGCATTGTCCGAGTGCGAAGGCCGGACCCGGGTGTTCTGTCAGGGTGACACCGAACCCGACTGGGGCATGTGGGCGGAACAGTACATCCTCGCCAACGCCCTGCTCGGCGCCAAGTTCACCCCAGTTACCGCCAGCAACATGGAGACCCGCATAAGGCAGGCCGCGCTCACCTACTTCGGTGGCACCAACCCCTACGACTACAGCCCGATCCCAGACCGAGTGCTCGGACAGTTCTGCGCAATCGGATGGCTCGCGGCAGACATCCTCGCCGGCCAGACGGGCATCACCAAACCCCGGCCAAACAAGGCATTCACCTGACCAAACAAACCCAGCCTAGAACGCACTGCGTTCGGCAGGATCGTCCACCGAACTCGCGGCAGAACCGGATGATAGGTCGGCGTTCACGCCGCCCGATAGTCTCGTGTGGTGAGGCAACGATGGTGGCAAAGCCGCACCTGGCTGCTCCTTATCGTGTTGTGCACACCCTTGTTGGTCGGTGCCACCAGCGTGGCTGTGGCAGTCCTGGCGAACCACGGCCCAACCGAGTCAGGCTGCGGGCCGGAGAGCCGGCAGCGCCTCATCTCGCGCGCAACCGAGATTGGTGACCAGATCGGCCTCGACCTGGGCGACGTGCTCGGCTGCGACTCCGGTGATGGTGCATGGATCGAATGGACCAGCACCCAAGGTTTCGACCAGATCGAGGCCGCCGCGCGCGGAGCTGGCTGCCGCGACGGCGACTCGGAGGGGCTGGAGCCAGACGAGCTCTATCTGGTCTGTGGCTCGGGGTTCCAGCGCATCGCGGTATTCGTGGATTCGCCGGACTCCTCCAGGTCGATAAGTGGCTCGATCCAGTTCGACAGCTAACCTCCGGGCAGAGAGATTCACCGAGCGTGCAGCGGCAAAGTAGTGAGTTGCCGGCGTCGTGCTGGCGGCTGGCGTCCTTGCCTGATTCATGCGCTGGATCGTCCAGAGATGCCATGGTTGTGTCGCCGGCGCAACGTGGTGACGGTGGGAGCTGCGATGGAGAAGATGGCTGAGGCTGCGCGTAGGGCGGTCCCGGGCAAGCCGGGTGGATTTGTCGCACTCCTGCTCACCTCCATCGGCTTGGCGCTCGCGGGCCCCCTGATCGTGACGCTCCTTCTTCGCTTCGGGGTCCCGTCGAGACCCTGCCCAGATCTTGCGTGCGAGCAGCAGGACGCGGCGACCCTTACCGTGGTCCTCCAACTGTCACTGCCTGGTCTGGTCCTGCTCCTCCTGGCAGGAGGAGTCTGGATCCTGCGCCGCCGGCTCAGCTTCACACCGCCACCAGGCTGGCCAGCGTCCCCGGCGGGCTGGGTGCCCCCGCCGAGTTGGCAGCCGCCAGACGATTGGCCAACGGCACCCGAGAAGTGGAGCTACTGGCGGCTGCGCTGAGGCCCAGTTGCGCGCCTCACTCTGCGGCAGATGAGGTCGCGGCCGGGCAGCCGGAGGCTACCGTCCGCGGCGCGGCAGAAGCGTGACGTCAGTTGTTGGTCTTGATGACCTCGATGGTGCAGTGGGGACCGGTGGATCGGGCGAGCCGTCGATCGCCAGTGACCAAGGTCACCTGGAGCGCTTCGGCGAGGGCGACGTAGGCGGCGTCGTAGATCGTGAGGTTGTCGCGCAGTTCCCAGCACCGGGCCAGCAGTGGAGCGTGGTCGACACGCTGCAACGGCAGGTCCCGCAGGTCATCCAGCGCGAGCCCGACCCGGCGTGGGTCCAGGTGCCCAGCGCGAGCCAGACCGCGCCACACCGAGGCAACCTCGAGGTCGATCAGTGCTGGAGCGGCGAGCTGTTCGCCGCGCAACCGGCCCCGCACCGTGTCACCGTCCTGGCCATCATCGAGCAACCCGACGGCCAGCACGCTGGCATCAATGACGAGCACGGTCGAACCGCAAGGCACTCACTGCATCGGCGAGCGGCAGGGAGCCACCGGCCCGACCGCCAGCCCGGGCCAGCACCTCGTCCACAGTCGGCCGGGCTGCCTCGGCGATCAATCTGGAGCGCAGGTACTCCTGCAGCGACTGGTGCGCCGCGCTCGCCCGCTGCCGCAGGACCGCGTGAGTGTCCTCGGGTACATCCTTGATCTGAATGGTCGGCATGGAGCCATTATGGCGCCATGGGCGCCGATTCGGAAGCATACGCAGATCGGCAGCTGAGTGCGTCTACTCGGCAGGCTCAACCAGCGAACTGCACTCAGGATGAGAGTGGTGAGGCCGGCTCAGATGGTCTCTGGTCCGAGCGATGGCCAGTCGGCGCGACAAGCGGTGGAGTTCCGCCTGTCAGCTGAGCGACCGCTGTCCGCGCGCGGGCCTCACCATCCGCCGGCGAGCGGGGTAGGACGCCCCATCACCTAGCGGCCGGCAGACTCCAGCACGTCGGCGAGCTCCGCCGGCCGGCTGACCATCGGCCAGTGCCAGGTCGGGAGCTCGACATACGTCCAGTCGCTGTCGACCATGTGCGCGAACACCGGTGCGTGCGGTGCCAGCTGCCGCACCTGCTCGAGGGTGAAGGTGCACAGCACGCCCGTGCGTGGCAGCCGCTCCCAGGCGCCGGTGAGCGCGACCGGCTGGGTGGCGGTGCGCCAGGGTTGCGGACGCGAGTCCTCGACCAGCGCGGCCACGACCGTGTCGTCCACCCCCGGCACCCCGGCGGCGAGTTCGGCCCACGGTGGCGGAGGCAGCAACCACCCCTGGCCGTGTGTCGTCACCAGCTCCTCGTTGGCCGCCCGGGCGGCGGGACCCTCGAAGTCGGCCTGGGACAGGCCCTCCGGGAGGGGTCCCGAGTCGACGTACACCAGGCGGGCCACGCGCCCGGGCACGCGGTCAGCGGCTCCGGTCGTCACGAGGGCGCCATAGCTGTGGCCGACGAGTACGACGTCGTGCAGGTCGTGCTGCTCGAGCACGCGCACGACGTCGTCGATGTGGGTGGTGAGGTCGGTCCCGGGCGTGGCGAGGTGGGCGCGCTCGCCCATGCCCGTGAGGTCGACGGCATGGACGACGTGGCCGCGCGCACGCAGCCGGTCAGCGACGGCGCTCCAGACGGCGGCGCCGAGCCAGAAGCCGGGGACGAGGACGTAGGTGTTGGTGTTCATGACACCCACGCTAGGACCGATTGTGGACAGATTCGGTCCGGTATAGATTCACTGTTTCAGACACTTTCGACCACCGCCGAGGAGGGTCGTGGCCCGTCCGACCGGTCGCGTTCTCGCCATGCTGGAACTGCTCCAGACGGGCGGGCAGCGCACGGTGGGCGAGCTGGCCGCCCGGCTCGGGGTCGAGGAGCGCACCGTCCGGCGCTACGCAGGGCACCTCGCCGACCTCGGGATCCCTGTCGAGGCGCAGCGTGGACGGTACGGCGGCTACCGGCTCCTGCCTGGCTACAAGCTGCCCCCGCTGATGCTCACCGACGACGAGGCCGTCGCCGTCGTCCTGGGACTCATGGCCGCCGAACGGGAGGGGCTCGCCACCGCCGACCATGCAGCGACGGCGAGCGCCCTGGCCAAGGTGTCGCGCGTCCTGCCCCGTCCCCTGGGCCGCCGGCTGGAGAGCCTGCTCTCGACCGCGCAGTTCACCGCCCCGGTGCGCCCCACCGCTCCCGCCGTCGCCGACACCCTGCTCGCCCTCGCCTCGGCGGCGCAGGCGCAGCGCACGGTCGTGATCGCCTACACCGCGTGGGACGGGCAGGAGTCGCAGCGTGAGCTCGACCTCTACGGTCTCGTCTTCCACGCCGGCCGGTGGTACGTCACCGGCCACGACCACGGCCGGGACGACGTGCGGACCTTCCGCCTGGACCGGATCGCCGCGGTCCGGCAGGGCGAAGGCGGCTACGACGTGCCCGCCGACTTCGACGCCAGGACGCAGGTCGTGTCGGGCATCGCCGCGGTCCGGTGGTCGCACGAGGCCTCGGTCGTGCTGCGGACCACCCTCGCCGATGCGGTCGAGCGGCTGCCGGCGAGCGTGGGACGGCTGAGCGAGCACGTCGACGGCGTGCTCCTGCAGGCCCGGGCCGAGCGGCTGGACGGCATGGCCCGGATGCTGGCCGGGCTCGGCTGGGACTTCGAGGTGATCGCCCCGGACGCCCTGCGCCGCGAGGTCCTCGCCCTGTCCGACCGCCTCCGGGCCAGCGGGGAGCGCGGGGGTCGCGCCGCCACCGGATCGACGTCGCCGGACCGGTGAGCGCCACCACCGGGCACACGGGCCCATCCGCCGTCGTGCACACTGGGCGGATGGATGTGCGCCGGCAAGCCGATCGACTGGTCGACCTCGGGGTTCCCGAGCTGGCCGGGACCACCGCAGAGGCGCTCCTTGGCCTCGCCGACGGGCTCGAGGGGGACGGCGTCCTCTGCGTCCACCCGTCCCTGGTTCCGCCCTCGCGTCTCGTGCCACTGCTGCGCCATGACGGGCGGCCCGGGTTCGTCGTCGAGGACATGACCGACCTGGACGACTTCGCTGCGATCGCCGACGTCGGCGTACCCGACCGGCCGCTCTACCTGCTGCGGGGCGTGGACCGGGGGGACGACCTCCTGGACTGGACGCCCGACGCCGCGCTGCCCGAGGTGCGCGGCCGCGGACGGACCCCGCTGACGATCAGCGAGGGGATCAGCTGGCTGCTCCAGGAGCCGGACCGGCTCGAGGCGAACCGGTGCTTCATGTGCCTGGGCTCGCGCAGGATCACCCCGCGCGGGACGGACGCCCGGGTGCCCGCGATCTGGATCAGTCGTGGGACCGGACGGGACGGGCGGTCGCGCCGCAACGCCCCCAAGGTCGGGTGGTGCTGGGCGGGGAACCACCACACCTGGCTGGGCATCGCCAGCGCGTCCGGGCGTTCTCCGCGCCCGACCGGGTGACGTTCTCCCCCGAACTCGGGGGGCAACGTCACGCACTCGCCGCCTCTGGGCGGACGGGACGCGCGATGGCACGATGAGTCATGACGATCCTGACCCCACAGCAGTTCGAGGACGCCGGCGGAACCGGCGACTGGCGTGCCCTGAACGCGGGCGCCGACGCCTGGTTCGCTACGTCTTCCCATCGAGCGGGTGCCGGGCTGGTGCGTCGGGTGGCCGAGCTCGCTGAGGCCGCCGGGCACCATCCGGACGTCGACCTGCGTCGTGACGGCGTCCACCTGCGACTGTTCAGCCACGACGTCGCCGCCCTCACCGAGCGGGACGTCGCCCTCGCCCGCGAGATCTCGGCGGCGGCCGCGGAGCTCGGCCTGCGCGCCGATCCGGCCGCGGTGCAACGCCTGCAGGTCGCGATCGACGCCACGGATACTGCTGCGCTCGTGCCGTTCTGGCAGGCGGCCCTCCGCTTCGACCGCGACGCGGACGACGTGCTCGCCGACCCGCTGGGCCGCCAGCCACGGCTCTGGTTCCAGACCATGGACGCGCCCCGCCCGCTGCGCAACCGCCTCCACCTCGACGCGGGCACGCCGTGGGAGCTGGTGCCCGGCACGACCGAGGCGCTGCTGGCCGCCGGCGGGCGGATCACCTACGAGAACCAGTGGTGGCGCACCGTCGCCGATGCCGAGGGCAACGAGGCCGACGTGTTCCCGCTCGCCGCGGAGCACGGGACGTTCGCCGACCCGGGCGCGAGCGACTGGCGGACGATGCTCACCGCGGCGGTCCACTACCCGACGCGCTCGTTCGTCCAAGGCGTCGAGCTGCTGGAGGCGGTCGCGGGGCTCGCCGACGACGCCGGCCCGCCGTTGATGGTCGACCTGCGCTACCGGGGCGTGACCGTCGACGGGGGCAAGGACCAGCACGAGGCGGAGGGGTTCGTCGCCCTGGCGCGCGCCGTGCAGTCCGCCGCGAGGGGGCTCGGCCTCACCGCCGACCCGACCGGGGTGCGCGACGTCCAGCTCGGCATCGACGCGCTCGACATCGAACCGGTCAAGGACTTCTGGCGGGCGGCGCTGGGCTACGTCGACGACCCCCGTCCCGGCCTGCACGACCTCTACGACCCGCGCCGGCTGAACCCGCCGGTGTTCTTCCAGCAGATGGACGCGCCGCGCGCGCAGCGCAACCGCATCCACCTCGACCTGTTCGTGCCGGCCGACCGGGCGCGGGCCCGGGTGGCGGCCGCCGTGGCCGCCGGAGGCCACGTGGTCAGCGACGCCGAGGCGCCCTCGTGGTGGACGCTCGCCGACCCCGAGGGCAACGAACTCGACATCGCCGTCGCTCCAGACCCCGCGAAGACCCGATCTTGACGGCGCCTTGAGGATCCTCGCCGATCCTCGAGGGATGACCGAACGTCCTTCGCTCCGGCCAGGGGCGGATGCACCCGTGCCCCGGTGGCGGATCGCCGGCGCGGCGTTCCTCGTCCTCGCGCTCGCCGCGGCCGCGGCCCAGTGGATGGCCACGGTCGTGTTCACCGCTGCCGAGGACGTCGAACCCTCGTGGGCCGGAGGGGCGCTGCTCGCCCTCGCGGGCGCGATCTATCTCGGAGCGACGTCCGGCACGTGGGCGGGCTTCCGCCGCAAGGCGCGGGTCTGGGTGGCGGTGACCGCGGTGGCCGGGTTCGCGATGATGGGTGCCGACGCGTCCCAGGGGTCGCCCCGGATGGCGGCCGAAGAGGCGCCGGCGGGCTCGCCCCAGCCGGTCGCGGGACTCCGTCCCCTCGTGCGGGCATGATGGGGCAATGATCGACTTCGGCCTCGACGGCGAGGTGGCGCTGGTGACGGGCGCGTCCAGCGGCATCGGGCAGTCCATCGCCCTCGCGCTCGGACGGGCCGGAGTGGCCGTCGGGTGCGGGGCACGGAACGCCACGCGGTGCGCGGAGACCGTCGACCGGATCCGGAACGCCGGAGGACGCGCGATCGCCGTCGAGTGGGACGTCACCGATCCCGCGCAGGCGACCGCCGCCGTCGACGCGGTGGAGCAGGCGTTCGGCCCGCTCGGCCTGGCGGTCAACAACGCCGGGGTCGGGGCGGGCACGCCGGCGCTGGAACTGACGCCCGGGCAGTGGCAGGCGGTTCTCGACACCAACCTCACCGGCGTCTTCTTCTCCTGCCAGGCCGAGGCACGCGCCATGCGCGCGCACGGACGCGGTGCGATCGTGAACATCGCCTCGATCTCGGCCACGATCGCCAACCGCAACCTCACCCAGGCCCAGTACAACGCGAGCAAGGCCGCGGTCGTGCACCTCACGAAGTCGCTGGCGGTGGAGTGGGCGCCGCTCGGCCTCCGGGTGAATGCGGTCAGCCCCGGCTACACCCTGACGCCGATGAACCGGCGGCCGGAGGTGGCCGACCTGGTGGCGGAGTTCGCCGACACGACCCCCCTGGGCCGCCTCGCCGAGCCCGAGGAGATCGCCGGCCCCGTCCTGTTCCTCCTCGGCCCGGCGGCCGGCTACATCACCGGGGTCGACCTGCTCGTCGACGGCGGCTACTGCTGCTGGTAGCCCGCTGCGGGGCCGTGCGGCACACTTCTGGCATGGAATTCACCACGGAACTGCAGGCGACCGGCGGCACGACCACCGGCTTCGTCGTCCCAGACACGGTCGTCGAGGCGCTGGGCGGGGGACGCCGTCCCAAGGTGGCCGCGACGGTGAACGGCCACACCTGGCGCACGAGCATCGCGCCGATGGGCGGACAGTCCTGGCTGGGGGCCAGCGCCGCGGTGCGCCAGGCGGCCGCCCTCGCCGCCGGACAGGTGCACACGGTGGTGGTGGAACTCGACACCGCCCCCCGCACCGTGGAGGTGCCGGAGGACCTCGCGTCGGCCCTGGCCGCCCACCCGGAGGCGGCCGCGGCGTGGGAGCGCCTCAGCTACAGCCACCAGCGGCAGCACGCGGACGCGGTCGCGGCGGCCAAGGGCGCCGACACACGCCGGCGGCGGATCGACGCGACCATCGCCAAGCTCATCGGCTGAGCGGAGGAACCGATGGGTTGGCTGCCGGACGACTTCGACCACCCGCTGCGCGTCGAGGTGGGCCCCGGGTACCACCTGCGGCCGATCAGGGCCACCGACGTCGAGCTCGACATGCCCGCGGTCATGGGCTCCCAGCCGCGCCTGTGGACGATCTTCGGGCCGGCCTGGGGCTGGCCGCCGGCAACCATGACGGCCGAACAGGACCGGGAGGACCTGGCGCGCCACGAGCGCGAGATCGAGGCGCACGAGTCCTTCAACTACGCCCTGTTCGACGAGGAGGAGACCGAGCTGGTCGGCTGCGTCTACATCGACCCGCCGGAGAAGGTGGGCGCCGACGCCGAGGTGTCGTGGTGGGTGCGCGACGAGTACGTCGGCAGCGGGCTGGAGGACGAGCTGGATCGCCTGGTGCCCCGGTGGCTCGCCGCGTCCTGGCCGTTCCGGGCCGTCCGCCTGATCGGCCGCGACCTGACCTGGCAGGACTGGCTCGCGCTGCCCGACCTCCCCGACCCTGAGGAGCCGGACGCGCTCAGGCCTTCCTCGTGAAGGTGAGGTGGGTGACGCCGCTGGGGGAGGAGACCGCCTCGACGTCGTAGCCGTCCTCCACCCCCTCCAGCCCGTCCCAGAGCCGGACGCCGCGTCCCAGGAGGATCGGCACCTGCACGACGTGCAGGTGGTCGACCAGGCCCGCGGAGAGGAAGTCGCGCACCACGCTCGGCCCGCCGCCGATCCGGACGTCCTGCCCGGCGGCGGCGTCCCGCGCGATCGCCAGCGCCTCGGCCGGGGTGGCCTCGAGGAAGTGGAAGACCGTCCCGCCCTCCCGCTCGATCGGCGGGCCGGGACGGTGGGTGAGCACGAAGACCGGTGTGTGGAACGGGGGGTTCTCGCCCCACCAGCCCGTCCAGCCGGGGTCGTCCTGCCACCCCGGCGGGCCGAACTTGTTCGCGCCCATGATCTCTGCGCCGATCCCGATCCCGTGCTGCTGGGCGAACGCGTCGTCCACGCCCGCGGAGCCGGCCGGGTCCCAGAACCGGGTGGCGAACATCCACTCGTGCAGGCGCTGGCCGGCGTGGCCGAACGGCGCCTCGGCCGACTGCGGCTCACCCGTGGCGAAGCCGTCGAGGGAGATGGACAGGTTGTGCACCCTTGTCAGGGACATCGCGCTCCTCCGTCGTCGCAGGCCAGCGACTGTACCCGCCGGGCCCGTGGTGGTCACGGGTAGCGTCGTGGGGGTGAGGCGCCTCCTCCGCCCCTGGGTGATCCTGACCGTCGCCGTGGTCCTGGTGGCGGTCGCCGGTGTGGTGCTCCTCACCCGGGCCGCGCGTCCGGCGACGGTCGACTCCGGGCAGCTCCGTGACGCCGTGACGCCGCAGGCCCTCACCGCCCACCTCGACGCGCTCCAGCGGATCGCGGACGCCCACGGCGGCAACCGCGCCGCCGGCACCGCCGGCTACGCCGCGTCGGTGGACTACGTGGAGGCCCAGCTCGAGAGCGCGGGCTACGAGACCAGCCGCCAGCCGTTCAGCTACGACCGCACCGACCTCACCCGGGCCACGCTGCGGCGCACGGCGCCGACCCCCACCACCTACGCCGTCGGACGTGACTTCCGTCCGCTCGCCCACTCCGGTGACGGCTCGGTCACGGCGCGGGTCGTGGCCGTCGACCTCGCGCTCTCCGGCGACCGGGCGACGACCAGCGGGTGCGAGGCGTCCGACTTCACGGGCTTTCCGCGGGGCGCCATCGCGCTCGTGCAGCGGGGCACCTGCCCGTTCGCGACGAAGGTCGACTACGCGACCGCGGCGGGGGCCGGCGGCGTGGTCGTGCTCAACCAGGGCAACGGCCCGGGCCGGATGGACGTGTTCGCCGGCACCCTGGGCGCACAGGCCGGGATACCCGTCGTCGCGACGACGTTCGAGCTCGGTGCCGCGTGGGCGGACGCACCCGGCACGACCCTCGCGCTGGCCGTCGAGGCCACCGTGACCCGGGTGACCACGGAGAACCTCATCGCCGACACCCCCGCCGGGCGGGCCGACCGCACGGTGGTGCTCGGGGCGCACCTGGACAGCGTCCCCGAGGGGCCGGGCATCAATGACAACGGCTCCGGGGTGGCGGCGGTGCTGGAGACGGCGCTCGCGTTCGGCCGGCTCGGCGTCCAGCCGCAGAACCGGGTGCGGTTCGCCTTCTGGGGCGGGGAGGAGGACGGGCTGCACGGCTCGGAGCACTACATCGCCCGGCTCGGCGAGGAGGAACGCCGCCGGACGCTGCTCTACCTCAACCTCGACATGATCGGCTCGCCCACGCCTGCGGCGTCCGTGTACGGGGGCGGCGAACCCGGTTCCGGCTGGCCCGACGGGTCCGGGAACGTCCAGGCCGTGCTGGCCGGCTTCCTTGCCTCGCAGGGCGTGACGCCGGGGACGGTCACCTTCCGTGCGAGCGACCACGCGTCCTTCCTGGCCGCGGGGATCGCCGCCGGCGGGCTGTTCACCGGGGCGGACGAGGACGCCGACCCGTGCTACCACCGGGCCTGCGACCGCACCGGCGACATCGATCCCGCCATGCTCGGGCTGATGGCCGATGCCGCAGCCCACGCCACGCTGGTCTTCGCCCAGTCCACGCCGTAGCGGGGCTCGGCCGTCGGCACGAGCCCGGGGGAGCGAGAAGCTACTGCAACGCCGACGTGAGGCGGGCGAGGTTGTCGAGCACCGTCGAGCGGAGCGGCTGGCGCAGCCACTCCTCGAGGGTGAGCTCGCGGGAGGCCGCGCGGTAGTCGTCCTCGACCGCCCGCAGCTGGGTGACGAACTCCTCGCCGCGCACCAGCATCGAGATCTCCTGGTTCAGGCCGAACGAGCGCATGTCCATGTTGCTCGAGCCGATGATCGCCACGTGGTCGTCGATGGTCATCGACTTGGAGTGCAGGATGAACGGCCGCTCGTACATCCAGATCCTCACCCCGGCACGCAGCAGGTCCTCGTAGTAGCTGCGCTGGGCGTGGTAGACCATCGCCTGGTCGCCCTCCTCGGAGACGAACAGCTCCACGCGCAGGCCGCGCTGGCAGGCGGTGGTGATCGCCAGGAGCAGGCCCTCGTCCGGGATGAAGTACGGCGAGACGATGATGATCCGCTCCTGCGCCGCGTACAGCAGGCCCATGAACAGCTTCAGGTTGTTCTGGAACTCGAAGCCCGGCCCCGACGGCACGATCTGCGCCTCGAGGGTGCCGGGACACTCCACACTCCCCGCGGGCCCCAGCGCCTCGACCAGCACCTCGTCGGTCTCGCTGTACCAGTCGCCGAGGAACACCGCGTTCACCCCGGAGACGACGGGCCCTTCCACCCGCACCATCAGGTCCACCCAGTGCAGGCCGCGGCGGATGTTGACGGGGAGGTTGTAGGTGGAGTCGGTGAGGTTCTGCGAGCCGGTGAAGGCCACCCGGCCGTCGACGACCAGCAGCTTGCGGTGGTTGCGCAGGTCCGGACGCTGGTACTTCCCCTTCAGCGGCTGCACCGGCAGCATCAGGTGCCACGCCGCCCCCATGGCGTCCAGCCGCCGGCGGGTCTGCCGGTAGTACGGCTTGCTGCGATTGGCCCAGTGGTCGAGCAGGACGCGGACGGTCACCCCGCGCGCGGCCGCATCCTCCAGGGCCTGGAAGAACACCTCGGTCGTGGCATCGGCCTGGAGGATGTAGAACTCGACGTGCACGTAGATGGAGGCCCCGCGCACCGCCTCGGCCATGGCCTCGATGCTGTCCTCGTAGCCCGGGTACAGCCGGGCGGCGTTGCCGCCGCTGAGCGGCAGGGCGCCGAGGTTGCGGTTCAGGGTCACCAGCGAGCTGAACCAGTCCGGCGCGTCGGTGCCCGGGTTGCCGAGCTCCCGGTGCAGCGTGGCGTCGCGGATGTAGGCGTTGATCTCGTCCTGCTTGCGGCGCCGCGCGCGCGGAAGGCGCGGGCTGCCGATCATCAGGAACAGGAACACCCCGATCCAGGGGATGAAGTAGATGGCCAGCAGCCACGCCATCGCCGCGGTCGGACGCCGTCTCCGCGGGACGACGATGATGGCGGCGATCCGGATGGCCAGGTCGACGAGGGCGGCGATCAGGATCGCCCACAACGTCCATTCGCTGGTGGCGTCCACCCATCCCCCTGCACGCGCCGCGCCCGATGTCGGGCACAGCGTAGCCAAGTTCCGCCCCCGCCGGGCGCCGGCCGGCCCCGCCCACCGCGCCCGGCCCGGACACCGTGCCGTCGTCGCGTCCGGGCCGGCGACCCCGTCGCGCCGGGCCGTGCGCACCGGGCGCGCGCCCACGGTGTTCGCATGACGTTCACCGACTCGTCCACCGGGGTTGATCGGACGGCCGCCCGCGCTGCCTAGCTTGCTGGTGTGACCACCGAACCCACTCCCCGGCAGGCCCGCACGGTCGCCGTGCTGGCCGACAGCGACAGCCGCTGGAAGTGGGGCGTCCACCTCGCCCGGCGCCTGGCACCGTCCCGGCCCGTCCTCGGCTACCAGGTGGCCGTGACGGAGGCGCCGCCCAGCCCGCGACAGCTCCGGGACGCCGGCATGGATCCGGCGCGCGTGCGCACCGTCACCCCCGCCGAACTCCTCCGGGCGCTCGTCACGGACGCCCCCGACGTGCTCGTCCTCTCCCTGCCCGGCGGAGGGGTGCAGGCCATGCTGCACCTCATCGCCGCAGCCGGGTTGCCGCGGCGACCGCTGCTGGTGACCGGCTACGTCGGCGTCGTCTACGAGAAGGTCGCCGAGGGCCTCCTGCTGCGCGCGGGCGCCGACCTCGTCGCCGCGAACAGCCCGGCCGACCTCGAACGCTTCCGCGCCGTGCTGCGCGGGGCCGGTGCCGACGACGACGCGCTCGTGCTCACCCGCCTGCCGTTCCTGGGCGACCCCGGCCCGCGCGCGGCGACGGGCCGCTACACCGTCACCTTCGCCGGCCAGCCGGGGGTCCCGGCGAGCCGCTGGCAGCGGCGCTACCTGGTCGAGCGGCTCGCGCGGCACGCGCGCAACCACCCCGAGCGGGACGTGGTCGTGAAGCTCCGAGCCCTGCCCGGGGAGCGCATCACCCACGCAGAACCCCACCCCTACGACGAACTGGTGCGGGCCCTCGGCGCCGCCCGTCCGTCCAACCTGACGGTGGTCACCGGCGACATGGGACGCACCCTGGACCGCACCGACCTGCTGGTGACGGTCAGTTCCACGGCTGCGGCCGAAGCGATCCACCGGGGGATCCCGACCGCGGTGCTCACCGACTTCGGCATCCGCGAGTCGCTCGGCAACGCCTACTTCCTCGGCTCGGGCTGCCTGGCCTCCTTCGACGACCTCGACGCCGGCAGGGTGCCCGAGGCGGACGCCCGCTGGGCACGCCGTAACGGCCTGGGCACGACCGTCGACCAGCTGCCCGGACGCGTCGCCGAACTCCTCTCCCGGGGACCGCTGCCCGCCGTCCGGCCCTTCTACACGCCGGCGAACGCCACCTCGATGCTGCCCGGGCTCCTGGCGCGCCACGGCGTGGCCACCGACGGGACGCCGCTCGCGCAGGCCGACGGCATGCCGCAACTCCTGCGGAGCGCCGTCCGGACCGGTGCGCGGCGGATGTACCGGCACGGGGCCGGCGTGGTCGCCCCCGCCCTGCGGAAGCTGGCCTCGCTGTGAGCGGCGACGTGCTGGCCGTCATCCCGGCGCGCGGCGGCTCCAAGGGCGTCCCGGGCAAGAACCTGGCCCGCGTCGGCGGGGTGCCGCTGGTGGTGCGGGCCGTGCGGGCCGCCCTCGCCGCCGAGCGCATCACCGCCGTCGCGGTGTCCACCGACGACCCGGCGATCGAGGCGGCCGCGACGGCCGCCGGCGCGCTGGCCGTCCGGCGCCCGGCCGAGCTGTCCGGTGACACCGCCTCCAGCGAGTCGGCCCTCGCCCACGCCGTGGACGTCCTGTACGCCTCGCACCGCGACGACCTCGAGGTGGTCGTGCTCGTGCAGTGCACCAGCCCGTTCCTGACCGCCGCCGACCTCGACGCCGCCGTGGCGGCCGTCCAGGACGGCGCGGACACAGCGTTCACGGCCGCCGCCTTCCACGGCTTCGTGTGGCGTGGCGCCGCTGACGCGCACGGGGTGAACCACGACTCCCGGGGGCGCCAGCGCCGCCAGGACCGCGAGCCGGAGTGGCTGGAGACCGGCGCGGCGTACGCGATGCGGGCCGACGGGTTCGCCGAGCGGGGACGCCGGTTCTTCGGTCGCACCGTGGCGGTGCCGACCGATCCCGAACGGGTGCTGGAGATCGACGAACCGTCCGACCTGGAGCGGGCGCGGGCGCTCGCGCCGCTGCTGGACGGCGGCCACCGGCCGCGTCCGGGAGAGGTCGACGCGGTCGTGCTCGACTTCGACGGAACCCAGACCGACGACCGCGCCTGGCTGGGAGCGGACGGCACGGAGCGGGTCGCGGTGCACCGCGGCGACGGTATGGGCGTCGCCGCGATGCGCCGGGCCGGACTCCCCGTGCTGATCCTCTCCACGGAGGTGAACCCGGTGGTGTCGGCGCGGGCCGCGAAGCTCGGCGTGGAGTGCCGCCAGGGCATTCCCGCCAAGGGCGAGGAGTTGGCCCTGTGGCTGTCCGAGAAGAGGCTCGCGCCCGGCCGCGTCCTCTACCTCGGCAACGACGTGAACGACCTGCCGTGCTTCGCGCAGGTCGGCTGGCCCGTGGCGGTCGCGTCCGCCCAGGCACCGGTCCGGGCAGCCGCCCGGGCCATCACCTCCGTGCCGGGAGGGCACGGAGCCGTCCGCGAGATCGCCTCGTGGATCCTCGAGGAGGACCAACTGTGAACATCAGTCCCAGGCTCCGCCGCATCGGCGACCGGCTCGTCGGACCCGGCCAGCCCGTCTACGTGATCGGCGAGATCGGCATCAACCACAACGGTGACCTGCGCACCGCGATGGCGCTGATCGACGCGGCCAAGGCCGCCGGCATGGACGCCGTCAAGTTCCAGAAGCGCACGCCCGAGGTGTGCACCCCCCGCGACCAGTGGGAGGTCGAGCGCGACACCCCGTGGGGCCGCATGACCTACATCGACTACCGCCACCGCGTGGAGTTCGGGGCGGAGGACTACCGCCAGATCGACGACTACTGCCGCGAGATCGGCATCGACTGGTTCGCCTCCCCGTGGGACGTGGAGAGCGTCGACTTCCTCGGCGCCTTCAGCCCGTCCACCTACAAGGTGGCCTCCGCCAGCCTCACCGACGACGTGCTGCTGCGCGCGCTGCGGGCCACCGGCCGGACGATCATCCTGTCCACCGGGATGTCGACGCCGGCGCAGATCCGGCACGCCGTCGAGGTGCTCGGCAGCGACAACATCGTGATGCTGCACGCCACCAGCACCTACCCGGCGCCGCCGGAGCAGCTGAACCTGCGGATGATCAAGACGCTGGAGGCCGAGTACCCGAACGTGCCGATCGGCTACTCCGGGCACGAGGTCGGCCTCCAGACCACGCTGTGCGCCGTCGCGCTGGGTGCGGTGATGGTCGAGCGCCACATCACCCTCGACCGGGCGATGTGGGGCTCGGACCAGTCCGCGTCCGTCGAGCCGGAAGGCATGCGCCGGCTGGTGCGCGACATCCGCGTGATCGAGTCGGCCCTGGGCGACGGCGTCAAGCAGGTGTACGACGGAGAGCGCAACGCGATGGCGAAGCTGCGCCGGGTGTCGGGCGTGGTGGCGGAGGCGGAGGCGGCCCGGTTCGGGCCGGAGCGGGTGGCATGACCGAGACGCTCGCCCTCGTCGAGAGCCCGGCGCAGTTCCTCCACGTCCTGGAGTGGGCCCACGCCGAGCAGGTGGCCGACCGCACGCGGGTCGCCGTCCTGGCTCCCGCCGACCCGGCGAGCGTCGCCCAGTTGCGCGCGCTCAACGACTTCGCGGACGAGGAGGGCATCGCGGTGGACTGGCACGCGCCGCGGGCGGGTGGCCTCGCCGGGGTGCGGACGGTGGGCGCGCTGCGTCCGGTGGTCGCCTCGGCACGCCGCCTGGTGATCGGTGACCCGTTCTCCGGGATGGTCCAGGCCCTGCTGCCGTTCAGCCGGGCCGCGGAGGCCGTGGTCGTCGACGACGGCACGGCGACGCTCGAGTTCGCCGCGCAGTTCACCCACGGGGAGCCGCTCCAGCGCTGGCACGCGGGCCTCGCGCTCGCCCGGCGTCCGCTCGCCGCGCACGCCCGGCGCTTCCTCACCCGCACCCGGCTGAGCCTGTTCACCGTGATGAGCGTCACCTCGCTGCCCGGCAGCCGGGTGCAGCACCACGGCTACGACTGGACGCGGCGCCGCTTCGGGCCACCGAGGGTGCTGCGCGGGGTGGACGTCGTCGGCTCGTCGCTCGTCGAGACCGGGGTGGTCGAGCCCGCCGCGTACCTCGAGGCCGTCGAGGCGCTCGCCGAGCGCAGGGGGGCGGCCGGACGGTACTTCGCCCACCGGCGCGAGGCGCCGGAGAAGCTGCAGGAGCTGTCGCGGCGCACCGGCCTGCGGATCGTGCGTCCGCGGGTGCCGCTGGAGATCGAGCTGCGGCGCGGCCCGGTGGCCGAGCAGCTGGCCAGCTTCCCGTCCTCCGTCGGCTACACCCTGCCGCTGGTGCTCGCCGGGGCGGGCTGCCGGATCGCCGTCCAGCCGCTGCCGGAGACGATGATCCGCGAGCAGGTCGGGGCGAGGGCGCGGCGGTTCCTCGAGCGGGTGTCGCAGGACATGCAGGCGGCGTCGTCGGGGGTCGGCCCCGTGGCGCTCAGTGCTTTGCCGTGATGACCGGGATGATCCCGTTGAAGGTGATCGAGTAGCCCAGCCCGTGCGCGGTGATGTAGCCGACGCCGATGAGCACGGCCAGCACCACGAGGCTGAACATCGTGTAGGCGACGATGCGTCCGCCGAGGTGGGCCTTCGGCAGCACCCCGTCCGCGTGGATCTCTGCGTCGCCACCGGTGCCCCAGGCGAGCGCACGGACGCCGAAGGCGAACATCGCCGGCAATCCTGCGCCGAGCAGCAGCCCCGCGAGCAGCACCCTCCATGCGCCGTCGAGCGCGGCCAGCAACTGGTCCATCAGCGCACTCCTCCGGACACGGGGACCTCCTGTTGGGCCTTCTCCGGGTCAACCCACTCGTCGTTGACGTTGTGGTGGCCCACCCGGTCATGGCGCGAATGCCACCACATGTAGAGCGCGGCGAGACACATGAGGCCGAAGACGATGAAGGCGCCGGTCGAGCCTCCGATGAGGTGCCCGATCCACCACATTCCGGCGCCGACGAGACCGGCCAGTGGCAGCGTGGTCAGCCAGGCCAGGCCCATGCGCCCCGCCACGCGCCACCGAACCGTTGCGCCCTTCCTGCCGACGCCCGTGCCGAGGATGGAACCCGTGGCGACGTGCGTGGTCGACAGGGCGAAGCCGAGCTGGCTGGACACCAGGATGACGGCAGCGGAGGAGCTCTCCGCTGCCATACCCTGCGGCGGCGAGATCTCGACCAGTCCCTTGCCCATCGTGCGGATGATGCGCCATCCGCCGATGTAGGTGCCCGTCGCGATGGCCAGCGCGCAGGCCACCTTCACCCAGAACGGGACGTCGTGCGTCTGCGTCCAGTTGCCCGACGCGATCAGCGCGAGGGTGATCACGCCCATGGTCTTCTGGGCATCGTTGGTGCCGTGGGCGAGCGACACCAGCGATGCCGTGCCGATCTGGCCCCAGCGGAAGCCGTTCTCCTGGTAGCGCTCGGCGACATCGCGGGTGATCCGGTAGACCAGTGCCGTTCCCACCATGGCGACGACGAGCGCGATGGCCGGTGACAGGAGAGCCGGCAGAACCACCTTGCCGATGACGCCGTCGAGCTTGGTGCCCTCCCCGACCCACTTCACGCCACCCCAGCCCAGGCTGGCGACGGTGGCGCCGATCAGACCGCCGAACAGGGCGTGCGAGGAGCTGGAGGGCAGGCCCCACAGCCACGTCAGGATGTTCCAGATGATCGCTCCGGCCAGGCCGGCCATGAGGATCAGAAGGAGCGCGTGGCCGCTGTCGGCCGTGAGCTCGGGCTTCGGGGTCCCGTCCGGGTTCTGGATGCGGATCACGGCGTTCGTCACGGTGATCGCGACCTCGACGGACAGGAAGGCACCGACGAGGTTGAGGATCGCGGAAAGGGTCACCGCCGCCTTCGGGGTCAACGCCTTCGTCGCGATCGAGGTGGCCATCGCGTTCGCTGTGTCATGGAACCCGTTAGTGAAATCGAAGGCCAACGCCGTGATAACGACGAGCGCCAAGAGTATGAACTCGGGGGTCACATTCAACATGGTAGGGGTAAGGGACCCCGATCGTGAAAGTCGCCCAGCCCGGCGCAACAGCCCGGCGGGCCGGGTGCCCGGCGTCGGGCCCGTCGGCAACGGGAGCGCTCCCGGGCGGGCCGGACGGGCGTCCGTGCCGTGGGCGCGGAGCGCATAGGATGACCCTTCGTGAGTTCCCGCATCCTCGCCGCCGTCGCCTGGCCGTACGCCAACGGCCCGCGGCACATCGGCCACGTGTCCGGCTTCGGAGTGCCCTCCGACGTGTTCTCCCGCTACCAGCGAATGGCCGGCAACGACGTGCTGATGGTCAGCGGCACCGACGAGCACGGCACGGCCATCCAGGTGCAGGCCGACAAGGAGGGGCTCACCCCGCAGCAGACGGCCGACAAGTACCACCGCATCATCGCCGAGGACCTCCAGGCGCTGGGCTGCTCCTACGACCTCTACACCCGCACCACCACGCTGAACCACCGCGAGGTCGTCCAGGAGCTGTTCCGCACGCTGCACGACAACGGCTACGTCGTGGCCGAGGTGCAGCAGGGCGCCATCTCGCCGTCCACCGGACGGACGCTGCCCGACCGCTACATCGAGGGCACCTGCCCGCACTGCGGCTACGACGGCGCCCGCGGCGACCAGTGCGACAACTGCGGCCGCCAGCTCGACCCGATCGACCTGATCAACCCGCGCTCGCGGATCAACGGCGAGGTGCCCGAGTTCATCGAGACCGAGCACTTCTTCCTCGACCTGCCGGCCCTGGCCGGTGCGCTGGGGGAGTGGCTCGCCACCCGCACCGACTGGCGTCCCAACGTCATGAAGTTCAGCCTCAACCTGCTCAAGGAGCTGCGTCCGCGGGCCATCACCCGCGACCTCGACTGGGGCGTCCCCATCCCGCTGGAGGGCTGGGAGGACGCGTCGATGAAGCGCATCTACGTGTGGTTCGACGCGGTCATCGGCTACCTGTCGGCCGCCGTGGAGTGGGCGCGCCGCTCCGGCGACCCCGACGCCTGGAAGCTGTGGTGGCAGGCAGAGGACGCGCGCTCGTACTACTTCATGGGCAAGGACAACATCACCTTCCACTCGGTGATCTGGCCGGCCATCCTGCTGGGCGCGAACGGCCAGGGGGACAAGGGCGGACACGGCTCGGCGTACTCCCCGCTGAACCTGCCGACCGAGGTGGTCTCCTCGGAGTACCTGACGATGTCGGGGTCGAAGCTGGCGTCCTCGCGGGGGCACGTGATCTACGTCCGCGACTTCCTGGCCGCGTTCGGGCCCGACCCGCTGCGCTACTTCATCGCCGTCGCCGGCCCGGAGAACCAGGACACCGACTTCACCTGGGAGGAGTTCGTCCGGCGCAACAACTACGAGCTGGCGAACGAGTGGGGCAACCTGGTGAACCGCTCGATCTCGATGGCGCACAAGAACGTCGGGGCGATCCCGGCGGCCGGAGAGCTCACCGACGCCGACCGCGAGCTGCTGGACGCGGCCAGGGCGGCGTACGCCGTCGTCGGCGACCTGTGGGGGCGCTGCAAGTTCAAGCAGGCCACCGCCGAGGCGATGCGCGTGGTCGGCCTGGCCAACAAGTACATCTCCGACTCCGAGCCCTGGAAGCTGAAGGACGACCCGGTGCGGCGCGACACCGTCCTGCACGTCGCGCTCCAGGTGGTGCAGGACTGCAACACCCTGCTCACGCCGCTGCTGCCGCACGCGGCGCAGAAGGTGTTCGAGGCGCTCGGCGGCCAGGGGGTCTGGGCCGCGCAGCCCGAGCTGCGGCTCGTCCGCGAGGGCGACGGCCCCGAGTACCCGGTGCTGACCGGCGACTACACCGCCCAACTGGCGACCTGGGAGTCGCGTCCGATCGCGGTGGGGACGCCGCTGTCGAAGCCGTCCCCGCTGTTCGCCAAGCTCGACGACACCCTCGGCGAGACCGGCCCCGACTGGGCCCCCATCGCCTGACCACTCGCAATGTGGACCGAAACCGCCGATCTCGGCGGTTTCGGTCCACTTTGTCATTGGAGACCGTGGTGAGCGCAGCGGGGGCAGGGGGTGATGTCGCCGGGCCAGCCGTGGATACGCAGGACGCCGGCCACCTGGCGGGCGACCTCGCAGGGCCGGCCGCGCACGTCCCTGCTGCCGTAGCGCAGGGTCACCAGGCTCAGTTCCGCATGCCGGTTGTCCCGGGAGAGGTCGCGGAACGCGGACTCCGCGTCCACGTGGCCGGCGCGGCCGTCGAGTTCCACGAGCAGGCCGTACTCCTCGTACAGCGCATCGCTGCGTGAGCCCCTGCTGACATGTACCTGCCGGCGCGCCGCGGGCAGCCCGTGGGCACGCTCGACATCCCTGCGGTAGGCGTACTCCAGGGTGCTCTCGATGCCGGAGAGGTCGCCCAGGAGCGCGAGCAGCATCCGCCGTTCGCGCACGCGGGCGCGGGCCCCGACGGTCGTCCGGAGGCTGCCCAGGCTGACGATGCGCCGCCGCACCGCGTCGGAGAAGAGGGCCACCGCCGCCTCGGGGTGGAGGTTCTCGGCGACGTCGATCACCGCGTCCTCAGCGCTGATCCGGGGAAGGAGCCCGCGTCGTCGGGAGAGCCGCCCGATGGTGTCCCTCCGCATCAGGGCATCGACCGAGGAGCGCGGCCTGCGGTCCGCCGGCACCCAGACCAGCGGGATTCCGACGGGGCGCTCGAGGCCGAGGACGCGGAGCGCGGCGTCGCCGCCGAGAGCGCACGGCTCGCCGCCGCGCAGCACGGCGAGCCAGGCCTGCTTCTCCGGGCCCTCCACGCCCGGCCGGGTGTCGTAGACGCCGTGGCACGCCACCGACCAGTGGCCCTGGGCGACCAGCCGACGGACGGCCTGGTTGCCGAGGCCGAGGAGTCCGGCCTGCTCGGCGCTGACCAGTCCGGACTGCGCCGCGGCGAGCTGCCTCATCGGCCCGCTCACGTCCTGTCTGTGGTGCACGCCCTCATCTTCCGCACGACCGGACGCCGCGGCGTCGCCGGTCGCGCCGCCTGTGGACGGCGTCCTCGCCTGTGGACAACGCGCCTCAATGGCATCTCCTCGGGCCTCGTCGCTTCGCTCTCGCGCTCATTCGCCCCGCCTGCCTTCCCCCTCCCCTTCGCAAGATGGACCGAAACCGCCGTCAACGAAGGTCTCGGTCCACCTTGCGTGGGGGAGGGGCTGCGGGCGGGGCGGGAAGGCGGGGGCGGGATGCGGGGGATGAGAGGCGGAGCGGTGCAGCCGACGGGGGGTCATGCTGCGGTCACCGGGAGGACGCCGTCCGGACACCAGCCGTTCGGGTGGGGCGCCTAGCGTCGCGGCATGGCCTCGAGCACACCCTGGCGGACGTCGGCGAGCGACGCCCTCGCCCGGTGGACGGGCTACCGCGTCGTGAGGGACGGGTCCCACGTCGACACCCTGCCGCGCGGGCGCGCCCGTCCGCCGCTCGACCCGCAGGACCGGCTCGTCCCCGAGCCGGTGTTCCTGCTCTCCTCCGTGCGCTCCGGCTCGACGCTGCTCCGCGCCGTCCTCAACTCGCACAGCCAGGTGCACTCCCCGCACGAGACCCACTTCCGCCGTCTCACCGTCGTCGCGCGGACGCCGCCGTCGCGCCAGGCCCTGGAGGCGGACGGGCTGACCCTCTCCGATGTCGACCACCTGCTGTGGGACCGGCTGCTGCACCGGAGCCTCGAGCGCTCCGGCAAGCGGGTGCTGGTCGAGAAGACCCCGAGCAACGTGTTCGTCGCCGACCGGCTGCACACGGCCTGGCCAGGGGCCCGGTTCATCTTCCTGATCCGCCACCCGCTGATGGTCGCCAGGTCGTGGCACGCCGCCGACCCCGCGGGGCGGCCGATGGAGCGGGCAGTGGAGCACACCCTCGCCTACATGGAGCACCTCGAGCGGGCGCGGCGCCGGCACCCGGGCATCACGGTGCGCTACGAGGACCTGACGGCCGATCCCGCCACCCAGACGCGGCGCCTGTGCGACTTCCTCGGGGTCGAATGGGAGCCGGCGATGGTCGACTACGGCCAGGCCGACCACGGACGGTTCGAGGCCGGCATCGGCGACTGGAGCGACCGCATCCGCTCGGGTCGTATCCAGCGCGCGGCGGACCTCCCCGCCCCGGAGGACGTCCCGGAGAGTCTCACCGGCATCGCACGGGCCTGGGGCTACCTGGCCTGACCTCGCGGGCGCGGACTCAAAGGGGTCAGGGCGCGGGCACCGGCTTCGGGGTGGCGGCGAGGTGGGCGAGCGCCCCGCGCATGGACAGCGGCGTGAAACCGGCCGCGACAGCCTTGCGCCGGAGCCCGGGCTGGGCACGCCACAGGGCCAGCCCCCGGCGCAGCAGGATGAGCGGCGGCTTGCGCTTCTTCGCCAGGTCGCGACGCAGGCGCAGCCAGAACACGACCGGCCCCGGGCGGTCGAGGTACACCGCGTCCACGTCCAGGCCGGCCTCGCGACAGGTGGCCAGGAACTCGATGGCGAAGATGCCCTCAGCGGTGAGGCAGGTGGCGCCGTCGAGGCGCACCTCGTGGGTGCCCACCCGGCGACTCTCCGAGATCGAGTAGGCCGGCACCACCACCGAACCCGTCGACAGCAGCTGCTGGAGCGCGGCGACGGCCGAGCGCGCGTCCCAGGAACGGACGTCGTCCCAGTCGGTGATGCCCAGGGTCTGCGGCATCCCGGGGTGGTCGGCGTCGAAGTAGAAGTCGTCGAGCCGCAGTGACGGGCAGCCGACCGCGTGGGCGAGCCGCGACTTCCCGCTCCCGGACGGCCCCGCGATCAGCACGAGCCGGCAGGGCGGGGACGCGGGCTGCGCGCCGGGCGGTTCGGCCGCCGTCCCCGGGCCGCTCACAGGCCGAGCGCCGCGGCCATGTCGGCACGGGCTGCGGCCATCACCTCCGCGGCGCGCGCACGGGCGAGGACGAGGTCCTGGCTCTCCTCGACCCCGAGCCGCACCTGGAGGTAGCACTTCAGCTTGGGCTCCGTGCCGGACGGCCGCACCACCACGCGCACCGACCCGCCGCTGAAGAGCATGCCGTCGGTGGGGGGCAGCTGGGCGCTGCCCGCGGCGAGGTCGACCGCGGTGACCGGCTCGCCGGCCAGCACGGACGGCGGTGTGGCCCGCACGCGGGCCATCGCGTCGGAGATCAGGCTCAGGTCGGCGACCCGGAACGACAGCTGCGAGGTGAGGTGCAGGCCGTACCCGCGTGCGATCTCGTCCAGCCGGTCGGCGACCGTCCGTCCGTCCGCCGCCAGCTGGGCGACGAGGGCGAGCACCCGCACCAGGGTGGTGATGCCGTCTTTGTCCGGGACCGCCGCGGCGTCGGTGCAGTAGCCGATCGCCTCCTCGTACCCGAACGCCAGCCCGGGCACCCGGCCGATCCACTTGAAGCCGGTGAGCGTCGTCGTGAACGGCTGCCCGTGCGCCTCCGCCATCGTTCCCAGCAGCGTGCTGGACACCACCGAGCACGCGTACGTGCCCTGCACCCCGCGGCGCAGGAGGTCGTCGGCCAGCAGGGAGCCCATCTCGTCCCCGGTGAGCATCCGCCAGGTGCCACCGATCGGGGCGGCGATGGCGCAGCGGTCGGCGTCCGGGTCGTTCGCGATCGCGACGTCGGCACCCACCTCGCGGGCCAGCGCGAGGGCCAGGTCGATCGCGCCCGGCTCCTCCGGGTTGGGGAACGGGACGGTCGGGAACGCCGGGTCCGGCTCGATCTGCTCGGTCACCCGGTGGGGGCTGCCGAAGCCGGACGCCTCCACGACCCGGTCGACGACAGAGGCGCCGACGCCGTGCATGGCCGTGTACACCCAGGTGACCTCACGCGGCGCACCAGGCGGGGCGAGCGATGCCGCCCGCGCGACGTAGGCGTCCACGAGTTCCTCCCCGACCAGCGGGTAGTCCTCGCTGCGGGCGATGTCGGCCAGCGGCCGGGACGCGACCTCGGCGATCCGGGCGGCGATCAGGCCGTCCGTCGGCGGGATGATCTGCGAGCCGTCGCCGAGGTAGACCTTGTAGCCGTTGTCCTGCGGCGGGTTGTGGGACGCGGTCACCACGACGCCGGCGACACACTCGAAGTGCCGGATCCCGAACGCCACCACGGGCGTGGGCAGGGGACGTGAGCACAGCAGCGGCTGCAACCCGGCCCCGGCGAGGATCTGCGCGGTGTCGGTGGCGAACACGTCGGAGTTGTAGCGAGCGTCGTAGCCGACGATCACCCGTCCGCCCTCGAACCCGAGGTCGAGCAGGTGGGCGGCCAGGCCGGCCGCCGCCTGGCTGACCACGACCCGGTTCATCCGCGCCGGGCCGGGGCCCAGCGGGCCGCGCAGGCCGGCCGTACCGAAAGCCAGCGGGCCGGAGAACGCGTCGGCGAGCTCGGCCAGCGCCGTCCCGTCCCCCGCGTCCGCGCGGGCGACGAGGTCGTCCAGTGCCACGGCGGTGGCCACATCGGGGTCCTGCTCGCGCCAGGCGGTGATCCGCTCGCGCAGTTCGGTGCCGATCATGGCGTCCTCCTAGAGCCGGTCGAGGAGGACGGCGAGCAGTGCGCGCAGGCGGGGCTCGGCGGCCTTGCCCGCGGCGATCACCTCCGCGTGCTCCAGGGGGGTCGGGGAGATCCCCGCCCCGGGGTTGGTCACCAGGGAGATGCCGAGCACCTCCAGGCCGGCCTCGCGTGCGGCGATGGTCTCCAGCGTGGTGGACATGCCCACCAGGTCGCCGCCGAGGACCTTGGCCATCCGCACCTCGGCGGGGGTCTCGTACTGCGGTCCCCGGAACTGCACGTAGACGCCTTCGAGGAGGGTCGGGTCCACCTCGTGCGCGAGGGCGCGCAGCCGCGCGGAGTACGCCTCGGTGAGGTCGATGAAGGTCGCCCCCTCCAGCGGCGTGGCGCCGGTGAGGTTGATGTGGTCGCGGATCAGCACGGGCGTGCCCGGTGCCCAGTCGGCGTGCAGGCCGCCGCACCCGTTGGTGAGGACGATCGCGGACGCCCCCGCAGCCGCGGCGGTCCGGACGCCGTGGACGACGGCGGCGACGCCACGTCCCTCGTAGAAGTGGGTGCGCCCGGTGAACAGCGCGGCCACCTTCCCGGTGCCGGTGCGGATGAGCTTCAGGGCCCCGCCGTGCCCGGCGACGACCGGCTTGGCGAAGCCGGGGAGCTCCTCCAGCGGGCACTCGCCGAGCTGCTCGCCGACGCCGGCGGACGCGCCGGACCACCCTGAGCCGAGCACGAGGGCGAGATCGATGGAGGAGATCCCGAAGCGGTGGGTGAGGGTTGCGGCGGCCTCTGCGGCGAGGGCGCGCGGATCTGTCTGCGCAGTCACCAGATGACTATAACGACGGGGTCCGGTCCCGGTCAGCCGGGGCGTCGTCCTCGCCGTCCCCGCCGGTGTCGTCCTCGTCGTCCTCGAGCAGCGCGAACCGGGTGGCGCGCCGCCGCGGCTGCCGCCGGATCATCACCACCAGGGCGGCGAACAGCCCCAGCCACACGAGCACCTGGCCGGTGTGGACGCGGTCCCTCGGGCCGGCGAGGTAGGCCCACGCCATCAGCACGAGACCGAAGGCGATCGTGGCCGCGGCGCCGGAGAGGACCATCCGCGAGCGGCGTCCGGCCGGCCGGGCGGCCGACAGGTGCAGCAGCCACACGCCCGCGGCGACCGACACCGACAGCGGCAGCGAGGAGAGCTCCAGCAACACGGTCTGCGCCGGCGTGGCCTCCGGCAGCCCGACGACCACCATCACCACGCTGACCAGCACGCCGGCCAGGGCGACGGCGGAGAGGATGACGCGGGGGACCACGTGCCGAGCCTAACCAGCGCGCGCACCCGGGCAGGGACGCGACGCGTCCGGCGTGGGAGAATCCTGGGGTGACGGACGTGGTGATCATCGGCGGCGGTCCCGGCGGCTACGAGGCGGCGCTGGTGGCCCGCCAGCTCGGTGGCCGGGTGACGCTCGTCGAGCGCCGCGGGCTGGGCGGCTCGGCCGTCCTGACCGACGTGGTGCCGTCGAAGACGCTCATCGCCGCCGCGGAGGTGATGACCAAGATCCGCACCGCGGAGGAGGTGGGCCTCCACCTCACCGACGACACCCGCCGGCTCGGCGCGGCGGTGAGCGTCGACCTCGGGCAGGTGCACGCGCGGATCCGAGAGCTCGCCCGCGCGCAGTCCGCCGACATCACTGAGCGGCTGCGCGCCGACGGCGTGCGGATCATCAGCGGGAGCGGGCGGCTGGACGGCCCGCAGCGGGTCATCGCCCAGACCGCGGACGGCGACGAGGAGCTGCCGGCCGACATCGTGCTGGTGGCGACCGGTGCGCACCCCCGCGAGCTCGACACCGCCCGTCCCGACGGGGAGCGGATCTTCACCTGGGCCCAGATCTACGATCTGGAGGAGGTGCCGAAACACCTGATCGTGGTCGGGTCGGGCGTCACCGGCGCCGAGTTCGCCAGCGCCTACACCGCCCTGGGCGTCACCGTGACGCTGGTCTCGTCCCGCCACCAGGTGCTGCCGGGGCAGGACGACGACGCCGCGCGGGTGATCCAGCACGTCTTCGAGAACAGCGGCATGACGGTGCTCAACGGCGCCCGCGCGCTGGGCGCCGAGCGGCGCGGGGACGAGGTCGTCGTGCGGCTCGCCGACGGCGCGGAGGTGGTCGGCTCGCACTGCCTGATGGCCGTCGGTGCCATCCCCAACACCACCCACATCGGCCTGGAGGAGGCGGGCGTCCGCCTGTCCGCGTCCGGGCACATCGAGGTGGACCGGGTCTCGCGCACCAGCGCCCGCGGCGTCTACGCCGCCGGTGACTGCACCGGCGTCAACGCCCTCGCCAGCGTGGCGGCCATGCAGGGCCGCATCGCCATGTGGCACTCCCTCGGCGACTCGGTGGCCCCCCTCGACCTGCGGACGGTCTGCGCGAACGTGTTCACCGCCCCGGAGATCGCGACGGTCGGCTGCAGCCAGGCCGACATCGACACCGGCGTCGTTCGTGGGCTCACGATGATGCTGCCGCTGCGCAGCAACGCCCGGGCGAAGATGCAGGCCCTCACCGACGGCTTCGTGAAGATCTTCTGCCTGCCCACCACCGGCATCGTGGTCGGCGGGGTGGTGGTGGCGCCGTCGGCGTCCGAACTGATCCACCCGCTGTCACTGGCCGTGCGCAACAAGCTCACGGTCGACCAGCTCGCGGAGACCTTCACGGTCTACCCGTCGCTGTCCGGCTCGCTGGCCGAGGCCGCCCGGCGCCTGCACGGGCACTCCGCAGAGCAGGTCATCACCTACTGAGCAGGTCAGCGGGACAGGGACGCCGGGTCGGTCAGCAGGGGCTCGAACGCCAGCGCGGCCGCGCCGATCATCAGCAGGTCCGGGCCGAGCTCGGCCGGGGTGATCCGGACGCCCTCCAGCGACGGCGGCAGGGCCGCGGCGGCCACGACCCGCTCCAGGCCGGCCGGGTCGTACGCCTGGAGCGCCGCCAGGAAGCCGCCCAGGGCGATCACGGCGGGGTTGAACAGGTTGATGGCCGCGGCGAGCGCGCTGCCGAGGTGCCCGAGCTGGCGCTCGACGATGGCGGCCACCCGGTCCGAGCGGTCGGCCAGCAGGGCGGTCTCGAAGGCGGCGGCGTCGGCCCGGGGCAGCCCGAGTGCGTCCAGCAGCTCGGCGCGGGTCACCTCCGCCTCGAGCGTGCCGGCGATGCCGGCGGAGTCGACGACGGACGAGCCGGAGACCCGGACGTGGCCGAGCTCACCCGCGTAGCCGGCGATGCCGCCCAGCGGCGTCCCGGCGATGATCACGCCGCCGCCGATGCCGGAGGCGCCCCCGTTGACGTAGACGAGGTGGTCGTGGCCGCGGCCCGCGCCGAACTCGTGCTCGGCCAGGGCGCCGAGGGCGGCGTCGTTCGCCACCAGCACCGGGTAGCCGACCGCGGCGGCCAGCGGCTCCCCGAACGGCTCGTCGTGCCAGTCGAGGTGCGGAGCGTTGCGCACCACACCGTCGCTGGTGCGCACCTGCCCGGGCACGGCGACGCCGACGCCGGCGACGGTGAGGCCCTCGAGCTCGACCTGCATGCCCGCGATCACCGCGGCGGTGATGCTCAGCACCTCCGACGCGGTGGGGATCCGGTCGTACTCGTGCCGGATCACCCGGCGGACGCCACCGTCCAGCCCGACCAGCCCGATCGTCAGCGCGTCGATCTCGGGGTTCACCGCGATCGCGGTCACCTCGGGACGCACCTCGACCACCGGGCTGGGGCGTCCCACCTGGCCCTGGGAGTCCGGCTCGCGCTCGGCGACCAGCCCCAGTTCCACCAGGTCGTTGACGAGGCTGGCGATCGTCGAGCGGTTGCGTCCGGTGCGCTTGCACAGCACGGCCCGGGACGCCGGCCCGCCACGGTAGAGCAGTCCGAGGATCGCCGAGAGGTTGGTACGCCGGACGTCCTCGGTCGTGCCCGCCGTGATCGCCATGCCTGCCACTCCTGAGTTCGTGCGTCCGGGGGAGACTATCGCGCGATCCCGGCGCGCAGGATCACCGCCCGCCGCGCCTCTTGTTGATCAGGTCGAACGCCACCGCGAGCAGCAGGACGAGGCCCTTGATCGCCATCTGCCACGCCGCGTCCACCGACAGGATCGACAGGCCCATGTTCAGCACGCCCATGACCAGGCCACCGATGACCGCCCCGGTCACCGTGCCGACACCGCCCTGGACGGCGGCGCCGCCGATGAACACCGCCGCGATCGCGTCCAGCTCGTAGTTCTGGCCGGCGGAGGCGACGGCGCTCCCGGCGCGGGCGGTGCTGACGACACCGGCGAGAGCGGCGAGAACGCCCATGTTCACGAAGATCGCGAAGTTCACCCGGCTGGTCTTCACGCCGCTCATCACGGCGGCGAAGAGGTTGCCACCCATCGCGTAGACGTGCCGGCCGAACACCGTCCGGTTGAGCAGGAAGGAGTACGCCACGACCAGCACGGCGAGGATGATCAGGATGATCGGGGTGCCGCTGTAGTTGGCCAGCTGCCAGCAGACGGCCATGATCGCGACCACGGCGAGGGCGATCTTGACCCAGAAGGACGCCGCACCCTCCACCGGCAGGTCGAGGCGGCGCCGTCCGGCCCGCGCGACCAGCTGGAGGGCGACCAGCGCCGCGCACGCGAGCAGGCCGAGGACCAGGGTGAGCACGTCCACCCGGCCGATCTTGCCCAGCCAGCTGGGCAGCCAGCCGGCTCCGATGGCGACGAACTCGTTCGGCAGGCCGCCGATGGTGCCGCCGTGCAGGAAGATCAGGGTGAGCCCGCGGAACAACAGCATGCCGGCCAGGGTGACGATGAACGCGGGGATGCCCATCAGGGCCACCCAGAAGCCCTGCCAAGCGCCGACCACCGCGCCGACAAGCAGCGACACGATCACCGCGAGCCACCACGGCAGGTGCCACTCGCTCATCGCGAGGGCCGCGACGGCGCCGATCATGGCGACGGCCGACCCGACGGACAGGTCGATGTGGCCGGCGATGATGACCATCACCATGCCGATGGCCAGGATCAGCACGTAGGAGTTCTGCTGGATCAGGTTGTTGACGTTGCCGGGCATCAGCAGGCGTCCGCCGGTGAGCACCTCGAACAGGCCGATGATCACCACGAGCGCCGCGAGGATGCCGTACTGGCGCAGGTCGGTCGCCAGGCGCCGGCTGCCCGCTGCGGGAGCGCTGCCGGTCGCGGGTGAGGTGCCGGTCTGGGTGGTCATCGCTGGGCTTCCTTTCCCATGGTCATCAGGTACATCAGGTCCTCCTGCGTCGCCTCCGCGCGGGGCAGCTCGCCGGTGACGGCGCCCTCGGAGATGGTGTAGATCCGGTCGCACATGCCGAGCAGTTCGGGCAGTTCGGACGAGATCATCACGACCGCCTTCCCCTGGTCGGCGAGCGCGTTGATGAGGCCGTAGATCTCGTACTTCGCGCCCACGTCGATGCCGCGGGTGGGCTCGTCGAGGATCAGCACGTCCGGCCCGGAGACCAGCCACTTGCTGAGCACGACCTTCTGCTGGTTGCCGCCGGACAGGCGTCCGACGACCTCAGAGACGCTGGGCGTCTTGATGTTCATGTCCCGCCGGTAGTCCTCGGCCGAGAGGTACTCGCGGTTGCGGTCGATGACCCCCCACCGCGCGAACCGGGAGAGGGCGACGGCGGAGATGTTGGTGGTGACGCTCGCGATCAGGTTCAGCCCGTAGCGCTTGCGGTCCTCGGTGACGTAGGCGATCCCGTGGGCCACGGCGTCGTCCACCGTGGCGGTGGTGATCTCCTCCCCGTCCTTGTAGACCCGGCCGGAGATGCCGGTGCCGTACAGGCGTCCGAACAGGCTCATCGCGAGTTCGGTACGGCCGGCGCCCATCAGCCCGGCGAAGCCGACGATCTCGCCGGCGCGGACGGAGAAGCTGGCGTGGTCGACGACCACCCGCGACGGGTCGGCGGGGTGGTGGGCCGTCCAGTCCTCCACGCGGAACTTCTCCTCGCCGATGGTGGGCTGGTGCGGCGGGAACAGGTTGTTCAGCTCGCGGCCGACCATGGCCTTGATGATCCGGGCCTCCGTGGCGTCCGGGGACGACATGTCGATGGTCTCGATCGTGTGGCCGTCACGGATCACGGTGACCCGGTCGGCGATGCGCCGCACCTCGCGGAGCTTGTGGGAGATCAGGATGCAGGTGATGCCGTGGTCGCGCATCCCGGCGATCAGGTCGAGCAGGTGGTCGGAGTCCTCGTCGTTGAGGGCCGCGGTGGGCTCGTCCAGGATCAGCAGGGAGACGTCCTTGGCCATGGCCTTGGCGATCTCGACCAGTTGCTGCTTGCCGACGCCGATCTCGTAGACCTTCGTGGACGGGTTCTCGTTCAGCCCCACCTTGGCCAGCAGGGCCGCGGCCTCGATGGTGGTGCGGTCCCAGTTGATCACGCCGCGCGCGGCGCGCTCGTTGCCGAGGAAGATGTTCTCCGCGATCGAGGCGAGCGGATTGAGGGCGAGCTCCTGGTGGATGATGACGATGCCGGCCGCCTCGCTGGCGTTGATGTCGCTGAAGGTGGCCTCGGCGCCATTGAGCTCGATCGTGCCGGTGTAGGTGCCGTGCGGGTAGACGCCGCTGAGCACCTTCATCAGCGTCGACTTCCCCGCGCCGTTCTCGCCGCAGATGGCGTGCACCTCGCCGCGCGCCACCTCGAGGCTCACGTCGTCGAGGGCGCGGACGCCACTGAAGTCCTTCGTGATTCCCTGCATCCGCAGGATGGTCGCTTGGTCAGCCATGCCTCTCACCTGTCGCAGTGCCGGACGGACGCCCCTGTGGGGCGGCAGGCACCCTGCCGCCCCACAGGAGAGGACTCAGCCGAGACCGACGTCAGAGGCCTTGAGGAACCCGGAGTCGATCAGCTTGCTCTGCACGAGGTCCTTGGTGACGACCTCGGGCTCGATCAGGTAGGACGGGACGACCTTCACGCCGTTGTTGTAGGTCTTCTCGTCGTTGACCTCGACCTTCTCGCCCTTGGTGATCTGCTGGATCATCGTGAACACGCGGTCACCCAGCTTGCGGGTGTCCTTCCACACGGTCATGGCCTGCTCGCCGGCGAGGATCGCCTTCACGTTGGCCTTGTCGCCGTCCTGGCCGGTGATCATCGGGTAGTCCGCACCCGGGGCGTAGCCGGCGCTCTTCAGCGACGCGACGATGCCGATCGCGAGGGAGTCGTTCGGGGAGAGGACGGCCTGGACCTTCTTGCCGCCGGTGTAGAACGAGGACAGGCGGTTGTCCATCTCGGCCTGGGCCTTGTCGGACTGCCAGGACTGGATGCCGATCGAGGTCCACTCGTCGTTGGACTTCGGGGCCTTGCCGCTGGGGACGACCAGGGTGCCCTTCTGGACGTAGGGGAGCAGCACGTCCCAGGCGCCGGCGAAGAAGAACTTGGCGTTGTTGTCGTCGGGGCTGCCGGCGAACGGCTCGAAGTTGATCGGGCCGGCCGCGGAGTCGAGCTTCAGCTGGTCCTTGAGGAAGTTGCCCTGGAGCTGGCCGACCTTGTAGTTGTCGAAGGTGGCGTAGTAGTCGACGTTGGGGCTGCCGTTGATCAGGCGGTCGTAGGCGATGACCTTCACCGTCTGCTTGGCGGCCTCCTCGAGGACCGGGCCGAGGGCGGTGCCGTCGATGGACGCGATCACGAGGATCTTCGCCCCGCCGGCGATCTGGTTCTGGATCTGGCTGATCTGCTGGTCAACCTTGTTGTCGGCGTACTGGAGGTCGACGGTGCAGCCGGCGTCCTTCAGCTTCTTCTGGAGCTGCTCGCCGTCGTTGATCCAGCGCTCCAGGCTGCGGGTGGGCATCGTGATGCCCACGTTGCAGTTGGCGGCGCCGCCAGGGGTGGTGCTCGCACACGCCGCGAGCGGGAGCATCAGTGCCCCCGCCGCGAGGAGCGCGACGAACCGGGTCTTGTGCGACATCTGTGTTCCTCTCTGAATCGCTGTCGCCGAGTGCCCTGGTCGCGGCGCTCCGCTGCGTCGCTCCAGAGCCGGGTTGCGTCCGCAACCTTTTGTCGATAGCGGCAACTTAACGCGCACGGTGAGGGCCAGCAAGGGTCGATGATAACGATCACATAACGGTGCGAAAGGATTCGTTGCGGGTCGCGACGCCCAGCGGGTTTCACGGCGGACGCCGTCCCGCCGGCGGCGCCCCCGCGTCCCCCACGTTGAGGGCCAGCCTTGCAGCCGAGCGTCGCCGCCTTGCGTCCCCCAGGCCTCAACGCCGAGGGCCAGCCTTGCGGCCGAGCGTCGGCACCTCTGCGTCCCCCATGCCCCGACATCGAGGGCCAGCCTTACGGCCCAGGGCCAGCACCCAGGGGCGAGCCCTCGGCGACAGGGCTGGCCCTCGATGGTCGGGGCGGGCCCTCGACGTTGGGGGCTGGCCCTCGAGTCGGGAGGCGGCCGGCCAGGGTCGGCGGGCGGGCGTGGGGCCCCAGGCCCCGGGCGGAGGGCGGGCGTGGCTGCGGGGCGACCCCGGCCGGGCGGCGGGGGGTGGCGGCGGCGGGCCCGGCCCGGCGGCGGAGGGGCAGGGACGGCGGCGGAGGGGCAGGGACGGCGCTGGCGTGGCGGCCGCGCGGCCCGGCATCATGGGGGCGACGGGTCCGCCGCACTGCCGCTCACGGGGGCTGGACGGGGCGCCGGGGACTCGGATAAGTTGTCTAGGACAACATTCGCTCGATGAAGAGAGAGATGGGAAGCCTCGTGACTCTCACGCCTACCCCTTCGGACCAGTTCACCTTCGGCCTGTGGACGGTCGGCTACAACGGCACCGACCCGTTCGGTGGTCCCACCCGCGCCGCGATGGACGTGGTGTACGTGGTGGAGAAGCTCGCGTCCTACGGCGCCTACGGCCTCACGTTCCACGATGACGACCTGTTCGCGTTCGGTTCCACCGAGGCCGAGCGCCGGACGCAGATCGACCGGCTCAAGGCCGCGTGCGAGGCGACCGGCCTGAAGGTGCCGATGATCACCACGAACCTGTTCAGCCAGCCGGTGTTCAAGGACGGCGGCTTCACCTCCAACGACCGCAACGTGCGCCGCTTCGCCCTGCGCAAGGTGCTGCGGAACATCGACCTGGCCGCGGAGATGGGCGCGAAGGTCTTCGTGATGTGGGGCGGACGCGAAGGTGCCGAGTACGACGCGGCCAAGGACATCCGCTCTGCGCTGGAGCGGTACCGCGAGGCCGTCAACCTGCTCGGCCAGTACGTCACCGACAAGGGCTACGACCTGAAGTTCGCGATCGAGCCGAAGCCGAACGAGCCCCGCGGCGACATCCTGCTGCCGACGGTCGGCCACGCACTGGCGTTCATCGAGTCCCTGGAGCGCCCGGAGATGGTGGGCCTCAACCCCGAGGTCGGCCACGAGCAGATGGCCGGGCTGAACTTCGCCGCGGCGATCGCGCAGGCGCTCTACGCGGGCAAGCTGTTCCACATCGACCTCAACGGCCAGCGGGGCATCAAGTACGACCAGGACCTCGTGTTCGGCCACGGCGACCTGCACAACGCGTTCGCCCTGGTCGACCTGCTCGAGAACGGCGGCCCCGAGGGCGGCCAGGCCTACACCGGCATGCGCCACTTCGACTACAAGCCCTCCCGCACCGAGGACGAGAACGGCGTCTGGGACTCCGTCCAGGCGAACATGCGCACCTACCTGCTGCTGAAGGAGCGGGCCAAGGCCTTCCGCGCCGACCCCGAGGTGCAGGCCGCGCTCGCCGACGCCAAGGTCTACGAGCTCGCGCAGCCGACCCTGGCCGAGGGCGAGAGCTACGACGACCTGCTCGCCGACACCAGCGCCTTCGAGGACTTCCAGGCCGGCGCCTACTACAACGGCAAGGGCTTCGGCTTCGTCCGGCTCCAGCAGCTCGCCACGGAGCACCTGCTCGGAGCACGCTGACCCCATGACGAAGGTGATCGGGGTCGACTCCTCGACCCAGAGCTGCAAGGTCGTCGTCCGCGACGCGGACACCGGTGAGCTGCTCGCCTCCGGGCGGGCGGCCCATCCGGACGGCTCCGAGGTCGACCCCGCCCACTGGTGGACGGCGCTGCAGGACGCGCTCGCCCAGGCCGGCGGCCTGGACGGTGTGGCGGCGGTCAGCATCGCCGGCCAGCAGCACGGCATGGTCGTCCTCGACGCAGACGGACGGGTGATCCGTCCCGCGCTGCTGTGGAACGACACCCGGTCGGCGGAGGCCGCCGGAGCGCTTATCCAGGAGGTCGGTGCGCAGGAGATCGTCGCCCGCACCGGCTCGCTGCCGGTGGCGTCGTTCACGGCGACCAAGCTGCGCTGGCTGCGCGACCACGAGCCGGAGAACGCGGCCCGCGTGGCCGCGGTCTGCCTGCCGCACGACTGGCTGACCTGGCGCCTTCGTGGCTACGGGCCGGCCGGGGAGTCGGCGCTCGGGCCGGACCTGTCCGAGCTCGTCACCGACCGCTCGGACGCCTCCGGCACCGCGTACTGGTCGCCCGCGGACGGCGAGTACGACCACGACCTGCTCACCCGAGCACTCGGCCACGACGCTGCCCTGCCCCGCGTCCTCGGCCCCTCTGCATCGGTGCCGGGGCCCGGCTTCCTCGTCGGCCCCGGCGCCGGTGACAACGCGGCGGCGGCGCTCGGCCTGGACGCGCGTCCCGGCGACGTCGTCGTCTCGCTGGGCACCTCGGGGACGGTCTTCGCCGCCGCGTCCGCGCCGGTGACCGACGTGACCGGGACGGTGGCCGGCTTCGCCGACGCGACCGGCGGGTTCCTCCCGCTGGTGTGCACCCTCAACGCCGCCCGCGTCCTCGACGCGGTGGCCGGCGTCCTCGGCGTCGACCACGCGGAGTTCGCCCGGCTCGCGCTCGAGGCGGCCCCCGGGGCCGGGGGAGCGGTGCTGGTGCCCTACTTCGAGGGCGAGCGGACGCCGAACCTGCCCGACGCGACCGCCAGCCTCACCGGGCTGACCCTCGGGTCGACCTCGCGGTCCAACCTCGCCCGCGCCGCGGTCGAGGGAATGCTGTGCGGGCTCGCCGCCGGGCTGGACGCGGTCCGCGAGCTCGGTGTCGAGGCCGGTCGCATCCTGTTGATCGGCGGCGCGGCGGCCAACCCGGCCGTGCAGGCCGTCGCAGCCCAGGTGTTCTCGGTCCCCGTCTGCGTGCCCAGCCCCGGCGAGTACGTGGCCGACGGCGCCGCGCGCCAGGCGGCCTGGGTGCTCACCGGGTCGCGTCCCGCATGGCCGGTGGCCCTGGTCGCCGCGCCCGAGCCGGACCCGCGGCCGGAGATTCTCGCCGGGTACCACGCGGCGGCGTCCCGCTACTGACCCCCGGAGGTGCCGGGACGTCGCACGTCCCGGCAACCCGGAGGGTGTGCGCCCCGGCTACCGCCGCCGGCGGAGCCACTCCACCTGGCGCTGCCAGTGGAACAGCTGGCCGCCCTCGTGGCCGTTGAACTCGTAGACGGCGATCTCCCGGTCGGGGCCGCCGTAGCCGTTGAAGGCGGCGAACACCGTGGACGGCAGCACGATGTCGTCCATCAGCCCGACGGAGAACAGCGCCGGCGCGCTCGCCCGGCGCGCGAACACCGCGCCGTCGAAGTACGACAGGGTGGCGAACACCTCGTCCGCCCGGTCCCTGTGCACGGACAGGTACTGGGTGACCTCGGTGAACGGGCGCCCCGGCGTGAGCGCGACCGACCGGCGGAAGTGGCACAGGAACGGCACGTCCGGCAGCGCGGCCACGACCCCGTCCCCGAGCAGCCCCGCGACGGCGAGGGTGATGCCGCCGCCCTGGCTGCCCCCGGTCACGGCCACCCGGCCCGCGTCCACGTGGCCGAGGGAGCGGACCGCCTCGACCAGGCGGACGGCGTCGGTGAACACGCGCCGGTAGTAGTAGGTCTCCGGGCTCTCGATGCCGCGGGTCATGAAGCCCTCGAACGCCGCGCCCGTGCCGTGCGGGTCGGGCGTCGCGCCGCCGCCGCCCCAGCCGCTGCCCTGCCCGCGGGTGTCCATGACGACGTGGACGAAGCCGGCGGCCGCCCAGTGCAGGTGCTCGGCGGGCAGGCCGCGTCCGCCGTTGTAGCCGATGAACTCGACCACGGCGGGCAAAGGTCCACCGGACCGGGGACGGATCACCCAGGCGCGGACGGGGTCGCCGGCGTAGCCGGAGAAGACGAGGTCCTCGACGACGAGTTCGCTCACCGGCCCGGGCACGGGCGTGACCGACAGCTGCTGCGGCAGGGCTCGGGCCTCGGCGAGGGTCCGGGCCCAGAACGCGTCGAAGTCGTCGGGCTCCGCCACGTCGGGACGGTAGCCGGCGAGTTCGGGCAGGGTCAGGTCGGTCAGTGGCACGGTGCCCTCCTCGGTGCGGGGCCGGTCAGGCCGGCCGGTACTCCACCCGGTCGACCTCGACGACCGTAGCGGACGCCGGGTCCGGGGTGGTGGCGTAGACGCCCAGCCAGAGCCCGATGAAGCCGCCGGTGGCCACGGAGTCGAGCGTGCGCGCGTCCGCGGTGGCCACGACGGTCCGCGCCCCGTCCGCCGTGGTCACGCCCAGGTCGTAGTCGACGCCGCGCGCGTGGACGTCCAGCGTGAGCGGCGAGCCCACCGCGGCCCCGGGCCGGGCCTCGCCGAGCAGCGTCTCCGCGCCCGCGCGGCGGTGGACCGCCCGCACGACCGCCTCGCCGGACGGGCCGGTGGCCAGCGCGAGGCGCACGTGGTCGCGCTCGGACTGGCGGATCGCCAGGCCCGCCTCCTCGCCGGCCGCCAGCGGCGCCCGCAGGCTGGCGGAGAGGTCGAGGTCGCGGTGCTGCTGGCGCAGGCCGAGGAAGGACGGCGTCCCGGGGTCGGTGAGCGTCTCGACGGACGGGCGCAGCGTCCAGCCGTCCCCGCGCGCCGTGGCGAACGCGGCGGCGGGACCGCGCAGCGACGTCCAGCGCGGGTCCTCGGGCCGGACGACACCGCCGCCGTCGCCCGCCGGGGCGGCCGCGGCGAAGGGCACCTCGACCTCGGCTGGCACCCGGCCCTCGCCGGGGGCGAACACGGGCCAGCCGTCCTCCCACGTCACGGGGACGAGGAACGTCTCCCGGCCGAGGGGGTAGTGGTAGCCGCCGTAGGGACGCATCGCGAGGAGCACGGCCCACCAGCTGCCGTCCGCGGCCTGCACGAGGTCGGCGTGACCGGCGCCCACCACGTCGCTGTCGCGCCCGAGGTGGCGGTGGGTGAGCACCGGGTTGCAGCGATTGGACTCGTAGGGACCGGTGACCGAGTCCGCCCGCGCCACGGCGACGCTGTGGTGGAACTCCGTGCCGCCCTCCGCGGCGAGCAGGTAGTAGCGGCCGTCCACCTTGTACAGGTGGGGCGCCTCCGCCCAGACCACGCCGAGCATGGCCCCGTTCCAGACCACCGTCTCCGGCCCGACAAGGGCCATGGTCGTCGGGTCGAACTCGCGGACCCACACCTCGGTCTGGTCGTGCCAGCGGGGTTCGCGGGCCAGCCGGGTGCCGTGCATCCAGACGCGCCCGTCGTCGTCGAAGAAGATCGACGGGTCGATGCCGTCCGCGTCCAGCCACACCGGGTCCGACCACGGCCCGGCCGGGTCGGTGGCGGTCATCAGGAAGTTCCCCCCGCGAGTGGCGTCCGCCGGGTCGACCAGGGTGCAGACCACCCAGTAGCGGCCGTCGTGGTACCGCAGCGTCGGCGCGTAGAGGCCGCCGGAGGAGGCGATCCGCGAGTAGTCGAGCTGGTCCGCGCGGGTGACCACGTCGCCGATGTGCTCCCAGCGGGCCAGGTCGGTGCTGTGGAACACGGGGAGGCCGGGGAAGTACTCGAAGGTCGAGGTGACCAGGTAGTAGTCCCCGCCCACCCGGCAGACGGACGGGTCGGGGTAGCAGCCGGGCAGCACCGGGTTCGCGACGCGGCTCATGCGTCCCTGACCTCGGCCCGTGCCTGCCGCGCGTCCGCCGTGGTGACCTCGTGGGCCGGCCCGAGGACGGTCAGGACCGCCCGCGGGGTGGCGGTGCCGGGGACGGGCTCCGCGACCGACAGCCCGACGTTGTTGATCGCGCCGTTGGTCTGGCTGACGCTCGGCATCCCGCTGGCCGAGGCCGCCGAGTGGGAACCCACCCAGACCTCGACGTCGCCGGGCTCGACGATCCGCACCACGCGCCGGTCGGAGAACGCCAGTCGGGTGGTCGGGATGGTGAAGCGCACCCGGCGCGACTGGCCCGCGGCCAGCTCGACCCGCGCGTAGGCGAGCAGCTGGCTGACCGGGCGCACCACGGACGCGAGCAGGTCGTGGCCGTACACCTGCACGACCTCGCTGCCGTCCACCGCGCCGGTGTTGGTGACCGTGACCTCGACGCAGAAGGCGCCGTCGGCCGGCACCTCGGCGTCGACCCGCAGGTCGCTGTAGGCCACCTGCGTGTAGGACAGGCCGAACCCGAACGGGCGGGCCGGGGTCGGGTCGGTGGCCGTCACCTCGGACGGTCCGCCGAGCAGCGGCTGGAGGTAGGTGTAGGGCTGCGCGTCGCCGGTGCGCGGCAGCGACACCGGGAGCCGGCCCGACGGGTTGACCGCGCCGGTGAGCACGTCGGCGATCGCGAGGCCGCCCCCCTCGCCGGGGAAGAAGGCCTGGAGGACGGCCGCCGGCCGCGGACGGGGCCCGTCGAGCGCCCAGCCGACGGCGTACGGACGGCCGGTGAGCAGCACCATGACGACCGGGGTGCCGGTGGCGGCCACCGCTTCCACGAGCGCGCGCTGGGCGCCGGGCAGCTCGAGGGACTGGGTGTCGTTGCCCTCGCCGACCGTGCCGCGGCCGAAGAGCCCGGCCTGGTCGCCGACGACCACCACGGCCACGTCTGCCCCCGCGGCGGCCGCCACCGCCGCGGGGATGCCCCTGGTGTCGCCGTCCTCGACGTCGCAGCCGTGGGCGACGACGAACTCGGGCGTCGGCGCTTCCGGCCCGAAGGCGTCCCGCAACGCCTCCGAGACGGTGGGGATGGCGATGCCGGCGGGGTAGCCGGGGAAGCCGGGCAGCACGTGGTTGGCGAAGGAGTAGCAGCCCTGGAGGGCGTCCGTGCGGTCGGCGTTGGGGCCGATCACGGCCACCCGGCGGATCGGGGCGCGGCGTCCCAGCGGCAGCACCCCGTCGTTGGACAGCAGGACGATCGAGCGCTGCGCGAGGCGGCGGGCGAGCTCCTGGTGCCCGGCGGGGTCGAGGTCGATGGCGGTGGGTGGCTCGTCGGCGTAGGCGCCGGGGTCGAGCAGGCCGAGGGCCTCCTTCTGGGCGAGGGCGCGCAGGACGGCGCGGTCGACGTAGGCCTCGTCGACGCGGCCGGCGCGGACCTCTGCGGCGAGCGGGGCGAGGTAGGCGTCCCCGGTGGGCAGCTCGACGTCGATGCCGGCGGTGAGGGCCAGCGCGGCCGCCTGGCCACGGTCGGCGGCGACGGCGTGCATCACCTGGAGGAAGCTGACCGCGAAGTAGTCGGCGACCACCACGCCGGTGAACCCGAGGCGCTCGCGCAGCAGGCCGGTGAGCAGGTCGGCGTTGGCCGCCACAGGGACGCCGTCGATGTCGGTGTAGGAGTTCATCACCGAGCGGGCACCGCCGTCGAGGAGGGCCATCTCGAACGGGGGGAGGAACACGTCGGCGATCTCGCGGGGGCCGGCGTGGACGGGCGCGTGGTTGCGACCGGCGACGGAGCCGGAGTAGCCGAGGAAGTGCTTGAGGGTGGCGTGGACGCCTGCCGACTGCAGGCCCTGGACGAAGGCGGTGCCGACGGTGCCGACGAGGTAGGGATCCTCGCCGATGCACTCGTCGACGCGTCCCCAGCGGGGGTCGCGGACCACGTCCATCACCGGGGCGAGGCCCTGGTGGATGCCGAGGGTCGCCATCGAGGTGCCGATCGCCGCCCCGACCTCGCGGACCAGGTCGGGATCGAAGGACGCGCCCCACGCCAGCGGCGTGGGGAAGGTGGTCGCCTTCCAGGCCGCGAGGCCGGTGAGGACCTCCTCGTGGACCAGCGCAGGGATGCCGAGCCGGGTCTCCCGCTGGAGCCGGCGCTGTTCCGCCCACAGCCACGCGGCGCGTTCCGCCGGCTCGACGGGACGGGTGCCGTACACGCGGGTGTAGTGCCCGATGCCGTCCCGGGTGGCTTCGGCGAGCTCTCCGGAGCCGCGCTGGCCGGCGGCCATCTCGCTCTGCATGGGGGCGACGACGTTGCCGCCCTGGTCGAGCCAGTAGCCGACGAGCTGGGCGAGCTTCTCCTCCAGCGTCATGCGGCCCACCAGGTCGCGGACGCGCGCGGAGGTCTCCGGGGCGGCGGGCAGTTCGTGCACGGATGTGGACACCGGGTCCAGCTCCTTCATCGGGTCAGTGGGGGGACGGTGGGGGCGGTGCGTCACGGGCGGGTCAGCCCTTGACGGCGCCGGTGAGGCCGCCGACGATGCGGCGCTCGAAGATGCTGAAGAACAGCAGGGCCGGGATCATCGATAGCGACGTGAAGGCCAGCACGGCAGCGGTGTCGACCGAGTGCTCGGACGAGAACGACTGCACCCCCAGCGGGAGCGTGTACATGGCGGCGTTGTTGAGGATGAACAGGGGCAGCATGTAGCTGTTCCACGCGTTGACGAAGGCGAGGATGCCGGTGGTGATCACGCCGGGCAGGGACAGCGGGAGGACCATCCGGAAGAAGAACCCGATCTTGCTCGCCCCGTCGATCGCTGCGGCCTCCTCCAGCTCCTTGGGGATCGCGGCGAGGAACGGCACCAGGATGATCACCGTGGTCGGGAGTGCGAACGCGATCTGCGGGAGGATGATGCCCAGCAGGTTGTCGGTGAGCCCGAGGTTCTTGATCAGCAGGTACAGCGGGGTGATGGCCACCGTGAGCGGGAACATCAGCCCTGCGGCGAACAGCGAGTACAGCGCGTTGCGCCCGGCGAAGTCGTAGCGGGCGATCACGAAGCTCGCCATCAGGGCCAGCGCGACGGTGCCGATGGTGGTGGCCGCGGCGGAGATCACCGAGTTGCCGAACTGCTGCCAGAACAGCGGGCTGGCCAGGACGTCGGCGTAGTTCTTCAGCACCCACGGGTCGGGCCAGCCGGACGGGTTGACGGTGATCTGGGCGTTGGTGCGGAACCCGCCGATGATGATGTAGAGCACCGGGGCGACGCAGACGGCGATCAGCACGGTGGCGATCACGTAGGTGGTCGGGCTGCCCCAGGTGGCGCCGGACCTGCTCCTGCGGCGGGGGCGCGTGGTGGAGGCCCGCGCGGTGAGTGCGACCTGCGACATCAGGCGGCCTTCCTGTCTGACTTCTCGGTCAGGGCGCCCGCGGTGTCCCGCCGGAGCACGAAGCGCTGGTAGGTGAGTGCGATCACCAGCGAGATGACGAAGATCACCACGGCGACGGCGTTGCCGTAGCCGTAGTTCCCGGCGAGGCGTCCCTCACGCACCATGTAGGTGGCCATGGTGGACGTGCCGGCCGTGGAGGCCACGTACTGGCCCCAGATGATGTAGACGAGGTCGAACAGCTGCAGGGAGCCGATGATCGACAGGAACGCCCACACTCGGATCGTCGGGCCGAGCAGTGGGAGCGTGATCCAGCGCTGGATCTGCCAGTAGGACGCGCCGTCGATCGCGGCGGCTTCGTACAGCTCGTCCGGGATGCCCTGCATGCCGGCGAGCATCAGGATCACCGCGAAGCCGATGTACTTCCAGGAGATGATCACCATCAGCGTCCAGATCGCGACGTTGGGATCGGCGATCCAGTCCGAGGCGAGGAAGCCCAGGCCCAGGTTGTGCAGCAGGTCGTTGAGGGCCCCCTGGTACTGGAGCATCAGGCTCCAGCCGGTGCCCACGATGACCTCGGAGATCACGTAGGGGACGAAGATCAGGACGCGGATGAGCGAGCGTCCCCTGATGTTCTGGTTCAGCAGCAGGGCGAAGGCCACCGCCGCCGGCCCCTGCATCACCAGGGACATGACCAGGATGAAGCCGTTGTGCGCCAGCGCGTCCAGGAAGTTCTGGTCGGTGAAGATCGTGACGTAGTTCTGGAAGCCGACGAAGTTCGTCGGGGCGCCGAAGCCCTTCCACTTGAAGAACCCGTAGTAGGCCGCCATGAAGACGGGGAAGATGACGAAGGCCAGGAAGATGGCGATCGCGGGTCCGGCGAGGATCGCGATCTCGAAGCGCTTCCGCCAGTCGGCCCTGGCCCGGTCGGACCGGGGCGCCGCCTTCGCGGCGCCCCGTCCCGAACCCGACCTCGACGTGCGGTGGGGCAGTGCGGTGACTGATTCGCTCATGAGGGTTTCGTTGTCTTCGCTCAGCCCTTGGCGGCTGCGCTCTTCACTGCTGCGACGATGTCGGCCGGCTGCCCCTTGCCCGCGAGCATGTTGACCACACCGCCGTTGAGGGCGTTGCCGACGTTCTGGCCGTACATCGTGTCCAGCCACAGCATCACGTAGGCAGCCTTGTCGTAGGACGCGAGCACGTCCTGCAGGGCCGGATCGGTGACGACCGACTTGGCGTCCTTGTTGGCCGGCAGGGTCTTGAACGCGGTGGCGTAGCCCTCCTGGTTGGCCTTGCTCGCGATGAAGTTGAGGAAGTCGACGCACTCGGCGGGAGCGTTCTTGCGGCACGCGAACCCGTCGGAGCCACCCATCATCGCGGTCGGATCACCGGCTCCGCCGCTGACGGCGGGGAACGGGAACCAGCCGAGGTCGGGCAGGGCCTTCTTGTCGGGGGTCAGGTCGGCGATGACGCCGGGATCCCAGGCACCCATGAGCTCCATGGCGGCCTTGTGGTTGGCGATCATGCCGGCGGAGCTGCCCGCGCCCTGCTGGGCGGAGGTGGTCAGGTAGCCCTTGTTGAACGGCTCGGTGTCGGCGAACGCCTTGAGGTCCTCGCCCGCCTTCAGCCAGCACGGGTCGGAGAAGTCCTTCTCCGCGGCGGCCTTGTCCATGACGTCCTTGGAGCAGTCGCGCAGCGCCATGAAGTAGTACCAGTGGGCTGCCGGCCAGGCGTCCTTGCCGCCGAGCGCGATCGGGGCGATGCCCGCGGCCTTCAGCTTGTCGACGGCGGCGTTCAGCTCCTCGAAGGTGGTCGGGGTGGCGGTGATGCCGGCCTTCGCGAAGAGGTCCTTGCTGTAGTAGATGCCGCCGGGGAGCACGGACGTCGGCATGCCGTAGATCTTGCCGTCGACGGTGAACGCGCTGAAGATGCCGTCGCCCAGGGCGGTCTTGACCTCGGGGCTGATCTTGTCGGTGATGTCGAGCACCTGGTCGGCCGCGACGACGTCGGCGAGCTTGCCGCCACCACGGGCCATGAAGATGGTCGGGTCGTCCCCGGAGTTGAGGGCGGTCTGGAGCTTGCCGTCCATGTCCTCGTTCTGGATGGCCTGGATGTTGATGGTGACGTTCGGGTGCTCCTTGGTGTAGGCGGCGACCGTGTCTTCCCAGTACTTCTTGCCGTCACCCGTGGTCGAGTTGTGCCAGAACGTCATCGTGACCGGCCCGGCCGAAGTGGCCGGAGCGGATGATGTCGTCCCGGTCGCCCCGCCGGCGCACCCGGCAAGGGCGAGCGACAGGCTTGCACCCAGCGCGACGAGTGCCGGGCCCTTGACTTTCCACTGCATAGACATACCTCTCAGTCCTCTTTGACCGTCCGACAGGGAATCCTGCCACTCGGGATCCTTCCACCGCCCCCGGGGGGTGTCAAACGTTTTCGATAACGTTTTCGTTGCGATGGATCGACCCCCGGATGGGCTAGCGTTACGCCGTGACCGTCACTCCTCGCAAGAGGCGCACCGTGCGCCCGCCCACCGTGGCACGGGTGACGATCGTCGACGTCGCACAGGCCGCCGGCGTCTCGGTCTCGACGGTGTCGAAGGTGATCAACGACCGCTACGGGGTGTCGCCGGAGACCTACGACAAGGTCATGGGCGTGGTCGAGGAACTCGGCTACGAGTCGTCCCTGGTGGCGAGCAGCCTGCGCAGGGGGAGCACGAACGTCATCGGCATCCTGGTGCCGGAGTTCGAGCCGTTCTCCACCGAGCTGCTCAAGGGGATCTCGGCTGCGGCGGAGGGCACCGGCTACGAGCTGCTGGCCTACTCCGGCAACCTCGAGCACAACCAGGTCGGCTGGGAGCGGCGCTCGCTGTCCCGGCTGGCCGGCACGCTCATCGACGGCGCGGTGATCGTCGCGCCGACGGCGACCGTCACCGACGCGACCATCCCGGTGGTGGCGATCGACCCGCACACCGGGCGGACGGGGCCCAGCACCATCGAGGCCGACAACGTCGGCGGCGCCCGCGCGGCGACCCAGCACCTCATCGCCCTCGGGCACACCCGGATCGCCCACGTGCGCGGCCGCACCGACCTGGTCTCGGCACGGCTGCGGGAGCAGGGCTACCGCGAGGCCCTCGAGGCCGCGGGCATCGCGTTCGACCCGGCGCTGGTGCGGGTGGGTGGCTACCGGGCGGCCGAGACCACGGACGCCGCCCGCGAGCTGCTCACGCTGCCCGAGCCGCCGACGGCGATCTTCGCCGCGAACGACCTGTCGGCGATCCGCGTCCTCGAGGTGGCCGGCGAGCTGGGCCTCCGCGTGCCCGGCGACGTGTCGGTGGTCGGCTTCGACAACGTGCCGGAGGCGGCCAACGCCGTCCCGCCGCTCACCACGGTGGCCCAGCCGCTGCACGAGATGGGGGCCCAGGCCGTCCGCATCCTCCTCGGCCTTCTCGCCGGCGAGACCAGCGAGCAGCACCTGCACCTGCCCGCCCGCCTCGTGGTCCGGGCCAGCACGGCGCCCCCGGCCGCCCGCGACTGACCGGCGACCCGACCGTGGCCCGTGCGACGGTGTCGGAGGTGCTCCGCCGGTCGGCGGCCCTGCTGCCGGCCGCGCCCGGGGTGTACCGATTCGTGGACGCGCAGCGGCGCGTGGCCTACCTCGGCCGGGCCGGCGACCTGCGCGCGCGCGTCCGCTCCTACACCGGCGACCTCGCCGACCGCCCGCACCTGCGCCGGATGGTCCCGCAGGTGGCGGCCGTCGAGGCCCTCGCCTGCGCGTCCGCGCACGAGGCGGCCTGGCTGGAGCGCAACCTGCTGGAGCGGTCGCTGCCGCGCTGGAACCGCGTCCGTGGAGGGCTGGAACTGCCCGCCTGGCTGGTGCTGGACGACGGCAGCGCGCGGCCGGACCTGCGCGTCGTCGTGGGCGAGCGCCCGTGCGGCGAGGCCTACGGGCCGTACCTGGGCGTCGAGCGGCTCGCCGCCGCCCGGGGAGGGGTGCTGCGGGCGTGGCCGCTGCCGCTGTCGGGCGACCGGCTCGACGTCGCCGGGCGGTCGCTGGCCGAGGCTCGCGGGGTGGCGCCGTCGGACCGCGCCGGGTACGTCGCGGCGATCCGCGCCGTCCTGGCCCGTGAGTCGGCGGCGGTGGGCGCGCTCGGTGCCCGGCTGGAGGAGGCCGGCGCCGCAGCCGTGGAGAGGCTGGCCTTCGAGACCGCGGCGCAGGTCCGCGACGAGCGGGCGGCCGTCGGCTGGCTGGTGGCGCCGCAACGGGTGACCGGGTGCGCCCGCGGGCTGGTCGTCGGCGGGTGGGCCGACGGGACGGGCTTCGTCCTGCGGGCCACGTCCGACCGGCTCGACCGGTGGTCCGCCGGGCCGGTCGAGGAGGCGGCCGCGCGCGAGGCCGCCGGGCGAACCCCCGAGGAGTGGCGCGATTTCGCCGTCCTCAACGCCGGCCTGGCCGCCCGGCTGGCGGCCGTGGCGCGGTGAGGCTCAGCCGGCGTCGACGATCTCGAGCAGCACCTGCCCGGAGCTGACCGACTCGCCCACGGCCGCGGCGAGGTTCGCCACCACGCCCGAGCGGTGGGCGGTGATCGGCTGCTCCATCTTCATCGCCTCGAGCACGACCACCAGGTCGCCCTCGGTCACCTCGTCGCCCTCGACGACGGACACCTTCACGATCGTGCCCTGCATCGGGGCGGTCAGCTCGTTCGACGACGGCGACTTCGCCCGCGCCCCGCCGGTACTGCGCTTGACCGGTCGCTTGGGGGCCGCGGCCTTCGCCGCGGGCGCGGCCAGCGCCGCGGGAAGGCGCACCTCGAGCCGGCGTCCGTCCACCTCGACCACGAAGGTGCTGCTCTCGGTGGCCGGCGTCTCGCCCATGCTGCCGGTGTAGGGCTCGAGCCGGGTGGAGAACTCGGTCTCGATCCAGCGGGTGTGCACGCCGAAGCCACCGTCCGCGGCCACGAACGCCGGGTCGGTGAGGACCGCCTTGTGGAAGGGGATGACCGACGGCATGCCGTCGAGCACGGTCTCGGCCAGCGCCCGGCGCGAGCGGGCGATCGCCTGGGCGCGGTCGGCGCCGGTCACGATGATCTTCGCCACCAGCGAGTCGAACGAGCCCGGCACGGCCATGCCGGTCAGGTAGCCGGAGTCGACGCGGACGCCGGGGCCGGTGGGCGGCTGCCAGGCGGTCAGGGTGCCCGGTGCCGGCATGAACGAGCGGCCCGGGTCCTCGGCGTTGATCCGGAACTCGATCGAGTGGCCGCGCGCGGGTGGGTCGTCGTAGCCGAGCGCCTCCCCGTCGGCGATCCGGAACATCTCGCGCACGAGGTCGAGCCCGGTGACCTCCTCCGAAACCGGGTGCTCCACCTGGAGCCGGGTGTTGACCTCGAGGAAGCTGATCGTCCCGTCCTGGCCGACGAGGAACTCGCACGTGCCGGCGCCCACGTAGCCCGCCTCCCGCAGGATGGCCTTGCTCGACTCGTAGAGCCGGGTGCGCTGCTCCTCGCTCAGGAACGGCGCCGGCGCCTCCTCGACCAGCTTCTGGTGGCGGCGCTGCAACGAGCAGTCGCGGGTGGAGACCACCACGACGGTGCCGTGGGTGTCGGCCAGGCACTGGGTCTCCACATGGCGCGGACGGTCGAGGTAGCGCTCGACGAAGCACTCACCCCTGCCGAAGGCCGTGACGGCCTCGCGGGTGGCCGACTCGAAGAGCTCCGGGACCTCCTCGAGCGTGCGGGCGACCTTGAGCCCGCGGCCGCCGCCGCCGTAGGCGGCCTTGATGGCGATCGGCAGGCCGTGTTCGCGGGCGAAGGCGACGACCTCGTCCGCGTCCGCCACCGGGTCGGCGGTGCCGGGCACGAGGGGGGCGCCCACCCGCGCGGCGATGTGCCGGGCCTGCACCTTGTCGCCCAGGGCCTCGATCGCGGCCGGCGGGGGCCCGATCCAGACCAGCCCGGCGTCGATCACGGCCTGGGCGAAGGCGGCGTTCTCGGCGAGGAAGCCGTAGCCGGGGTGCACGGCGTCGGCGCCGGACCGCGCGGCGACGGCCAGGATCTTGGCGACGTCGAGGTAGGTCTCCGCGGGCGTGAGGCCGTTGAGGGCGAACGCCTCGTCGGCGAGCCTCACGAACAGCGAGTCGGCATCCGGGTCGGCGTAGACGGCCACGCTGGCCAGCCCCGCGTCCCTGGCGGCCCGGAACACGCGGACCGCGATCTCACCGCGATTGGCCACCAGAACCTTGGTGATCGCCATTGACTCCTCCTGCCGCCTCTGCCCAACTCCTGCGGAGTCTAGTGACCGGGTGGGGGTCCAGTCAGGCAGGTGTCCCGCTCCCGGCGAGTGCGAGGTGCACAGGGAGTTCGGGCTGGGCCGGCCCGGCGGGGGAGCGGACGCAGTGTCCCGCCTCGACGAGGGCGGCGTGGACGGCCTGGGCGCAGACGCGCTCCGCCGCGCTGTGCCACGGCAGCCGGATACAGTCATAGGCGCCGGAGGCGACCGCGTCCACCGCGCGGCGGGCGACCACGTCGGGATCGGTGACGACGGCGCCGAGCGAGCCGTTGGCGTTGAGCAGGCGGTGGGGCTGGTACTCCCGGGCGACGGCCAGCCCGTTGCGTTCCGCGGTCTGCAGCAGCCGGGACTCGGGCAGGCCGATGATCGTCAGCCCCGGGTCGTAGTCGAGGACGGCGTTCACCACGGCCCAGGCGTGGTTGCGGTCGGTGCGGGCGGCCTCGAACAGCGCGCCGCCCGGACGCACGCAGGTGACCCGGGCCTGCTCGGCGAGGGCCAGGCCGTCCAGGGCGCCCAGCTGGTAGATGATCGTCGCCGCCAGGTCGTCGGGGTCGTAGTCGACGAAGCGCTCGCCGCGCCCGACCCGGTCGGCGTAGCCGATCGCCGCGCCGATGGCGGCCTTCCTCGTCACGGCCTCGCTGCAGGCCCGCAGCATCGAGACGGGCTCGCCGGAATGCACGCCGCAGGGCACGAGGGCTGTGCTGATCAGGGGCCAGAGGACGTCGTCGGCGGCGGTGGCGGCCTCGCCGAGACCGTGCCCGACTTCGGCGGTCAGGTCGATCTCCATGGTCCGCGAATCTACCCCCCGCGTCGCGGCGGCGATACACCGGTTCACCGCGCGGATGACCTCGTACACCCCGGGCCGGTGCCATGCTGGGGCGGTGAGCAGCTGTCACAGCAGGGCCTGGCGCCACGGCGAGGAGGTCGCGACCGACTTCCCCCTGGCCGACCTCGACCGGTGGCTGGCCGAGCCGGACGCGCTGGTCTGGCTCGACCTGCTCGAGCCCGAACCCGCCGTGCTGGCCGCGCTGGCCGAAGAGCTCCGGCTCGACCCGCTGGCCGTCGAGGACGCCGTGGAACCGCGGGAGCGCCCGAAGGCCACCTTCCACGCCCACCACATCTTCCTCACCTGCTACTCCGCGCGCATCGAGCAGCTGCCCGGGGACGGGATCGCGTTCGAGCTCGGCCGGGTGTCGGCCTTCGTGCTGCGCAACGCGCTGATCACCGTCCGCACCGACGACCGCGTCGACATGTCGGCGGTCGTCGCGCGGTGGAACGAGGACGGCCTGCTCACCCACGGCGTGGCGGCCCTCGTCCACGGGATGCTGGACGAGCTGGTCGACGGCTACTTCGCCACCATCGAGTCGATGGACGACCTGCTGGAAGAGCTGGAGGACATGCTGTTCGATCCGGCGATGAAGCCGCGGGCGATCCAGCAGCGGGTGTTCGGCCTCCGCAAGGCGCTGGTGCAGCTGCGCCGCGTCGTGCTGCCCATGCGGGAGGTGGTGACCGCGGTGATGCGCTTCCGCGGCGAGGGCGACCGCAGCCTCTCCAGCGAGCTGGACGGGAACTTCAACGACCTGTACGACCACGTGATCCGTGCGGCGGAGTGGACCGAGAGCCTGCGCGACATGGTGAGCGGCGTCTTCGAGACCAACCTCTCGCTCCAGGACGCCCGCCTCAACGAGGTGATGAAGAAGCTGGCCGCGTGGGCGGCGATCATCGCCGTGCCGACGGCGGTCACCGGCTGGTTCGGCCAGAACATCCCCTATCCGGGGTTCATGGCCGAATTCGGCCTCCTTCAGAGCACCGTGCTGATGCTGGTGGGCACGATCGGGCTCTACATCCTGTTCCGCCGGGTCGACTGGATCTGAGCGGGTCCCGCCCTCCGGCCCGGCAGCCGGTGGGGGCACGGCCGCGCCCTACCATGCTGCCGTGACGCTGGCACAGTCCCTCCTCGGCTTCACCGCGCTGGCCGCGGTGGTCGCGGTGACGCCCGGGCTCGACACGGTGCTGGTGCTGCGCCAGGCGCTGCGCGCCGGTCGTCGGACGGCCTTCGCCGCCGCCGCCGGCATCGGGCTCGGAGCCCTGCTGTGGGGGATCGCCGCCGCCGCGGGGATCGCCGCGCTCTTCGTCGCGTCCGAGGTGGCCTACTCGGTGCTGCGCTGGGCCGGTGTGGCGTTCCTCGCCTACCTGGCGTGGAGCTACCTGCGCGCGGCGGTGCGCGGCGACGTGGCCCACGCCGACCTGGCGTCCGGCGCGGTGGACTCCGCCCGCGAGGCCTTCGTCAAGGGACTGCTCACCGACCTGCTCAACCCCAAGATGGCGGTGTTCTACCTGACGGTGCTCCCGCTCTTCCTCCCGGCGGGCATCGCCCCGGTGCTGGCCGGCGCCGTGCTGGCGGGCGTCCACGTGCTGGTGGCGTTCGCCTGGTTCACGGTGGTGATCCTCGGTGCGCACGCCGTGCGCGGCTTCCTCACCAGCAGCCGCGGTGCCCGCGTGATCGACGGGGCCGCGGGCACCGCCATGCTCGGCTTCGGGCTGGTGCTCGGCCTCGAGCGCTGAGGCCGGCGCCGCCAGCACCCGCCCCGGCTCAGCCGTCGGCGCCCGGCAGCATCCCCAGCGCGTGGGCCCTGGCCACGACCCGGGTGCGTGTCGGCGCGTCCAGCTTGCGCAGGAGGTCCGCGACGTGGGCCTTCACCGTGGAGGTCGACAGGTAGAGTTCTGCGGCGATCTGGCGGTTGGTCAGCCCGAGGTCCAGGCCCCGGAGGACCGCTCGTTCGCGCGCGGAGAGCACGGGCCCGCCGGCCGCCAGCCGGCCCGTGGCCCACTCCTGCAGCGTGTCCTGCGGGACGACGGCCAGCCCGCTGTGCGCCACCCGGACGGCGTGCAGGAGCGTCTGGGCCCGCGTGCTCTTCAGCAGGAAGCCGTGCGCTCCCGCAGCGAGCATCTGCACCACCACGTCGGCGTCGCCGAACGAGGTGAGCGCGAGGACGCGGGTGCCCGCGGAGCGGCGGGCCACCTCTCGGGTCGCCTCGATCCCGCTCATCCCGGGCAGGCGGACGTCCATCAGCACGACGTCGGGCCGGTGTTCCTCGACGGCCGGCAGGGCGCTCTCCGCGTCCGGGTAGGTGCCGGCGAGAGTGAGGTCGTCGGCGTCCCGCAGGTAGTCGGTCAGGGTCTCGCGGACGAACAGGTCGTCGTCGACCACGAGGACGCTGATCGGGGCGCTCACCGGGCGGGCTCGCCGTCGGAGGTGGTGAGCGGCAGGGGCAGGTCGACCCTCGTCAGCCACTGGCTGTCCGCGCGGCCCGCGGTCACCCGGCCGCCGGCCGCCTCGATCCGCTGCCGCAGCGCTCCCAGCCCCAGCGACGTGCCGTGGGCGGCCGGCGCATCGCCGCGGGGCGCGTTCGTGAACTGGAGCACGGCCCCGGTGGGGGTGATCTCCGCCGAGACCAGGCAGGCCCTGTCGGGATCGCCGTGCGTGACGATGTTGTGGAGCGCCTCCGCGCTCGCGGCGCCGAGGAGCTCGCGGGCCTCCGCGCCCAGCAGCTCCGGGTCGCCGCTGACGTGGACGCGCGGGGTGAACCCGTGGCGGGCGAGCGCCGCCTCGGCGGAGGCGAGGACGTCGGGGAGCGCTGTCGGGTTCCGTTCCGCCGGCGGCCCCGCGTCCGGGCGGCCCAGGAGGGTGATGACCTGCCGCAGCTGGCCGACGGAGTCGCTCGCCGTCCGGGCGATGAGGTCGAGGTCGTCCGGGGAGGCCGCACCGCGCACGCGGGCGCGTTCTGCGGTCATCGCGAGGGTGCTGAGCGAGCGGGCAACGGTGTCGTGGAGTTCGAGGGCCACCTGCTGGCGTTGCAGCACGATCGCTGCCCGGTGGGCCTGCCGGTGCGCGTCGGCGACGGTGACGAAGACGTTGCCGATCAGCCACTGCAGCCCGATCAGGACGGCCCACACCAGGCCGCCCAGCAGGCCGCGGGAGAACGACGGGTCGTTCTGGAGCGCCAGCCCCACCAGGATGAGCCAGTAGGCGACCGACTCGACCAGCCGGAGGAGCCGGCGTCCGCGCATGCCCGCGCCGAGGATCGGGATCAGCAGCGCGTACTCGCCCATGGTCGCCCAGCCCGGAGGGATCACCAGGTAGGTGCTGAGCAGGACGCCGAGCACCACGGCTGACGACCGGGGCCACCGCCCGGAGAGTGCCGCGGCGGTGCAGGCCGCGAGGTCGAGGGCCAGCGGTGGCCAGGGCCGGCCCGTGAGGACGTCGAGGGCGATCGTCACCAGCCCGAGGACGGCGGCGAGGACGATCTCGATGTTGCCCGGCTGGAGGAGCCGCCGCCCGGGACGCGGCGGCGCCGGGGTGAGCGGTGCCGGGTCGATCACGTGAACCTCGTCGCTGGGTGGCTGGTCGGTGCAGGCACGACGCTAGACCATGCTCCGCGACGATGCGGAACGCGACGGGCGATGGGGCGTGGCAGCGCGCAGGAACCATCCCCCTCCAGCCTGCGGCCGCCACGCCGGCACCATCGTCGTCCCAGGGGTGGGAGGCGTCGCCATTGTCCCCGCCGGGGCGCGTATCACCGCTGCCGGGCACGCGGCGATGGCCGGATGGCCATCCGGCCGGGCCAGGGTCTGGCCATCCGGCCAGGGTTGCCGGTGGTGTCGCCAGCGCCTCTCGCAGGCGATGCCGTCCTTGTCGCGGTCGCGGCCGATGAGCTGCTTGTCCGGCGTGGTCGACCGTGTGAAGGTGGTTCCCTGCGCACGCCCGGTGGTGTCCCCGGCGCCGGAGGGGCGGGCCCGTCCCGCGTTCCCGCGTGTGCCGTGCGCCGGAGGAGGTGCAGCGGTGTCCAGGGTGATCGCGATCATGTCCATGTCGCTGGACGGGTTCGTCGCCGACGCGGCCGGCGGCCTCGCCGAGGTGTTCGGCTGGTACTTCACCTCCGGTGAGGTCGAGGTGCGCTCGGGCGGGGCGGAGCCGATGACCTTCCGGCTCCCCCGGCGAGCGCGGAGCACGTCCGCGGCCTCACCGCGGGCCTCGGCGCGGTGCTCACCGGGCGCCGGACGTTCGAGGTGGCGGGGGGCTGGGGCGGGGAGCACGCGTGGGGGCCCGCCTTCGTCGTGACCCACGAGGTGCCCGCCGGGTGGCCGCGCCCCGGCTCGTCGGTCCACTTCGTCACCGGGGGCGTCGCCGAGGCCGTGTCGCAGGCGCGGGCGGCCGCCGGGGGGAAGGACGTCGGCGTGCACGGGCCGGACGTGATCCGCCAGCTGCTGGCGGCGGGGCTGCTGGACGAGCTGAGCATCGACGTCGCCGCCGTCCTGCTCGGCTCCGGCGTCCGCCTGTTCGACAACCTCGCCGGGGTGCCGGTCGTGCTCGGCGACCCCACGGTCGTGCAGGGCGTCGGTGTCACGCACCTGCGCTATCCGGTGCGCAGGGACGCGGGCGGCGCCGGGCAGCGCTGAGGGGCATCCGCCGGCGTCCCTAGGCGGACGACCCTCCGGCGAGGCTGGCCTCGATGCCGTCCAGGAGCAGCTGGAGGCCGTACTCGAACCGGTCCTCCGGGGTGCCGGCGAAGAGCTCCTCCGCTGCCCAGGCGAGGTTCTCCCGTGTCGGCGCGGGAGCGTCCCCTGCGGGGACGGGAGCGCGGCGGCCCTCGGCCTCCCACAGTGCCGCGCCCGCGACCAGGTTGCCCAGGGCGTGGTTCGTCCGGACGGCCTCGCGCGGCCCCAGCCCCGCCGCGCGCAGGATGCCCAGGGTGTGGTCCAGGGCGCGCAGGGTGGCGGCGGTGGACCCGGCGCGCGCGGTGAGCAGAAGCGTGAGCTGGGGCCTGCTCACGAGGGCCCGCCTGGTGTGGCGGGCCACGGACGCCAGGTCGGTCCGCCAGTCGCCGGACGGCGTGCCGAACTCGATCCGGTCGGTGAGTTCGGTGACGACCAGGTCGAGCAACTCGTCACGGCCGGCGACGTGGCGGTACAGCGACATCGTGCCCGAGCCCAGGCGTGCGGCGACCGCGCGCATGGTGAGCCCGTCGATGCCCACCTCGTCCAGCAGGTCGATGGCTGCGGCCGCGATGGCCGGACGGGACAGGGGGACTCGTTCGCTTGACACGGGTCCCACCGTAGACGTAGCGTACGACGTACGCAAGCGTACAACGTACGCAGATAGGAGAACAGATATGAACGTCCCTCTCGGCCTGGCCGGAGCGGCGGTGTTGGGTGCCCACGGAGTCGGACACGTGCTGGGCTGGCTGCCGGCCTGGGGGCTGGCGGCGTTCGAGAAAGTGTCCACCCGGTCCTGGGCCCTCGACCCGCTGCTCGGCGACCGGCTGGGCGCGATGGTGGCCGGGGCGCTGTACGCGGCGCCCACCCTCGGCTTCCTCGTCGCCGCCGGTGCGCTGGCGACCGGCCAGCCGTGGTGGCGGGAGGTGGCGGTCGCTTCGGCGATCACCTCACTGGTGGCGTCGGCCCTCGTCCCGGCAGCCCTGCCCACGAGCTCGCTCGCGGGCTCGACGGTGGTCAACCTGGCCGTCCTCGGACTCGCCGTGTGGGGCGCGCCCGCGCTGGCCGGCCTGGCCCAGCGGTAGCGGCGCCGGCCGGCTCAGACGGGGTTGATCCGCAGGGCGTCCAGGCTGGCGTCGCGCGGCAGGTCGACGGCCATGCGGACGGCCCGCGCGACGTCGGCGGGGTCGAGGTGCGCGTCCGGCACGTAGGGCATGCCCTGGAGCGAGGTCAGCTGGGCCTGCATGTCCGTGGCCACGCGCCCGGGGTGGATCGAGGTCACGCGGATGCGGCCCCGCTCGTCCTGGCGCAGGGCGTCGGCGAGGGCCGTGAGGGCGAACTTCGAGGCCGAGTAGACCGAGAAGCCGCGGTAGGTCGCCAGCCCGGCACCGGAGTTCAGGAACACCACCAGGCCGTGGGCGGCCCGCAGCGCCGGCAGGAGGACGCGGGTCAGGGTCGCCGGGGCGACCACGTTCAGCTCCATGACCTCCCGCCACTCCGCCGTGGTGGTCTCGGCGAGCGGACCGAACGCGACCAGGCCCGCGGAGTGCACCAGCACGTCGAGCCGCTCGATGGCGGCCACCGCAGCGGCGAGCGCTGCCTCGTCGGTGAGGTCGACGGCGAACGGCTCCGCCGACTCCAGGCCCGCGACGACCTCGCGCAGGCGGTCGGCGTCCCTGCCCCCGACCAGCACGTGGTGGGTGGGAGAGAGCGTCTGGGCGATCGCGCGTCCGATGCCCCGCGAGCCGCCGGTGACCAGCGCGACCGGGCGGCTCACCAGAACACCGCGATCGCGACGGGGACCACCCAGAGCACGGCGAGCACCTGGAGGATCGTGTCGGACAGCACCACGTCCTCCGGCTCCCCGGCCGTGCCCTGATCGACGCGCATCGCGTAGCGCAGCACCGCGAGCGTGAACGGCGCGATCGAGATCGTCGTCCAGGGGATGCCCCACAGCTGGTTGCCGGCCTGCTCGAAGGCCCACAGGCTGTAGGACATGATCACGATGGCGATCGAGACCGACCACACCTCGCGCAGGTAGGACTTGGTGTAGCGCTCGAGGCTGGCGCGCGTGCGGGCTTCCGTGCCCAGCTCCTTCAGCTCGGAGTACCGCTTGCCGGCCACCATGAACAGCGAGCCGAACGATGCCACGAGCAGGAACCACTGCGACAGCGGGATGTCGGCCGCGACACCACCGGCCACCGCGCGCAGGAGGAAGCCGGCCGCCACCATGGCCAGGTCGATGATCGGCTGGTGCTTCAGGAACAGCGAGTAGATGACCTGGAGCACCCAGTAGGCGGCCAGCGTCACCCCGAGCAGCGGTGCCGTCCAGAACCCGATCGCCAGGGAGGCCGCCAGCGTCACGGCCGCGAGCACGTAGGCGGTCGGGATCGCCAGCTCTCCGGCGGCGATGGGTCGGAACCGCTTCTTGGGATGCAGACGGTCCGCCTCGACGTCGCGGCTGTCGTTGATGAGGTAGATCGACGCGCTGACAAGGGAGAACGACAGGAACGCCCACAGCGACTGCATCAGCACGGACGGCTCGAAGAGGCGTCCGGCGGCCAGGGGGGCCGCCAGCACGAGGACGTTCTTCACCCACTGCTTGGGTCGCATCGCCCGCAGCCAGGCCGGCAGGAGGGCCTTCTTCTCTGCCAGCTCGGGCAGCTTCTCGGTGTTCGTCATGGCCCTCCAAGGCTAGCGTCCGGGCGCACGGACGGGCGGTGGCACGGTTGCGGGGATCGCTCGCCGTCCCGTCGCCGCGGCCCGCTCAGGGGACGCGCCACAGCGTGTGCCAGGACACCCCGAGGCCGGCGAACAGCCCGCGGAGCAGCGGCAGGCTGATGCCGACCACGTTGTGCGGGTCGCCGCTCACGGCGGTGACGAAGGCCCCGCCGAGGCCGTCGATGGTGAACGCCCCGGCCACCCGCTCCGGCTCGCCGGTGGCGACGTAGGCCGCGATCTCCGCGTCGCTCACCTCCGCGAAGCGCACCTCGGTGGTCGCCACGCCGGACGTGGACCCCGGTGAGGGCCCGAGCCGCACCACGTGGTGCCCGGTGTGCAGGTGGCCGACCCGTCCGCGCATGCTGCGCCACCGCTGCGTGGCCTCGGCGGGGGAGGCCGGCTTGCCCAGCGGTTCGCCATCCAGCTCGAGCAGGGAGTCGCAGCCGACGACGAGGGTGTCGACGCCGGCCGGCAGCCGCGCGGCAACGGAGGCGGCCTTCGCGGTCGCCAGTGCGAGCACGAGCGCGGGGACGTCGGCGGCGGCGAAGGCGTCCTCGTCCACGTCGGAGACCACCACCTCCGGGGCCAGCCCGGCACGGGTCAGCGTCTCCAGGCGGGCCGGGGAGGCGGACGCGAGGACGAGGCGCGGCGCGTCAGCGGCCAAGGATCTGCCCCAGCAGGTCGCCGAGCGCGTCCCCCGAACGCCGGGACGGGCCGGTCGCGTCGCTGCCGTCGTCGGGGATCTGCAGGCCGGTCGTGTTGCCGGGGGCGTCGAACACCCCGCCGCCGGGCTCGCCGTAGCCGTCGCCCTGGCCACCGTCGTGGCCCGCCGGCACGGACGCCGGCTGGCCGCCGCCGAGGATCTGGCCGAGCAGGTCGCCGAGCCCGCCGGCCGACCCGCCCCCGGCCGCGCCGCCGAGCATGCCGCCCAGGAGGTCGCCGAGGATGTCGCCGGAGCCGCCCGCCGACGGCGCCTGCGCGCCGCCCATGCCCAGCTTCTTCGCGAGGTAGCTCAGGACGATCGGCGCGAGCAGGGGCAGCAGCGTGCTCAGCAGGCTGCCGTCGAGCCCGCCGACGGCCTGCAGCCGCGACGGGTCGTCGGCGAGGGCGTGCGCGACGATCTTGCGGCCGTCCTCTGTGTCCACCTCGTCGAGGTTCACCGTGTCGGCGAACACGCCGTCGGCGTGCCGGCCGAGGGCGGACGCGAGCCCGACCTCGCCGTCGCCGGTGGCGGCGTTGGCCTGGAAGCCGGTGATCAGGGTGGGGATGGCTGCTTCTGCTGCTGCGCGGGCGGTCTCCTCGTCGGTGCCCAGGGCTGCGGCGAGCTGGGCCGGGTCGATCCTGGACAGGATCTCGTCGACGGCTCCCATGCCATCTCCTCTCGGTTGCCCGGTGCCGGGTCTGCGCGACGCGTCGCCCGTCCGGTGGGTGGGCCTGCTACATCCGGAAACTGCTGCGCCAGGCCTCGCGGCCGGGCACCAGCGGCGTCCGGACCGTGTGCCAGTAGGAGCGCCAGCCGCCGGCGAGGGTGCTGGTCTCGGGCGCGTGCGGTGCGGGGCGGCCGCGGCGCAACGCGACGATCAGGGCGCCGAGGGCGGCCAGTTCCTCGTCCGTCGGGCTGCCGGCGACCACCTGTACCAGCGGGGCCTCGCCCGGCCCGCCCGGTTGGGTGCTCACAGCGGGATGTTCCCGTGCTTCTTCGGCGGCAGCTGCTGGCGCTTGGTGCGCAGCAGCCGCAGCACGCGGATCACCTGGGCGCGCGTCTCGTGCGGGTAGATCACCTTGTCGACGTAGCCGCGCTCGGCGGCGACGTAGGGGTTGGCCAGCTCGTCGTTGTACTCGTCGATCAGCTCGGTGCGCCGGACGGCGGGATCCTCGGCCTCGGCCAGCTCGCGCTTGTAGAGGATGTTCACCGCGCCCTCCGCGCCCATCACCGCGATCTGCGCGGTGGGCCAGGCGAGGTTCACGTCCGCGCCGAGGGGCTTGGACCCCATCACGCAGTAGGCGCCGCCGTAGGCCTTGCGCGTGATCACCGTGACCAGCGGGACGGTGGCCTCCGCGTAGGCGTAGATCAGCTTGGCGCCGCGACGGATGATCCCGTCCCACTCCTGGTCGGTGCCGGGGAGGAAGCCGGGGACGTCCTCGAAGGTCAGGATCGGGATGTTGAACGCGTCGCAGGTGCGGACGAACCGCGCGGCCTTCTCGGAGGCCTTGATGTCGAGGCAGCCCGCGTACACCATCGGCTGGTTGGCGATGACGCCGATCGCGCGTCCCTCCACCCGGCCGAAGCCGCAGATGATGTTCGGCGCGTACAGCTGGTGCACCTCGAGGAACTCGTCGTCGTCGAGCACGCGCTTGATGACCTCGTGCATGTCGTAGGGCTGGTTAGGCGAGTCGGGCACCAGCGTGTCGAGCACCAGGTCGTGCTCGGTGATCGTGAGGTCGGCCTCGGCCTCGTCGTAGACCGGCGGGTCCTCGAGGTTGTTCTGCGGCAGGTAGGTCAGCAGCTCGCGGACGTACTCGATGGCGTCGGTCTCGTCCGCGGCCAGGTAGTGGGAGTTGCCCGACCGGGTGGAGTGCGTCCGGCCGCCGCCCAACTCCTCCATCGTGACGTCCTCGCCGGTGACGGTCTTGATGACGTTCGGCCCGGTGATGAACATCTGTGAGGTCTGGTCGACCATGATCACGAAGTCGGTCAGCGCGGGGGAGTAGACGTGCCCGCCGGCCGCCGCGCCCATGATCAGCGAGATCTGCGGGATGACGCCGGACGCGAGCGTGTTGCGCCGGAAGATCCTGGCGTACAGGTCGAGCGAGGCGACGCCCTCCTGGATGCGCGCGCCGCCGCCCTCGTTGATGCCGATGATCGGGCAGCCGGTCGTGATCGCGAAGTCCAGGATCTTGACGATCTTCTCCCCGTACACCTCGCCGAGGGCGCCGCCGAAGATCGTCACGTCCTGGCTGAACACGCACACCGGACGGCCGTGGATCGAACCGACGCCGGTGATCACCCCGTCGGTGTAGGGCCGCTTCTCCTCCATGCCGAACACGGTGGAGCGGTGCCGGGAGAACTCGTCGAACTCGGTGAAGCTGCCCTCGTCGAGCAGGGCGAGGATCCGCTCGCGGGCGGTCATCTTGCCCTGCGCGTGCACTTTCTCCACCGCGGCGGGCGACGACGGGTTCTGCGCCTGCTTCATGCGCTCGCCCAGGTCGGCGATCTTGCCCCGCGTGGTGTGGATGTCCTGCGCCATGAGCGGAACCATACCGACCAGCCTCCGCCGTGGGCATAGGGTCTGGGCGTGATTTCGACCCCCGGCGCCCCGCAGGTCGACGCCGCGCGCCTGGCCGCGGCGCTCGTCCGCCCGGGCGGGGTGTGGACGCAGGTGACCACGCTCGCCACCACCGGATCGACGAACGCCGACCTGGCCGCGGCGGCCCGGGCGGGCGCCGAGTCGGGGATGGTGCTGGTCTCAAGCCACCAGAGCGCAGGGCGCGGACGGTTCACCCGGGTGTGGGAGGCACCCCCGGGAACCTCGCTGGCGATCTCGGTGCTGCTGCGCCCGCCGCCGGCCGTGGCGGCCCGCCGCTGGTTGTGGCTGCCGCTGGTCGCCGGGCTGGCCGTGGCCGACGGGCTCCGCGCGTCCACCGGCGTGGCCGCGGAACTGAAGTGGCCGAACGACGTGCTGGCCGACGGGCGAAAGCTGTGCGGGATCCTCGCCGAGCGCGTGGACTCCGTCCACGGGCCGGCCGCGGTGATCGGGATGGGCGTCAACACCACCCTCTCCGCCGACCAGCTGCCGGTGCCGACCGCGACGTCGGTCGTCCTGGCGGGTGGCACGGCGGACGACGCGGCGCTGGCCGAGGCCGTCCTGGCCGCGCTCGGCGGTTGGTACACCCGGTGGCTCGCCGCGGAGGACCTGCGCGGCGAGTACGCCGCACGCTGCACGTCCGTCGGTCGCAGGGTGCGGGTGCAGCTGTCGCCGGACGACGTGGTCGAGGGCCTCGCCACCGGTGTGGACGCCGACGGCTGCCTGCTGGTCTCCGTCGCCGGTGGAGAGCGAGCCTTCGCCGCCGGCGACGTCGTCCACCTGCGCTGAGCGCCCCGCCTCCCGCCCCCTCCCCCCTCCCGCCGCCCCGCTCCGCCCCTCCCTTCCG